>NZ_JAFAGT010000061.1 GCF_019237615.1 Roseateles sp. | reverse complement strand
GAGGCGATCTTGTCGCCCATCGCCGCGATCGAGTAGTGCTTGGGGCCGATGAAGACAATGCCTTCTTCCTCGACGCGGCGCGCGAAGTCCTCGTTCTCAGACAGGAAGCCGTAGCCGGGGTGAATGGCTTCGGCGCCGGTCTGCTTGGCGGCCGCGATGATCTTGTCGGCGACGAGATAGCTATCGCGCGAAGGTGCGGGACCGAGCAACACGGCTTCGTCGGCGAGCTCGACGTGGCGCGCGTCCTTGTCGGCTTCGGAATAGACGGCGACCGTCTGAATGCCCATCTTGCGGGCCGTCACGATCACGCGGCAGGCGATCTCGCCACGGTTGGCGATCAGGATTTTCTTGAACATCGTTTTTCTCCTAACGCCTGATCACAGCGGAATGTTGCCGTGCTTGCGCCACGGGTTTTCGAGCTTCTTGTCCTTGAGCATCTTGAGCGAGCGGCAGATGCGCTTGCGCGTCTCGTGCGGCTGGATCACGTCGTCGATAAAGCCGCGTGCGCCGGCCACGAAGGGGTTGGCAAAGCGGGCCTTGTACTCGGCCTCGCGGGCGGCGAGCTTCTCGGGATCGTTCTTGTCTTCGCGGAAGATGATCTCGACCGCGCCCTTCGCGCCCATCACGGCGATCTCGGCATTGGGCCAGGCGAAGTTGACGTCGCCGCGCAGGTGCTTGGAGGCCATCACGTCATAGGCACCGCCATAGGCCTTGCGGGTGATGACGGTGATCTTGGGCACCGTGCACTCGGCATAGGCGTAGAGCAGCTTGGCCCCGTGCTTGATGATGCCTCCGTACTCCTGCGCCGTGCCAGGCATGAAGCCGGGTACGTCCACGAAGGTCACGACAGGGATGTTGAACGCATCGCAGAAGCGCACGAAGCGCGCGGCCTTGATGCTGCTCTTGATGTCCAGGCAGCCGGCCAGCACCAGCGGCTGGTTGGCGACGATGCCCACCGTCTGGCCCTCCATGCGCGCGAAGCCGGTGACGATGTTCTTCGCGTAGTCGGGCTGCAGCTCGAAGAAATCGCCGTCGTCGACGACCTTGAGGATCAGCTCCTTGATGTCGTAGGGCTTGTTGGGGTTGTCGGGCACCAGCGTGTCCAGCGACAGGTCCAACCGGTTGGCTGGGTCGCCGCTGGGCCGCACCGGCGCCTTCTCGCGGTTGGACAGCGGCAGGTAGTTGAAGAAGCGGCGCAGCATCAGGAGCGCCTCGACGTCGTTCTCGAAGGCCAGGTCGGCCACGCCGCTGCGGCTGTTGTGCGTCGTCGCGCCGCCCAGCTCCTCGGCAGTGACCTCCTCGTGCGTCACCGTCTTCACGACCTCGGGGCCGGTGACGAACATGTACGAGCTGTCCTTCACCATGAAGATGAAGTCCGTCATCGCCGGCGAGTACACCGCGCCGCCGGCGCAGGGGCCCATGATCATGCTGATCTGCGGGATGACGCCGGAGGCCAGCACGTTCTTCTGGAACACGTCGGCATAACCACCCAGCGACGCGACACCCTCCTGGATGCGCGCGCCGCCCGAGTCGTTCAGGCCGATGACGGGTGCGCCGACCTTCATCGCCTGGTCCATCACCTTGCAGATCTTCTCGGCATGGGCTTCGCTGAGCGCACCGCCAAAGACGGTGAAGTCCTGGCTGAACGCGAAGGCCAGTCGACCGTTGATCATGCCGTAGCCGGTCACGACGCCGTCGCCGGGGATCTTGTTGTCGGCCATGCCGAAGTCCACGCAGCGGTGCTCGACGAACATGTCCCATTCCTCGAAGCTGCCCTCGTCGAACAGCAGTTCGAGCCGTTCGCGGGCCGTCAGCTTGCCCTTGGCATGCTGGGCAGCGATGCGCTTCTCGCCCCCGCCCAGCCGCGCGCGCGCGCGCTTGGCTTCGAGTGCTTGCAGGATGTCATGCATGGTGTTGACGCTTTCGTCAGAACGGGAAATTGATCTCCACGCCATTGCCGGCGGGGTCGTGCAGGAAGAACTGGTGCTGGCCGGTCACGGCCGAGCGCGATTCGCGGAAGCGCACCTCCAGGGCTGCGAGGTGGGCGGCCATGGCCGGGGCGTCGCTGCCGGCAAAGGCGGTGTGGTCGAAGGTGGTGGGCGCGGCCGCGTCGACCGGGCCTCGCGGCACCTCGCCGGGCCGCTGCTCGGACAAGTGCAGGATGGGTCGGCCACCGGCATAGAGCCAATAGCCCGCGCTGCCGAAGTCCGGTCGCGAGCCGACCTCCAGGCCCAGCACGTCGCGGTAGAAGTCGCGTAGCGTCGCCAGCAACTCGGCCGGCGCGCGCAGGTTGATGTGGTGCAGGCCGGTGATCACGCAGGGCTCCGGGGCTGGAAGGCGGCCAGCAGCTGGCGTGCCGCCGTGGATGCGGGCGTACGGCCCTCGCGCACGGCCACCGTCACGGCGTCGAGCTGGGCGTGAACGCCGGGATGGGCGACGAAGGCCTGCCTCAGCCCGGACTGGATGCGCTCCCACATCCACGCCAGCGACTGCTCGCGCCGCCGGGCAGCCCAGGTGCCGCTGGCCTCCCGCTCGCCGCGCAGCGCCGTCAGCGCGGCCCACACGGGTGCGATGCCGTCCGACTTCAGCGCGCTGGCCTTCATCACGCGCTGCGTCGCATGCGCATGCGTGGGCAGCAGCCGCAACGCGGACGTGATCTGAGCCTGCGCGCGCGTGGCGGCGGCACCGTCCAGGTCGGCCTTGTTGATGACGACCAGGTCGGCCAGCTCCATGACGCCTTTCTTGATGGCCTGCAGGTCGTCGCCCGCATTTGGCAGCTGCAGCAGCAAATAGAGGTCGGTCATGCCGGCCACGGCTGTCTCGCTCTGACCTACCCCCACGGTCTCGACGATGACGACGTCGTAGCCGGCCGCCTCGCACAACAGCAGCGCCTCACGCGTCTTCTCGGCCACGCCGCCCAGCGTGCCGCCGCTGGGACTGGGGCGGATGAAGGCGCGCGTGTCCATGGAGAGCCGCTCCATGCGCGTCTTGTCGCCCAGGATGGCGCCGCCGGACACGCTGCTGGACGGGTCGATGGTCAGCACCGCGACGCGCCGCCCCTGCTCCAGCAGGTAAACCCCCAAGGCCTCGATGAAGGTGCTCTTGCCCACGCCCGGCACGCCGGATATGCCCAGCCGCAGCGCGCGGCCGGTGGCGGGCATCAGCTCGGTGAGCAGCGCATCGGCCCGCTCGCGGTGGTCGGCCCGGGTGGACTCGACCAGCGTGATGGCCTTGGCCAGCGCGCGACGCTCGCCGGATTCCAGGCGTTCGGCGAGATCGCTCACGCGCCGGCCTCCCAGCGGTACTCGATGTCGAAGTCCTGCTCCTCGACGACGCGGAAGCCGTGGCGGTGGTAGAAGTCGTTGGCGCGACTGCCGCGCAGCGCGGCCAGCGCGATCGGCAGGCCTTGCGCCTTGAGTCGCCCCATCACCCAGGCCCCCAGGCCACGGCCTTGCGCCGAGGGCTTCAGGTAGAGGTGATGCAGGCGCAGCTCGCCCTCGCGCGGCTCGACCGTGAAGTAGCCCACGCGCTCGCCGTCCACGACGAGGTGCTGCATCCACTCAGGCCGGAACTGGCTTCGCAGCCGCGCCCGCGCCACGCCGGGATCGAAGCGGCCAAGTCGCTCCAGGCTCTCGCGCAGCGCCTCGATGCGCAACGCCAGCATGGCCTCGAAGTCCGCATCGGCGACGGGCGCCAGCGTCGGCGTCGTCAAGCAGCCACCCCTGCCTGCTGCGCCTTGATGGCCTCCAGCACGCTCTTGGCGCTGGCCGGGATGGGCGTGCCGGGGCCGTAGATGCCCTTCACGCCGGCCTCAAACAGGAACTCGTAGTCCTGCTGCGGGATCACACCGCCGACGAACACGATGATGTCGTCCGCGCCCTGGCGCCGAAGCTCGGCAATGATGGCGGGCACCAGCGTCTTGTGGCCAGCCGCCAGCGTCGACACGCCCACCGCGTGCACGTCGTTCTCGATCGCCTGGCGGGCGCATTCCTCGGGGGTCTGGAACAGCGGGCCGATGTCGACGTCGAAGCCCAGGTCGGCGAAGGCGGTGGCGACGACCTTGGCGCCGCGGTCGTGACCGTCCTGGCCCAGCTTGGCGATCATCACGCGCGGGCGGCGGCCCTGAGCGTCGCCGAAGGCGGCGATCTCGCCTTGCAGCCTGGCCCAGCCCTCGGCCGAGTCGTAGGCCGCCGCGTAGACGCCGCTGACCTTGTGCGTGTCTGCGCGGTGGCGGCCGAAGGCGGCCTCCAGCGCGTCCGACACTTCGCCCACCGTCGCGCGCAGGCGCATGGCCTGGATGCTGAGATCCAGCAGGTTGCCCTCGCCGTTCTCGGCCGCGCGCGTCAGCGCGCCCAGCGCCGCCTGCACGGCGGCCGTATCGCGGGTGGCCTTGAGCTTCTGCAGCCGCGCGATCTGCGCCTCGCGCACCTTCACGTTGTCCACCTCAAGGATCTCGACCGGATCCTCCTTGGCCAGCTTGTATTTGTTGACGCCCACGATGACGTCGGCTCCCGAGTCGATGCGGGCCTGCTTCTCGGCGGCGCTCGCCTCGATCTTGAGCTTGGCCCAGCCGGAGTCGACCGCCTTGATCATGCCGCCCTGGGCGTTCACCTCCTCGATGATGGCCCAGGCCTTGTCGGCCATGTCCTGGGTGAGCTTCTCCATCATGTAGCTGCCGGCCCAGGGATCCACGACGCTGGTGATGTGGGTCTCTTCCTGGATGATGAGCTGGGTGTTGCGCGCGATGCGGCTGCTGAACTCCGTGGGCAGCGCGATGGCCTCGTCCAGCGAGTTGGTGTGCAGCGATTGCGTGCCGCCGAACACGGCGGCCATGGCCTCGATGGTGGTGCGCACGACGTTGTTGTACGGGTCCTGCTCGGTCAGGCTCCAGCCCGAGGTCTGGCAATGGGTACGCAGCATCAGGCTCTTGGGCGACGTGGCGCCGAAGCCCTTCATGATGCGGCACCACAGCAGGCGCGCGGCGCGCATCTTGGCGATCTCGAGATAGAAGTTCATCCCGATGGCCCAGAAGAACGACAGGCGCGGCGCGAAGTCGTCCACGTTCAGGCCCTTGGCCAGGGCCGTCCTCACGTACTCCTGGCCGTCGGCCAGCGTGAAGGCCAGCTCCAGCGCCTGCGTGGCGCCCGCCTCCTGCATGTGGTAGCCGGAGATGGAGATGGAGTTGAACTTCGGGCACTCCCGCGCCGTGTATTCGATGATGTCGCCGACGATGCGCATCGACGGCTCGGGCGGGTAGATGTAGGTGTTGCGGACCATGAACTCCTTGAGGATGTCGTTCTGGATGGTCCCGGCCAGTTGCTGCTGGCCCACGCCCTGTTCTTCCGCCGCGACGACGTAACCGGCCAGCACCGGCAGCACCGCGCCGTTCATCGTCATGGAGACGGACACCTTGTCCAGCGGGATGCCGTCGAACAGGATTTTCATGTCCTCCACCGAGTCGATGGCCACGCCGGCCTTGCCGACGTCGCCGGTCACGCGCGGGTGGTCGCTGTCATAGCCGCGGTGGGTGGCCAGGTCGAAGGCCACCGACACGCCCTGACCGCCGGCCGCCAGGGCCTTCCTGTAGAAGGCGTTGCTCTCTTCGGCGGTGGAGAAGCCGGCGTACTGGCGGATGGTCCAGGGCCGGGCCGCGTACATCGTGGCCTGCGGGCCGCGCAGGAAGGGCTCGAAGCCGGGCAGCGTGTCGGCATGCGGCAGGCCAGCGGTGTCAGCGGCCGTGTAGAGCGGCTTGACCGTCAGCCCCTCGGGCGTGACCCAGTTCAGCGCGGCCACGTCGCCGCCCGGAGCAGACTTGGCGGCGGCCTTGTTCCACTGCTCCAGCGTGGCGGTCTTGAACTCCGGGGCGTCCCCGGCACGGCTGGCGTCCGACATCGAAACTCTCCTGTAACTGGCCCGGCATCATAGCGGCCCGTTATTCATAATTATGAATTCAGAAGCGCTACACTGGACCGACATCTCCCTCGCCATGCCGGACCAGACCGCAGCCCCCCTCGCCTCCACCGCCTTGTATGAGCAGGTGGCCGACCGACTGCGCCAGCGCATCCTGGCGCGCGAGCTGGAGCCGGGGGCGTGGATCGACGAACTCAAGCTCTGCGGCGAGCTGGGCATCAGCCGCACGCCGTTGCGGGAGGCGCTGAAGGTGCTGGCCACCGAGGGCCTGGTGACGATGAAGCTGCGCCGCGGCGCCTACGTGACCGAGATGAGCGAACGGGACGTGCGGGAAGCCTATCAACTGCTCGCGCTGCTGGAAAGCGACGCCGCGGCGCGCGTCGCCACCGGTGCCAGCGACGCCGAGCTGGCCGAGCTGGCCGGCCTGCACCAGAAGCTCGAGGCCGCCCTGCCCGACCGCGACGCCTTCTTCGCCGCCAATGAGCGCTTCCACCTTCGCATCCTGGAGCTGGAAGGCAATCGCTGGCGCCAGCAGATGGTGCACGACCTGCGCCGGCTGATGAAGCTGAACCGCCACCACTCGCTGTTCCGCGAGGGGCGGCTGGCGGAGTCGCTGGCCGAGCACCGCGACATGCTCGCGGCGCTGCGCGAACGCGACGCCGAGGCCTGCCGGCGCCTCGTCATCGCGCATTTCGACAACGGCCTGGCCGCGACGGCCGCGCCCTGAGCGCCGGGGCACGGGACTTGCCGGGTCAAGCGCCCAGATAGTCGTTCTTGCCCAGCGGCACGCCGGCGTGGCGCAGCAGCGCATAGGTCGTCGTGGCGTGGAAATAGAAGTTGGGCGTCGCGTAGTGGCGCAGATAGCTCAGGCCGTCGAACTTCAGCGGCTCGCCCGAGCGGCGTGGAATGGTGATCTCGCGGTCCTCGCTGCCCTCGAAGGCCTCGGCGGGCAAGGACAGCACGTAATCGCGGGTCTTGCGGATGCGCTCGGCCAGCTCGTCCAGCGTCGCCTCGTTGTCCTCGTACTTCGGGATCTCCTGGCCGGCCAGGCGGGCCACGCAGGCCTTGGCTGCGTCGCTGGCGATCTGGATCTGCTTTGTGAAGGGCAGCATGTCGGGCGCCAAGCGCAGCACCAGGTAGGCGTCGGGCGAGAACTTCCTGGCCTCGGCATGGGCACGGGCGGCGTCCAGCCAGTGAAGCATGTTGTCCAGCATCCGGGCGAAGGCCGGTGCGCTGGCGGCGTGCATGGAAATCTTGGTCATCGGGTGTTCTCCATTGAGGGAAACCGATGGTAGCCAGCAGGCCGGTCAGCTGCAGCGCCCCGGGGCACAATGCCCCCAGCCATGAATGTGATCATCCTCGACGACTACCAGGATGCTGTCAGGAAGCTCCGCTGCGCCGCCAAGCTGGAACCGCTGAACGCCAAGGTGTTCACGAACACGGTCAAGGGCATCGGCCAGCTGTCCGTGCGGCTGCGCGACGCCGAGGTGCTGGTGCTGATCCGCGAGCGCACCGCCTTCCCTCGCCAGCTTCTCGAAAAGCTCCCGAAGCTCAAGCTGATCTCCCAGACCGGCCGCGTCGGCAGCCACATCGACATCGATGCCTGCACGCGGCTGGGTATTGTCGTTACCGAGGGCGTGGGCAGTCCGGTGGCGCCGGCCGAGCTGACCTGGGCGCTGATCATGGCGTCCATGCGCCGGCTGCCGCAATACATCGGCAACCTCAAGCATGGCGCCTGGCAGCAGGCCGGGCTGAAGGCAGCGTCCATGCCGGCAAACTTCGGCGTCGGCATGGTGTTGCGCGGCAAGACGCTGGGCGTCTGGGGCTACGGCAAGATCGGCCAGCTCGTCGCCGGCTACGGCCGCGCCTTCGGCATGCAGGTGATGGTGTGGGGCAGCGAGGCCTCGCGCCTCAGGGCGGAGGCCGACGGCTACCGGGCTGCGCCCACCCGCGAGGCCTTCTTCGCCGAGGCGGACGTGCTGTCGGTGCACCTGCGCCTGTGCGACGCGACGCGCGGCATCGTCACGGCCGAGGACCTGGCCCACATGAAGCCGACGGCGCTGTTCGTGAACACCTCGCGTGCCGAGTTGGTCGTCGAGAACGCACTGGTGTCGGCGCTGAACCGCGGCCGGCCCGGCATGGCGGCCATCGACGTGTTCGAGAGCGAGCCCATCCTGCAGGGCCACCCGCTGCTGCGGCTGGAGAACGCCGTCTGCACGCCCCACATCGGCTATGTGGAGCAGGACAGCTACGAGATCTATTTCGACGCGGCCTTCGACAACGTGCTGAACTTCATGCGTGCCCAGCCGACGAACATCGTCAACCCCGAGGCGCTGAAGGTCCACCGCTGAAGTTCCCGTGCCGAACCGTCCGCAGTCCCTCGCCCAGCTTTTCATCGCGTTCACGCGCCTGGCCCTGCAGGGGTTCGGCGGCGTGCTGGCCGTGGCCCAGCGGGAGCTGGTCGAACGCCTGGGCTGGCTGAGCAAGGAAGAGTTCGTCGAGACCCTTGCCATCGCCCAGGTGCTGCCCGGGCCCAACGTCGTCAACCTGTCGATGATGGTCGGCGACCGTTTCTTCGGCCTGCGCGGCGCCGTCGTCGCGCTGGCCGGCATGCTGCTTGCGCCGGCCGTTGTCGTGCTGGGACTGGCCGCGATCTACGGCGAGCTGGCCCGGTATCCGGCGGCGGTGAGCGCGCTGCGCGGCATGGGCGCCGTCGCTGCCGGGCTGGTGCTGGCCACCGGCATCAAGCTGCTTCCAGCCCTGAAGACCAGCCCGCTGGGCCGGCCGCTGGCGCTGGGGCTGGCCCTGCTGGCCTTCGTGGCGATAGGGCTGCTGCGCTGGCCGCTGTTCCATGTGCTGGCCCTGCTGGGCGGCGGTGGCATGGCGCTGGCTTGGTGGAGGCTGAGGAAATGAAGCCCCACGCTCGCTTCGCTCACTGCCCCCTGAAGGGGCGCTTCAGCGCTTTCGGGCGGCCGGGCAGCGCCGAATGACGACGCCGGTTGATCTCTTCGCCCTATTCCTGCATTTCCTGACGCTGTCCCTGCTGGCCATCGGCGGCGCGATCACGACGGTGCCGGAGATGCACCGCTATCTGGTCGACAAGACGGGCTGGCTGACGGACACCTCGTTCACGTCGTCCATCGCACTGGCCCAGGCGGCGCCGGGGCCCAACATCCTCTTCGTCGCCGTGCTGGGCTACAACGTCGCCGGCCTGCCCGGCGCCGCGGCGTCCATGGCCGGCATCATGCTGCCATCCAGCGTGCTGACGCTGACGGCCACGCGCTGGGCACGCAACAACCGCGAACACATCAGCCTGCGCGCCTTCTCGGCCGGCATGACGCCGCTGACACTCGGGCTCATCATCGCGACGGGCTGGCTGCTGGCCCAACCCTTCCTCAAGGCCGAGGCGCACCGCTGGGGCACGCTGGCGCTGATGGCCGTCACCGTCGTGCTGGTACTGAAGACACGCCTGGGCCTGGTCTGGATGGTGCTGGCCGGCGGCGTGCTGGGGGCGCTGGGCCTGGTCTGACGCTCCCGTTCAGGCCGGCCGCGCCGCCATGCCACCTGGGCGGAAGGCCGCGGGCGGCCGGCCGAGCAGGCGCTGGAAGGCCCGCCGCATACGCTCCGTGCTGCCAAAGCCCGCTTCTTCGGCCACCCGCAACACCGAGGCCGCGCCGTTCTCCAGCGCGGCGCGGGCAGCCTCCACACGCAGGCGCTCCACCGCCTGAGCCGGCGTCGCCCCGGTCTCGGCGCGGAAGCAGCGTGCGAAATGCCGTGGGCTCATGCAGGCCCGCGCCGCCAGTTCCTCCACGCCGTAATCGCGCCGCAGGTTGCCGCGCACTTCGTCCAGCAGCGCACCAAAGCGCCCCTCAGGGCGCTGCAGGTCCAGCAACGGCGAGAACTGCGACTGCCCGCCGGGACGCCGCCGCTCCACGACCAGTTGGCGCGCCGCCTCGCGGGCCAGTTCCTCGCCATGGTCGAGAGCCAGCAGCGCAAGGCACAGGTCGATGCCGGCCGTCATGCCCGCACTGGTCCAGAGCTCGGGCCGCCGGCGCGCGCGCACCGCGGGTTCGCGCACGTAGATACGGTCGGGCTGCAGCCGCACGGCCGGGAAGTCGGTCGCGAACTGCCGGCTGCGCGACCAATGCGTCGTGGCCGTTCGGTGGTCCAGCAGGCCGGCCGCGGCCAGCACCAGGCTGCCGCTGCAGATGCTGGCGATGCGCGCCCCCGAGCCTGCAGCTCGCCGCAGCCAGGCGATGAGGCGTGCATCTCGGCAGGCGGCGTCCACGCCATCGCCGCCGATGACCATGACCAGGTCCAGATCGCCCAGTCTGCGCGGCAAGGCCTTCACCGGCCAGTCGATGCCGGCCGAGCTGCGCACCGCGGGCGGCGCGCTGGCCACGAGACGCCAGTCGTAGCTGCCGGGCCGCGCCAGGCGGGCCACCTCAAACACGGCCATCGGCCCCGCCAGATCGAGCTGCTGGAAGCCGGGGAAGAGCACGAAGGCGATGCGGCAGGTCATGCGCGCATCTTGGCAGAAAAGGTGGGAACTGCGTCATTGCAGCCATGCGCGCCGCGCCACACACTGCCCGACATCGACAAGCACCGGCGGCAGGAGGCCGCCTCCCTATGAACATTGGCATCCTGGTCTTTGACGACATGGAACTGCTGGACATGGCCGGCCCCTACGAGGTGTTCACCACCGCGGCCCGGGTACATGGGCGCAGCCAGCCCGCCGGCGCGGCACCGTTGTTCAGCGTGACGACCATCGCACGCAGCCTCGCGCCGGTCCGGGCCCGCGCCGGCCTGCAGCTGCGGCCCGACGCCACGCTGGGCGAGCACCCGCCCCTCGCCTGCGCCATAGTGCCTGGCGGCGTCGTGGACGCCGAGCTGGGCCGGCCCGAGCTGCGCGCCTGGATCGCCGACCAGCGGCGCGGTGCCGGCCTGCTCGCGTCGGTGTGTACCGGTGCGCTGCTGCTGGCCGATGCCGGCGTGCTGGACGGCCTGGCCGCCACCACCCATTGGGAGGACCTGGACGCGCTGCGCACGCTGAGGCCGGCGGTGCAGGTACGCGACCGCGTGCGCTGGGTGGACACGGGCGACGTGCTCACGTCGGCCGGCATCTCGGCCGGCCTGGACATGAGCCTGCACCTCGTGCGGCGGCTGCACGGCCACGAGCTGGCGCTGCGCACCGCCCGCCAGATGGACTACGACTGGCGGGACACGCCATGAACCTCGGGCAGGATCTCATCACCATCACGCAGCGGCCCGACACGGTGTTCAGCGCGGGCCAGGGTGCCTGGCTCACCGACGAGAACGGCAAGCAGTACCTCGACCTCGTGCAGGGCTGGGCCGTGAACAGCCTGGGCCACAGCCCGGCCCTGATCACGCAGGCCCTGCTGCGGCAGTCGCAGCAGCTGTTGAACCCCAGTCCGGCCTACTACAACCGGCCGCTGCTCGATCTTGCCGAACGGCTGGTGGCGCTGAGCTGTTTCGACCGCGTCTTCCTCGCGAGCTCGGGCGCCGAGGCGAACGAGGGCGCCGTGAAGCTGGCGCGACGCTGGGGCAGCCGCATGCGCGCAGGCGCACACGAGATCATCGGCTTCGAACAGGCCTTCCACGGCCGCACCCTGGCGATGATGAGCGCCTCGGGCAAGCCGGGCTGGAGCGAGCTCTACCCGCCCATGCCCGGCGGTTTCGCGAAGGCCAGACTCAACGACCTCGCGTCGGTCGAGCGCGCGATGACGCCGCGCACCGTGGCCGTCATGATCGAGCTGGTGCAGGGCGAGGCGGGCGTGGTCGTTGCCGACCCGGGGTTCGTGCGCGAACTGCGCGCACTGACGGCCGAGCGCCGGGTGCTGCTGATCGCCGACGAGGTGCAGACCGGCATAGGCCGCTGCGGCACGGCCTTCGCCTATGAGCAGTTCGGCGTCGAACCCGACCTGATGACGCTGGCCAAGGGCCTGGGCGGCGGCGTGCCGCTGGCCGCGCTGCTGTGCAAGGAGTCATTCAACTGCTTCGAGCCCGGCGACCAGGGCGGCACCTTCTGCGGCAACCCGCTGATGGCCGCGGTGGGCTTGGCCGTGGTGGACGAGGTCTGTCGCGAGGACTTCCTGGCGGGCGTGCACCAGCGGGCCGCGCAGCTGAGTGCGGGTCTGCGGGCCCTCGTGCGGGAGCATGGGCTGGTGGGCGAGCGCGGCCTGGGGCTGCTGCGGGCGCTGGTGCTGCCGTCGGAGCGTGCCGGCGAGGTGGTTGCCGCCGCGCAGGCGCTGGCTCCGGTGGGTTTGCTGCTCAACGCACCGCGGCCTCACCTGCTGCGGCTGATGCCGGCGCTGAACATCAGCGCCGCGGAAGTCGATGAAGGGCTGGCGCTGCTGCACCGGGCGTTGCGCGAGGTGCTGGGCTGAACAGCCCGTGCCCGTTGGTTGGCGGGCCACCGGTCTTTCGTCAGGCGTCGGACAAGCCGCAGGGCTTGTCCTCGGTCCGGGCTCATGCCCGGTAGCTGGCAGGCCATCGGCCCTTCGCCAGGCGTCGGACAAGCCGCAGGGCTTGTCCTCGGTCCGGGCTCAGCCTTCCTTGGTGCCGAAGATCTTGTCGCCGGCGTCGCCCAGGCCCGGGATGATGTAGCCGGCCTCGTCGAGGTGGCTGTCGATGGCCGCCGTCCAGCAACGCACCTCAGGGTGAGCCTGCGTCAGCGCCTTCACGCCCTCCGGTGCGGCCACCAGCACCAGCGCCCGGATGTCCTTGCAGCCGCGCGCCTTCAGCAGGTCGACGGTGGCGATCATGCTGCCCGCCGTGGCCAGCATGGGGTCGATGATGAGGGCCGTGCGCGCCTCGAGGTTGCCGACGAACTTGTCGAAGTAGTTCACCGGCTTCAGCGTCTCATGGTCACGCGCCAGGCCGACGACCGACACCTTGGCGTTGGGCAGGATGTCCAGCACGCCGTCCAGCATGCCCAGGCCAGCGCGCAAGATGGGCACGACGGTGACCTTCTTGCCGGCGATCTGGTCCACCTCGGCCGCGCCGCTCCAGCATTGGATGGTCACCTTCTCGGTCACGAAGTCGGCCGTCGCCTCGTAGGCCAGCAGGCGGGCAATCTCGCCGGTCAGCTCGCGAAACTTCTTCGTCGAGATTTCGGCCTCGCGCATCAGGCCGATCTTGTGTTTGACGAGGGGATGCTTGACTTCGATGACAGCCATGGCGGAGTTCCTAGTTTTTCTGAATAGTCAGAATTATCGACTGCCCGGTGCCGAACGCTGGCGCAGTGCCTCGTACAGGCAGACGCCCGACGCGACCGACACGTTCAGGCTCTCGACGGCACCGGCCATCGGGATGCGTACCAGCTCGTCGCAGGTCTTGGCCGTGAGCTGGCGCATGCCCTCGCCTTCCGCGCCCAGCACGAAGGCAGTGGGGCGCGTGAAGTCCAGGTCGTAGATGGAGCGCTCTGCCTGGTCGGACGTCCCGACCACCCAGATGTCGCGCTCCTTCAGCTCGTTCAGCGTGCGGGCCAGGTTGGTGACCATCAGATAGGGCACGGTCTCGGCCGCGCCGCTGGCCACCTTGGCCACCGTCGCGTTCAGGCCCACTGCGCGGTCCTTGGGTGCGACGACGGCATGGGCGCCAGCGCCATCGGCCACGCGCAGGCAGGCGCCGAGGTTGTGCGGGTCGGTCACGCCGTCCAGCACCAGCACCAGCGGCGGGCCTTCCACGGCGTCCAGAACGTCGTCCAGCGAATGCGGCTGCGCGATGGCCGCCACGCGGGCGACGACACCTTGGTGGCGCGGGCTGCCGGCCAGCTGGCTCAGCCGCTCGTCGCTGCTCTCCACCAGCTTGGCGCCGGCCTCCTTCGCCCGCTCGATGAAGGCGCGCATGCGCTGGTCGCGCCGCGCCGGGTCGAAATGCACCTCGGCGACGGAAGCGGGGTGGGTCTTGAGGCGGACGGTGACGGCGTGGAAGCCGAACAGGACGGACTTGGTAGAACTCATGCCCGGGATTGTCAGCGACCGGCCTGCCGGCGCGCGTTCTCCATGATGTTCACGAAGCTGTCTGTCCAGAAACGGGTCTTGTTGCTGGACAGATGGTCCAGCAGCTGCTCATGCGCAGCACGCGTCACGCTGAGGTGCTCGGCGCCCACGCCATGGAAGAGCAGCGACACCAGCGCCCCCTGGGCGGCTGCCCTTTCGACGAGGGCGATCAGTTGCTCACCGGTCCAACCTTCGACGAAATAGACCGGCATCGCATAGGGGTCCAGCTGGGCGGTGTCGCTCACCAGGCCGGGGCCGGCAGCACGGTAGGCGACGAAATGCGGCCGCAAGGCGGCCACGAAGTCCTGGCCGCCTGCCTGCAGATCAAGGCAGGGCGGCGTGAAGGTGCGGCGCGTGCGGCCATCCAGTGACTGCAGCCAGGTATTGGCGGCGATGATCTGCTCCTGCACCTGGGGCGCCATCTGCCGGTCCAGGTCGTGCTGCGGCTGCACCCAGTCGCGCCCCGGCCCCTTGGCGGAGCAGCCATGGAACAGGCTGTGGTTGCCAAGCTCGTGGCCGGCCGCGGCGGCGGCCTTCCATTCGTTCTGGCGGCCGGGCAGCGTCGGGCCGTTGATGGGCACATAGAAGCTGGCGCGCAGGCCGCGCCGGTTCAGCGCGGGGATGACGTGGTCGAGCTGGCTGTTCAGGCCGTCGTCATAGCCCAGGCTGACGGCCGCCTGGGCGCCGCTCGGCCAGGCGAACGGCGCGGCCGTGGCGGCCGCAGCCACGCAGAGGCCGAGCGTGGCCACGAGCATCTTTCGCATCACATCTCCTCAACGCAGCAACTGCAGCGCCATCAGCACACCTATCAGCACGGGCTGGTGGACCATGTAGAAACTCAGCGACCAGCGCCCCAGCACCGCCAGCGGCCTGGGCGCGCGGCCGGCCCAGAGCTGCGGCCGGGCGCGCGTGGCGACGAAGCCGACCAGCATGACGCCCAGCCAGGGCAGCACCGGCACGTAGTCCTCGGTGATGGGCTTGTGCGTGACCAGGCCCACCCAGTTGGTCCAGCGCGTGTCGAAGGCGGCCAGCTGCACCAGGCGAGGCGCCGCGATGGCGAGCGCCGCCAGCGCGAGCAGGGCCGCGTTCGGCAGCCGGCTCAGGCCCAGGCGCAGCAACAGCAGCATCGCCGCGATGCCGTGCAGCACGCCGAAGCTGATCCAGCTGTTCGGGAACATGAACCACGAGCCCGCCGACACCAGCAGCGCACAGGCGGCGACCTGGCCCCAGCGCTTCCAGAACCGCCCGGCGCCCTGGCCTGCCAGCACAGCGAAGGCCTGGCCGCCACCGGCGCAGAACAGGAACAGGCTGACGATGCAGGTCCGCTGCCAGGTCCAGACCGGGTCGCGGTAGATGTCCTGGCGTATCCAGCCAAAGTGGTTCAGGTCGAAGCCGAAGTGGAAGGCCGCCATCCATACGATGGCGGCGCCGCGAAGGGCGTCAAGACGATCGGAGCGGGCGGCTGGCATGGGGCGCTATTGTGTGCACGCCAGCCGACACCCGGGGGAAGGCATGCGCCCATAAGATCGTCTCGCGCCGCTGTGGCGTTGATTACGGAGCGTAGTGGACATGAAGACATTGCTGATCGCGACACTCCTCGCTGCCTCGATGCCGCTCGCGGCACTGGCGAGTCCGCCGGCCGATGCGCCGGCTGGCACCACAGGCCAGTGCAAGGACGGCAGCTACTACAGCGGCGCCAAGCAGGGTGCCTGCCGTGGCCACAAGGGCGTGAAGGAGTGGTACGGCGACGCTGCGGCGCCCGCGGCCGCAGCGGCTCCCGCCCCGAGCGCCAAGCCGACTGCCGCGGCGCCGCCCCCCGCAGCGGCACCGACGCCACCGCCCGCCGCGGCCAAGGCCGACAAACGGCCGCCACAGCCTGCCGCCACGGCCGCGGCCGGCGGCGGCCCCGGCCTCGTCTGGGTCAACGAGAAGACCAAGGTCTATCACTGCGAGGGCGATCGCTGGTATGGCAAGACCAAGGAGGGCAGCTACATGAAGGAGGCCGACGCCAAGGCCAAGGGCTTCAAGGGGCCGCGCGGCAAGGACTGCAAGGCCTGAACCCGCCCTCACGTCACGGCCCCACGGCAGCCGTCCGATGAAGGCGGCGCCGTGAGGTGCCTTTTTTTGTTCATCATGTCAATCAAACCGCTGTTGCTTTCCCTGCTGCTCACCGCGACCCTGGCCGCGGCGGCGCCCGCCACCCCGCCCCGCACCATCGCGCCCCGCGGCGCGCTGGACGCCGAGGAGCTGAACAACATTGGCGTCTTCAAGCGCGTCTCGCCCTCGGTCGTGCACATCACGACGCTGACCGTGCAGCGCGACTTCTTCTCGCTGCGCACCAGCGAGCAGCCGCGCGGCACGGGCACCGGCTTCGTCTGGGATGACAGCGGCCACATCGTCACCAATTTCCACGTCATCCAGGATGGCGACCGCGCCACCGTCACGCTGGCTGACCAGAGCAGCTATCCGGCCCGGCTGGTCGGCGCCTTCCCCGACCGCGACCTCGCCGTGCTGCGCATCGAGGCGCCGGGCGCCAAGCTGCCGGCGATCGCGGTGGGCACCAGCCGCGAGCTGCAGGTAGGCCAGAAGGTCTACGCCATCGGCAACCCCTTCGGCCTGGACCAGACGTTGACCACCGGCATCGTCTCGGCGTTGAACCGCGAGATCGAATCCGTCACCCGCCGCACCATCAAGGGCGCCATCCAGACCGACGCGGCCATCAACCCGGGCAACTCCGGCGGCCCGCTGCTGGACTCGGCGGGGCGGCTGATCGGCGTCAACACGGCCATCTACAGCCCCAGCGGCGCCAGCGCCGGAATCGGCTTTGCCATTCCGGTGGATGAAGTGAACCGCATCGTGCCGCGGCTGATCCGCGACGGTCGCTTCATCCGGCCGGCACTGGGCGTCACGTCGGGGCCGGCCAACCTCGCTCAGGCGCTGGGGGCGCCCAAGGGCGTGCTGCTGCTCAACGTGGCGAACAACAGCCCGGCCGCCGCCGCCGGCCTGCGGCCCTTTGGCCGCGACCGCAGCGGCCGCATCGTGCAGGGCGACGTCATCACCGCCGTCGACGGCCAGACGGTGGCGGACCTGGACGACATGCTGTCCCTCATCGAGCTGCGGCAGATCGGCGAGAAGGTGACGTTGACGGTGTGGCGGGCGGGGCAGACAAGGAAGGTGGTGGCGACCTTGGGCAGCTCCGACTGAGGTCGACCTCGTGAGCTGAGCAGCTCCATGGCGTTTTCTTTGCCAACCTCAGAGAGCCTTCATGCGCGCCGGCAAGGCGCCGCAGATCATCCAGGCCGAGTGCAGCATGTTCGCAGGCCAGGGCTATGCCACGGTTCGCGCCTTCGACAAGCACATGAACAAGATTGCGTCTGCGAGCACGGATGCCTTGTCCAACAGGCGCTGCCAACCCGGGTACAGCTGCGCTTGGACGCACCTGTCGCTGGATACACCCTTTACCGCCTACTCCATCGAAGTCGATGGTGCTGCGTTCCTGCAGTTCGTCGACGACCTCAGCTTCCTGTCGCTGGGGATCGCCCCGGACAGCTCCGAAGGTACGGTGCCGGAGCCCGGTTGGCTGGCACTGAGCCTGGCCGCGCTGGGCGCGTTGGGCTGGACGCGCCCAGCGCCTGGGGCGCGGCCTGCGCGCCGGAGCTCCGCCGTTGTGATTGCGTGCAAGGTCGCAGTCCTCGCAGCCCTTTCCATGGGCGGGGCATCGGCGGATCCCGCCTCGGCAGGATCGGCCTCGACCTTGTCCAGCCACACAATTCCCGCATCCAAGCTGAACATCTAGGCGCCCCATGTCTTCACGCTCGCCCCATCCACTGACGCCGCATGTCGTCCGGACCGAGACCGAGTTGCGGGCTCTGATTGGCGAGCCAAGCGAGGCCGTCTGCGCCAAGATCGCCGACCGCCTCAACGCGATGACCCGCCAGTTCATCGAGCGCTCGCCGCTGGTGTGCGTGGCCAGCAGCGATGCCCAAGGGAACTGCGACATCAGCCCGCGCGGCGACGGGGCGGGCTTCGTCCGCATCCTCGACGACAAGACCTTGTTGATGCCCGAGCGCCCGGGCAACCGCATTGCTGACACCCTGCGCAACATCCTGGCGAACCCACGCCTTGGCCTGCTCTTCACGGTGCCCGGCGTCACCGACAGCTTTCGCGTCAACGGCCGCGCCACGATCACCACTGACACCGACCTGCTCAGTCCCTCCACCGTGGAGGGCAAACGCCCGCTGCTGGGCCTGCTGATCGACATCGATGAGGCCTACACGCAATGCTCCAAAGCCTTCATGAGGTCCAACTTCTGGGACACGAGCCGCTTCGTCAATCCGGCGGTCATGCCAACCGGAGGGCAAGTGCTGCGGGCCATCCGAGGCGAGTCCTTCGATGCGCAGGCGTATGACCGGGAGCGCAATGAGCGCTATAGGCAGCGGGTGGGGTTCTACTAGGACGACCGTTGGTCGATTGGCGGGGAAGAGCTGCAGCAGCTGTACACGCCTGGACAGGTTCGAGGCAGGACACAAAGTGCACCCCGTAAAGTAGCGCCCCCGCCCAAGCCTCCCCATGGCGCCGGGCTCACCCGACCTACAGACAGGATTCCCCATGGGCGCGCAATGGAAAGCCAAGCACAAGGACATCGCCGCCAACGCCAAGGGCAGGCTGTTCGGCAAGCTGGCCAAGGACATCATGATCGCGGCGCGCAACGGCGCCGACCCCAAGGACAACGCGCGGCTGCGGATGGCGGTGGAGCAGGCGCGCAAGGTATCCATGCCCAAGGACACGCTGGACCGCGCCATCAAGAAGGGTGCAGGCCTGACCGGCGAGACCATCCATTTTGAGCAGGCCATCTACGAAGGCTTCGCGCCGCACCGCGTGCCGGTGATGGTGGAGGTGCTGACCGACAACGTGAACCGCGCAGCATCGGACATGCGCGTGCTGTTCCGCAAGGGCCAGCTCGGCACCTCGGGCACGGTGAGCTGGGACTTCGACCACCTGGGCCTGATCGAAGCCGAGGCCGCCACGGCCGGCGCCGATGCCGACAGCGCGGCCATCGAGGCCGGCGCGCAGGACCTGGTGCCCGCGGACGAGGATGGCGTGACGCTCTTCCTCACCGACCCGGCCGACCTGGATCTCGTCAGCCGCGCGCTGCCCGCCCATGGCTTCACGGTGTTGAGCGCCAGGCTGGGCTACCGACCCAGAAACCCGGTCGACCCGGCCAGCCTCACCGCCGAGCAGTTGGAGGAAGTGGAGAGCTTCCTCGCGGCACTCGACGACAACGACGACGTGCAGTACGTCTACGCGGGCTTGGCCGGCTAGCCTCCCGGCGCGGCGCACTGCGCCAGAAGCCATCGCTCGAAGGCCTTCACCGCCGGCCGCGACTTGGCCGCCGGGTCGACGATGAGCCGGTAGGCTCGCGCGGACGCGATACCTGCGCCGAACGGCGTGACGAGCTGACCACTGTCCAGCAGCCCATCCACCAGCGGCCGACGCCCCAGCGCCACACCCTGCCCCGCCACGGCGGCGGCGATGGCCTCGGCATAGCTGGAAAAGCTCAACCGCGCCGCCGGTCGCAGGTCGGCCAGGCCCCAGGCGTTGAGCCAGGGCTCCCATTCGGCCGGCATGCCTGGGCTGTCGCCGTCCATGGCCAGGTGCAGCAGCGTGTGACGGGCCAGGTCAGCCGGCGCGCGCAGCGGCAGGCCCAGCTCGCCCACCAGCAGAGGGCTGCAGACGGGCAGCATGGATTCGGCGAACAGCTGCGTCCCCAAGGCCGCGCCCACCGGGCTGTAGCGGATGGCGACGTCGAAGCCCTCGCTGGCCAGGTTGCGGTTGCCCAGGCCCGCGTCCAGCCGCACGTCTATGCCCGGGTGGGCCCGCGTGAAGGCCGTCAGTCGCGGGATCAGCCACAGCGACGCGAAGCCCGGCGTGGTCGTCAGCGCCAGCACCTGGCGCTGGTGCGGTTCGCGCACCGTGCGCACCGCCACGCGCAACGTGTTCAACGCGGCCGAGCAGGCGGCGAGCAGGCGCTGGCCGTCCTCGGTCAGCACGAGCGCGCGGTGACGTCGCTCGAACAGCGCCACGCCCAACTCCTCCTCCAACGCGCGCATCTGCCGGCTCATGGCCGACTGCGTGACGAAGCGTTCCTCGGCGGCCCGCGTGAAGCTCAGATGCCGCGCCGCCGCCTCGAAGGCGGCCAGCAGCTGCAGCGGCGGGAGATGGTCGACGGGCTTGTTTGCCATGCGCTGGAGGAATGCGAAGCCTTCCGAATCATCGTTTGTCTGCTCTGGAGGATGGCAGCACTATCCACGCCATGCGGCCCCAACGCAAGCATGCCAACCCGGCATGCCAACGGCGCGCAAGGCCGCCCGAGGAGCACACCATGCTGATCGACCCGCCCCTCACCCGGCTGCTTCTGCAACGCGGCCAGACCTCGCGCCTGCCCAAGGCGCACGCCACCCACCTGTGCAGCGCCGCCGGCACGCTGTGGGTCACCATAGACCGCGACCCGCGCGACATCGTGCTGGAGGCCGGCCAATGCTTCACGGTGCGAGGCCGCGAGGGCATCACCGTCAGCGCGCTGAGCGGCCCCGCCGTGCTGGATCTGCGTCCGGCCGCCGCCGGAGCACGGGCGTGAACACGGAGGTCGAGCAGCGGCCGCTGCTCGCCGCGCCGGATCATGAGGCGTGGCCGCTTCGCGGCGGCCGCGCGATCCGGCTGCGCCCCGTCGCCGCGGCGGACGCCGGTGCCGAGCAGGCCTTCTTCCGCGGCCTGTCGCTGGACTCGCGCCACAAGCGCTTCCACGTCGGGCTGCGCGAGCTCAGCCCCACGTTGCTGAGGCTGCTGACCGATGTAGACCAGCGCCTGCACCTCGCCTGGGTGGCCGAGGCACTGGAGCCAGATGCACCGGTCGTGGCCGACGCACGCTATGTGCGCGAGGCAGGGCGGCCCGAGCACGCCGAGTTCGCCGTCGCCGTGGCGGACGACTGGCAGGGCCTCGGCCTGGGCCGCCGCCTGATGGCCCATCTCTCGACCCATGCGCGCGCCCATGGCGTTCAGAAGCTGTATGGCGACGTATTGACAGACAACCGGCGCATGCTGGCGCTGATGCGCGAGCTGGGCGCCCGCTTCACGCCACACCCGGACGGGCCGCAGTTGGTGCGTACTGTGCTGGACCTCGGTCCCGGAGAAGCGGCGATCATGCCGGCATGCGACAACTCCTGATCGGCGGCTGCCTGCTAATGGCCGGCCTGGTGATACTGGGCCTGGTCGCCGGGGAATTCCTGACGCGCCCGGCTCGCGCGACCCTGCCCCAGCTGCCTGCCGGCGTCCGGGCGGAACAGGTGCGCATCCCCTACGGCAACGGCCAGCAGGTCTGCGGCTGGCTCCTGCCCGGCCGTGCCGGCGAGGGCGCCGCGTTGCTGCTGCACGGCGTGCGCGGCAACCGGCTGCAGATGCTGGCGCGCGCAAGCTGGCTGCAGCGCGAGGGCATCGCCAGCCTCCTCGTCGACCTGCCGGCGCATGGCGCGAGCAGCGGCGATCGCATCACGTTCGGCCGCCGCGAGGCCACGGGCGCAGACGCCGCGCTGGCCTGGCTGCGTAACAGGCTGCCCGGCGAGAAGATCGGCGCCATCGGTGTGTCGCTGGGCGGCGCCGCGCTGCTGTTTGCCGAACGTCAGCCCGAGCTGGATGCACTGGTGCTGGAGTCGGTCTACCCCACCATAGAAGACGCCGTGCAGGATCGCCTCGCGATGCGCCTGGGGCAGCTGGCCGGCCGGCTGCTGGCGCCGCTGCTGCTGGTGCAGTTGCCGCTGCGGCTGGACCTGAGCGCGGCGCAGCTGCGGCCCGTGGACGCCATAGCCATGGTCCGCGCGCCGCTCCTGATCGCCGCCGGCACCGCAGACCGGCACACACGCTGGCCCGAGACCGAACGGCTCTTCGACGCCGCGCCGCCGCCCAAGACGCTGTGGCCCGTGAACGGCGCGGCCCATGTCGATCTGCACGACTTCGACGCCCAGGCCTACCAGGCTCGCCTCGGCCCCTGGCTCCACGCACGGCTGCGCAAGCCCCTGCCCTGACGGGGCCAAGGGGCTGGCGGCAAGATGCCGCCATGTCTACCCTGCCCCCGCTTTCCATCCTCGATCTGGCCCCTGTCGTCGAAGGCGCCACCACCCGTGAAGCGCTGCTGAACAGCCTGGACCTCGTGCGCCTCGCCGACGAGCTGGGCTATGCGCGCTACTGGGTCGCCGAACACCACAACATGGAGGGCGTGGCCAGCTCGGCCACGGCGGTGCTGATCGGCCAGCTCGCGGCCGCGTCGCGCCGCATCCGCGTCGGCGCGGGCGGCATCATGCTGCCCAACCATGCGCCGCTGACGATCGCCGAACAGTTCGGTACGCTGGCCGAGCTCTTCCCCGGCCGCATCGACCTCGGGCTGGGCCGTGCGCCGGGCACAGACCGGCCGACGATGCGCGCGCTGCGCCGCAGCCTGGAGAGCACGGGCGAGGACGGATTCCCCAACGACGTGCTGGAGCTGCAGGCCTATCTCGCGCCGGTGGCCGCCGAGGCGCAGGTGCGCGCCGTGCCGGGCCAGGGCACGGAGGTGCCGATCTGGCTGCTGGGCTCCAGCCTCTACAGCGCGCAGTTGGCGGCCTACCTGGGCCTGCCGTTCGCGTTCGCGTCGCACTTCGCGCCGGAGCTGCTGATGCAGGCGCTGCAGATCTACCGCGCGACCTACAAGCCCGGCGTGCGCCACCCCAGGCCGCATGCGATGGTGGGGCTGAACGTCGTCGTCGCGCCGACGGACGAGGAGGCACGCTGGCTGTTCACGTCGGCCCAGCAGCGCTTCCTTGGCATGGTGCGCGGCCGTCGCGGCAAGCTGCCGCCGCCGGTGGCGAGCATGGAGGCGCTGTGGAATCCGATGGAGGAGGCGCAGGTGCAACGCATGCTGTCCGAATCCGTCGTCGGTTCGCCGGAGACGGTACGTGCCGGCCTGGCCGCGACACGCGAGCGCACGCAGGCGGACGAGTTCATCGTGG
Source organism: Roseateles sp. (assembly GCF_019237615.1). Lineage (GTDB taxonomy): Bacteria > Pseudomonadota > Gammaproteobacteria > Burkholderiales > Burkholderiaceae_C > Pelomonas. The sequence continues at coordinate 48,244 of NZ_JAFAGT010000061.1, read as the reverse complement.
CCTGCGCGGTGCACGACCACGCGCTGCGGCGGCGCAGCTATGAGCTGCTGGCGCGGCTCGCTACTTGATCCGCTGCTTCTCGAGCTTGCGCGCCAGCGTGCGCCGGTGCATGCCCAGGCGTCGCGCGGTCTCGCTGATGTTGAAGCCGGTTTCGGCCAGCACCTCGTGGATGCGCTCCCATTCCAGCGTCTTGATGGACGCGGTCTGGCGCTCGGTCACCTCCACGTCGGCGTCGCCCTGGCGACGCGCGAACGCGGCCTCGATGTCGTCGGTGTTGGCCGGCTTGGCGAGGTAGTGGCATGCACCCAGCTTGATGGCTTCCACGGCGGTCGCGATGCTGGCATAGCCGGTCAGCACGACGATGAGCACCTCCGGGTCCCAGCCGTGCAGGGCCTGCACGCAGGCCAGGCCCGAGGCGCCGCCGGCGAGCTTGAGGTCCACGACGGCATGGCCAAGTTCCTCGTCCTCGGGCAGCGCATCCAGCAAGGCCTTCATGTCGTCCAGGCCGGTGGCGCGCATGACGCGCCAGCCACGGCGCTCGAAGGAGCGGGTCAGCGTGCGGGCGAAGCTGTCGTCGTCCTCGACGATCAGCAGGAAACGGTCTTCTTCAGCGGCGAGCATCGGGAGGGGATTGTCGAGGCAGCAGCGACGCCAACGGCAGCGTCAGCACGACCTCGGCGCCGCCGCCGTCGCGGTTGCGCGCCTGCAGCCGGCCACCCAGGGTGCGCGCGACGTTGACCGACAGGAACAGGCCCATGCCGCGACCGGGCTGGCCCTTGCTGCTCTGGTAGGGGTCGCCGAAATGCTTGAGGCGCTCGTCGTCGAAGCCGGGACCTTCGTCGAGCACGCTCAGCGTCAGCGTCTCCTCGTCCGGGCAACTGGCCAACAGCGTCAGCGGCGTGCCGGGGGCGGCCTCTGCGGCATTGTCCAGCAGGTTGCCGATGACCTGCTGCAGCGCGCTGTCCGAGATGATCTGTGCATCCGGCAGGTGTTCGCAGCGCACCGCCAGTTCGGCCATCGGATGGGCGGCGCGCCAGCCGTCGGCCAGGCCGTCAATGAAGACCTGCAGCGTCGTCAGTTGCGGCGCTTCGCCGCGCATCTCGCCGGCCGACATCAGGATGCCGGTGACGATGGCCTTGCAGCGCAGGATCTGACGCTGCATCTCGTCGATCTCCTCGCGCAGCTCGGGCTCGGCGGCGAAAGGCGCCATATGGGCCCAGTCGCCCAGGATGACGCTGAGCGTGGCCAGCGGCGTGCCGAGTTCGTGCGCCGCACCGCTGGCAAGCAGGCCCATGCGCAGGATGTGCACCTCCTCGGCCGCGCGCTGTTGCAGCTCGGCCAGCTCGGCATCGCGCTGGCGCAGGTTGCGGTTGATGCGCACGATGAAGACGCTGAGCAGGCCCACGTTGAGCACGAAGCACAGCAGCAGGCCGCCGAGGTAGTTGGGCGACAGCGTCGTCGGCGTGGAGGCGTCCAGCAGCAGCGGGCGGTGCCACTGCATCAGCAGCACGAAGCCCGACACCGTGCTGACGATGACGGCCAGCAGATAGCCCGGCCGCAGCAGCACCGAGGCGACGGCGACCTGCAGCAGATAGAGGTAGATGAAGGGGTTGTCGCTGCCACCAGCCAGGTAGAGCTGGCCCGTCAGCACGCCCACGTCCACCAGCAGCGCGACGCAGAGCTCGATCTGCGACACCGGCTGCGCGAGCCGGTTGCGCCACAGGCTGAACAGGTTGAAGGCGACGAGTATGCCCAGCAGGCTGAGCATCTCGGCCCAGGGCAGCGCGATGCCCAGGCCAGCATGCACGACCAGCACCGTAGCGAGCTGGCCGCCGACGGCCAGCCAGCGCAGCTCGATGAGCTGGCGCAGGTTGGCGCGGCCGGCGCGGCGCTCGGGGGCGACGCCGACGGCTTCGGCGGCAGGCTGGGCGATGACGGGGGCAGGCGTGGTTTTCAAGACGGCGCGCGCCGGCGCTCCTCGCGGACCAGGTAGACGGCCGCGGCGGCGGCCATGGCCGCAAGCGCCAGCCAGGTGATGGCGTAGACGGCGTGATTGTTGGCGAAACGCAGCACCGTCAGGCCGGGGCGCGGCCAGCGCCGCGGCTGGGCGGGGTCGGCGGACTCGTCGACAAAGAAGGGGGCGACCGGGCCGGCAAGGCCCAACTGCGCCGCGATGCCGGCCACGTCGCGCGAGTACCAGCGGCCCGCGGCCGGCTCGTTGCGGCGCAGCGGGCCGCCGCCGGTCTCGGTCAGGCGCAACAGGCCCACCAGCTCGATGGGACCGGCAGGCGCGGCATGGCGCTCGGGCGCGCGCTGCTCGGGCGGCACGAAGCCGCGGTTGACGAGTACCACGCTGCCGTCGTCCAGGCGCATCGGCGCCATGACCCAGTGGCCACCACCCAGCTCCGTCGTGGCCTGCACCAGCACCTCGCTCGGCTCGAAGCGGCCATGCAGGCGCAGGCGGCGGTATTCGTCGGCCTGGGCCACAACGGCAAAAGCCGGTGGCGGCGCCACCGGCTCGGCCTGCAGCCGCCGCTCGACGCGGGCGATGAGGTCTTCCTTCCAGGCCAGGCGCTGGAACTGCCAGGCGGCCAGCGCCAGAAATCCCAGGCTGGCCAGTGCCGCGCTGACGATCAGGACGACGCGCGCGGCACGACCCATGTCAAGGCATGTTGCGCATCGCCGCGGGGTCGGGCGTCGGCATCATGTTGGTGTTCATGTGGAACATGACCCAGACCGAGCCGGCCAGCATGATGGCGACCAGCGCCACCGTGAACAGCAGGGCCAGCATGGACCAGCCGCCCTCGACCTTGGCGTTCATGTGCAGGAAATAGATCATGTGCACGACCATCTGCACGGCCGCGAAGCCGAGGATGACGAAGCCGGTCATCTTGGGGCTGGGCAGCACCTTGCCCATGACGAGCCAGAAGGGGATGGCGGTCAGGATGACGGACAGGATGAAGCCGATCGCATAGCCCTTGAAGCTGACGTGGAAGTCCGCCTCGCCGTCGAGATGGTCATCGCCGTGGTGGGCGTGGTCGTGGTTGGCCGCCATCACAGCGCTCCCATCAGGTAGACGAAGGTGAAGACGCCGATCCAGACGACGTCCAGGAAGTGCCAGAACATCGACAGGCACATCAGCCGGCGGCGGTTGGCGGGCGTGAGACCCAGCTTGCGCACCTGGACCATCAGCGTGACCAGCCAGATGCAGCCGAACGTGACGTGCAGGCCGTGCGTGGCGACCAGCGTGAAGAAGCTGGACAGGAAGGCGCTGCGCTGCGGGCCGGCCCCCTCGTGGATGAGGTGGGCGAACTCGTACAGTTCGATGCCCAGGAAGCCCAGGCCGAACAGGCCCGTGACGGCCAGCCAGGCCAGCAGCTGGCCCTTCTTGCGGGCCTGCATCGCGATCATCGCGAAGCCGTAGGTGATGGACGAGAACAGCAGCAGCGCGGTGTTGGCGGCCACCAGCGGCAGGTCGAACAGGTCGGCGCCCGACGGGCCGGCCGCATAGCTGCGGCCCAGCACGGCGTAGACGGCGAACAGCACCGCGAAGACGAGGCAGTCGCTCATCAGGTAGAGCCAGAAGCCCAGCATGGTGCTGTTGGGCGGGTGGTGCTCTCCACTGCGGTCGTAATAGACCGGCGCGCCGTTCACATGGGTGGCAATGGTTGCAGACATGTCGGGTTCTCCCGGTCAGGCGGCCGCGGCGAGGGCGCGCGTGCGCTCGTCCTCGGTCCGGGTCACCGCGTCGGCCGGGATGTGGTAGTCGCGGTTGTAGTTGAAGGTGTGCACGATGGCGGCGATGACGGTGGCGGCGAAGCCCACCGCGGCGATCCAGTACATGTGCCAGATCAGCGCGAAGCCCATGGCCGTGGCCAGCATGCCGATGACGAAGCCGGCGCCCGTGTTCCTGGGCATGTGGATGGCCACGAAGCCCTTCGTCGGACGCTCGACACCGCGCTGCTTCATGTCGTGCCAGGCGTCCATGTCATGGGCGATGGGCGTGAAGGCGAAGTTGTAGTCCGGCGGCGGCGAGGCCGTGGACCATTCCAGCGTGCGGCCGCCCCAGACGTCGCCGGTCGTGTCGGCCAGCTCCTTGCGGCGCAGGATGCTGACGCCGATCTGGATCAGGAAGGCGGCGATGCCGCAGGCGATGATGGCGCCACCGATCGCGGCGACGATGAACCAGATCTGCAGCGACGGGTCGTCGAAGTGGCTCACGCGGCGCGTGACACCCATCAGGCCCAGCACGTACAGCGGCATGAACGCGACCCAGAAGCCGATCAGCCAGCACCAGAACGACACCTTGCCCCAGAACGCGTCCAGGCGGAAACCGAAGGCCTTCGGGAACCAGTAGTTGATGCCGGCGAAGGCGCCGAACACCACGCCACCGATGATGACGTTGTGGAAGTGGGCGATCAGGAACAGGCTGTTGTGCAGCACGAAGTCCGCCGCCGGCACGGCCAGCAGCACGCCGGTCATGCCACCGATGACGAAGGTGACCATGAAGCCCACGGTCCACAGCATCGGCACATCGAACTTGATGCGGCCGCGGTACATCGTGAACAGCCAGTTGAAGATCTTCGCGCCCGTTGGGATCGAGATGATCATCGTCGTGATGCCGAAGAACGAGTTCACGCTGGCACCCGAGCCCATCGTGAAGAAGTGGTGCAGCCAGACAAGGTAGGACAGGATGGTGATGACCACTGTCGCATAGACCATGGACGCGTAGCCGAACAGCTTCTTGCGGCTGAAGGTGGACACGATCTCCGAGAAGATGCCGAACGCCGGCAGCACCAGGATGTAGACCTCGGGGTGGCCCCAGATCCAGATCAGGTTCACGTACAGCATGGCGTTGCCGCCGAGGTCGTTCGTGAAGAAGTTGGTGCCCAGATAGCGGTCAGCGGTCAGCAGCGCCAGCGTGGCGGCCAGCACCGGGAAGGTTGCGACGATGAGCACGTTGGTGCACAGCGAAGTCCACGTGAAGACGGGCATCTTCATCATGGTCATGCCGGGCGCGCGCATCTTGATGATGGTGGCGACCAGGTTGATGCCCGACAGCGTCGTGCCCACCCCCGCGATCTGCAGCGCCCACACGTAGTAGTCCACCCCCACGTCAGGGCTGGCAAGGATGCCGGACAGCGGCGGGTAGGCCAGCCAGCCTGTCTTGGCGAACTCGCCGATGAACAGCGAGATCATCACCAGGATGGCGCCGCCAGCCGTCATCCAGAAGCTGAAGTTGTTCAGGAACGGGAAGGCCACGTCGCGCGCGCCGATCTGCAGCGGCACGATGTAGTTCATGAAGCCAGTCACCAGCGGCATGGCGACGAAGAAGATCATGATGACGCCGTGCGCCGTGAAGACCTGGTCGTAGTGGTGCGGCGGCAGGAAGCCGGCGTTGTCACCGAAGGCCATGGCCTGGTGGGCGCGCATCATGATGGCGTCGGCGAAGCCGCGCAGCAGCATCACGACGCCCAGCACGATGTACATGATGCCGATCTTCTTGTGGTCGATGCTGGTGATCCAGTCACGCCACAGCGGTCCCCAGAGGCGGAACTTCGTCAGCAGCGCCAGCACGAAGAGGCCGCCCAGTGCCACGGCGGCAAAGGTGCCGACGAGGATGGGCTCGTGGTAGGGGATCGCGTCCCAGCCGAGGCGGCCGAGGATGGGGTGGAGCTGCTCGACAGCAGCCTGGTGTTGTGCAGTGGACATCGGCAGACTCAGTTCTTCGGCGTGGCGGCGGAAGCCGTCTCGATGGGCAGGCCCAGCGGATTGGTGGGCGTGCACAGCCCGGCGACGACGGTGCGCTCGCGCTGCACGCCGTCAGCGTCGCGCCAGGGGCTGCGCATGGTGCTTGCCACGCCGCCCTTGCCGGCACCGCCGGCGGCGTCGATGGCCATCATCTGGCTGGCGCACATCTTCTTGCCGTCGACGCAGCGGTCGACGATGGCGCTCCACAGGCCGGGCTCCACACTGGCGAAGCGGCGCACGGGCTCCTTGGCGCTGGGCTGTTCGAGCTGGAGGTAGTCGGCACGGGTCAGCGCGCTGCCGCCGGTCTTGTTGCCATCGACCCAGCGCGCGAATTCCTCATCCGACAGGCCGTGGAACTTGAAACGCATGCCCGAGAAGCCCGCGCCGCTGTAGTTGGCCGACAGGCCGTCGTAGACGCCGGCCTTGTTGATGACGGCGTGCAGCTGCGTCTCCATGCCCGGCATCGTGTAGATCATGCCGGCCAGCGCCGGCACGTAGAAGGTGTTCATCACCGACGTGGACGTGAAGCGGAAATGGATGGGCCGATCCACCGGCGCAGCCAGCTCGTTGACGGTCGCGACGCCCTGCTCCGGATAGATGAAGAGCCACTTCCAGTCCATGGACACCACGTAGACCTCCAGCGGCTTCACGTCGGCGGCCAGCGGCTTGTCTGCAGCAATGCGGTCCAGCGGGCGGAAGGGGTCCAGCTTGTGCGTGCTGATCCAGGTGATCGCGCCCAGCGCGATGATGATCAGCAGCGGCGCCCCCCAGATGATGAGTTCCAGGCGCGTGGAATGATCCCAGTCCGGCGTGTAGGTCGCCTCGGTGTTGGACTGCCGGTAACGGTATGCAAAGAACAGCGTCAGCGCGATCACCGGGACGATGATCAGCATCATGAGCAGCGTCGAGGTGACGATGAGCTGGGCTTGCTGTTGTGCGATGTCGCCGTGCGGCTTCATCACGACGGCGTTGCAGCCGGCGAGCAGCAGGCCGGCCATCAAGACCGGAATGCGACAAAGGAGAGTCTTATTGGGGTACATCCTGAGAGGCGCGCGAGGGTTAACGATCTTGCGTGCTATGACGGAATGTAAGTTGATTGCGCTAAATCAACGATTGGACATTTTGTCCTAGGCACAGACGGAGACAAGCCCAAATGGCAACCGCAAGCAGTACCCTCCACAGCCCCCAATCCGGGCCTGCAGCCCCCCACGCGGACGAGGACCTGGCCCCCGGCGACATCGCCGTGGGCGTCATCATCGGCCGGGCGTCCGAGTATTTCGACTTCTTCGTCTTCGGCATCGCCTCGGTGCTGGTCTTCCCCCACCTCTTCTTCCCCTTCGCCGACCGCCTGACTGGCACCCTCTACGCGTTCCTGGTCTTTGCGCTGGCGTTCGTCGTCCGACCGGTCGGCACGCTGATCGGCATGTCCATCCAGCGCCATTTCGGCCGCTCGACCAAGCTCACCGCCGCCCTCTTCCTGCTTGGCTGCTCCACGGTCGGCATGGGCCTGCTGCCCAGCTACGCCGATGTCGGCGGCATGGCCATCTTGCTGCTGGCGCTGGCCCGTGTGGGCCAGGGCCTGGCCCTGGGCGGATCCTGGGACGGCCTGCCCTCGCTGCTGGCCCTGAACGCCCCGCCGCACCGGCGCGGCTGGTACGCCATGCTGGGCCAGCTCGGCGCGCCGCTGGGCTTCTTCGTTGCCTCGGGCGTGTTCTTGTACGTCTACGGCAGCCTGGATGCCAAGGACTTCCTCTCCTGGGGCTGGCGCTTCCCGTTCTTCACGGCCTTCGCAATCAACGTCGTCGCACTGTTTGCGCGGCTGCGCCTGGTCGTCACGCACGAGTACGAGAAGCGCATGGAGGAGCATGAGCTGGATCCCGCCTATCTGCGCGAGCTGCTGCCGGCGCAAGGCCACCACATCGCCATCGGCGCCTTTGCCGCGCTGGCCAGCTACGCCCTCTTCCACCTGGTGACGGTGTTCCCGCTGTCCTGGGTGGCGCTGTTCGCCGACCAGGGCGTCGAGGACTTCATGAAGATGGAGCTGCTGGGCGCCGCCTTCGCTGCCGCGGCAATGCCCATGTCCGGCCTCATCGCCGACCGCATCGGCCGGCGCAGCTTCCTGGGGGCACTGGCCGTCGCCATCGGCGTGTTCGCGCTGTTCGCCCCCTTCATGCTGGGCGGCGGCAAGCCGGGCCAGGCAGCCTTCATCCTGGTCGGCTTCGTGCTGCTGGGCCTGTCCTACGGTCAGGCGGCGGGCTCGGTGACGTCCAACTTCCTGCCGCATTTCCGCTACACCGGCGCCGCGCTGACGGCCGACATGGCCTGGCTGCTGGGCGCAGCCTTCGCGCCGGTGGTCGTGCTGTTCCTGTCGTCGCGCTTCGGCCTGGTGTCGGTCAGCGTCTACCTGCTGTCCGGCGTGGTCTGCACGCTGCTGGCGCTGCGGGTGAACAAGCGGCTGCAGGCGGCGGCGGTGGTGCAGGACTGATCCGCACCCCAACCCGGGGCGGGCACATGCCCGCCTTTCTTTTGGCCAAAAAGTTTCCTTTCAAAGAAAGTTTTTATACACTTAGCCGTCAAGGAAACTTTTGAGGCACCATGCCACTGACCCTGCACTCCCATCCGCTGTCCTCCTACTGCTGGAAGGTCTTGATCGCGCTGCACGAGAACGGCACACCGTTCGAGACCCGCCACGTCAACCTGGGCGACCCGGCCGAGCGCGCGGCCTATGCGGGGCTCTGGCCCACCGCCAAGATCCCGCTGCTGGTCGACGGCGAACGCGTCGTGCCGGAGACCTCGATACAGATCGAATACCTGGATCACCACCATCCCGGCCGGCTGCGGCTGCTGCCCGAGGACTTCGATGCGCGCCTGCAGGTCCGCCTCTGGGACCGCATCTTCGACCTGCACGTGATGACGCCCATGCAGCGCTTCATCGCGCAGCAGCTGCGGACGCAGGCCGAGCGCGACGCGGCCACATTGACCGCCACCGTCAACGACCTCGGCATGGCCTACGACCTCATCGAAAGCCGCCTGGGCGAGCGCACCTGGGCCGCAGGCGACGCCTTCACGATGGCCGACTGCGCCGCCGCGCCGGCGCTGTTCTACGCTGCCATCGTGCGCCCCTTCGCGCCCGGGCACCAGAAGCTGGCCGCCTATTTCGAGCGCCTGCTGGCCCGCCCCTCGGTCTGGCGCTGCATCGTCGAGGCCCGCCCCTTCTTCCAGTACTACCCCTTGCGCCATGCCCTCCCCGCACGCTTCCTCGGCTGAAGGGCTGGATCGCCTGTTCGCGGCGCTGGCCGACGGCAACCGCCGCGCCATGGTGGACCAGCTCAGCCGCGGCCCGGCTTCGGTGAGCGACCTGGCCAGGCCACTGGCACTTCGCCTGCCCTCTGCGGTGAAGCACCTGGCCGTGCTGGAGGCCGGCGGCCTCGTGCTGTCCGACAAGGCCGGCCGCGTGCGCACCTATCGCATCGCGCCGGACGCCTTCGGCGGACTGGAGGCCTGGGTGGCCCAGAGAAAGGCCATGTGGCACCACCAGTTCGACGCCCTTGCCGCCCTTCTCGCAGGACAGGACGAATCCAATCCATGACGACGACGCCCACCACCCACACAAGCTTCGTGCTGGAACGCCGCTTCAAGGCCTCAGCCGCCCGCGTGTTCGCCGCCTGGGCCGACCCGGCCACCAAGCTGCGCTGGAACGACTGCCATGCGCAGACGCATGTTCCCGAGTTCAGCATGGACTTCCGCCCCGGCGGCCACGAGATCTACCGCAGCAGGCTGCCGGACGGCACGCGGCTGGCCGTGGACAAGGTCTTCCTCGACATCGCCGAGAACGCCCGCATCGTCTTCGCCTACTCGATGGCCGCGGACGGCCGCGCGCTGTCAGCATCCCTCGTCACCGTCGAGCTTGCGGACACGCCGGGCGGCTCGACGCTGAAGCTCACCGAGCAGCTCGCCTACCTCGACGGTCACATGGACATCGAGCAGCGCCGCCGCGGCACCGAAGAGGGCCTCGACCGGCTGATGCTCGAAGTGGACGCGACCTAGCCCAGCGCCTTGCGCGCGTTCTGGAACATGCGCAGCCACGGGCTGTGCTGTGCACGGTCGCCGCTGGTCCAGCTCATCTGCACATTGCGGAACACGCGCTCCGGATGCGGCATCAGAGCCGTGAAGCGGCCGTCGGCCGTCGTCACCGACGTCAGGCCGCCAGGGCTGCCGTTGGGGTTGAACGGGTAGGCCTCGGTGGCCTTGCCGTGGTTGTCCACGAAGCGCATGGCCGCGATGACCCTGGACGCATCGCCCTGGCGCGCGAAGTTCGCAAAACCCTCGCCATGCGCGACGGCGATGGGCGCGCGGCTGCCGGCCATGTCCTTGAAGAAGACGCTGGGCGAATCCAGCACCTCCACCAGCGCAAGACGCGCCTCGTACTGCTCGCTCTGGTTGCGCGTGAAGCGCGGCCAGGCCTCGGCGCCCGGGATGATGGGCGCAAGCGCTGCCAGCATCTGGCAGCCGTTGCAGACGCCCAGCGCCAGCGTGTCGGAGCGCGAGAAGAAGGCGCTGAACTGCTCGGTCAGCACCGGGTTGAACATGATGCTGCGCGCCCAGCCTTCGCCGGCGCCCAGCGTGTCGCCGTAGCTGAAGCCGCCGCAGGCGACGAAGGCCGCGAAGCTGTCCAGCTTGACCGCGCCGGACTGCAGGTCGCTCATGTGCACGTCGAAACTGTCGAAGCCACCCAGCGACATCGCATAGGCCATCTCGACATGCGAGTTCACGCCCTGCTCGCGCAGGATAGCCACCTTCGGCTTCGCGCCGGTGGAGACGAACGGCGCCTCGGGCGTGAAGGTCAGGTGCACATGCAGGCCCGGGTCGTCGGCCTTGCCGGCAGCGGCGTGCTCGGCGTCCGCGCCGGCCGGGTTGTCCCGCAGCTTGGCGATGCGCCAGCTCACCTCGTCCCAGGTCTGCTGCAACGTCGTCAGGTCGGCGCCGAAGACCTTCTTCGCGTCGCGCCAGACTTCCATCTGCCGCGCCGCGTTGGGCTTGGCAACGACGTGGGAATGCCTGGACAGGCCATGCGTGCGCAGCACCTGCATGACGGCATCGCGATCGGCCGCGCGGACCTGGATCAGCGCACCCAGCTCCTCGCTGAACAGCGCGCGCAGCGTCAGCTCCTCGCGACGGGCGCCGACCTGGGTGGCCCAGTTCTTGGAGTCGCCCATCTCGGCGCGGCTGTCGCTGATGCCATCGCCTTCGGTGACCAGCATGTCCACGTTCAGGCTCAGGCCGGTCTGGCCCGCGAAGGCCATCTCGCAGGCCGCCGCCCACAGGCCGCCGTCCGAGCGGTCGTGGTAGGCCAGCAGCTTGCCGGCGGCGCGCAGCTCGTTGATGGCGTTGACCAGCGACACCAGCAGCTGCGGGTCGTCCAGGTCGGGCACATCGTTGCCGAACTGGTTCAGCGTCTGCGCCAGGATGGAGCCTGCCATGCGGTGCTTGCCCTGGCCCAGGTCGATGAGGATGGCGCACGAGTCCTCGCGCTGCCACTCGGGCGTCAGCGTGCCACGCACGTCGGCGATGCTGGCGAAGGCCGTGACGATGAGCGACACCGGCGCCGTGACCTGCTTGTCATCCCACTTGGTGCGCATCGACAAGGAGTCCTTGCCGACAGGAATCGACACGCCCAGTGCCGGGCACAGTTCCATGCCGACGGCCTTCACGGTGTCGAACAGCGCGGCGTCCTCACCGGCCTCGCCGCAGGCGGCCATCCAGTTGGCGCTGAGCTTCACGCGCGACAGCTCGATGGGCGCGGCCAGCAGATTCGTGATCGCCTCGGCCACGGCCATGCGGCCGGAGGCCGGCGCATTGACGGCGGCCAGCGGCGTGCGCTCGCCCATGCTCATCGCCTCGCCGGCAAAACCCTTGAAGTCGGCCAGCGTGACGGCGCAGTCCGCCACGGGCACCTGCCAGGGGCCCACCATCTGGTCGCGGTGGTTGAGACCGCCCACGGTGCGGTCGCCGATGGTGACGAGGAAGCGCTTGTTGGCGACGGTGGGGTGGCGCAGCACGTCGAACGCGACCTGTTCAAGGCGCGCGCCGGTCAGCTCCAGTACCCCGCCATCGCGGGTCACGCGGGTGACGTTGCGATGGGTCTTGGGCGGCTTGCCGAGCAGCACGTCCATAGGCATGTCGATGGGGTGGTCGTCGCCGGCCAGTTCGTCGACGAGCTTGAGCTCGCGTTCCTCGGTCGTCACACCGACGACGGCGAACGGGCAGCGTTCGCGGTCGCACAGCGACTTGAACAGCTCCAGGCTCTCCGGCGCGATGGCCAGCACGTAGCGCTCCTGGCTCTCGTTGCACCAGATTTCCTTGGGCGCCAGCCCGGACTCTTCCAACGGTACCTTGCGCATGTCGAAGCGCGCGCCCCGGCCCGCATCGTTGACCAGCTCGGGGAAGGCATTGGAGATGCCACCCGCGCCCACGTCGTGGATGGCCAGCACCGGGTTCCCGGCGCCCAGGCCCCAGCAGTGGTTGATGACCTCCTGCGCACGGCGTTCGATCTCGGGGTTCCCGCGCTGGACAGAGTCGAAGTCCAGGTCGGCCGTGTTGGTGCCCGCCGCCATCGACGAGGCTGCGCCGCCGCCCATGCCGATGCGCATGCCGGGGCCGCCCAGCTGGATCAGCAGCGTGCCGGCCGGGAACTCGATCTTCCTGGTCAGGTCCGAGCGGATGGTGCCCATGCCGCCGGCGATCATGATGGGCTTGTGATAGCCGCGGCGCAGGCCGGCCACCGTCTGCTCGAAGACGCGGAAATAGCCCGCCAGATTGGGCCGGCCGAATTCGTTGTTGAAGGCAGCGCCACCAAGCGGGCCGTCGATCATGATCTGCAGCGCCGACGCGATGTGGGCGGGCTTGCCGACCGGGCCCTGCTCCCATGGCTCGTTCAAGCCCGGCAGGTGCAGGTTGGACACCGAGAAGCCCGTCAGGCCGGCCTTGGGCTTGGAGCCGCGGCCGGTGGCGCCCTCGTCGCGGATCTCGCCACCCGCGCCGGTGGATGCGCCCGGGTGGGGCGAGATGGCCGTCGGGTGGTTGTGCGTCTCCACCTTCATCAGCACCTGGGCCTGCTCGGGGCGGGCGACATAGGCCGCGCCGGCCTGGGGCGCGGGCATCCAGCGCTCGATGGCATGGCCTTCCATGACGGCCGCGTTGTCCGAGTAGGCGATGACCGTGTGCTGCGGGTTCAGCTTCTCGGTGTTACGGATCATGCCGAACAGGCTCAGCGGCTGCGCCTCGCCGTCCACCGTGAACGACGCGTTGAAGATCTTGTGCCGGCAATGTTCGCTGTTGGCCTGCGCGAACATCATCAGCTCGACGTCGCTGGGATTGCGGCCCAGCTTCTTGAAGTTGGTCTCGAGATAGTCGATCTCGTCGCCCGACAGTGCCAGGCCGAACTCGACGTTGGCCCGTTCCAGCGCGGCGCGGCCGGCGCCCAGCACGTCCACATGGGCCAGCGGCTCGGCGGTGCGCTCGTCGAACAGATGCTTTGTGTCTTCGCGGCTGAAGCAAGCCGACTCGGTCATGCGGTCATGCAGCAGCGCGGCACAGGCGTTCAGCTCGTCGGGGCTCAGCGGCTTAGCGCCACCCAGCAGGCCGCTCTTGGTCGCGATGCGGTACTCGACGACGCGCTCCACGCGGCGCAAGTCCAGGCCGCAGTTGCGGGCGATGTCGGTCGCCTTGGAGGCCCAGGGGCTGACGGTGCCGAAGCGCGGCGTGACGACGACGAGGTCGCCCTCAACGCCGGCCGCCGCCGGTTCGCCATAGGCCAGCAGCGCGGCAAACCGCTCTTGGGCCTCGGCCTCCAGGGGCTCCTGCGTCCAGACCCAGTGCACCGCGCGGGCGCTGATGCCGGTGATGCGGGCACTGACCTCTTGCAGCCGGGCCAGCAAGGCCTGGGCGCGGAAATCGGAAAGAGCGTTGCCGCCCTCGAAACAGGTCAGATGCGGGTTCAGGGCCATGGGATCCGGGGAGGCTGGGCGCGGGCGGGCGCGCGGGTCTCGGAAGGCACGGCCCCAACGGCGAGGGGCGGCGTGCGGAAGCACGGGATTCTACTGAGGCCCCTTGCACCAGCGGGAAATCAGGGACGGGGGCGCCTGATGCGCCGACTACGATGAGCCGGTCCGACCATCCCATGCCTCGCAGCCATCCCGCCCCCCTGCATCCGCCCGCCGCCGAGTCGGCGGTGATCATGGGGGTCGCCGGCTGCGGCAAATCCACGCTGGCAGCAGCCGTCGCGCAGCGCCTGGGCCGCGACTGGCTGGAGGGCGACCTGCTCCACAGCGAGGCCAGCCGCCACAAGATGGCGCGCGGCGAGCCGCTGACGGACCAGGACCGGTCAGCTTGGCTGGCCAGCCTGTGCCAGCGGTTGCAGCAGCACCCGGGACTGCTGCTGACCTGTTCGGCCCTGAAGCGCAGCTATCGCGACCGGCTTCGTGAAGCCTCGCCCGGCCTGCGCTTCGCCTTCCTCGACATCGACAGGTCCGAGGCCCATCGGCGGGTGTCCACGCGCACGTCGCACTTCTTTGCCGCCAGCCTCGTCGACAGCCAGTTCGAAACGCTGGAGCCGCCCACAGGGGAGCCCGGCGTGCTGCGGCTGGATGCGCAGTGGCCTCCGGGCGAACTGGAAGCCCGGGTGTGCGGCTGGCTGGAGAGGACATGGACATCGCCCGGCGCATGCCCGTGACCCCTGCCGCCACCGCCCCGGCCTTGCGCGCGCCGGCCACGCCGGCGGCGTGGCCGCGAGCGAAGCCGCGTCCTCAGCCCGCCTGCATGCGGCCGACGACGTCGCGCACCTCGGCCAGCAGGCCGGGCACGTCGATGGTCGTGGGCTGGCGATCTCGCAGCAGCTGGCGGCCGCCCACCCAGACGTTGCTGACCTGCTCGCGGCCGGCCACGTAGACCAGTTGGGCCGCCGCGTTGTAGACCGGCTGGCATTCGACGCTGTCCAGCGACACGGCCACGCAGTCGGCCAGCTTGCCCACCTCCAGCGAGCCCAGGTCGTCGGCGCGGCCCATGGCCTTGGCGGCGCGGATCGTCGCCATCTCCAGCGCGGTGCGCGCCGAGGCCACCGTCGGGTCGCCGGTGATGCCCTTGGCCAGCAAGGCCGCCGAGCGGATCTCGCCGAACATGTCCAGGCGGTTGTTGGACGCCGCACCGTCGGTGCCCAGGATGGTGTTGACGCCGGCAGCTTCCAGCGCCTTGAGCGGCATCACGCCAGAGGCCAGCTTGAGGTTGGAGTTGGGGTTATGCACCAGGTGCACGCCCTTCCTGGCCATCAATTCGATCTCGGCCTCGTCGAGGTGGACCATGTGCACGGCGATCATGCGCTCGTTGAACAGGCCCAGCTTGTCCAGCCGCGCGATGGGGCGCATGCCATGGGCCTTGAGGCCGTCGGACACCTCGCCCGCCGTCTCGTGGATGTGGCAGTGCATCTGGATGTCCAGCTTCTCGGCCAGGTCGCGCAGCTTGATGAAGGTCTCGTCCGACACGGTGTAGGGCGCATGCGGAGCGCTGGTCCAGTCCAGCAGCTTCTCTCCCTTGTACTGCTCGTAGGCAGCCACGCCCTTGGCGATGTAGTCGTCGGGACCCGAGGCATAGCCGGTAGGGAAGTCGATGACGTTCATCGACACGGCGGCGCGCACACCCGAGTCCACGGCGGCACGGGCCATCGCGGTCGGGAAGAAGTACATGTCGTTGATGTAGGTCGTGCCGCTGCGCAGCCCCTCGGCGGCCGCCAGCTTGGAGCCGAGGTAGGTCCAGCCCTCGCTGACCCACTTCTTCTCCAGCGGCCAGATGTGGTTCTGCAGCCAGTCCATCAGCGGCACGTCGTCGGCGACGCCGCGCAGCAGCGTCATGGCCGAGTGCGCGTGGCCGTTGATGAGGCCGGGGATGAGAATCTGCTCGGGCAGCTCGACGCGCTCGGCCTGCGGGTACTTGGCGATCAGGTCGGCGCGCGGGCCCACGGCGGCGATGCGCTCGCCGTCGATCAGCAGCGCGTGGTTCTCCAGCGTGTTCTCGCCGGGCTTCATGCTCAGCAGCCAGCGGGGCAGCAGCAGGGTCTGGGACATTTCTCGTTCTCCTGGTGGGATTCAGTTCATTGCGAGCAGTTGCTCGACTTCGGCGCGACGCGGCATCGCGTCCTGCACGCCGGCGCGCGACACGGCCAGCGCCGCGGCCGCCTGGGCAAAGGCCAGCGCGTCGGCAATCGGCTGGCCCTCGGCCAGGGCCGTGACGAGGGCGCCGACGAGGGTGTCACCGGCACCGACCGTATCGACGGCCCTCACCTCGCGCGCGGGCACGCGGCGGGCGCCATCGGCGTCGACCCAGCACAACCCTTCGGCACCCAGGGACACGAGCACGGCCGCCGGGCCCTTGGCCCGCAGGACATGGGCCAGGGTCTCGGGCGAGGCCGCAGCGCCGCCCAGCGTCGTCACCAGGGCCTGGGCCTCCAGCGCGTTGACGACTAGCAAGTCGACATGGGGCAGCAGGGCCTCGCAACCGGGACGGAAGGGTGCGGCGTTCAGCAGCGTCTTCACGCCTGCCGCATGGGCACGTTCGAAGGCGCGGGCCACGCTGGCCAGCGGCAGCTCCTGCTGGGCCACCAGCCAGCGCAGGCCGTCCAGGCGCAGCGCCTCGACCTGATCCAGCGGCAGCGTGCCATTGGAGCCGGCGACGGTGACGATCTGGTTCTCCGCATCCTCGGCGCCGACGACGATGAGGGCCACGCCGGGCACCTCATCGACAGGCTGCGCGATGGCCTCCGTGTCGACGCCCTCGCCCTGCAGTTGCGCCACCATGGCCGCGCCGTTTTCCAGCAGGCCCACGCGCGCCGCCAGCGCCACGCGCGCGCCAAGCCGCGCAGCGGCCACCGCCTGGTTGGCACCCTTGCCGCCCAGGCAGGAGCCGAAGCGCTGTCCGCGCAGCGTCTCGCCCGGCAGCGGCAGGCGCGGCGCATGCACGATGAGGTCGCGGTTGACGCTGCCGAGGACAAGGATCTCTGGTGCGGTCATCAAGTCTCCAAAAGCAAGAAACCCCTCGGGGTGACCGAGGGGTTCGCGGATGAGGCGAGAGCCGATCAGCGCTGCGAGATGGGCTTGACGTCGCGCGGGGTGGCGCCGACGAAGAGCTGGCGCGGGCGGCCGATCTTGTACTCGGGGTCGCCGATCATCTCATTGAGCTGGGCGATCCAGCCTACCGTGCGGGCCAGCGCGAAGATGGCAGTGAACAACGGCACCGGGATGCCGATGGCGCGCTGCACGATGCCCGAGTAGAAGTCCACGTTCGGATACAGCTTGCGGGCGACGAAGTACTCGTCTTCCAGCGCGATCTTCTCCAGCTTCATGGCCAGCTCGAACAGCGGATCGTTCTGCAGGCCCAGCTCGTTCAGCACCTCGTGGCAGGTCTCGCGCATCAGCTTGGCGCGCGGGTCGTAGTTCTTGTAGACGCGGTGGCCGAAACCCATCAGCTTGACGCCGGAGTTCTTGTCCTTGACCTTGCCGATGAAGTCGCCGATGCGGGCCACGCCGCCCTGCTTCTGGATGTCGCCCAGCATGTTCAGGCAGGCCTCGTTGGCGCCGCCATGCGCGGGGCCCCACAGGCAGGCCACGCCGGCCGCGATGGCCGCGAACGGGTTGGTGCCCGACGAGCCGCACAGTCGCACCGTCGAGGTGGACGCGTTCTGCTCGTGGTCGGCGTGCAGCGTGAAGATGCGGTCCATCGCGCGCACCAGCACGTCGTTGGGCTTGTACTCCTCGCAGGGCGTGGCAAACATCATTCGCATGAAGTTGCCGGCGTAGCTGAGGTCGTTCTTCGGATAGATGTAGGGCTGGCCGATGGTGTACTTGTAGGCCATGGACACCAGCGTGGGCATCTTGGCGATCAGGCGGATCGCCGCGACTTCGCGGTGCTCGGGGTTATTGATGTCGGTGCTGTCGTGATAGAAGGCCGACATCGCGCCCACCAGGCCCGTCATGACGGCCATCGGATGGGCGTCACGGCGGAAGCCGCGCAGGAAGAACTGCATCTGCTCGTTGACCATGGTGTGGTGCATCACACGGTCTTCGAAGCTGGCCTTCTGGGCCGCGTTGGGCAGCTCTCCGTACAGCAGCAGATAGCAGGTCTCGAGGTAGTCGCAGTTCACCGCGAGCTGCTCGATCGGGTAGCCGCGGTACAGCAGCTCGCCCTTGTCGCCATCGATGTAGGTGATGGTGGAGTTGCACGACGCCGTCGACAGGAAGCCGGGGTCGTAGGTGAACTTGCCGGTCTGGGCGTAGAGCTTGCGGATGTCGATGACATCGGGGCCGATGCTGCCCTTGTAGAGCGGCAGGTCCATCGAGGGGCTGCCGTCGGAGAACGACAGGGTGGCTTTCACGTCGGACGGGGTCATGTTTCAGTCCTTTGGTTCTTGAAAAGCATCAGGTGCGCAGGTCGGCGAGAACCTCGCGCACCGCGGCGGTGTCAACCTCGCCGCTGGGCTCCTTGCGGCGCAGCAGCAGGTCGAGCAGGTCGTTGTCGGCCAGGTCCATCAACATCGTCAGGCCTTCGGCTTGCGTGATGCTGATGCCGGAGCCGGCATGTCGCGTAAAGAATCGTTCGATGAAGAGGTCGTTCTCCAGCAGGCCCCGACGGCAGCGCCAGCGCAGCTTGGACAGCGCGCGCTCGTCGATCAGGGCCGTGGCGAGGTCGCTCATCGTCGTCAGACCGCGCGGCGGACCATCAGTTCCTTGATCTTGCCGATGGCCTTCGTGGGGTTCAGCCCCTTGGGGCAGACGTCCACGCAGTTCATGATGGTGTGGCAGCGGAACAGGCGGTAGGGATCCTCGAGGTTGTCCAGGCGCTCGGCCGTGGCTTCGTCGCGGCTGTCGGCGATGAAGCGGTAGGCCTGCAGCAGGCCGGCAGGGCCGACGAACTTGTCGGGGTTCCACCAGAAGCTGGGGCAGCTCGTGGAGCAGCTCGCGCACAGGATGCACTCGTACAGGCCGTCCAGTTCCTCGCGCTCGACGGGCGACTGCAGGCGCTCCTTCTCGGGCGGCGGGTTGTCGTTGACGAGATAGGGCTTGATGGAGTGGTACTGCTTGAAGAACTGCGTCATGTCGACGATGAGGTCGCGCACGACGGGCAGGCCCGGCAGCGGCTTCAGCGTGATGACGCCCGGCAGCGTACGCATGTTCGTCAGGCAGGCCAGGCCGTTCTTGCCGTTGATGTTCATCGCGTCCGAACCGCAGACGCCTTCGCGGCAGCTGCGGCGGAAGGACAGCGACGGGTCGACCGCCTTCAGCTTGACCAGGGCGTCCAGCAGCATGCGCTCATGGCCATCCAGCTCGACCTCGAGGGTCTGCATGTAGGGCTTGGCGTCCTTGTCGGGGTCGTAGCGGTAGATCTGGAAGGTGCGCTTCATTTCTCTTGTCCTTGTCGACCCGGCTTAGAAGGTACGGACCTTGGGCGGAACGGATTCAACGGTCAGCGGCTGCAGGTTCACCGGCTTGTAGTCCAGGCGATTGCCTTCGGAGTACCACAGCGTGTGCTTCATCCAGTTCGCATCGTCGCGGTTCGGGTAGTCGTTGTGCGCATGGGCGCCACGGCTCTCGGGGCGGGCGGCGGCAGAGACCATCGTTGCCTGTGCGGCTTCGATCAGGTTCTCGACCTCCAGTGCCTCGACGCGTTCGGTGTTGAAGACCTTGGACTTGTCCTTCAGGCCGATGCCGCCGACACGCTTGGCGACCTCCAGGATCTTCTGCACGCCTTCGTCCATGCTGGCCTGCGTGCGGAACACGCCGGCATGCTTCTGCATGGTGGCGCGGATGTCGTTGGCGACGTTCTGCGCGTATTCGCCGCTGGTGGACGACTCCAGGCGCGCCAGGCGGGACAGGGTCTTGTCGGCCGCGTCCTTGGGCAGGTCCTTGTGGGACTTGGTCTTCAGGTTGAAGTCGACGATGTGATTGCCGGCCGCGCGGCCGAACACGACCAGGTCCAGCAGCGAGTTGGTGCCCAGGCGGTTGGCGCCGTGCACCGACACGCACGAGCACTCACCCACGGCGTAGAGGCCGTTGATGATGTCGTTGTGCTTGCCGTTCTTCGGGATGACGACCTGGCCGTGCACGTTCGTCGGAATGCCACCCATCTGGTAGTGGATGGTGGGCACCACGGGAATCGGCTCCTTCGTGATGTCGACGTTGGCGAAGTTGTGGCCGATCTCCAGCACCGAGGGCAGGCGCTTGGCGATGGTGTCCGCGCCCAGGTGGGTCATGTCCAGCAGCACGTAGTCCTTGTTGGGACCGCAGCCTCGACCTTCCTTGATCTCCTGGTCCATGGAGCGGGACACGAAGTCGCGCGGCGCCAGGTCCTTCAGCGTCGGGGCATAGCGCTCCATGAAGCGCTCGCCGTTGCTGTTGCGCAGGATCGCTCCCTCGCCGCGGCAGCCTTCGGTCAGCAGCACGCCCGCGCCGGCCACGCCGGTGGGGTGGAACTGCCAGAACTCCATGTCTTCCAGCGGAATACCAGCGCGCGCCGCCATGCCCAGGCCATCGCCGGTGTTGATGAAGGCGTTTGTGGAGGCCGCGAAGATGCGGCCGGCGCCGCCGGTGGCCAGCAGCACGGTCTTGGCCTGCAGGATGTGGACCTCTCCGGTCTCCATCTCCAGCGCCGTCACGCCGACGGCGTCGCCCTCGGCGTCGCGGATGATGTCCAGCGCCATCCACTCCACGAAGAAGTTGGTGCGGGCCTTGACGTTCTGCTGGTACAGCGTGTGCAGCAGCGCATGGCCGGTGCGGTCGGCCGCGGCGCAGGCGCGCTGCACCGGTTTCTCGCCGTAGTTGGCCGTGTGGCCGCCGAACGGGCGCTGGTAGATGGTGCCGTCGGCATTGCGGTCGAACGGCATGCCGAAATGTTCCAGCTCGTAGACAACCTTGGGCGCCTCGCGACACATGAACTCGATGGCGTCCTGGTCACCCAGCCAGTCCGAGCCCTTGATGGTGTCGTAGAAGTGGTAGTGCCAGTTGTCCTCGGACATGTTGCCCAGGGACGCGCCGATGCCACCCTGCGCGGCCACGGTGTGCGAGCGGGTCGGGAAGACCTTGGACAGCACGGCCACGTTGAGGCCGGCCAGCGACAGCTGCAGCGAGGCCCGCATGCCGGAGCCACCGGCCCCGACGATGACCACGTCGAACTTGCGGGTCGAAATCTTTGCCACCGTCATCACAGTCTCCACAGCACCTGGATTGCCCAACCGGCACAGCCGAGCAGCCACACGATAGAAATCACTTGCAGGGCCAGTCGGATGCCGACCGGCTTCACATAGTCCATCCAGATGTCGCGCACGCCCACCCACGCGTGGTAGGCCAGCGCGAGGATGGCGACGAAGGTCAGCACCTTCATCCATTGCGGCGCGAAGACGCCGTACCAGTGGTCGTAACCCAGTTCACCGGGCATCAGGAAGCGGACCAGCACCGCCACGGTGAACAAGGCCATCAGCACGGCGGTGACGCGCTGGGCAAGCCAGTCACGCAGGCCGTAATGCGCGCCGACGACGAGGCGCTTGGAGCCGAAAGTGCTCATTGTTGTTGTCCTTGCAGGTTGGCTCAGTACAGACCGAACAACTTGGCGCCCAGCAGCGCCGTGAGGGCGATGCTCAGCGCCAGCGTGAAGACCGCCGTGCTATGGCCCTGGGCCTTGCTGACGCTGTGCGTGGCGTCCATCCACAGGTGGCGCACGCCGGCAATGAAGTGGTGCAGATAGGCCCAGATCAGCCCCAGCACGACGAGCTTGACGAACCAGGCCGGCAGGCCCGCCGCGCCCGCGACGAAGACGTTGGTGAACCCGTCGTAGGAGATCTCCGAGCTCAGGCTGGCATCCAGCATCCAGACGACGAAGGGAAGCAGCACAAACATCACCACGCCGCTGACGCGGTGCAGGATGGAGACGATACCGGCGGGAGGCAGCCGGTAACCGACGATTTGCGTGATGTGAATATTTCGGTATACGGGTCTTGTCTTGGCGCTATCCGTCATGGTCGAGCCTGCGTGCGGGGTGAAACCAAACGATTCTAGGCCCAAGTGTTAACCCGGGCCGGCGCCATGCTGCACTGCGCCATCGTCAGCCTCAGTTCAAGTCATTGCGGTAATGGTCGGCAACGGTGTGGTACAGGCCGCGCCGCAGCTCGACCGGCCGGTCGCCATAGGTGCAGGCCAGGCGCTCCACGCTGAGCAGCGGCTCGCCCTCGGGCACCTGCAGCAGGCGAGCGGCCTCGGGCGTGGCGGAGACGGCGCGCAGCTTCTCCTGCGCCCTCACCATGTGGACGCCGAAGCGCGCCTCGAAAAGCGCATAGAGCGTGCCGGCATGGGCCGCGATCACCTCCGCCGTCAACCCCTCGAAATGCCGCTCCGGCAGCCAGAGCTCGTCGAGCACGACCGGCCGGCCGCGCCGGTGCAGCAGCCGACGCACCTCGATGACGGGCTCCGCCGTGCGCAGGCCCAGGGCGCGGGCAACCTCGGCCGTGGCGCGCATGCGCCGGCAGCCGAGCAGTTCGCGCGTGAAACCGCTGGCCTCGTCGTCGGCCACCAGGCGCAGGAAGCGGAACTGCTGGCCCGGCGCCGAATGGGTGGACACGAAGGTGCCGCTGCCCTGGCGGCGCTCGACGAGGTTCTCGGCCGCCAGTTCGTCCAGCGCCCGCCGGACGGTGCCGGCACTGGCGCCGAAGCGCTCCGCCAGCGCCGGCTCGCTGGGCAGGGCATCGCCCGGCCGCCACTCGCCGGCGGCCAGCGCCGCGACGATGAGCTGGCGGATTTGCTCGTACAGGGGCGCAGGCGTCTTGGGCATGGGTGCATTGCAGCACAGGGTATGCCCGTACACTCGCCGGGATTCGCCCAGCTTTTCAACTGCCCCTTCGGAGACTTCCATGAGCAAGAAACCCGTTCGCGTCGCCGTTACCGGCGCCGCCGGCCAGATCGGCTACGCCCTGCTGTTCCGCATCGCCTCAGGCGAAATGCTGGGCAAGGACCAGCCCGTCATCCTCCAGTTGTTGGAGATTCCCGACGAGAAGGCTCAGAACGCGCTGAAGGGCGTGATCATGGAACTCGAAGACTGCGCCTTCCCGCTGCTGGCCGGCATCGAGGCCCACAGCGATCCGATGACCGCCTTCAAGGACACGGACTACGCCCTGCTCGTCGGCGCCCGCCCGCGTGGCCCCGGCATGGAGCGCGCCGACCTGCTGGCCGCCAACGCCCAGATCTTCACGGTGCAGGGCAAGGCCTTGAACGCAGTCGCCTCGCGCAACGTCAAGGTGCTGGTGGTCGGCAACCCCGCCAACACCAATGCCTACATCGCGATGAAGTCGGCCCCTGACCTCCCGGCCAAGAACTTCACCGCCATGCTGCGCCTGGACCACAACCGTGCCGCCTCGCAGATCGCGGCCAAGACGGGCAAGGCCGTGGGCTCCATCGAGAAGCTCGCCGTGTGGGGCAACCACTCGCCGACGATGTACGCCGACTACCGCAACGCCACCATCGCCGGCCAGTCGGTCAAGGACCTGATCAACGACGAGCAATGGAACCGTGAAGTGTTCCTGCCCACCGTCGGCAAGCGCGGCGCGGCCATCATCGCCGCGCGCGGCCTGTCGTCGGCGGCTTCGGCTGCCAACGCCGCCATCGACCACATGCGCGACTGGGCCCTGGGCACCAACGGCAAGTGGGTCACGATGGGCATCCCGTCGGGCGGCGAGTACGGCATCCCCAAGGAAGTGATGTTCGGCTACCCCGTCACCTGCGAAGGCGGCGAGTACAAGATCGTCCAAGGCATCGAGATCGACGCGTTCTCGCAGGAATGCATCAACAAGACGCTGAAGGAACTGACGGACGAGCAGGACGGCGTCAAGCACCTGCTGTAAGCCCACCCCCTCGACAGCGGCATGAAAGACTGGAACCCCGATCTCTACCGCCGCTTCGAGGACGAGCGCACCCGCCCTGCCCGCGACCTGCTGGCGCGGGTGCCGCTCACATCACCATGCCGGGTCGTCGACCTCGGCTGCGGCCCTGGCAACTCGACCGAGCTGCTGTTGGAGCGCTTCCCAGACGCCGAAGTCATCGGCATCGACAACTCCGCCGCCATGCTGGACAGCGCCCGCGAACGCCTGCCTGGCTGCCGTTTCGAGCTGGCGGACATCGGCGCCTGGGCGCCCGATGACGGCGTCGACCTGATCTACGCCAACGCGTCGCTGCAATGGGTGGGTGACCACGAGGCGCTGCTGCCGCGTCTGCTGGGCCTGCTGGCGCCCGGCGGTGTGCTGGCCGTGCAGATGCCGGACAACCGCGACGAGCCCACACACCGCGCGATGCGCGAACTGGCCGCGCAAGCCCCCTATGCCGCACTGATCGGCGACGCAAGCCGGCTGCGCACCGAGTTGCTGGGCCTGGACGGCTACTACGACCTGCTCGCGCCGCTGGGCAGCGTGGACCTCTGGCGCACGGCCTACCAGCATCCCATGGACTCGCCGGCGCGTATCGTCGAATGGGTGCGCGGCACCGGCCTAAAGCCCTTCATCGACCCGCTGCCCGAGGCCGAGCGCGCGCGATTCCTGGTCGCCTACGAACAGCGCATCGCCCAGGCCTACCCACCACGCGCGGATGGCCGGCTGCTGCTGGCCTTCCCTCGCCTCTTCTTCATCGCCCGCCGCGCCGCCGCCAAGCCATGACTGCATCGCCCGCCGTCCACCCTCGCGACGCCTTGTTCGAGGAAAGCACGACCGCCCCGCGCCTGCTGCCCGTCGTCGACCACTACTGCGGTGTCGAGGCCCGCATGCGCAAGAGCCTCGCGCTGCAGGCCGAGCTGGGCCCCGTCTTCGACATCACGCTGGACGCCGAGGATGGCGCCCCGGTCGGTGGCGAGGCCGAGCACGCACTGCTGATTGCCGAGCTGGCGACGAGCCGCGCCAACCGCTTCGGGCGCGTCGGCGCCCGCGTCCACCCCTGGGGCCACCCGGCATTCGAAGCCGACGTCGACACACTGATCGCCAAGGCCGGCGCCCGCCTGGCCTATCTGATGATCCCCAAGCCCGAGGGCGGCGACGACGTGGACCGCGCCGTCACCGCCATCGACGCTGCCTGCGCGCGCCATGGCCAGCCCAGGCTGCCGCTGCAGGTGCTGATCGAGACGCACGGCGCGCTGCGCGAGGTCTTCCGCATCGCCGCCCATCCCCGCATCGAATCGCTGTCCTTCGGCCTGATGGACTTCGTGTCGGCCCACGGCGGAGCCATCCCCAAGGCGGCGATGGAGCTGCCCGGCCAGTTCGAGCATCCACTGGTCGTGCGCGCCAAGCTGGAGATCGCCGCGGCGGCCCACGCCTCTGGCAAGACGCCTTCGCACTGCGTCGTCACGGAGTTCCGCGACACAGCCGCACTGGCCGCCGCGGCCACGCGCGCCGCGCGCGAGTTCGGCTACACCCGCATGTGGAGCATCCACCCCGACCAGATCCGCCCCATCGTCGACGCCTTCGCGCCCGCCGCCGACGAGATCGCCGAGGCCGCTGACCTGCTGCTCGCCGCGCAGGCCGCCCACTGGGCACCGATCTCGTTCCGCGACCGACTGCACGACCGAGCCAGCTACCGCTACTTCTGGACCGTGCTGGAACGCGCCGAGCGCACCGGCCGCCCACTCCCGGCCGCGGCCCGCCAAACCTTCTTCCCCGCCTCCATCGGGTAAAGCACGGGCCTGGGCAGGAGATGGCGCGCCGGACAATCCTCACACCTGCTCACGCCTGGCCGGCCCGGTCTCGGCCATGATGCGCCGCCCCATTTCACTCCGCTCCTTCCGCCCCACCCCGATGCCGTCCCCCTCCCTCCGCGGCTGCGCCGCCGCCCTCATCCTCTGCGCCACCCTCCCCGCCCTGGCCCAGACCCCGCCGGCCAAGGCCGCCACCAAGCCTGTCGCCAAGGCTGCACCCAAGGCTGCCGCTAAGAAGACGCCCGCGCCGCCGCCCGAGCCGGCGCTGGCCGAGGCCGACGCCCCCCAGCTCGCCGCTGCCGAACGCGCCTACATCGGCGACTACGCCTGCGAGTTCAAGGAGCACGTCCACATCGACAAGCATCCCAAGGTGGCCGGCTACATCAACGTCGCCTGGAAGAAACAGGTCATCACGATGAAGCCGGTGCTGTCGTCCACCGGCGCCCTGCGCCTGGAAGACGTGACCGGCCGCACGCTGATGATCCAGATCGCCAACAAGTCCATGTTGCTGGACACCAAGATCGGCCAGCGCCTGCTGGACGACTGCGTCCACCCCGAGCAGGAGAAGCTGGTCGCCGCCGCCAAGGCCGCCAAGATCGCCGACCCCGAGGCCGAAGCGGCCGAGCAGGCGCGCAGCGGCCTGGGCATCACGCCCACGGCCGGCAAGTGAGCCGCCTCGATTGAAGCCCCCGGCCCAGGTATGTAGAATGCGTACATACTTTCTGATGCATACCTGAGCCACCGGCCTACCGGCGGCCAGCCGCTGGAGGCCCCATGGAAGCCATCGTTGCCGAACGCGGGCAGATCACGCTGCCCAAAGCCGTCAGAGACGCCCTCGGCCTGACCAAGGGCACCACGCTCAAGGTCGAGCTGGACGGCGGCCGCATCATCCTGCGCAAGAACGTCGACGACGCGATCTCGCGTCTGCGCGGCCGCTTCAAGCTCGACGGCTTCGCCAACACCGACGAGGCCATGCGCGCGATCCGCGGCCACGCGCCCGGCGACCCCTACCTGCCGCCCGAACCGGACGAGGGAGACCCCGCGCCTTGATCGCCGCCGACTCCTCCGTGCTGATCGACCTGATCGCCGGCGACGATGAGGCCTGCGCCAGCGCTGCCGAAGCCGTGCGCCAGGCGCTGCACATCGGTCCCGTCGTGCTGTGCGAGGTGGCGCTCGCCGAGGTGTGTACCGCCTTCAAGGGCGGCACCGACGTGCTGCAGTTCCTCGAGGAGCTGGGCATACGCTTCGACGCGATGGAGGCCAAGTCGGCGCTGCGCGCCGGCGAGATGCAGCGCCGCTACCGCCAGCGCGGCGGCAACCGCAGCCGCACCGTGGCCGACTTCCTGATCGGCTCCCACGCCATGATGCAGTGCGACGCCCTCATCACGCGCGACGCCGGCTTCTACCGAGACTATTTCAAAGGACTGAGGGTGGTTGTACCGCCCTCGGCCTGACCCACTGCTTCAACGGAGAAACACATGCTTCAAGCCTATCGCCAACATGTCGCCGACCGCGCCGCCCTCGGCATCCCGCCCCTTGCGCTCGACGCGAAGCAGGTCGCCGAACTGATCGAACTGATCAAGAACCCGCCGGCCGGCGAAGATGCGTTCCTGCTGGACCTCCTGACCCATCGCGTGCCCCCGGGCGTGGACGACGCCGCCAAGGTCAAGGCTTCGTTCCTGGCCGCCGTCGCCCATGGCGATGTCAAGGTCGGCCTGATCTCCAAGGCCCTGGCCACGGAGCTGCTGGGCACCATGGTGGGCGGCTACAACGTGCATCCGCTGATCGAGCTGCTGGACGACGCGGATGTCGCGGCTCAAGCCGCAGCGGGCCTGAAGAAGACCCTGCTGATGTTCGACTACTTCAACGACGTCGCCGCCAAGGCAAAGGCCGGCAATGCCAAGGCCAAGGAAGTGATGCAGTCGTGGGCCGACGCCGAGTGGTTCACCTCGCGCCCCGAGGTCGAGAAGAAAATCACCGTCACCGTCTTCAAGGTGCCCGGCGAGACCAACACCGACGACCTGTCGCCCGCCCCCGATGCCTGGAGCCGCCCGGACATCCCGCTGCACTACCTGGCCATGCTGAAGAACACCCGTTCCGACGCGGCCTTCAAGCCCGAGGAAGACGGCAAGCGTGGCCCGATGCAGTTCATCGAGGACCTGAAGAAGAAGGGCCACGTCGTGGCCTACGTCGGCGACGTCGTCGGTACGGGCTCTTCGCGCAAGTCGGCCACCAACTCTGTCATCTGGGCCACGGGCCAGGACATCCCCTTCGTGCCGAACAAGCGCTTCGGCGGCGTCACGCTGGGCGGCAAGATCGCCCCCATCTTCTTCAACACGCAGGAAGACTCCGGCTCGCTGCCTATCGAGGTCGACGTGTCCAAGCTGGAGATGGGCGACGTCATCGACGTGCTGCCCTATGACGGCAAGCTGGTGAAGAACGGCGAGACCGTCGCCGAGTTCAAGCTCAAGAGCGATGTGCTGTTCGACGAAGTGCGCGCCGGCGGCCGCATCAACCTCATCATCGGCCGCTCGCTGACCGCCAAGGCGCGCGAGTTCCTGGGCCTGCCCGCCTCGACGCAGTTCCGCCTGCCGCAGGCACCCGCCGAAACCAAGGCCGGCTTCACGCTGGCCCAGAAGATGGTGGGCCGCGCCGTCGGTCTGCCGGAAGGCCAGGGCGTTCGTCCCGGCACCTACTGCGAACCCAAGATGACGACGGTCGGCTCGCAAGACACGACCGGCCCGATGACCCGCGACGAGCTGAAGGACCTGGCCTGCCTGGGCTTCTCGGCCGACCTCGTCATGCAGTCCTTCTGCCACACGGCCGCCTACCCCAAGCCCGTGGACGTGAAGACCCATCGCGAGCTGCCCGCCTTCATCAGCAACCGTGGCGGCGTGGCCCTGCGCCCGGGTGACGGCGTCATCCACAGCTGGCTGAACCGCCTGCTGCTGCCCGACACGGTCGGCACCGGCGGCGACTCGCACACCCGCTTCCCCATCGGCATCAGCTTCCCGGCCGGCTCCGGCCTCGTGGCCTTCGGCGCCGCCACTGGTGTCATGCCGCTGGACATGCCTGAGTCGGTGCTCGTGCGCTTCAAGGGCGAGATGCAGCCGGGCGTGACGCTGCGCGACCTCGTGCACGCCATCCCGCTGTACGCCATCAAGGCCGGTCTGCTGACCGTCGCCAAGGCCGGCAAGAAGAACGTCTTCTCGGGCCGCATCCTCGAGATCGAAGGCCTGCCTGACCTGAAGGTCGAGCAAGCGTTCGAACTGTCCGACGCCTCCGCCGAACGCTCGGCCGCCGGCTGCACGATCAAGCTGAATCCGGCACCGATCAAGGAGTACCTCACCTCCAACATCGTGCTGATGAAGAACATGATCGCCGACGGCTATGCCGACGCGAAGACGCTGCAGCGCCGCATCGAGAAGGTCGAGGCCTGGCTGGCCAAGCCCGACCTGCTGGAAGCCGACAAGGACGCCGAGTACGCCGCCGTCATCGAGATCGACCTGGCCGACATCAAGGAGCCCATCCTCTGCTGCCCCAACGACCCGGACGACGCCAAGACGCTGTCCGACGTTGCCGGCACCAAGATCGACGAGGCCTTCATCGGCTCCTGCATGACCAACATCGGCCACTTCCGTGCGGCGGCCAAGCTGCTGGGCGGCCAGCGCGACATCCCGGTCAAGTTGTGGGTGGCCCCGCCGACCAAGATGGACCAGAGCGAGCTGATCAAGGAAGGCCATTACGCCGCCTTCGGCACGGCCGGCGCGCGCACCGAGATGCCGGGCTGCAGCCTGTGCATGGGTAACCAGGCCCAGGTGCGCGAGGGCGCGACCGTCGTGTCCACGTCGACCCGCAACTTCCCCAACCGCCTGGGCAAGAACACCAACGTGTTCCTGGCATCGGCCGAACTGGCCGCCATCGCGTCCAAGCTGGGCCACATCCCGTCGGTGCAGGAGTACCACGAGGCAATGGGCATCATCAACAAGGACACGGCCAGCGTCTACAAGTACCTGAACTTCGACCAGATCGAGGAGTACGCGGAGACCGCCAAGACCGTGGCCGCCTGACGCTGCCAGGCCAGCACCTCAAAGCCCCCGCCGGCCAGCAGCCGGCGGGGGCTTCTTGGTTTCTGGGGCTCGGTCGGCCGGTGTGTACACCCATCGGGTCAGCGCGGCTTCTCGGTTAAATTACACGCGGCACCCAGGGACGGGGTTTGTAGGGGGAGCGCAGTGGGACGACCGACGCACGGGCTGCCCCCTGGGCGACGAAGCCAATGCAGCCGATGTGCCAGCCCCGCCTGGCGCAACGGCTGCATCGAAGTCGCCCGCATGACCCGAGTCGCGGCGGCTCCGCGGCCGGCGTGACACCAAGCGCAGCGACTGGCGCGACGGTCGAGCCGCGGCGAGCACTTCCAGGCGGCCCGGCTTCGGGCTTGGCGGGCGGCTGAGAGGGCGATCTGGCCGGCACCGCGCGAAGCGCCCACTGCAGCCGGCCTGTTCGTCACGCGGGCCCGTTCACGCGCAGCGGGAAGGATGCAGGCCCGCAGTTCTCAGCCACGGGAGGGCCGCATCGGACGAAGCTGAACGCTTTCCTCAGGCGCTCGCGGGCCTTCGCCGGACAGCGCGACGACGATGCACTGGGCCAGGTCGGTTGCAAGCCGCACCGCGGATTTGATCACTAAGTCGGCACGCCCCACTGCGACGTAACGATCAGCCGCTCGAAGCACTGCCGCGAGCTGTCCCGCAGCCTCGGCAACCTCCGCTTGCGCCCGACCCATCGCCACGATGAGCCTCAGCACCTGAACCAGCCGGTCGGCCTCTGCGAGCTGTTGCAAGAGCCGGCGCTGCCATGGCCTGGACGGCGGAAGCGCGGTGAAGATCGCCTGCACCAGCTCGGCCAGATCGGCAACCAGCCTGCTTGCTGCATCCGAGTCCTGCTGCCTGGCCCTCGTCGATTCGCCCGCAGGGTGACAGAAGGGTCTAACTTTGGTGATGCCCACTGAGCCGGATGAGCCGCACAGCGGCGCAACAACCGGCTGTTACCCGCCCGCCGCGCGCGTTTCCCAGAATCGCTGCTCCACCATTCAAGGAGACATCGATGGGCAAGAAACTGCTGCTGCTGGCCGGCGACTACGTGGAGGACTACGAGATCATGGTGCCCTTCCAGGCGCTGCTGGCCGTGGGTCATCGAGTCGATGCCGTCTGCCCGGGCAAGAAGGCGGGCGACTTCGTCTTCACCGCCATCCACGACTTCGAGGGCGCCCAGACCTACTCCGAGAAGCCCGGCCATCGCTTCGTGCTCAACGCCAGCTTCGATGCCGTGCGGGCCGCCGACTACGACGGCCTGGTGATCCCCGGCGGCCGCGCGCCCGAATACCTGCGTACGGTGCCCGGCGTGCTGCCGCTGGTGCAGCATTTCGCGCAGGCCGGCAAGCCCATCGCGGCCATCTGCCATGGCGCCCAGTTGCTGGCGGCAGCAGGCGTCATCCGCGGCAAGAAGGTCTCGGCCTACCCGGCCTGCGCGGCCGAGGTGGAACTGGCCGGCGCCAGCTACGCCAGCATCCCGGTGGACCAGGCCGTCACCGACGGCCAGTTGGTCACGGCGCCCGCCTGGCCGGCCCACCCAGCCTGGATCGCGCAGTTCCTGGCCGTGCTGGGCACGCGCATCAGCCACTGAGCCACGAGGACAATGCCGCCAGGAGGTGTCCCATGTGCCAGGTCTTCATCAGCGCCAGCCCAGAGTCCTACGAGTCGCGCACGCGCTCGGTGCGCCTGCATGGCGTGGTCACCAGCATCCGGCTGGAGAACCTGCACTGGGAGGTGCTGGACGAGATCGCCGCGCGCGACGGCATGAGCGTCACGCAGCTGATCGAGAAGCTGTACGACGAGCTGGTGCAGGCGCGCGGCGCGGTGGGCAACTTCGCGTCCTTCCTGCGCGTGTCCGCGCTGCGCTACATGGCGCTGCTTGCGCGCCAGCGCATCCCGGCAGACCTGAACGTGCCCATACGCTCGCTGGACCCCGCCGCCGTGCTGGCGGACCTGCCGCCCGGCTGGGTACGCACGCCGGGCCGCGTGGAACTGCCACGCGCCGACGCCTGAAAACATTCAGGGGCCTCACGGCCCCTGCTTGCTGGTCACACGGAGCGCCCCGGGGGCGCTTCGCTCACACCACGCCCTGGGCCAGCATGGCGTCGGCCACCTTCACGAAGCCGGCCACGTTGGCGCCGTCGATGTAGCTGACGCTGCCATCGGCACGGGCGCCGTGCTTCAGGCAGGCGGCGTGGATGCCCTGCATGATCAGCAGCAGCCGCGCGTCCACCTCTTCGCGCGTCCACGACAGCCGCATCGCGTTCTGGCTCATCTCCAGGCCTGATGTGGCCACGCCGCCGGCATTGCTGGCCTTGCCGGGCGCGTAGAGCACGCCCGCCGCCTCGAAGGCCTTGGCGGCCTCGATGGTCGAGGGCATGTTGGCGCCCTCGGCCACGCACAGCACGCCGTTCCTGATCAGCGTTGCCGCATCCTGGGCGTCCAGCTCGTTCTGCGTGGCGCAGGGCAGCGCCACGTCCACCGGCACATGCCAGGGGCGCATACCGGCCTCGAAATGCGCATCGGCGCGACGCGCGTAGTCGCCCACGCGGCCGTAGTGGTGGTTCTTCACGTCCATCAGGATGGCCAGCTTCTCCGGCGTGAAGCCGGCCTCGTCGATGACCGTGCCGCTGGAGTCGGACACGGTGACCACCTTGGCGCCCAGCTGCATCGCCTTCTCGACTGCGTACTGCGCCACGTTGCCCGAGCCGGACACCGATACGCGCAGCCCCTCGAACGAACGGCCGCGGGTCTTGAGCATCTCCTGCGCAAAGTACACCGTGCCGTAGCCCGTCGCCTCGGGACGGATGAGCGAGCCGCCGAAGCTCAGGCCCTTGCCGGTGAACACGCTGGCGGCGCTGTTGGTCAGCTTCTTGACCATGCCGGCCATGAAGCCCACCTCGCGGCCGCCCACGCCGATGTCGCCGGCCGGCACGTCCGTGTCGGGGCCGACATGCCGGAACAGCTCGGTCGCGAAGGCCTGGCAGAAGCGCATGACCTCGGTCGGGCTCTTGCCCTTGGGGTCGAAGTCCGAGCCGCCCTTGCCGCCGCCCATGGGCAGCGTGGTCAGTGCGTTCTTGAAGGTCTGCTCGAAGGCCAGGAACTTCAGCACCGACAGATTCACCGACGGATGGAAGCGCAGACCACCCTTGTAGGGGCCGATGGCCATGCTGTGCTGGATGCGGTAGCCGCGATTGACGTGCACGTTGCCATGGTCATCGAACCAGGAAACTCGGAACATCACTATGCGCTCCGGCTCCACCAGGCGGTCCAGCAGGCCCTGCTCCGCATAGCGCGGATGCGCCTCGATGAAGGGCCACAGGCTTTCCATGACCTCGGTCACCGCCTGCATGTACTCGGGCTGGCCGGGATTGCGCTGGGCGACATGCTCGAGGAATTGACCTAGGGACGCGTATTTCATGGAAAGCAGCTCTCGGGACAGGAGTGGCTGGACGCCGCCACAACAGCCCGCCATGTTAAAAACACATGACCCCATGCACCATCTTGGGTGACCAACCCCGGTTTCGCACCAGAAATAGGCGTCGCCGGGAAACGATGTCGAAAACCATTCATCTCTGAACTTTGTTCATTCAAGCCTGAACTTTTCCGGGTGGATAGGCTCCCTGCGGCACGCACCGAAACTTGCACACGAGAATGCGTGAGCCCGCTACCATGGGGCATGAACGTCACCTTCTCCCTTGACGACGAACTCGTGGGTGCTGCGAAGTCCGTGGCTGCCCGCCACGGCACGTCGGTGACCGCCCTGGTTCGATCAGCGCTCGAGCATCAAGTGGCTGTTGAAGCGGACTTGTCCGCGAGTGGGGCGTCGGGGGTTATGCAGGCGCTGATTGACTACTCGCTCGGTCGCATCCCCCGCGCGATGGCGATGCAGGCTCTGGGGCTGGATGACTACGGCGCGCTGCTTTCGATGCTCAACGCCGCTCACCTCCCACATCCCCTTGTGCCGCTGAGTACTCGCCAGAAGATGGCAGCCCAGATGGTGGCAGTGTTGAAGGCGACCGAGCCAGGCACGTAATGAGCTCCCGCATCAGGATCGTCCTGCCGGACACGGGACCGCTGATCTCGCTGGCCCATGGTCAAGCGCTCGAGCTGCTGCTGGCCTTCAAGGCCGATGTTCGGATCGTGCTGACTGATGTGGTCGAGTACGAGGCGACCCACCGCGCGGCCGACCTGCCGGACGCGAATGCAATCCGTCAGTTTCTCCATGAGCAAGCGCATCGGATTGAGGTGCTCCCAACGACGATTGGCTCGCTTGCCCTCGCGGACTTGAGACGCCTAGAACAGGCCGGACTGCCGGCAGCCCTGTCAAAGGACATTGGCGAGCTATCGATCACCAATTTCGTGATGTCGCTGCGCACCGTCAACCCGGGTGATCCGACCCTCGTTCTTGTCGAAGACGATTGGTTTGCGACGAATGCCTATGCTGTGCCCGGCAACGTCCATCTGCTGTCGACTTCGGCCTGGTTGGATGGCCTTGAGCAGCAAGGCTTGATTCGGAGTGCAGCCGAGGTGCGTACCCAGATCCAGGCCAATCGTCCGCACTTTCGGGCTGACTTCAAGCTCGACCAAGCTGCGGAGAAGAATCCCAAAGGCTCCGATTGGCGAGGCGCGCTGCGAAGCGACGCGCTCGCCACGGTGTGGGACGCTGCCCCCGGAAAAGGCCAATGCATCGGACCCGTCGTCGCCATGTCGGACACTGAAATCATCCAATCCGTTGGCCGAGGAAAGCATGTGGTCTGGCCCCGATCGGTGTTGCGTGTCGACACCTTGGCGGTGGGCGAAACGGTTACTGTCGACGAGAGCGGCGCGGTTACCTGATGCGGTTCGTGGGGGAGAGCCCGTTCAGCCACTCGGCGCTCGACATGAAGACCTACGCCATGGCGGTCCTGAAGACGGGCTATCGCGACAGCACCAAGCGAAACATGCCCGGCAGCTGGTTTGACAAGCTGCCCCATACCCACGTGGCGCTCGACGATGCCATCGCGCAGGGCGCACTGTTCTGCAACATGCTGAAGGCGAACCACGGCGCGTGACGGCGGGATTGGTTCTCCCCGGACACCCCTGCGCTGTTGGCGCAACCAGCCGGTGTCTGGCGCCAAGGCCAGCGTCAAACGCTCCAGAGAAGGCTTGACACGGTCGCTTGCCCCCTCCGCATGCGGTTCCGCAGCACCGTCTATTGCGGCGCGAGAACTGGCTGCCTGCCCTTGCTGATTGCGACCGGCGACGTGTAGTTGCCTTGCGCAGCAGAAGGCGACCGCCTGATGACCGGCTCTGCGCAAAAAAGCGGCCCGAGTTTCCTCAGGGCCGCTCGCACAGGGGATGGATCCGGCTCAGGCCTTGATGTCCAGCAGCGCGCCGGTGGTGTTGATCTGCGTCTGCAGCACCTTCAGGTTCGCGACGAAGGCGTAGGCCGCCGACTGCTGCTCGACAACCTCGTTGGCCGGGTTGATCTCGCGCTCGGGCACCTGGTCGACGTTCGTCGGCTCGGGGCTGAGGCGGGCCTGATTGCTGGTCGCCAGGTTCGCGATGTTGGCCGCCGACGCGCGCAGGCGCTCGTTCGCGGACGAAATGCCGGACAGGGCGGTGGAGAAGGCGACGGTCATGGGTGTTCCGCTTGAGGCGCTTCGACTGCTACATCGACCACGCCGCAGCGAACTTTAGAACATTTGGCAAAAAACCCCTCATTTCCGCGGACCGCGCCGCCGCAAAGCGTGAAATCAGCCCGCCAGCTCCTCGTAGCCGCCGGCGGACACGAAGACCCGCACGCTGTCGCCGCCCGCCGCCTTGGCCTCGGTGCAGGCCAGCGCGCCGGCGCCCAGCACGGCGTCCACGGTCGCCAGCGTCGGCTGGATCTGCACGACGCCCAGTGACGCCTTGACCCGAGTGCGGTGCAGGCCCCAGCGCAGCCGGTAGGCGGCAACGGCGGCGCGCACCTTCTCGGCAATGATCTGCGCGTAGTGCTGGTCGCAGTCGGGCAACAGGATGGCGAAATGGTCGTCCTCCAGCCGCGCGACAAGGTCGGAGGCGCGCACCTTGCCGATCAGCATCTGGCCCAGGCCGTAAAGGAAATGGTCGCCCACCTCGGCACCCATGCTCTTGATGACCTCGCCGAACCGGTCGACGTCCAGCCACAGCATCGATACCGGCTCGCCGCGGCGGCTGCCGACATGCTCGGCCAGGCGGCGCTCGAACTCGCGCCGGTTGGTCAGCTCCGTGACCGTGTCATGCTTGGCCGTCCAGGTCGGCTGCAGGCGCTGGGCGCGGGCGGCCGTCACGTCCGCCACGACCCACAGCACCTCCCCGGCCGGGGCCTCCCAATGCACGGGCGTGGCCTGCAGCCGGCCCCAGAAGCGGTGACCGTCGCGCTTCACGTACTCGATCTCCTCGTCCAGCGGCCGGCCGACCGCGAAGGCCGCGGCGGCACGCTCGTGCAGGGCGGTATGGGCCAGGTCGGTCGTGTGGACCACGCGTGTGTCCTGGCCGGTCAGGTCGCTGTCGTCGCCAAATCCGAAGAGGTGGTTGAACTCCTCGCTGACGATCTCGAAACGCTGGCCGTTGACAAAGGCGACGGCCGTCGGCGCGCGCACCAGCAGGGCCCGCAGGCGGGCGGCGGTGATGTCCTCGCTGCGGACGTGGGGGGCGCTGCTCATGGGTATCTCCGGGTCAAGCTCTGGCTCCAGAGCCCGACTATCGCAGGACTGCTGACTTTCGACCATGACGCACATCACGGGGTTAGAGTCCGGCTCCTTGCCGCAACGCGGCGCCACGACAAGACGCCACGATGCGCTCGCTCCCCGCTTGTCTTTTCGCCCTGCTGGCCGGTTTCGCCCAAGCCCAGCAGCCTAGCGAAATCCCTCAGGGCCTGCGCGACGCGACGCCGCGCTGGCACGCGCTGACCGGCGCACGGCTGGTGCTCGCACCGGGCCAGGTCGTCGAGAACGGCACGCTGGTCATGAAGGACGGCGTCATCGTCGCCGTAGGCGCCGGCGTGAAACCGCCGGCCGGCGCCAAGGTCTGGCAGCTCGCGGGCCGCACCGTCTACGCCGGCTTCATCGACGCGGCCAGCAGCCTCGGCCAGGGTCGCGTCGAGCCACCGCGCGGCCAGGGCCTGACGCCGGGCCGGCGCTGGGTGCGCAGCGAGTACCGCCAGGCCGCGGCGCTGGACCTCAGGCCCGACGATCTGCGCGCCGCGCGCGAGCAAGGCTTCACGACGGCGCTGTCGCTGCCGCCGGCCGGCGCGGTGTTCCGCGGCCAGAGTGCGCTGATCAGCCTGCGCGACCACGCCGATGCGCGCGGCCTCGTGCTCGCGGCCGACGTGGCCCAGCACCTGGCCCACGAGTACAACAGCTTCGATTTCGAAGCCGGCGCCCGCCCGACCGCGTTGGGCTACCCGACCTCGCTGATGGGCAGCATCGCGCTGGAGCGCCAGACGCTGCTGAATGCGCGCTGGGCTGCCGGGCCGGCGCCAGCGGGCGAGCGGCGCGAGTTCAATGCCGGCCTGGCCGCGCTCGCACCGGCGCTGGGCGGCAGGCAGCCGGTCATCCACGAGGCACTGGACGAGGAAGACCTGGCCCGCATCGCCAGCCTGCGCGACGAGTTCGGCCTCAAGGTCATCGCCCAGGGAACCGGCCACGAATACCGCAAGGCGACACAGCTGAAGGCATTGGGCCTGCCCGTCATCCTGCCGCTGGCCTACCCGGCCGCGCCGGAGGTCGAGCAGCCCGAGAGCGCGCTGGACGTGCCGCTGCAGCTGCTGCAGCACTGGGAACGTGCGCCCGGCAACGCAGCGGCGCTGCAGGCGGCGGGCGTCGAGTTCGCCATCTCGACGCAGGGGCTCAAGGACCTGAGGAAGGAGTTCTGGCCACGGCTGCGGCAGGCCGTGCAGCGCGGCCTGCCGCCCGAGGCGGCGCTGGCGGCGCTGACGACGACGCCGGCCCGGCTGCTTGGCCAGCCGCGCCTGGGCCGCCTGGCGCCGGGCCAACTGGCCCACGTCGTCGTCGCCAGTGCCGACCTGTTCACCAGCGAGCAGGCCGAAATCGAGATCGCCTTCGTCGACGGCCAGCCGCTGCCGACCGAGGCCTGGGAGCGCTTCGACGTGCGCGGCCGCTGGGCGGTGACTCCCGCCGGTGGCGCCGAGCAGAGCTGGCAGTTCGACGGCACGCGCGCCAAGCCGACGCTGCGGGTCGATGGCAAGGCCTGCGAACTGCAGCAGCGCGGCCGCGAACTGCTGCTGCGCTGGCCCTGCGACGGCGGCGCCAGCCTGCGCCTGGAAGGCCGCGGCCAGGTGCTGAGCGGTGCGCTGACGCTGGCCGACGGCCGCACGCAGGCCTGGACGGCGAAGCGCGTCGCACCCTTCGATCCGCCCGCCCCCCAGCCCGCGCCCGCCGCGGCGCCCTCGCCGGCCACCTTCCCCGCCGGCGTGTTCGGCCGGGTCTCGCCGCCCGACCGCCCAGCCGCCGTCCTGGTGCGCAACGCTTCACTCTGGACCAGCGCCGCCGCCGGCAGGCTTGAAGCCACCGACCTTCTGGTGCGCGACGGCCGCATCGCCGCCATCGGCAAAGGCCTCACGGCACCGGCTGGCGCCGTCGTCATCGACGCGGCCGGCAAGCACCTGACGCCCGGCCTCATCGACGCCCACTCGCACACCGCCATCCACCGCGGCATCAACGAGTTCGCGCATTCGGTCACCGCCGAGGTCCGCGTGGCCGACGTCATCGACCCGACCGACATCAGCCTCTACCGCCAGCTCGCTGGCGGCGTGACCAGCGCCAACCTGCTGCACGGCTCGGCCAATGCCATCGGCGGCCAGAACCAGGTCATCAAGCTGCGCTGGGGCCAGGACGCCGAGGCGCTGAAGTTCGCGGGCGCCCGGCCCGGCATCAAGTTCGCGCTGGGCGAGAACGTCAAGCGCGCCAACTTCCCCGCCGTCGACGGCGACCCGCGCTACCCGGCCACGCGCATGGGCGTCGAACAGGTCATGCGCGACGCCTTCCTGGCCGCGCAGCGCTACCGCGAGCAGCGCAAGGCGGACCCGAACACCCGCCGCGACCTGCAGATGGAGACCCTGGTCGAGCTGCTGGAGAAACAGCGCGTCATCCACATCCACAGCTACCGCGCCGACGAGATCCTGATGTTCGCCGCGCTGGCCAGGGAGTTCGGCCTGGAGGTCGCCACCTTCCAGCACGTGCTGGAGGCCTACAAGGTCGCTCCCGAGATCGCCGCGCTGGGCGCGGGCGCCTCGGGCTTCTCGGACTGGTGGGGCTACAAGGTCGAGGTGCAAGACGCCATCCCCTACAACGGCGCGATGACGCAGAAGGCCGGCGTGCTGACCAGCTTCAACTCGGACAGCGACGAACTGGCGCGCCGCCTCAACACCGAAGCCGCCAAGGCACTGCGCTATGGCGGCAAGGCCTGGGGCATGAGCGAGGTGGAGGCGCTGAAGCTCGTGACCCTCAACCCGGCCCGGCAACTGCGCATCGACCAGCGCGTCGGCTCACTGGAGGTGGGCAAGGACGCCGACTTCGTCATATGGAGCGCCCATCCCCTGTCCAGCACCGCCAAGGCCGAGCAGACCTGGATCGACGGCCGGCGCTACTTCGACCTGGGCGAGGACGCGCGGCTGCGCGAGCGTGACCGCACGGAGCGCGCCCGCCTCGTGGCCCTGGCACTGCCCGAGCGCGCCAAGGCCGCCGCACCGCCGGAAGGCCGCCCGCCGACGCCGCTCGCCGCAGCGCTGGACCAGCTCGAGCTGCAGCGCTGGCTGCACCAGATGAACCGGGACCGCCAGAGCTACTTCGGCGGCGACGCCTGGCACGAATGCACTCAGGACATGTTCTGACATGAAGCTCGCACTCATCACCGCCCTGCTGGCCGCCGCCCTCGCCGCCCAAGCCACGCCCAACACGCCGCCCCCGCCACAACGCGAACCGCTGCTGCTGCGCAACGCGACGCTGCACCCCGTCAGCGGCCCGGCCATCGCCCATGGCAGCCTGCTCATCGACGCCGGCAAGATCCTGGCGATCGGCGGGGCCGAGCTGGCCGCGCCGGCCGGCGCCCGGACCATCGACCTCGGTGGCCTTCATGTCTACCCCGGCATGATCGCGGCCGACACCAACCTGGGCCTGGCGGAGATCCGCTCGGTCAACGCTTCCACGGACAGCGCCGAGGCCGGCGCGCTCAACCCCAATGCCCGCGCGCTCGTCGCCTTCAATGCCGACAGCGAGCTGCTGCCCGTCACGCGGGGCGGTGGCGTGCTGGCGGCCCTGTCCGTGCCCGAGCCCGGCCGCATGGGGCTGATCTCCGGCACCTCGGCGCTGCTGCAGCTGGAAGGCTGGAACTGGCAGGACATGGCCCTGGTGCCCGAGGTGGGGCTGCACATCAGCGTGCCGCGGCTGCGGCTCAACGGCGCACTCTTCCCGGGGCAGCCCGAGGCGCGCCTGGCCGAGATCCGCCGCTCCACCGAGGCCCGGCTCAAGCTGCTTGACGACGCCTTCGAGTCGGCCAAGGCCTATGCGCTGGCCCGCGCCGCCGACCCGGCCACCCCCATCGACACGCGCTGGGAGGCAATGCGCCCGGTCCTGCCCGCAGCGCCCGGCGCCGCGCCGGCCCGGCCGGTCGTCATGCATGCCGACGACCTCGCGCAGATCCGCTTCGCGCTGGACTTCGCCGCCCGCCATGGCCTGAAGCTCATCATCAGCGGCGGCGCCGATGCCTGGCGCGTGGCCGACACGCTGCGCGAGCGCGACGTGCCGGTCATCATCAACGGCTTGCTGCGCCTGCCGATGCGCCGCGACGACCCGCCCGACGCCCTCTTCGCGCTGCCGGCCAGACTGGCCGCGGCCGGCGTGCGCTACTGCATCGCCGAAGGCGGGCGGGATTCGACGAATGCGCGCAACCTGCCCTTCGAGGCCGCGCATGCGCGCGCCTTCGGTCTGTCCGACGACGACGCGCTGAAGGCCGTCACGCTGTACCCGGCGCAGATCCTCGGCATCGCCGACCGGCTCGGCTCCATCGAGGTCGGCAAGCTCGCCAACCTGTTCGTCTCGGACGGCGACCCGCTGGAGCCGGCGACGCGCATTGAGCGCGTCTTCATCCAGGGCCGCGAGGTCGAGCTGAGCGACCGGCAGACGGCGCTGCGCGACAAATACATGAGGCGCTGAACCTAGGGTGCGATCTGCTCGGCGTAGTCGTACAGCGCCGACAGGATCTCCTCGCCGCGCTCGTCGGCCGTCTCGCCCAACTGGTCGATGCGCTCCATGAAGGCGGCCAGCGTTTGCGCGCCGCCCTCGCCTTCGTGCAGCCGCGCGCCGCAATGGGCCTGCCAGCGCTCGGTCTCCTCGGCCGACAGCGCCTGCGGGAAGTTGCGCGCGCGCCAGCGGAACACCAGCTCGTCCAGCCGGCCGTCCTGGAAAGCCAGCTTGCCCTGCGCCGCCCGCTCGGCGAGTTGCTCCGGCGGTGTCGCGCGCACGCGGTTCAGCGCGCGGCGGTCCTCGTTGCCGATGAAACCGCCGTAGAGATCCTCGTCCACGTCGGCCGGCGGGAAAGGCTCGCGCTGGAAGACATCGCCCCACAGGCCGTCCAGCTGCCGCCCCCGCTCGGCCAGCAGCCGCGCGTTGGCGAGCTGGGCCTCGACGTCGAGGCCCCAGCGCTGGGCCATGGCCGGGCTGAGCGTCTTCAGGTTGCCGATGACGATGGGGCTTTTGTTGACGTGGATGGTCTTGATGGGCAGCCGCGTCACGCCTTCGGGCAGTTCGTCCTGCTTGGTGAACATGCGCCGGCGTATGGCCTCGGCGTTCAGCGTCAGCAGCTCGTCGGGCGACACCGAACAGTCCCACACGATCAGCTCGTTCTTGTTCGTCGGGTGCGGTGCCAGCGGCCAGACCATCGCGATGCAGCCGCGCTCCGGGCCGTACATGCCGGACACATGCAGAAAAGGCTTGCCGACGCCGATCTCGTCCCACACCGCCTGCTTGGTGCGCAGCCTGAGACAGAAGTCCCACAGCTTGGGCTGGGCCTGACGCAGCTTGCGCGCCAGTGCAACGGTGGCGCGCACGTCTGACAGCGCGTCGTGCGCAGCCTCGTGGCTGACACCGTTGGCGACGGTCAGGTGTTCCAGCTTGAAGCTGGCGCGGCCGTCCTCATGCCTGGGCCAGGCCAGACCGTCGGGCCGCAGCGCGTAGGCACAGCGCACGACGTCCAGCAGGTCCCAGCGGCCGCAGCCGTTCTGCCATTCGCGGCCATAGGGATCGATGAGGTTGCGCCAGAACAGGTGGCGCGTGACCTCGTCGTCGAAGCGGATGGAGTTGTAGCCCACGCCGACGGTTCCCGGCAGGGCCAGCACGGTCTCGATGGCGGCAGCGAACTCGTGCTCGGGCACGCCCCGCTGCTGGCAATGCTGGGGCAGGATGCCGGTCAGCAGGCAGGCCTCGGGGTCGGGCAGGTAGTCGGGCGAGGGCTGGCAGTACAGCATCAGCGGCTCGCCAATCTCGTTCAACTCGGCGTCGGTGCGCAGGCCGGCGAACTGCGCGGGCCGGTCACGGCGCGGCACGCGGCCGAAGGTCTCGTAGTCGTGCCAGAAAAAGCTCATGTCGCTCATGCCCGCACCATAACCCACGCCCACCGCAGCCACCGGCGCCAGGGCCGGCAAGCCGCCTGGCGCGCGCCGGTGCCGCAAAGCGCCTGACCGGAGGCTGACCTCGCCGACACCCAGCGGACAGCCAGGCTTGCTACCGTCACCCCATGCGCATCCTGCTTGTCGAGGATGACGGCACGCTCAGCCGCGTCGTCAGCCGCAGCCTGACGGACCAGGGCCACCACGTGGACCTGGCGGACACGGTCGAGCAGGCGCGCTGGCTGTGGCGCATGCAGGCATTCGACGCCGTGCTGCTGGACCTGTCCCTGCCCGACGGCAACGGGCTGCAGGTGCTGCGCGACGCCCGCGGCCGTGGCGACCGCACGCCGGTGCTGGTGCTGACGGCGCGCAACCGCACCGAGGAGCGCATCGCCGGCCTGGATGCCGGCGCCGACGACTACCTCGGCAAGCCCTTCGACCTCGCCGAGGTCGAGGCGCGGCTGCGCGCGCTGGTGCGCCGCCGGCTGGACCTGGACGACCGCGTCAGCGTCGGTGACCTGAGCCTGGACCGCCGCACGCAGCGCCTGTATGTCGGCGGCGAGCCGCTCGCGCTGCCGGCGCGCGAGTTCGCCGTGCTGTGCGAGTTGCTGACTCCGCCCGGCCGCGTCGTCAGCAAGGCGGCGCTGTCGGACAAGCTCTCGGGCTTCGACGACTTGCTGGCCGCCAATGCGCTGGAAGCCTTCATCTCCCGGCTGCGCAAGAAGCTGCAGGGCAGCGGGGCCGAGATCCGCACGCTGCGCGGCCTGGGCTACCTCATCGAGGCCGCCGTGTGAGCACGGCGCGCGCCTCGCTGCGCAGCCGGCTCGTCCGCCACGTCACGCTGCCGCTGCTGCTGACCTGGGGCCTGGGCTCGGCGCTGGCGCTGGGCATCGCGTCCTACTTCACGCAGCGCGCCTTTGACCGCTCGATGCTGGACGACGCCTACCTGCTGTCTGCCCACCTCGCGCAGCGCGACGGCCGCTGGGTGCTGGACATGAGCGAGAACGACATCCGTACCGTGCTCTACGACCAGAGCGAGCAGGTCTACTTCTCCATCGTCAGCCACGACGGGCGCCTCATCGCGGGCCACGCCGGCCTGCGCGCGCAGCCGGCCGACGACGGCGGCGACTCGCACTACACGGACCTGCGCTACCAGGGCCAGGAATTGCGCGCCGTCGTGCTGAGCCGCGACACGCCGCCGGCGCAGATCGTCGTCGCGTTGACGACTTCCAGCCGCCGCGCGCTGCTGCGCCGGCTGGTCGCCTACTCCGTGGTGCCGCAGGTGCTGCTGCTGCTGGGCCTGATGCTGTGGCTGCGCCGCGCCGTCACGCGCGATCTGCAGCCGCTGTCCAGGCTGCAGGAACTCGTCGAGACGCGCGACGCGGCCGACCTGTCGCCGCTGCCGCGTGCGCTGCTGGAGGGCGCCGCATCGCGCGACGTGCACGGCCTGGCCGGTGCCATCGACGCACTGCTGGGCCGCGTGGCCCAGGGCGTGGCGGCGCAGCGCGAGTTCGCCGGCGACGTGGCCCATGAACTGCGCACGCCGCTGGCTGGCATACGCGCGCTGGCCGAGTACGGCCTGTCGCAGCGCGACCCGGCGCAGTGGCGCGACCAGCTTCACGCCGTGCTGCTGAGCCAGCAGCGGGCCAGCCGCATGGTGGATCAGTTGCTGGCCATCGCGCTGGCCCAGGAGGCGGGCGCCGCCATCCAGTTGCGGCGGCTGGACCTGGCCGCCGCAGCGCGCGACCAGCTGCTGCGCCGCCTGCCCGCGGCCGACCGCGCCGGTGTCGAGCTGGAGGCCAGCGGGCTGGACGAGCCCGCCTGGGTCAGGGCGGATGCGGGGCTGGTGGACGGCCTGCTGGTCAATCTACTGGACAACGCGCTGCGTTACGGCCACCGGGCGGGCGGCGGGCGCGTCTGGATCGAGCTGGCGCACCGCGACGGGCACCAAGTGCTGACCATCTGCGACCAGGGGCCAGGCATAGACGCGGCCCAGCGCGAGCTGCTGACGAACCGCTGGCGCCAGGGCCTGGACGGCCACGCCCAGCGCCTGGGCGCCGG
Organism: Roseateles sp.; assembly: GCF_019237615.1. Lineage (GTDB taxonomy): Bacteria > Pseudomonadota > Gammaproteobacteria > Burkholderiales > Burkholderiaceae_C > Pelomonas. Next base: position 3,955 of record NZ_JAFAGT010000061.1, on the reverse strand, counting down.
CCTGGGCCTGGCCATCGTGCAGCGCTATGCCGACCTGATGCAGGCCGAGTTTCGACTCGAGGACGGCGGTGGCCCCGTGGACGCGCCGGGGCTGCGCGCCAGTGTCGCCTTCCGGGTGGCCGACTGAGGTTTCAGCGTTTCCTGACGACGATGCTGCCGATGGAGTAGCCGGCGCCGAACGAGCAGATGACGCCCGTCTCGCCTGCCTTCAGGTCCGCGTGGTGCTCGTGAAAGGCGATGATGGAGCCGGCCGACGCCGTGTTGGCGTACTCGTCCAGGATCAGCGGCGCGACGTCGCTGCCCGCGTCGGCACCGACCAGCTTCTTGATGACGAGCTGGTTCATGCCCTGGTTGGCCTGGTGCAGCCAGTAGCGGCTCGCCTGCGTGGGCTCCAGGCCCAGCTTGGCCAAGTGCGCCTCGATGTGGGCGGCAGCCATGGGCACCACTTCCTTGAAGACCTTGCGGCCCTCCTGGTAGAAGGTCAGGTCACGGGCATTCGGGTCACGGTCCTCGGCGCGGTTCATGAAGCCGAAGTTGTTGCGGATGTTGCTGCTGAACTGCGTCGCAAGCTGGGTGCCCAGGATCTCCCACTGGTCGGGCCCCGTGGCCGTGTCGGCTCGCTCGACGACGAGGGCCGTACAGACGTCGCCGAAGATGAAGTGGCAGTCGCGGTCGCGCCACTCCAGGTGGGCCGACGTGATCTCCGGATTGACGACCAGCACGCACTTGGAGGCGCCGGAGCGGACCGCGTTGAAGGCCTGCTCCAGCGCGAAGGTGGCCGACGAGCAGGCCACGTTCATGTCGAAGCCGTAGCCGCCGGCGCCCAGCGCCTGCTGGATCTCGACGGCCATGGCCGGGTAGGCCCGCTGCATGTTGGCGCTGGAACAGAGCACGGCGTCGACGTCGGCGCCGCTCTTGCCGGCCAGTTCGAGCGCCTTGCGGGCGGCGTCGACGGCGATCTCGGCCATCAGCGACAGCTCGTCGTCGCCACGCGGCGTGAAGCGCGGGTACATGCGGGCGGGGTCCAGCACGCCCTCCTTCTCGATGACGTAGCGCTGCCTGATGCCCGAGGCCTTCTCGATGAACTCGACGCTGGAATGCGTCAGCGCGGCACGCTCGCCGGCCGCGATGGCGTCGGCATGCAGCGCGTTCTGCCGATCGGCATAGGCGTTGAAGGCCTCGACCAGCTCGGCGTTGGTGATGACGTGCGGCGGCCGGTACAGGCCGGTGCCGCTGATGACCACGGCCGGGAATGAAGCTTGCATAAAGTAATCCGCCGCTGCTGAGCTACGAAGGCTGAAATCTTATCGGGCCATGCTGCGGCCTTCACTCAGCACTAGTCTGGAGCCCTTATGCACGAAGACAGCCCGCTCCCGCCCGACGACGCCCTGCGCCTGGCCCTGCACAACGAGGTGCACGCGCGGCCGCCGGCGCGCATCCGCCTGCCGGCCGTCATCGTCCACATCGCGGTTCTGAACGACGGCGTCTCGCGCGCTGACGAGCATGCCCACCTGCGGCAGCTGCCGGGCCAGCATGAGCTCGCGCCGGAGGCCTTGAACGCGAACTTCCTGCGCCTGCGCTGCGGCGAGTTCCTCCTGAAATGGGAGCGGCACGCAGAGTTCACACGCTACTCCGTGGTGCAGCCGCTGCCGGCCGACGCAGAGGCCAGCGCGCAGACGCTGGACGGTCTGCCCCTGCGCGCGGCGCCGGACTGGCTGGGCCGCATTCCCGGGCGCACCTTCGCGGCCATCAAGCTCGTCATGATCGAACGGCCGCTGACGTTCGCGCCCAGCGCCCTGGCCGAGGCTCGCAACTGGTTCGGAGCGCATGCGGTCGTCGCGTCGACCATGGGCGGCCATTCGCTGGTCGTGACCGACTTCTGCCTGCGCGCCACCGGCTTCGAGCACATCGTCGTGCTGGCCGAGCCGGGCACGCCCGAGACCCGCGCCGGCCGCATCTGCCAGCGCCTGCTGGAGCTGGAGGCCTACCGCCTGATGGCGCTGCGCGGCCTGCCGGCGGCCAAGTCGCTGGGCGCCACGCTGGCCGAGGCCGAGGCGACGCTTGCCGGCGTCACCGCGCGGCTGGAGCAGCGCGGCGCCTCCGAGGCGGAACTGCTGGACGACCTGATCTCCACGGCCGCGCGTGTCGAGCATGCGACGGCCGAGCACCAGTACCGCTTCGCGGCGACCCAGGCCTACCACGCCATCGTCGAGGCCCGCCTCGACGAGCTGCACGAGGGCAAGGTGGCCGGCACGCAGACGCTGGGCGAGTTCATGCAGCGCCGCCTGTCGCCGGCCATCGCCACCGTCAACGCGACGGCCCAGCGGCTGGCCGGCCTGTCACAGCGCATCGAGCGTGCCAGCGCGCTGCTGCGCACCCGCGTCGACATCGCGACCGAGGCGCAGAACCAGCAATTGCTGGCGCAGCTCGGCCACGGCCAGCAGACGCAGCTGCGCATGCAGGCCACCGTGGAAGGCCTGTCGATGGCGGCCATCACCTATTACGTCGTCAGCCTGCTGCTGTACGGCTTCAAGGCGCTGAAGACCGAGGGCTGGCTGCCAGTGGCGCCGGAGCTGGCGGCAGGCCTGGCGATCCCCGTCGTGCTGGCTGGGGTCTGGTGGACGACGCGGCGGATTCACCGCCGCTTTTTAGGGCATTGAGCCAGCCGCGTAGAATCAATCACCGGGCCCAAATTTTGGCGTCCGGTTTTTTTTGCCCGCTCGAAAAGCGGAAGGAAGCCGGCAGAGCCAAGTCAAGCGCTCGCAGCCCAGGTCGTGCACTGCCTCAACGCACGCCGCTCTTGCGAACTTGAATCATGGAAATCTTCGACTACGACAACATCCTGCTGCTGCCGCGCCGCTGCCGCGTGGACAGCCGCTCCGACTGCGACACCTCGGTGCAGTTCGGCCCGCACCGCTTCAAGCTGCCAGTGGTGCCGGCCAACATGAAGACCGTGGTGGACGAACCCATCACCGAGTTGCTGGCCCGCGAGGGCTACTTCTACGTGATGCACCGCTTCGACCTCGACAGCCTCGCCTATGCCAAGGGCATGCGAGACAAGGGCCTGCTCGTGTCGCTGAGCGTGGGCGTGAAGCCGGCCGACTACGAGCTCATCGACCAGCTGGCCGCCGAGGGCGTCGGCGCCGACTATCTGACCATCGACATCGCCCATGGCCATGCCGAGAGCGTGCAGCGCATGATCGCCCACATCAAGCAGCGCCTGCCCGAGGCCTTCGTCATCGCCGGCAACGTCGGCACGCCCGAAGGCGTCATCGACCTGGAGAACTGGGGCGCGGACGCGACCAAGGTGGGCGTGGGCCCGGGCAAGGTCTGCATCACGCGGCTCAATACCGGCTTCGGCACCGGCGGCTGGCAGCTGTCGGCGCTGAAATGGTGCTCGCGCGTGGCCACCAAGCCCATCGTGGCCGACGGCGGCATTCGCCACCATGGCGACATCGCCAAGAGCGTGCGCTTCGGCGCCAGCATGGTCATGATCGGCTCGCTGTTCGCCGGCCATGAAGAGTCTCCCGGCACCACGGTGGAGGTCGACGGCAAGCTCTACAAGGAGTACTACGGCTCGGCGTCGGACTTCAACAAGGGCGAGTACCGGCACGTGGAGGGCAAGCGCATCCTGGAGCCGGTCAAGGGCAGGTTAGGCGACACGCTGCGCGAGATGCAGGAGGACCTGCAGAGCTCCATCTCCTATGCCGGCGGCACGCAGCTTGCGGACCTGAAGAAGGTGAACTACGTGATCCTCGGCGGCGAGAACGCGGGCGAGCACCTGTTCATGTAGCACCGGCAAGCGCTCCGGCGCTTCGGCTCAGAGCCTGAGAAGCATTTGATTGCCGTTAGCCGAGTGGCCGGCGAGCCATGGGATGCAGTTGCCCGCGATGTGCTGGCGGATTCGGGTGATCGGGGTCGGCGCAGGGCCTACAGGGGCCGCCCCGCGGGCCTT
>NZ_JAFAGT010000069.1 GCF_019237615.1 Roseateles sp. | reverse complement strand
TCCCTCGGCTTCAGAGGGGGCGCAAAGTAACGTCCTGCCGGGTCAGCCCGGCGCCGCGTGCGGCGACCTCAGCTCGTCATCGCGACGGCGCCGGGGTGGGGGAATTTGGGGTGGCCATCAGTGGGGGAGTTTGGGTGGCCGCCGGGGTGTACGGGACACCTTCACCGCGGTCGAGTTCGTCGTCTCCCTGCTTGATGGCCGCCTGCCAGGCACGAGTGCGCAGTTCCTCTGCCTGCATCCGGCGTACCGCATCACGGATGACTTCCGTGGCGTTGCCATAGAAGCCGGTTGCGACTTTGCCCTTGATGAAGTTCTCCATCTCGGGCGACAGGTTGATGTGCATGGTCATGGCGGCCTCCTGGCGCAAAGCTATGCACACAAAATATCCATATTATGGATATCACGCAAGAAGAAACAAGCGGGCGACCCTTTGTGCGTCGCACCAGGGCCGGGCTCTGGCCGCTCTGCGCCCTGAGCCCTGCTGCGCCGGTCTCAGCCCTTTCGGGTGACGATCCCTTTCCCATGCGGGTTGGCGGCCAAGTGACGCAGACGCCAGCCCGAGGAGCGAGACGGCTAAGGGGCGCTGGCCCTGGCGCGGATCAAGGGGTGAAGCTTCGCCAAGGGCACGGTCTCCCCAGCCTTCCTCCCTGCGGTCGTGCAGGCTGGGCGATCCCCCTCCGCGCCCGTGCCCCTTGCTCCTTTCCTCCCCGGTCTCGGCGACGGCCAGAGGCCCAGCACAGAGCAGTGCTGCGCCTCAACAGCCGATTTGGAAGGAAGACCGCCATGCAAGCCAAGCCCTATACCGCCAGCCAAGCCATCCGCATCTATGTGGCGGATCTCGCCGCCTACAACGCCGGTCATCTTCACGGCGTCTGGATCGATGCGTCCCAGGATGTGAACGCGATGCAAGAACAGATCAGCGCCATGTTGGCGCGTTCACCGGTGCCCGATGCTGAGGAGTACGCGATCCACGACTTTGAGGGCTTCGGCAGCTACCGCGTGCACGAGTACGCAGGCATCGAAGAGGTGCAAGCCGTGGCTGCATTTCTTGAAGAGTTCCCGGCGTTCGGGGCGGCGCTGCTCGATCAGGTTGGCGACATGGATGAAGCCCGCGAAACCGCCACCGAACGCTATTGCGGCTGCTTCCGCTCGCTGGCGGAGCACGCCCAGCAACTAACGGAAGAAGCGACCGAGATTCCCCTGGCCCTGACCATGGAACTGAGCGGTGATGTGCTGGTCGTCGAGTCAGCCTGGGATGAGGTTCATATCTTCTGGGCCAACTATTTGCTGTTTTCTGCTCCCTTGCGAGTGCGCCTGGACGACGGCATCGCGCTCCGGATTCAAGGTCACGGCGCCGATGGGCGTCCAGTTGCGCGTGTCGCCTGACCATCGGGCCGGATGGCGCGCACGCGCCTGAACGTAGAGCTCGTGCCGAGCCGCGAGGATCGCGGCATCGTCTCCGGCATGACGCTGGGCTGGGCTGACGTATCGGATGCCGCTGTGTCGATGCTCGTGGTTGTACCAATGCACGAATCAGTGCGCCCACTCCCGAGCCGCCTGCAGGTCAGCGAAGCCTGTATCCGGGAACTCGGGGCGGTATTTGGCCGTGCGGAACAGCGATTCGGCGTAGGCGTTGTCGTCGCTCACGCGAGGCCGTGAGTACGAGGGCTTCACGCCCAGCCAGTACAGCATCGCCAACACCGTGGTGGCCTTGAGCGTGGAGCCGTTGTCGCCGTGCAGGGTGGGCCGTGCATCGCGCGGCATGGCATGGATGCCCTCGGCCAACGCGGTGCGCTGCACGAGCCGCGCGGTGACGGGCGACTCATCGCGCGCGCCCGGCGCGGCGGGCGCCAGCGGCGGTGGCACGGCTACCAACCCTCCATCCAGCTGGCCAGCCGCAGCGTGGCCCTGGCGATGTGCTGCTGGACGGTCGCGACGTTGAGACCATGGAGCTTGGCAATCTCGACTTGAGACAACCCGTCGAGTCGGTGCGCCAGGAAGATGTCGCGTGTCCTGTCTGTCAGGCGGCTCAACCCCACGCTCAGGCGAGCCATGCGCTCCCTGGCGAGCACCATGGACTCGGCTGACGGGGCGGTATCAATCAGTACAGCCTCTTCAAGCACCACGTGCTCGCCGCGGCTCACGCTCGTGCGGTAGGCATCATGCGAGAGATTCAGCGCCGCGCGCATCAGGAACGCTTCAGGTTGCTCGAGGGGTTGCTTCTCGTCCTCATACCGGACCAGGCGCAGCCATGCTTCCTGCACCAGGTCTTCCGCCTCGTGCTCGGTTCGGCCACGACGGCGCAGCACGCCTCGCGCACGCGCCAGGATGTCCTGCCAGTTCGGCAACAGGCGGGCTGACATGGCGGTCAGGCCGCGCCGGCTCTGTAGGCCGCAAAGGCATCTTGGCCGAACAGCGCCGAGCGCTTGCGATCCAGGCGCTCCCACCTGTCTTCAAGCAGATCACGGTTCAACCTTTGGAACGCCTTGGCGATGAAGTCGGCGGCAGCGGCTTCATCGGCGAACGGCCCGGCGCGCTTTGCCGCACCAGACATGCGGCTTTGCAGACGCTGCCCGGCGACTTCGGTCCAACGAACCGCACGCCGCATGCGCGGGCCCAAGATGTCGGACGCAACCAACTCGGCCGTGGTGTTCCTGCAGACCTTGGGGTGCAGGCCGCGTATCGCTCCGAGAAGGCCATCTTCTGCGGCGGCCGCGTTGAGGCGTTCGATGCCGCGGTCGTGGAGGTTGGTGGCAATGCGCAGGGCGGTCCCCTCGCCTTCGTCACGCCAGGCACCAAGCACCTCGAACTGGCCGTCTCTGAAGAATCCGATGGCCCAGTGCCATACGGCAGCCTCGACGAATCCATCCTTCAGCGTCGGGAGGCTGAGCTTGCCGAAGCGGACGACCAAGTATCGGCAGCAGAGCGAGCGGCTGAACCAATCGCTGGTTTTCCAGAAGAAATGTGACATCGATCTCTCCATCGGCGCAACCATGCGCACATCAAGTTTACGGCATATATGCCGTGGCCCACTAGATGGATCACCTGGGAAGCTGAATGGGTGGCCCCAAAAAACCTCCCTGATAGCCGCGCGCGAGTCCAATCAGTCGCACGCGCCGATTCATTCGACCCAGTTGTCGCGGGCGCCTGCGGCGAAGTCCTTCGCGCATGGCGACTTGAACTCGAGCTTGCTCAGGACGCATTCGCCCTTCTGGCCGGCATTGATCGCTCGTACTACGGCAAACTCGAAAGAGGCGAACGTCAGCCGTCTCTCGCAGTCTTGCTGAAGTGCTCCGCTGCTTTCGGCAAGCCCGCAGCTGCCTTAGTTGAAGCGATTGAGGGGAAGTTAGCTCGACGCCGGGCGGGAGCGGATTAGCCTAGGAGGACGTCTGCCTCACACCGGGTCCACGCGCCGAGTTTGCGAAGAGCCACGACATTGCCAGCAACGGCGTAAGCGTCCTGGCAAGTCATGTTGATCCGCTGAGCCGTGCCTAGGATGCTCGTATCCATCAACGACTTGATGGGTACGTACGCACTATGGACCAAGCAGCGCCAGGCCGCCGAAGGCGAGTTCACAGCGACGAGTTCAAGGCGCAGGCCGTGCAAGCCGCGCAGCAACCGGGCGTCTCGATGGCCGCTGTGGCGATGGCTCATGGCATCAACGCCAATCTGCTGCGGCGCTGGGTCCATGAGAGGGCTCAGCCTCCTATCGACGCTGTGACCATCAGCGAGAAGCCTGTTGGCTTCATCGCGTTCCCGATGCCGGCGCCACCCGCGCCAGGCGCTGAGCCCATCCGCGTTGAGGTCCGCCGCGGCTCGACCACCATCGCTCTGACGTGGCCAGCGAGCGCTGCCGATGCGTGTGCAGCCTGGATGCGCGAGCTGCTGCGTTGATCCGCATCGACGCCGTGTGGCTCGCGACGGCGCCACTGGACATGCGCGCCGGCATCGCCACCGGCGAGGTCATCGGTGAGACGCATCGGCGCCACCGCAGCGCCGAATTCCTGCAGTTCCTGCGCACCATCGAAGCCAACGTGCCCGGCGAGTTGGAGATCCACCTGGTGATGGACAACTACGGCACTCACAAGACGCCGACGATTCGCAACTGGCTCGCCCGGCATCCACGATTCCATGCGCACTTCACGCCAACATCGGCGTCCTGGCTCAACCAGGTTGAGCGCTGGTTCTCAACCCTGACCACGCAATACATCCGACGCGGCACACATCGCTCGACGCGCCAGCTGGAGCAGGCCATTCATCAATACCTCGAGCTGAACAACGCCAACCCCAGGCCCTTTACGTGGGCCAAGTCCGCCGACGACATCCTTGCCAGCATCGAGCGATTTTGTTTGCGAACTTCCAACTCACGACACTAGGTGAATCAATCACTTAGCGCCTTTTTTCTTGCGCATAGGGCCAGCAGGGGCGGCGTGGTCGTTGAGGGGGGTCGCCTCGTCGCTCGGCCCGCGTCCAAGCTGACCGGTACGTACGGGCGTGAAGCCTTTTGACCTTAGACAACGCACCCCGTCCCGCCGGAAGCTGGACCGGCCGCTGAAGTGGCATGACGCACAGTTGCGGGGGTGAAGGACTGCGTGGCAGGTGAGCATGGGGCGCTCATACCGCTGCGGCCGACGAGGGTTTTGATCTGAACGTCGTGGCCGGTCAAAGCAGATCCTTGGGCACACGAGTGATGTCGTCCGCCCTGGACGACACTTTTTCACAGCGCCCCTGCAGCCGATCCTCCATGCTCGCCAGCACATCGGCCGGCACGCCTTGCTGCTCCAGGGTGGTGCGGGCATCACGGAGCAGCCGAGGCAACATCAAGCTCAAAGCCTTCAGACGTGTGGCGAGGTGGCGGGGGGCGACCTTGCACTGCACGGCCATGCTGGCCCATTCGAACGGCGTGAGTTCCTCGGGTGTGAAAGCATCGCCTATGCCCATGGCGAAACTGGTGCTCATGTGCTCGTGGGCAACGGACTCGACGTCGACCAGGTCGTAGGCCGGGGCCAGGGTCAGTAGGCCGGCTTGCGGGCCGACGAAGAAGGACCAGTTCTTGCCATGGGCGTCTGTATTGCCGGTGAGGACATTGAAGAGCAGGCGGTCCAGCAAATGGTTGCGCATTGCCAGGGGCGCAGGGCTGAGCTCGGCAAGGCCGAAAAGGCGCGAGAGGGAGGCGCCGTCGCGCAGGTGCTTCACGGCCTCCTGGTCGCCGTAGGCGCGCTCGTACTTGAGCTCTGGCGCGAGCCCCAGGGCTTGGCAGGCGTCGATGATGTGTAGGCGATCGATGCGGCCGTCGCTACTGCGCCGTCTGTCGAAGCGCTCAACGAGCAGCACGGGCTCGGGCACGTGCAGCAGTCGCGTTTTGGCGGTGGCGATGCCTGCGGCGGCGGCCAGTTGCATGCACGTGTGCTCGATGGCCGGCAGGTCGGCGAGGCGAGGGGCTGCCGGCGCCGGCTTGAGGATCACGGTGGAGGCAAAACCGTCGCCGTTGGCGAGGAAGAGAGCCCCCGCGTCCTCGTAGACGGCGATCTTGTCCTGCAGGCCGGCAATCGACAGGCGCACCTTGCCGTCCCAGATCGCGAAGGGCTGCTCGGGGCGGTTGCGGATGCGCGCGCTCAGTTCGGCCAGAGGCAGTGGGCGCAGGCGCGGCGCGTCGGATGCGGTCGGCGATGTGCCGTCGGCCAGCGTGACGCGTAGCGCCCCTGCAGTCTCGGCTCCTAGTGCCACTAGCAGCCCGGCGAGATTGCCGCGGGCCACGCCGTTGGCCTGGGCGGCCACTTCGAGCGCCTGGCCCTCGGGCAGCAGGTTCTGGAAGAAGGCGCGGGCGATGGCCGAGCGCGTCGCCACGGGCAGCTCGCCAAATGCTTTGGCGCCCGTCGCGTGGGTGGCGGCGAACATCGGCATCTGCGGGCTCAGAGGGAAGTTGCGAGGCGACTGCGGCCAAGTCTCTGCGTAGCTGAAATCGAAGAGATTGTTCGGCGCGTCGTGAGACAACGTGCCGACGCGGTCACTGCCGGCCCAGATGGCGAGCTGGATCATGCGGGACGCTCACGGTCGATCGGCGCGTTGAGTGGGGCGGGTTGCTCTGCCTCTATGCCACCCCAGGGGGTGGGCTGCGCCTTGCGCAAATCCTGCAGCAAGGTGGCAGCTTCGAATTTGACGGTCAGCGGCGTGGCGAACACGGCTGTGCCAAGGTCCCGCGCCACACGCAGGGCAGTGCCGAGCGCGACGGTGCCTTTGCCGCTTTCCAGGTCGCTGAGCGTAGCCTTGCTGATGTCTAGGGCCTGAGCGGCTGCTTCCAGGCTGATGCCAGCGCTGGTGCGGGCGGCGCGAACGGCTTGGCCAAAGGCTGCGGCGTCTCGGATCAGCGGCGCGGGAAAAGGCTCAGACTTCACCTTGCGCATCATCTCTCCTGGTTTGGCGGGATTATACGCATTCGTACTGCTCGAAGATCTATTTCGGATGGTTTGGTGGTTGTTTTCGGTTAACAGGGGCGCAAGGTGCTAAAAGGCTGCTTTGGCAGTTGTTTAGAGACGTTGTGGGGGGGTGGTCAGGGGATGTGGCCCATGGTGCGCCGTCTGTCTGCAATGCCCACCATCCATAGGTGCCGTCTACGGGTGGGGCGTCCATCCCATTGCTCACGCGCTACCCGCACGTCGTGTGCTATCTGGAGCGCGAGGAACACATCGATGTGGGGCGCGTCTTGCACGGCACGCGGGGCATCCCCGCACTGATGCGTGCGGACGGCGACGCTGCGGATTGAGCCCGGCCGGCACGCTGGCGTTGCGGGGTTGGTAGACCAGGAAACATTCAGCTTCCTGGGGTCAACGTTCATCTGCGGTATGCCACGGTGGGGAGCTTTCCAGCTTCAGCGCCACACACGACGGGATCGCACGCAGGCCAGGCTTCGGGAGCTGAAGGTCGAACTGCGCCGCCGCATTTGCATTTCGGGGGGCGCAAAGCGACGTAATCGCCCCGCCCCATTCAACGGTAGAGACGCTTCAGCAGCCGCCAGTGGCGGCGCGGCAGGGCGAAGTCCGCGGCCAGTCCTGGCCGAGCAGCAGCCGCACGTCGCTGCGCAGTCCTGGTTGCAGGCGAGTGCCGGCGGCCACGCCGTCAGGCAGGGCGAGGGCCACGCGCTGCGCTGCGGCCTCCTGACCCGTGCGGTACTGCAGCACGGTCCGGGCCTCGGCGTAGGGCAACTGGTTGCTCAGCCGCGCGCGGGGCAGACCCAGCGTCGTCAGCCGCTGCCCAACGCGCCCGGCCATGCCGGCAATGCCGTTGCCGTTGCTGACCTCCAGGCTGAAATGCGACGGCATGTCGGCTGCGCCAATCGCGGCCTGCGCCAGCTCCGTGTCGGGCGACCTGTCGCGCGTTTCGGTGGCGGCCTGGGAGGCAAGCATGACCGGTGCGGCCGGGTCGGCGACTGTTTGCGCGGCTGGCTCCGGTCGGGAGGCCAGCGTCAGGCGCGCCGTGGCCTCCTGCAGATTGGCCTGGGCAATCGCATTGCCGGGATCGCGCGCGAGCACGTCGCGCAGCGGCCCCAGCGCCTCGGCGGGGCGGCCCGCCAGCATCAGCACATAGGCCAGGTTGTTTTGCAGGCGCTGGCGCTGCGGAGCCAGCGCCAGCGCATGGCGTAGCGCGGCCTCGGCCTCGTCGAGCCGGCCCAGGTGGGCCAGGGCCTGACCCAGGCCGTCATAGGCCTCGACCAGCTCCGGCTCGCGCGCCAGCGCACGGCGGTAGGCGCCGGCCGCACGTTCCCAGTCGCGACTGCCATCGAAATAGCGACCCAGCGCCAGATAGGCCTGGGCCGGCAGCGGGCTGTCCTGCACGCGATAGAGCGGCTCGACCTTCCACCAGTTCTTGCCCAGGCTGGGCTCCAGCGCGGCGCAGCCGGCCAGCAGCGCGCCGGCCAGCAGGACCAGGCCGCCCACGCCACGGTGCATGGGACGCGGCCGGGCCGGCTTGACGACGGCGGTCCGCTTCCGGGGCGGCGCGGGCGCCCTGATCGGCAGGGCCGCGGGCGGGGCGAACTTGGCTTGGACACGCATGGCCGGCCTCCGTTTCAGTTGCCGCCGCTCATGGTCGGCAGCAGCACGCGGTAGATCTGGATCATGGCCGGCCCCATCAGCACGACCATCAGCGAGGGGAAGATGCAGAAAATCAGCGGAAACAGCAGCTTCAGCGCGATCTTGGCGGCAGCCTCCTCGGCGCGCTGGCGGCGGCGCGTGCGCAGCATCTCGGCATGGATGCGCAGCGAGGCGGCGATGCTGGTGCCGAAGCGTTCGGCCTGGCCGATCATCGTGACGAAGCCGTCCACCTCCTCGACGCCGGTGCGGATCGCCAGATTGCGCAGTGCGCGCTCGCGGTCGGCGCCGGCACGCAACTCCAGGTTCACCAACCGCATCTCGTCGGCCAGCGCGGCGCTCTTGAGCTGCAAGTCGTCGGCAACGCGCAGCATCGCGGCCTCGGTGCCCAGGCCCGCCTCCATGCATACGGTCATCAGGTCCAGCGCGTCCGGGAAGGCCTCGAAGATCTCGCGCTGGCGCAGCTTGACCATGCGAGCCAGCACCAGGTTCGGGCCGTAGTACCCGAGCGCGGCTAGCAGCAGCAGGAGCAGCATCATGCCGTCGCCGCGCGGCGCGTCGCCGCTCATCTCCAGCAGCGCGAAACCGAGCAGGGGCAGGCCCAGGGTCAACAGCGTCTTCAGGCCGAAGAAGGCCGAGGCGGCGATGGGGCTGCGGATGCCGGCATGTACGAAGCGCAGCTTGATGCTGGACTTCTCGAAACCCTCCTCGGGCATGGAGAGGCGACCGATCGGGCGGGTCAGGTCGGCGATCAGCCGCATCAGACGCTCGCCGGCCGGGGCGCGCTGCCGTGCCCCCCCCGCGCCCAGCTCCTGCAGACGCTGGCGCGCCGGGTCGGGCCGTAGCAGCGCAGTCAGACCCAGCACGCCGAGCGTCACCAGCACGAAGATCAGGGCCAGTATCAGCAGCTGCAGCATGGACATGGCGCTTCTCCCTCGCTCAGACGCGGATGCGGATGATCTTGCGCATCCACAGGATGCCGGCGGCCATCATGAACAGCGCCACCGCGACCATGCGCAGGCCCAGCGGATCGGTCCACAGCACAGCCATGAACTCCGGGTTGACGATGTTCACGACCAGGCCGACCCCGAAGGGCAGGGCGGTCAGGATGATGGCGGAGAGGCGGCCCTCGGCGGACAGGGTGCGGATCTCGCCCAGCAGCTTGAGCCGCTCGCGCACCAGGGCCGCGATCTTGTCGAGCAGCTCGGCCAGGTTGCCGCCGGACTCGCGCTGGATCATCACCGCGACGACGAAGTAGCTGACATCGGCGATGGGCAGGCGCACAGCAAGGCGCGCCAGCGCCTCGTTGGCCGGCACGCCGTAATTCATCTCGTCGAACAGGATGCGGAAGTCGCGCGCCAGCGGCGGCGCGATCTCGTCGGCCACCATGCGAACCGCGGAAGGGAAGGCATGGCCGGCGCGCATCGCGCGGCTCATCAGGTCCAGCGCATCGGGAAACTGGCGTTCGATGCGCGCCACCCGCTCGCGAGCCTGCTTGGCTACGCGCCACCAGGGCAGTGCCGCCAGCACCAGGGCCAGCACCAGGCCAAAAGTCGGAGGCTTGCCCAGCAGCCGCGGCAGCAGCAGGCCGCAGGCGCCCAGCGCCAGCGACAGCAGCAGCAGCTCGGCTGGCGAGCTCGACAGTGCCGCGGCATTGACCAGCCGGCGCAGGCGCTGACCCGGGCCGAACTGGGCCAGCAGCGCATTCAGGCGCGGCAGCCGTTCGGGCTGCTGGGCGCGCGCGATGCTGGAGGCAGCGCCACCGCCGGCCGGCAAATCGCCGGCCAGTGCGGCCAGCCGGGCGGCAACGCGGCGCGCCTCGGCGCTGTGCCGCGAGGCCCAGAGGTTGTAGGCGCCCTCGAGGCTCAGCACCACGGCCAGGAAGGCCAGCGCCGCGAACAGGATCAGGCTCAGGTCCATGATGCGGGCTCCTTCAGACATCCAGGCGGTGTGGCACGAACAGGGTCTGCGACAGCTCGACGCCACGCGCGCTCAGCCGGTCCCAGCAGCGCGGGCGCACGCCGGAGGCGCTGAAGTAGCCCTGCACCGCGCCGTTGGCGGCAACTCCGGTCTGCTTGAAGCTGAAGATCTCCTGCAGCGAGACGGTGTCGCCCTCCATGCCGGTCAGCTCCTGGATGCTGGTGATCTTGCGGGTGCCGTCGGATAGCCGGTTGGCCTGCACGATCACGCCGATCGCGTAGGCGATCTGGGCGCGTGCGGCCTTGGCCGGCAGGTCCACACCGGCCATCGCGATCATGCTCTCCAGCCGCGCCAGCGCGTCGCGGGGTGTGTTGGCATGCACCGTGGTCATCGAGCCCTCATGGCCGGTGTTCATCGCCTGCAGCATGTCCAGCGCCTCCGCGCCTCGGGTCTCGCCCAGGATGATGCGGTCCGGCCGCATGCGCAGCGCATTGCGTACCAGGGCGCGCTGCGCCACTTCGCCTCGCCCCTCGATGTTGGGCGGGCGCGTCTCCAGTCGCACCACATGGGGTTGCTGCAACTGCAGCTCGGCGGCGTCCTCGACCGTCTCGATGCGCTCGCTGGGCGGGATGGCGGCGCTCAGGATGTTGAGCAGGGTGGTCTTGCCGGAGCCAGTGCCGCCGGAGATCAGGATGTTGGCGCGCGCCTGCGACAGCGCGGCCAGGAACTGCGCCATCTCGGGGGACATCGAGCGGAACTCGATCAGGTTCTCGGCCCTCAGCGGCACGGCGGCAAAGCGCCGGATCGAGAGGACGGGACCGTCGATCGCCAGCGGCGGAATGATGGCATTGACGCGCGAGCCATCCGGCATCCGTGCATCGACCATCGGGCTGGATTCGTCGACTCGCCGGCCGATGCGCGAGACGATCTTGTCGATGATCTTCATCAGGTGCTCGTCGTCGGCGAAACGCACGTCGGTGAGCTCCAGCCGGCCGCGGCGCTCGACGTAGACCTGCGCATGCGTATTGACCAGGATGTCCGACACGGTGGGGTCGGCCAGCAGCGGCTCGATCGGGCCGAAGCCCAGCATCTCGTACTGGATGTCGCGCACCAGCGCGCGGCGCTCGGCGGCGTTGAGGACCAGGTTCTCCTCGAACAGCAGCCGCTCCACCATCTGCCGCAGCTCTTCCTTGAGCGAGTCTGCGCCCAGGCCGTCCATGGCTTCCAGGTCCAGCCGCCCCAGCAGCAGCTGATGGATGCGCGACTTGGTCGCCTGGTAGGCCTGCGTCGGCGCGCCGGCAGTCTCCTCGGGCGGACCGTCGGCGCCGTTCATGCCGTGCGACATGAACCCCTGGGTCGCGGCGCCCAGGCGCTCGCGCAAGCTCATCGAATCCTTCATGCGGATGCTCCCCGGAACAGGCCGGACAACCAGCCGCGCTGTGGCACGGGTGCGTCGGGCGCGATTTGCGCGGCCAGCTGGCGCAGCGCCTTGGCGATGCTGCTACCCGGCGCGATGGTCTCGACCGGCACGCCCTGGTTGACCGCCGAAGCGACGGCCTCATAGTGGTTGGGCAGCACGATGGGCTCGGCGATGCCCATCGTGCGGCGCAAGTCCTCAAGGCTGAACGGACTGTCCTTCTGATGGCGGTTGACGATCCAGTGCACCTTGTCGGCCGGATAGTCCAGCGAATGGAACAGGTCGCGCAGCCGCTTCCCGTCGCGGATGAAGGGCAGCGTCAGCTGCAGCACCGCGAAGATCTTGTCGGCCTGGTCCAGCACCGCCAGCGTCGCGGCGCTGAGAGAGCGCCCCACGTCGACCACGACGAAATCGAAGCTTTCGCGCGCCTGCCGCAGGATGGCCTGCACCTGGGCGGGAGAGACGTCGGCCGCATGGGCCGGATCCTCCGGCGCGGCGAGCACCCACAGGCCCGGGCCGGCTTCGGCCATCGCGGACTGCAGCAGGTCGGCGTCCAGGCGCGCGATGTTGCGCGCCACGTCGGCGACGTGGCTGGGCGGTGTCTGCGTACCCAGGAACAGCGCGGCGTCGCCGAACTGCAGGTTCATGTCGATCAGCGCGACGCGACGCCGGCCGCCGGCCGCCAGCAGGTGCGCCAGGTTGGCCGCGACGAAGGTCGCACCGCTGCCGCCCTTGCAGGACACCAGCGCCAGCAGTTCGCCGTTGCGCACCGGCTCCGGCGCGGCCACTGCGCCCGCCGCGCCGCGCTTGCGGCGCAGCCGCCGCAGCGCGGCCAGCACCGCATCGCCGGACGATGCGGCGGGCAGTACTTCGCGCACGCCGGCCCGCATCGCGCGCATCAGGAAGTCGGGCGAGAGTTCTGGCGCCACCAGCACCACGTCGACCTCGGGATGCTGCGTGGCCTGGCGCTCCAGTGCCAGGAAGTCTTCCGTGGACATGATCTCGGCCAGCAGCAGGTCGGGCCGGCTGCCGTTGACGATGGCGTTGACGTCGTGCAACGGCTTCTCCAGCGCCGTAACCGCGAAGGCCGGATCCGCGTGCAGCGCCTCGGTCCACGCGCGGGCGTGGGCGGCATCGGGGGTGACGACCTTGACTCTCACTGGCACACCTCGTTGGATGCGCTGCTCATGTACTCCTTGCGCAGCGTGGTGGCGAAGGCCGGCATCGTGAGTGTCAGCGGCGAGAAGGGGATGATCGCGTGGTGCGTGTAGCCCGTCAGCGCCACCGTCACCGCCTTGCAGTCCGCCGTCGTGCAGGTGTTGGCTGCGTTGGGCGGGTTGAGGTAGGTCACGGTGATGTTGGACGTGGTCAGCGTCGGCAGCCGGCTGATCATTCGGGACTTGATGTGGCTGTCGTTCATGTCGCAGACCACGGCCAGCCGCGCGCCGTAGCGCGTGGCCTCGACCGCCGCGTTCCAGGTCCACAGCAGCCGGCCCATCTCCATCGCACCGAGCACCAGCATGCACAGCAGGCTGCTCACCAGCGCGAATTCCACCGCCGCCGCGCCACGCTGCGCGCGGACGCACACGGTGGTGGCGGGAGCTGCAGGCGCACGATGGGCCGTCATAGCTGTGCCCTCATCGTCACCGTGATGGTGTTGAAGTTCATGCTCGGGATCACGAAGCCGACCACGGACGTGTAGGGGTAGCTCTGGATGTTGGCGGTCACGAGGTTGACCGTGCCGCTGCCGGTGAGCTGGTTGGCGTTGGTCGACGGGCACAGCGTGGCGTCGCAGATGTTGACCATCGCGGTCGTCAGGCCGGGGAGTAGCGCAGTGCCGCTGCAGTCGGTGGTTTCGTAGACGGCCAGGCAGCGCGCCTGCGCGGCGATGGTCGAGTCGCCAGGGCCGTGCTGCGACAGGTGGCGGGCGGCGTCGCGCACCGACTTGTCGATCATGTTGTAGCTGAACACCGCGCGGCCCAGCTCGCTCGCGCCGAAGACCAGCAGGATCAGCGGCGTCATCAGCAGGCCCAGCTCCACCGCAGCCACACCGCGGCAGCGCGCGCGGCGGCCCGCGCGCGGGCCGGTGGTCGCGGCGCCGGGGGCGGGTGGGGGGGAGGGCACGGGTGCCATGTCTGCCTCACTGGACGAGCGCCGGGACCATGGGCCCCGCGCTGGTGGTGTCGCCGGCCACGCCGGAGGAGGCGCAGGGGCTGCCCGCGGCGGTCGACATGCCGATGAACTCCACGTTCATCGGGTTGTTGGGCGAATCGATGGGCTGCAGCATCAGCACGCAGGCCCAGCCCTGCACAGTGGTCGTGTGTGTGCCGCCGGTCAGCGCCGAGCAATCGATGATGGGCGCGCTGACCAGGCGCCGGTCGGCGCCGTACTGCGTGTGCTGCGCGACGGTCGTCGTCGGGTTGTAGGCGTTGCTCAGGCTCAGCCCGGTGAGGCTGTTGCCCGCCGCGACGCTGCTGCCGTAGGGCGTGTGCGAGGCGCGCCGCGTGATGAAGTCGCCCACTGCGTTCTTGCCGGAGGGCCAGTTGGTCGTCGTGTAGGCGTAGCCGGTGAAGTCGGGCGGCGCGTTGGTGACGTTGGTCGAGCCGGTCTGGTACAGCCCGAAGCGCGAGTTCCAGGCCTTGGCCGCGGCGTTGCCCATGTTGCCGGGCTGGCCGACCGGTGTGGTGATGTTCAGAGAGCACATGCCGTTGCCGGTGAGCAGCCCTGCGAGCACGGCCTCGCCGCCGGCGGGCGGGTTGAAATTGATCCAGTTCCAGTTGCCGCCCCCGTCCTTGAAGCGGCCGCCGACCCAGGCGCCCGGCGTCAGGCCGAAGGGCGGCGAGGACGTGGCGCTGGTGCCCGTGCCCATGCACACACCCAGTGGCACGGCGCAATTGCTCTGCGCCGGCGTGAGCGTGGCCGTTGCGATGGCGGTGACGCTGCTGGCGCCAAAGCCCATCACCCGCATGAAATAGGGCGCGAAGCCACCGCGCGTCAGCGTGCAGCGCGCGTACTTCGAGGATGCCGCGGCCGCGCCGGCCGCGCTCCACAGGCTGCCCGCCGCGAGCGAGCTGCCGAAGCCGACGGTGATGTTCGCGTCGACGATGGCCGAGCCCTGGAAGCCGACGCGGTTCTGCTTGGCAACGGTGCGGCCGGCGGCCTCGGCGCGCGGGAAGGCCGCCGCGGGGATGCTGGGCGCGCCGGTGAGCTCGTAGCTGGCGGCCAGCGCGCAGGCATCGGCGGCGTTCTGCAGCTCGGTCTTGGCCAGGTAGAGCCGGCCTCCGTCCACCGCCAGGCCGAGGAAGCCCACCATCACTGCCAGGAGCAGCGCCACCACCAGCGCGACGGCGCCCAGCGAGCGCTCGCGCGACTGGTGCCGGGGGCGGCGCACGGGGCGCGCCGGGCGCGGCGGGGGGCGGGCGGACATGGCGGGTCTCCCGGCTGCGTCAGCGGTCGTTGCCGCCTGCGCCGACGCCGATGTTGATGATGTTGGTCGGCGGCGGCGCCTTGTACGTGTCGAGCGCGCGCCCGCCGGCCTCGCGCATCAGGCGGCCGTCGGTCTTCGCGGTCAGTGCGGCGTTGCGCGTGGGTGCATTCGGGTCCAGTACCTGCTGCGCGATGAGGGCGCGGCTGGCCTCGCCGAAGTGGCGGTCGGTGTCGGGCGTCGTCGTGGCAGCGCAGCCGCAGAGCAGGGCTGCGGCCATGGAGAGCACGCTCAGCGTGGCGGTGCCGGCGATGCGTTGCGCCGGATGGAGGGAGGGCGCGCGGTCGGCGCCTCGGGTGGAGTCGCGGTTCATGGTCACTCCTTGTCGAAGCCGCCCTTGGCGGGCTCGGCGGCGGCGGCGGCCTTGTCCGGCGCGGGTGCGTCGGCCGGAGCCTTGCCCTCGAGCCGGCCCTTCAGGATGAGTTCGCTGCGGGTTGGCGGCACGTACCCGTCGGTGGGCAGGCGGTAGTCGGGCGGCAGTGGCTTGACCAGGCGCGGCGTGATCACGAAGACCAGCTCCGAGCGGTCTGTCTGGAACTGCGTGCTGCGGAACAGCGCGCCCACCACCGGCAGCTCGCCCAGGAAGGGGAAGGCCTTGATGTTGGTCGTGGTGTTGTTCTTGATCAGCCCGCCGATGGCGAAGCTCTGGCCATCCATCAGCTGGACCGTGGTCTCGGCCTTGCGCGAGGTGAAGGATGGCAGCACCGAGTTCAGCGCACCCGCGCTGATCTGCACACCGGTGGCGTTGAGCTCGGAGACTTCCGGTCGCACACGCAAATGGATGCGGCTGCCGCCCAGCACCGTGGGCGTGAACTTCACCGAGACGCCGAACTCCTTCTCCTCCAGCGTGACGGTGCTGCCGCCGGCGCCGTTGTTCTGCACCACCGGGATCAGGATCTTGCCGCCGGCCAGGAAGCTGCCGGTCTGGCCGCTGATGGCCATCACCGTGGGCTCGGCGAGCACCTTCACCAGGCCGTCCGTCTTTTGCATGTTGAGCTGGGCGTTGCTCACGCCGCGGCCCGGCACCGTCCCGTAGGTCGTCGTGTAGGTCGGGCGCCCGGAGGCGTCGTAGGTGACGGTGACGTTGCCGCCGGTGATCCCGTTGACCGGCACCGTGCCACCGACGACGGCGTCCACCGAACTGAAGGGCACGCCGCTGGGCCCTGTGCCCGAGATCTGCCCGAGCACGCCTGTCGCGCCACCCAGGATGCCGCCCAGGAAACGCACCATGGAGCCGTCGCCGGGCGCGTAGGCGCGCGAGAAATCGATGCCGAAGGCGTCCAGCAGCGACTTGGACACTTCCGCCACCTTGACCTCCAGCATCACCTGCTGGGGCGCGGCGACCTGCAACATGTTGACCACGCGGGGGCTGGTTTCCTTGCCATTGCCGTGCACATAGGCGTTGGCCAGGTCGATGGCGCGCGTCAGGGACTCGCTGTCGGAGACCTCTCCTGTCAGCACGATGGAATCGAAGGCCGCGGCGACGCGGATGCCTGGCTCCTGCGGCAGCAGCTGATGCAGGGTCTCCTGCAGCGCCGCCGTATCCATGCCCACGACCACGTCGAAGGAAGTGCAGGCGCCGGCGCGGTCCAGCATCACGACGTTGGTCGAGCCTATGGTCTTGCCCAGCAGATAGATCTCGGTCGGGGCCAGCAGCACCACGTCGACCTCAGCCACGCCCGGGCGCGTTTCCTGCGCGACGGGAGGGACCTTGACCGCCTCGTCCTTCTTGGGCGCGGCCTCGGCCGGGCGGGCGGCGCGGGCGTTGTCGGGATTGCCCAGCAGGATGCGGGCGATGGGTTGCGTGGGCTTGACCAGCGTGGACTTGCCCACCGGCACCGTCACCAGCGGCCCGACATCGACCCGCGAGCACACCGGGCCCGGAGGCGGCACCTGCGCCGCCGCCAGCCGCGTCGCCGCGATCGCAACCGAGGTGCCGGCCGCGGGCGGCGCGGCCAGCGCGCCGGTTGCGGCCAGCGCGAGCATCAACGAACTCAGCGCGGCCAGGGTGGCCGGCGCATGGTGTGGTGCGGCGCTCACGCCTGCCGTGGCGCCCGGGCGCGAGCCCGGTAGCGAACGAGGCATCGAACGGGGAAGGAGCGGGGTCGTGGTCATGGACGTTCTCCCTGGGGGTGGCGTGCTCAGAAGCACTCCGTGACCTTGTCGAGGCCGCGGATCAGCTCGACGCAGCCGCTGCGCGCGACCGTGGCGACCGGTATCGCAACGGGCGCGACACGGCGGACCGCGACGGGGCGTGGGGCCGGCGTCGGGGCCGGGGCGAGGGGCGACTCCAGGCGTGCCTGCAGGCCCAGCAACGCGGCCTTGGTGGCGCCGGTGCCTGCGGTGACGGTCTTGGGGTCGGTCTGGTTGCGCAGCACCAGGGACAGCGTGCCGACGCTGCGCGCCAGGTCCAGCAGCTCGGCCTCGTCGGGCGTGACCTCCAGCGTGACCGCGTTGACGACCTTGGGTCGCGTGGTGTCGCGGTCCGCCTCCTGCGCGACGGCCAGCACCAGGATGCGCTCGAGCACGATCTTGGAGATGGAGTGGTCGCGGTCGCCGCGGGCGGCGTTCTCGTCCTGCGTGTTGACCATCACGTCGACATAGGTGCCGGGCAGCGCGAAGCCGGCGACGCCGACCACGTCGTTGACCCGCACCGCCATCGCGCGCTTGCCGGTGGGCACCACCGCGGACAGTCCGCCCTTGGTGCCGACGGGCGCCAGCCGCGCCTCGGTCAGCGGCTCGCCGCGCTGCATGGAGACGAGCACGACGCGGCCCTCCAGCTTGGCCGGATCTTCGAAGGCGCCGGCCGGAACGCTGTCCTGCGGCCAGTCGGTCATCCGGACCATCTCGCGGGAGATGCGGCCGCCGAGTTCAATGTCGACATTGGCCACCGCGATGCGGCCCTGATTGCCGCTCTGACCCTGCATCCAGCGGGCGGCCATCACGACCGCGGCCAAGCCGGCCAGCGCGGCGATTAGGAGCATCAGCAAGCCACGTGATCTCATGACGGACTCCCGGTTGACGAGGCTGCCTCGATCAGGGCCTCGTTGCCAAAGTAGGTGGACCAGGCCCAGTCCAGCAACTCGGTCGAGAGCGTGGCGGGCAATTCCAGGTAGCGCGCGCGGCTGGCGATCAGGCGCAGCAAGTCGCGCGGATAGCAGGCCAGCAGCGGCCGGCGATGACGCGGATGCAGCCCGTCCAGCAGGTAGGCCAGAACCGCCGCGTCGAAGGGCAGCCCCTCGTCGGCGCAGGCCCGCTCGAACACCAGCGCATAGTCGGCGGCGGCCAGCGGGCCGATCTCGATCTTGTGACCCAGGCGGCGCAGGAAGGCGGCGTCCTCCAGCTCGCGTGGCTGCAGGTTCGAGGAGAACACCAGCACCATCTCGAAGGGGATGGTGAACTTGGCGCCGTTGCGCAGCATCAGATGGTCGTGGTGGCGTTCCATCGGCACGATCCAGCGGTTCATCAGCGCGCGCGGCGTGACCGCCTGGCGGCCCAGATCGTCGACGATGAACAGGCCATTGTTGGCCTTGAAGTGCGGCGGCGCCTCGTAGTAGCCGGCGCGCCCGTCGAAGCTGAGGTCCAGCATTTCGATGGTCAGCTCGCCACCGGAGACGATCACTGGCCGTTCGCACGGCACCCAGCGCATGTCGGGACGGGCGCGGTTGTCCAGCGCAGCGCGCGGTGCCAGCTCGGCGGGCAGGGGACGATGGCACTGCGCATCGAAGACGCGGATCACCTCGTCGTGCACGCAGATCGCGTGCGGGATCCCGACCGTGCCGCCGAGCAGGCGCCGCAGGCTCTGCGCCAGATAGGTCTTTCCGGCACCGGCCGGTCCGTACAGCAGCAGCGGCCGGCCGGAGTTCAGCGCGGTGCCCAATTGATCGAGCAGGCCGTCGGCCAGCACGAGGTCGGCATAGGCCCGGCGGGCCTGGCGCAGGGTGATGACGCGGGCCTGGGCCGACTGTGCGCGTACCCGCTCTGCATAGAGCTGCAGCGGCACCGGCGCGGCGCCGACATAGGAATTGCGGGCCAACCATTCGAGCGCGCGCGCGCGGCCGGCCAGCGTCAGCTCGAACTGCATGTCGGCCTCATGCTGGCCGCGGCGCGTCAGCTCCAGCAGGCCCTCGCGCCGCATGAACTGGCACAGGACCTCGACCACGCTGCCTGACAGGCAGAGCTGGCCGCCCAGTTCGACCAGGCGGCTCAGACCCAACTGCAGCATGGTCTTGGCCACCAGCTCGATCAGGAAGCCGCTGGACAGGCCGGTCTCCTCGATGCTTTGCGGCGCGCGTGGCAGGTCCGCCCATGGCGATCTGGCGTGGTGCGGGGCGGCGGCGCTGGGAAAGCTGAGCAGACTCATCATTGGCTCCCGTTCAGCGCCCCAGCGGCCACAGCAAGGCGGCAGCGCTGCCCAGCGCGATCGCCACCGCGTAAGGCAGGCGGGAGGCGCTGCGGCTCAGTGGCGTGGCACCGTCCGGACCGGCCCGGTGCAGGGTGCGCAGGTTGGCCAGCAGGCGCGGCAGCACGCCGGCGGTGTTCAGATAGAGCAGTGAGAGCAAGCCGCCGGCCAGCAGGCTGTAGAGCACTGCAGTGGCCACGCCGAGCGGGCCCACGAAGGCGCCCACCATCGTCATCAGCTTGATGTCGGCCGCGCCCATTGCGCCCAACAGGTAGAGCGGCAGCAGCAGCAGCAGGCCCAGCGCAGCACCGACCAGTGGCGCCGACCAGCCATGACCCGCCAGTGGCCGGGCGTTGCCCGCCATGGCCAGCAGATGCAGGGCAAGTGCCACGCCGGTGCCGGCCAGCAGCCAACGGTTGGCGATACGACGCGAGCGCAGGTCGCTCATCGCCGCGCCGGCCAACCACAGTGCCAGCAGCGTCAGGGAGAGGGCGCGCAGGTTCATGGCGGCGGGCCGCTCAGAGTGCGGCCGCGATGGCCGTGGAGATGGCGGTGAACACCGCGTCGAGCTTGGAGCCGACGATGGTGACCGAGGCAATGATGAAGACGGCGATCAGCGCCGCGATCAGGCCGTACTCGATCGCGGTGACGGCTGTCTCATCGGGGGCGATGTGGCGAAGCTGGCGGACGACTTGCATGATGGACCTCTCGGTAGCGCGAAGGGGATGGGTGTCGGAGCTGCGTATCGATGTTTGTTCTTGTGAAGGGGCAGCGAATCGGGTGAGCAGGCGGGGCGGAGCGCGGCCGTTGCCGGCCGGACGCCCCAGGCTGGCTCAGAGTGCTCCGGCCAGCGCCGTCGAAATGGCCGTGAACACCGCAGCCAGCTTGGAGCCGACGATGGTGACCGAGCCAATGATGAAGACGGCGATCAGTGCCGCGATCAGGCCGTACTCGATGGCGGTGACGGCCTCTTCGTCGCGGCCGAACTTCTGCACGAAGCGGTGGAGGTGTTGCATGATGATTTCCTTCATTGGCTGAGTGACAAGGCGCTGGACCGCGCCGGTGAAGAATCCATCGGGGTTGGATCCGGACCCTGTCGACCCGTTCGGGAGACGCCGGTCGGCAATACGCGTCATGCTCGGTTCCTCGGTTCCTCGGTTTCAAAGGGCGGCGACCACGGCCGCCGACCAGTACTGGTAGAGCGCCACCAGCGAGGTGCCGGCCACTGTGATGGCCCCCAGGATGGCCAGCCCGATCAGGGCAGCCAGCAGGCCGTACTCGATCGCGGTGACCGCAGACTCGTCGACCAGTAGCGGCCGACGGTGTTGGGGAGTGCGTTGCTGTTCCATGGGGTTCACTTTAGGAACGGCGCAGTGGTCGCGCAGCTGAGGATGGCTCCATGTCCCGGGAGGAGCTTGACCCTTGCCCGGCGGGACATTCCTCCCCCCTCATCCGACCGAGACGCACCATGGCATCCAACAGCTCGGCGGCAGGGCGGTGCTTCTCGATGAAGGCCTGCGCACCCAGTCGCAGCGCACGCTCGCGCGTGGCCGGGTCGCCGTGGCAGGTCAGCACCAGCACGCGGGCCAGCGGCAGCAGCAGCGGCAGCATGGCCAGCCCGTCCTCGCCGCCGAGGTCCACGTCCAGCACCACCACGTCGGGCCGCAGGCTGCGGACCGCGTGCATCGCCTGCGCGCTGTTGGCCGCGGTGCCGAGGCAGCACAGCTGCAGCGGTGCGCAGGCGATCAGCTTGGCCAGGCCCTCGCGCACCGCCAGTTGGTCGTCGACCA
The DNA here is from genome assembly GCF_019237615.1 of Roseateles sp. GTDB lineage: Bacteria > Pseudomonadota > Gammaproteobacteria > Burkholderiales > Burkholderiaceae_C > Pelomonas. The sequence continues at coordinate 111,675 of NZ_JAFAGT010000069.1, read as the reverse complement.
GCAGCACGCCGAAGGGAGCGACAGCTGCCTGCGGGGCGGCTGCCTGCGGAACTGTGGCTTGCGGGGCGACCATGAGTCGATGCTAGGCAAGGCAAGTGCGGCGCGAATGGGAGGAAGGGCCGGCGCGAGGGGGGAGAATCCTCCCGGCCGGCGCCAGTCTTAGTAGACGAACGGCAGCAGCCGGTAGGGCACGCGGCGTTGATAGGCGCGGTACTCCGGCAGTCCGGCACACAGCATCGCCTCCTCGCGCCGCATGCGCACCACCTGGGCCACATAGAGCAGGGCCAGCACCGCGGCGTTGCGCCACGAGAAGTTGACCAGCAGGAAGCCGAAATGGCCGATCAGATAGCCGAGATAGATCGGATGTCGGACCACCCGGTAGGGGCCGCGCAGTACCAGGCCGCGCCGCGCCGGCAGCAGGCCGAAGGAGCGCCCCAGCGCGATCTTGGCCGCGAGCTGCCATAGCAGCCCGCACAGCTGCAGCGTCGCGCCCAGCCATTCGGGTGCCAGGGCCTGGGTCTGGTCGGGGGCCAGCAGCACGGCGAAGCCGGCGGCGTAGATGGTGGAAACCACCGCCGGCAGCGACAGGTCGCGCTGTGCCGCGCGCCGTGCCAGCAGCACCAGCAGCAGCGTGTAGCCCTCGGAAACGAGCAGCAGCAACAGCGTGCTGCGCTGCGGTTCCCGTAGCCATGCGTAGCCCCAGCGCGCGATCATGAAGCCCAGCGCCAGCAGCGCGAAGCTGCGCAGCAGCCATTCGGTGAGGCGGCCTTCGGCCGGGGCGTCCAGGGTGGGGCGAGTCGTGAGCGACATGCGAGAGCTCCTAGGATTGGCGTGGCAACCGCCAGGCCACGACGGCCAGTGCGAGCGCGACGCCGGCCAGCACATCGACAAGGTAGTGGCCGCCTTCCACCGGGGTCGCGGCCAGCATCAGCAGGTTCAGCACCAGGCCGGGCCAGCGCAGCGGCGTGCCACGCAGCGCATGGGCCAGCAGCACCGCCATGGCGGCATGCAGCGAGGGCATGGAGATCAGGCCCTGCATGCGGCTCAGCGCCAGCTCGCGAAGGCTGCCATCGCGCAAGGCCTCGAAATGCGCCAGTGCGGCCAGATCGGACCCGTTCCCGGTGCCGAAGTGCTTCCAGGCGCCGGCTGCCGGGAAGGGCGCGGACAGCAGGATGACCAGCATCGTGGCGACGCCATAGCGCAGCAGGAAGTCCTGCAGCCGCGTGGCGCGTCCGCTGAGGCCGAGGTAAAGCAGCACCAGCAGGATCTGTGGCAGGCCGCTGTTGTAGGCGCAGCGCAGGAGCACCTGGGCGGTTTCCGGCAGCCTGGCCTGGGCGCGCTGCAGCGCCGGCCAGTCGAGGCCCAGCAGGTGATCCCAGCCCGCTAGCACGCCGTCGACCAGCGGCGGCGCCAAGGCGATCAGCAGATAGCTCATGCAGGCTGCGCCGGCCTGGAACAGCAGCAGCAGGCAGGCAGCCCGCAGTGTGCCGGCGATGCGGGCATCGCGCCGGTAGCGCCGCAGCAGCAGCGGCAACTGCAGCGCGCAGAGGGCGAGCGCGAGCAGCAGCAGATCGCCGACGGCCAGACGCCAGCCCTGTCCGGCGATCCAGAGGCCGTCTATCGCGAGCAGCGCCAGGGTCAGGCACCAAACGGGTGCAGGCCGGCAGGGCCAGGAGACTGGCGAATGGAGGCTGGCACCGAGGCTGGGCATGGCGAGGTCCTCAAGAGGGACTGGCCCCGATGCTCCGCCGTGCGGGCGCGCGTCGCCAGGGAGGCGGCGCGCGATGGTTTAGGAGTTTTCTCCCCCCCCGCGCGTGCCGGGCAACGGCCCGGCCAGGCCGTGGGCAGTGGCATAGACATGCAACTCCAGGCGGCCGCGCACGCCCAGCTTGCTGTAGATGGTGGTCAGGTGATTGCGCAGCGTGTGTTCGCTCATCCGCACTTCGTCGGCCACAGACAGCAGCTTGGCGCCGGAGCGCTGCAGCAGGATGGCAACGATCTCGCGCTCGCGCGGCGTCAGGCCGGCGATGCGACGTGCATCGGGATCCTCGCAGCGTGCGGCCGAGACCGGCCCGCTGTCGGTCAACTGGCCCAGCACCTCGCCCAGCAGGACGCGGTGCAGCCAGACCTCGCCCTCGCTGACCCGCTCGATCGCGCGCAGGATGGTGGCCGCCGGCGCGGACTTGTGCACCACGCCGCGCGCGCCCTTCAGCACGGCGTCGCGGTACTGCTCGATGTTGTCGGCCCCGGTCAGCACCAGCACATGGGCGTTGCCGCGCTGGCGCAGCGTGCTCAGCGCCGCGCCGGCATCCTCGCCGCCGAGGTCCAGGTCGAGCAGCAGCACGTCGGCTCCCGGCAGCTCCGCATGAGCGAGCAGCTCGGCCAGCGTGCTGGCGCAACCGACCACCTGCATGCGTGGCTGCATCGCGTCGATCAGCTGATGCAGGCCCCAGAGCGTGATCTGGTGGTCCTCGGCCAGGAAGACGTTGATCGCACGGCTATCGGTGGCGGGTTGCCTGATGTCGCAGAAGGTCATGATGGCTCCCGGAAGTTGCCGTCAAAGCGGAATTCGGATGGCGAGTTCGGTATTCAGTCCGTCGTGCAGTCGGATTTGCAGCGAGCCGCCGAGTTCGCCGACGCGCTGGTTGAGTGAATGCGGATGAAAGTCGGCCCGCGCCCGGCCGCTGACGCTGCCGGCGTCGTCGCGTACCCGCAGGTCCAGCCCGCTCTCATCGCTGCGCAGGGCGATCCAGACATGGCGCGCCGGCGTGTGCTTGCGGATGTTGTTGAGCGCCTCGTTGAGCATGTGGAACAGTGCGCCGGCCAGGGCCCGCGTGGTCGCCAGGGCCTCCGGGCAATCGATGTCGACCTCGATGCCGAACAGTAGCGCGAAGCGGCGGGCCTGGCGGCGCACGGCAGGCACCAGGGCGTTGTCGCCATGCTGCCCGCCGGTTCGCAGGCCGGAGATCAGCTCGCGCAGCGAGGCAACCTCGGCGTTCACCAGCTCGGCCAACGCGTCGACCTCGGTGCGTGCCGGGTTGTCTGCCGGAATGCGCAGTGCTACGCACTCCACCGCGTACTTCAGGCCCAGATAGGGCTGGATGGCGCTGTCGTGCAGGTCTCGCCCTATGCGGGCGCGCTCATGGCTGGCGCTCTCCTCCTGCAGCTGGTCAACCAGCGCGGCCTGCTCGATGATGCGCAACAGCTCCGGGGCGGCCCCGGCCAGCGCCGACAGGTCCTGGTCGGCGCTGCGCAGGCCACGGTAGCCGATCACGAAATGGCCGTACTGGCGCTCGTAGCGGCTCAGTGGCACCACATGCAGGCTGCGCACATCGAGCAGCCGCGCCAGCTCGCCCAGCGGCTCCAGCAGCGTACGCGGCGGAGTTCCCTTGCCATGCAGGCGCAGGCAGGGCCGCGGGTCCCACCAGCGACGCTGCACGTAGCTGAGAGGGGTCTGCAGGGCCGGCGCCAGCAGTTGCTCCAGCTGGGCATGTGCCAGAGCCTTGGCACGGAAGCCGCCATCCTCGCGGCTGGCGATCATGGCCGGCGCACCGACCTTGCTGGGCAGTACCAGTGCGACCACATCGGCCTGGGTGCCACCGCGCAGGCGTTCGACCAGCTCGGTGCAGATAGGTTCCAGGCCACGCCGCGGATCAAGCCGGGTCTCGAGTTCGCCGATCAGCGCCAGCCAGCGGTGCAGCACGCGCATCGGCCGGGCCAGCAACGCGGCCGCCGGCATCAACAGCAGCACCGCCAGGTCGATGAGGCCACCCCAGCGGTTCGGACCGGGCAGCTGCAGCAGGACCGAGTTGGCGTCCAGCAGCATGCCGGCGGCAGCGACGGCAGAGAGCAGCACGCCATGGCCGACGCCGTAGCCGATCGTTGTCAGCACGACCGGATGGATCAGGGTCACGAACATCATCGTCATCACGCCGATGCTGAACAGCTTCATCATCGCGCAGGCCCAGACAACGTCGACCCAGTAGGCCAGCAGGCTCGATACCAGCGGCCGTTCGCGTGCCTCGCTCCACAGCAGCCAGCCGGCCCAGGCGTTGTAGGCCAGCATCACATAGGCCGAGGTCGAGGCAATATGTGCTTCGCTATTGATGATCAGCGCGCTGCACATCAGGGCGGTGACCACTCGCACCCCGGCGGAGCAGCGCCGCATCTCGACCGAGGGACCGGGATCGGAACTCGGCGTGTCGGCAATCCCCGATATTCGGCGCCACCACATCGCTGACCTTACGACTCTGCCAACAGCTGCAGAAGTGACGCCAGTCTGTCATGCTCCTGGAGCCGGGTCCCCCCGGGAACGGGTGGTCGAGCGTGGCTATTTGTCAACTAGTTGTGAAAGTCGATGCGGCAGGCCGTGTGACTCGATCGAGGCCGGCGGGGCCAACAGCGCCGGCAACACCCCCGTGGGGGCATGAGCCCGACAGGCCTCCCGAAAGCCGGAGAAGCGCAAGGCGAGCCGATCGCCCCGAAGAACGGATCGGAGCCGATGTTGGGGAGGAGCGCCGTCCGGGTTGATGAGACGGCCGGCGTCTTCAGGGCAATGATGAACGCCCGGCGCCGGCCGATCGACGGCGACGCAAGGGCGTATGTCGCCCGCTTCAGCCCGGCTTAAGGTCTGTGCGAATACTGCGCCGGCGTCGCCCGCCACGGGCGGCTGCACCGGAGTGAACCCATGTCCCTCAGTCTCTGCAGACGCCGCCTGGCGTCAGCTCTGGCCGCTGCCTTGTTCGGCGTCGGCCTGCCTGCTCTCGCCGCCACGCCGACGGCCGAATTCGCCATGTCGCCCGCGCAGATGCAGGCCCTCGGCGTCGGCCTGCGCAGGCTCGATGCGCCGGCCGCCGTGGCGGGCCTGGCCGCGCCGGCACGGGTCGTGCTGCCGCCCCAGCTCGACATGCTCGTCAGCGCGCCGGTGGACGGCGTCGTCGAGCGGCTGTTCGTGAATCCGCAGGACCCGGTCAAGGCCGGGCAGCCATTGCTGCGCCTGGCAAGCCCGGCCTATGGTGAGCTGCAGCTGCGCGGCATGGAGGCGGGGGCGCGGGCGCGGCTCGCGCGCCAGACGCTGGAACGCGAGCGCCAGCTGTTCGCCGAAGGCATCATCCCCGAGCGTCGCGTGCAGGAGGCGCAGGCCGCGCTGCAGGGGGCGGACGCCGCGCTGCGCCAGGCTGAGGCTGCGCTGCGCCTGGCCGGCGCGGATGCGGCCGGCCTGGGGCGCATCGCGGCCGGCGGCCGGCTCGACGACGGCCTCGTCGTGCGTGCGCGCAGCGGTGGCTGGGTCGCGTCCTTGGACGTGCGGCTGGGCCAGCGCGTGCGCGAGGCCGACACGCTGGCGCGCATCGCCGACCCGCGTGAGGTCTGGCTGGAGGCGCAGGTGCCGGCCGGCGCCAGCGTGCAACCCGGCCAGGCAGTGCCGGTCGTCGGGCGCGACGCGACGGCGGTGGCCCAGTCGCTGGGCACCCTCGTCGGTGAGGGCCAGACGCTGACGCTGCGCGCCCGCGTCACGCGCGGCGCCGAGCGGCTGCGGCCAGGCGAGGTCGTGCAGGTGCAGGTGCCGCCGGCGCCGAGTGGCGGCTGGGCGCTGCCGCTGCGGGCGTTGACACATCACGAAGGCCGCGCCTACGTGTTCGTGCGCAGCGCGCGCGGTTTCGTCGCGACGCCGGTCAGCGTCGTCGCCAGCGCCGGCACGCAGGCCCAGGTGCAGGGCGCGCCAGGCGGGCTGAGCGCCGGGCAGGAGGTGGCGGTCGCCGCCGTCGCGGCGCTGAAGTCGGCCTGGCTGGGCCTGGGCGGGGGCGAATGATGCTGACGCACCTGGTCCGGTTCGCGCTGTCGCAGCGGCTCTTCGTGCTGCTGGGTGCCGCCCTGCTGGCAGGCTTCGGCTGGCACGCCTTTCGCAACCTGCCGATCGACGCCTTCCCTGACGTGTCGAGCACCCAGGTCAAGGTGATCCTGAAGGCGCCCGGCATGACGCCCGAGGAGGTCGAGAACCGGATTGCCGCGCCCATCGAGGTCGAGATGCTGGGCATCCCGCGGCAGAAGATGCTGCGTTCGGTGTCCAAGTACGGCATCGTCGACGTGACGGTCGACTTCGAGGACGGCACCGACATCTATTGGGCCCGCCAGCAGGTCGCGGAGCGTCTGGCCGGCATCCAGGGCGAGCTGCCGCCGGGCCTGGCCGGCGGCATGGCGCCGATCACGACGCCGCTGGGCGAGATGTACCAATTCACCGTCGAGGCGCCGGCCCTGTCGCTGGAGGAGCGTCGCAGCCTTCTGGACTGGGTCATCCGGCCGGCGCTGCGAACCGTGCCCGGCGTGGCGGACGTCAACGCGCTGGGCGGCAAGGTGCGTGCCTTCGAGGTCGTGCCAGACCCTGCGCGGCTGGCGGCGCTGGGGCTGTCGACGGCAGCGTTGCGCCTGGCCATCGAGCAGAACAACCGCAACGACGGCGCCGGCCGCCTCGGCGAGGGCGACGAGGTGCTGCTGGTGCGCACCGAGGGCAGCCTGCGCTCGGCCGACGACATCCGCGCCGTCGTCGTCACGCGCCGCGGCAGTGCGCCGGTGCGTGTGGCCGACGTGGCCGAGGTGCGCATGGGCAGCGTGACGCGCTACGGCGTCGTCACGCAGGACGGCCGGGCCGAGGCCGTCGAGGGCCTGGTGCTGGGCCTGGCGGGCGCGAACGCGCGCCAGGTCGTAGAAGGCGTCACCGCCAAGCTCGCCGAGCTGCAGCCGACGCTGCCCGCGGGCGTGACGGTCAAGGCCTTCTACAACCGGGCCCAGCTCGTCGAGAAGGCGGTTGGCACCGTCTCCCGGGCCTTGCTGGAGGCGACGGTGCTGGTGCTGATCCTTCTCGGCGCCTTCCTCGGCAACCTGCGCGCCGCCGTCACGGTGGCCCTGGTGCTGCCGCTGGCCGCGCTGTGGACCTTCATCGCCATGCGGCTGGCCGGCATGTCGGCCAACCTGATGAGCCTGGGTGGGTTGGCCATCGCGCTGGGCATGCTTGTGGACGCGGCCGTCGTCGTCGTCGAGAACGTCGTGCAGCAGCTGGGCCACGACCGAACGGGCGGGCGCCTGCCGCGCCTGCATGTCGTGCTGCGCGCGGTGCGCGAGGTGGCCGCGCCGGTGGTGGCCGGCGTGCTCATCATCGTCACCGTCTTCCTGCCGCTGCTGACGTTGCAGAACCTTGAGGGCAAGTTCTTCGTGCCGGTCGCGATGACCATCGTCTTCGCGCTGGCGGGTTCGCTCGCACTGTCGCTGACGGTGATCCCGGTCGTCGCGTCGTTCCTGCTGCAGCGGGTCTCGCACGAGGACCCCTGGCTGGTGCGCCGGCTGCTGCGCGGCTACGAGCCCTTGCTGGCCGGCGCGCTCAGGCGCGAGATGCTGGTCTACGCCGCGGCCGCGCTGCTGCTGGTGGGGGCGGCCGGCGTCTACCTGCGCGTCGGCAAGACCTTCCTGCCGACGATGGACGAGGGCGATCTCATCGTCGGCATCGAGAAGCTGCCGTCCATCGGCCTGGAGGAGGCGGCCGCGCTGGACCTGAAGATCCAGCAGGCACTGCTGGCGCAGGTCCCGGAGATCCACGGCATGGTGGCGCGCGCCGGTGCCGACGAGATCGGCCTGGATCCGATGGGCCTGAACCAGACCGACACCTTCCTCGTGCTCAGGCCGCGGGAGGAATGGCGTCTGGCCGACAAGGAGGCGCTGATCGCCCGCATCCGCCAGGTGCTCGAGCAGATGCCCGGCATCAGGTACAGCTTCACGCAGCCCATCGACATGCGTGTCTCCGAGATGATCCTCGGCGTGCGCGGCGACCTCGCGGTCAAGGTTTTTGGCCCCGACCTCGGCACGCTGAACCAGCTGGCCGCGCGCATCGAGGCCGTCTTGAAGACCGTGGCCGGCAGCCAGGACGTCTACACGGTGCAGAACGACGGCGTGCAGTACCTGCGCGTTGTCGTCGATCGGCTCGCGGCCGGCCAGCAGGGCCTGAGCGTCGAGGACGTGCAGGACGCGTTGCGTGCGCAGATCGAGGGCCAGCGTGCCGGCCAGCTCGTCGAGGGCGTGCGGCGCACGCCCATCGTGCTGCGCGGGCCGGAGCTGATGCGGTTGTCGCCGGCCGAGTTCGCGGCGCTGCGCATCGCCACCCCCGAGGGCCACGCGGTCCCACTGTCTTCGGTGGCCACGCTGCAGCGCGACACGGGCCCGGTGCAGATCAACCGCGAGCTGGGCAGCCGCTACGGCGTCGTCATCGCCAACGTCGACGGCCGCGACCTCGTGGGCTTCGTCGACGAAGCCAGGCGCAAGGTGGCCGAGCAGGTGGCGCTGCCGACCGGCTATCACCTCAGCTGGGGCGGGCAGTTCGAGAACCAGCAGCGCGCGGCCGCGCGCCTCGGCCTCGTCGTACCGTTGGCGCTGGGCATCATCTTCGTGATCCTGTTCTCGACCTTCGGCTCGGTGCGCCAGTCGCTGTTGGTGCTGTCCAACATCCCGTTCGCGCTGGTGGGCGGCATCGTCGGCCTGTGGGTGACGGGCGAGTATCTGTCGGTGCCAGCGTCGGTGGGTTTCATCGCGCTGCTGGGTATCGCGGTGCTCAACGGCGTCGTGCTGGTCAGCTATTTCAACCAGCTGCACGGCGAGGGCCTGGCGCTGCGCGACTGCGTCGTGCAGGGCTGCCTGCGCCGGCTGCGGCCGGTGCTGATGACGGCCTCGATCACGGCCTTCGGCCTGGTCCCGCTGCTGTTCGCGACCGGGCCTGGCTCCGAGATCCAGCGGCCGCTGGCCATCGTCGTCATTGGTGGCCTCATCACGGCCACGGCTCTCACCCTCATCCTGCTGCCCGTGCTCTACCTGCGCTTCGGGCGGCCCCAGCCCGCCGGGCTGGCGACTCCGGAGATTTCGCATGGCTGACCGTTGCCTTCATCTCGTATGCCCGCGGGCTGCCGAGGAGCGCGTGCTGGACGCGCTGCTCGCGCTCGGCGAGGCCGGCGTATTCACGAGCCTGCAGGCGCATGCGCATGGCTTCGCCCATGGCCGTCTGAGCGCGGCCGAGCAGGTCAGCGGCCACAGCGAAGCCAGCCTCGTGCAGGTGTTTGTGGCTGCGGGCCGGCTCGATGCGCTGCTCGGCGAACTGGCGCGCCAACTGGCCCAGGCCGGCGTGCGCTACTGGGTCACGTCGGTCGAGCGGCAGGGGGAATTCCAATGAGGCCGAGCTGGCTTTGCGCCGTGGTCCTGTGCGCCGCGCTGGGCGCCGCCGCGCAGGACCTGGAGCTGTCGCCGGCGCTGCCGACGTCGGCCCAGGCCGCGGCATGGATAGAGGCCGACCCGGGCGTCGTGCGGGCGCGCCATGCGGCGGCGGCGGCCGGGCATGGCGCCGAGGCGCTCGCCGCTGGCGGCCACGAATGGACGCTGCGCCTGCAGGGTCAGCAGCGCCGCTACCAGGACGGAGGGCCGGCCTCGCGCGAATGGCTGACGCAGCTGGAGCGGTCGTTGCGGGTCAACGGCAAGGCCGGCCTGGACCGCCGGCTCGGCGAGGTCGAGCGCGAGCTCGCGCAGGCCCGCGTCGGCGAGGCGCGGCACGAGTCGGCGCGCGCGCTGGCCGAACTGTGGATCGCCGAGCTCGCGGCCCGGCAGCGCCGCGGCTGGGCCGATGCCCAGCTGGCGCTGGCACGCGCCAACGTCGACGCCGTCGCGAAGCGGCGGCGCGCCGGGGACGCGTCGACGCTGGACCTGCAACTGGCCCAGGCCGAACTCGGCGACGTGCAGCGTGAGGCCAGCCTCGCGGCGACGGCCGTCGTCAAGGCGCATGCGGCGGCGCAGTTGCGCTTCGGCGCCGAGGTGCCGGTCGGGCTCGTGCTGCCCGAACCGCGCGAGCCGGCGCTGCCGCAGGCCGCCTGGCTGCAGCGTCTGCTCGACGAGGCCGACCCGTTGAAGTCGGCGCGAGCCGAGCTGGATCGCGCCCGCCTTGTGGCCGCGCGCTCGCGCGCCGACCGGGTGCCGGATCCGGTCGTCGGCGTCTTCGCGGCGCGCGAGGCGCGCGGCAACGAGCGCCTGCTGGGCCTGAGCCTGACGCTGCCGATAGGCGGCGCGCAGCGCACGCAGCGGGCGCTGCAGTTCGAGCGCGAGGTCGATGCGGCGCAGGCCGCGCTCGACGAGGTGCGCCGCGGTCTGGAGCTGGAGGCGGCCCAGGCCTGGGCCGATGCGAACGGCAGCCTGGAACGCTGGCGCCTGGCCCGCGACACTGCTGCGCTGGCGGCCGGGAACGCCGGCCTCACGCAGCGCGCCTACGCCCTCGGCGAGGCCGACCTGCAGACGCTGCTGCAGGCGCGGCGTCAGGCGGCGCAGAGCGGCATGGCGGCGCTGGAGGCCCAGGCCGAGGCGCTGCGCTGGGAGGCGCGGTTGCTCGTCGACGCGCACCTGATCTGGGACCTCGCACACGACTGACGGGATACTGTCCACCCATGCGCCTGCTACTGCTCGAAGATGACGACACGCTCGGCGAGGCCTTGAGCGCCTTCCTGCGGCTGGACGGCCATGTGGTCGAGTGGTTCCGGCAGCTGCGCGATGCGCAGGCCGTCGTCGACGAGCCCTTCGATGCGCTGCTGGTCGACTGGCAGCTGCCGGACGGCTCGGGCGTCGACTGGGTGCGCCGGCTGCGCGAGCGCCGCCGGACATTGCCCATCCTCGTGCTGACCGCGCGCGACCTGCTGCCCGACCGCATTGAGGGGCTGGACAGCGGCGCCGACGATTACCTCGTCAAGCCTTTCCCGCCCGAGGAGCTCGTCGCACGGCTGCGCGCCGTCCGGCGCCGCCAGCTCTCGCAGGGCATTCCGCGGCTCGCGCTGCCGGACGGCGTCAGCGTCGACCTGCCGGGGCGCTCGGTGTGGCGGGGCGAGGACCCGGTCGAGCTGACGGCCCGCGAATGGGCCTTGCTGGAGGCGCTGGCGTCGCGCGCCGGCCGGGTCGTGTCGCGCACCGACCTGGAGAGCCTGTCACAGGGCTTCGACGGCGACGCGGCCAGCAACGTGCTGGAGGTCCACGTGTCCAACCTGCGCCGCAAGCTGGGGCGCGGCGTCATCGAGACCGTGCGCGGCCTCGGCTACCGGGTGCCGAGGTGAGCGCCGCGCCGGGTCGCCCGCAAGCAGGTGCGCTCTTGCTTGGCGGGGCAGGGCGCAGGCCGGAGACTGCATCCGTGGGCCTGCCCACGCTGCGGGGCGAGCTCACGCGACTGGCCACCTTGATCGGCATGGGCTGGCTGCTGCTGCTCGCGCTGACGGTGTCCTGGGCCGTCAAGCACGAGATCGACGACCTGATGGACGAGACGCTGCGCGAGGCATCCGAGGTCATGTTCGGCGTGCTGACGGCTGCCCAGCTGACGCACGGCGAGACGCTGGCCCTGCCCGAGGTGCTGCCGGCGCCGGCGCACGACGAGCGCATGGTCTGGCAGATCGTCGACGCCCAGGGCCGCGTCGAGCGGCGTTCGCACAAGGCGCCGGCCGCGGCGCTGAGCACGCGCTCCGCCGTGGGCCTGTTCGATGCGGCGGGGCAATGGCGCGTGCACGGAATGCGGCTGTCGCCGCAGGGACGCACGCTCTATGTCGCCCAGGTGGGGCGCGCGCGCGTCCAGTCGCACTATGAGGCCATCGGCACCGTGCTGCTTGCGGCGCTGACGGTCGGCCTGGCCTGGGTGGTGCTGCTGCGCCGGCGTGTCGATCGCGCCATGCACCCGCTCGAGCACCTGGCCCGGCAGATCGAGGCCTATGACCCGCAACGGCCGGCGACCGAGCCCGACCCGGGGCAGCGCGCCGAGACGGCGGCGATCTCTCAGGCCGTGATCGCACTGGGCCGGCGACTGGGGCGGCGCATCGAGCTGGAGCAGGCCTTTGCCGCCTGCGCCGCGCACTCGCTGCGCACGCCGCTGGCGGGCATGGATGCGCAGCTTGCGCTCGCGCTGCGCGAGCCACCGGCCAACCTGCCGCAGCGCCTGGCGCGCGTGCGCGGCGCGTTGACGCGGTTGACGCAGGTCGTGCAGTCGCTGCTGGCGCTGTTCCGCGCGGGTGAGGCGCAGCGCCTGACGCTGCGCCCTTGCTCGTTGCACGAGCTGGTGCCGGAGATCCCGCTGCACGGCCTGCAGGTCACGGTGGAGGCCGACGCGAACTTCGATGCCGACCCCAACCTGCTGACGATCGCGCTGCTGAACCTGCTGGACAACGCGTCACGCTTCGAGGCGCGGCAGGTGCGCCTGTTCGCGGCGCAACAGGGGCGCGGTGCTGTCATCCGCGTCGAGGACGATGGGCGCGGCATCACGCCGACGCGTTGGGCCGAAGTGTGCCGGGCGCTGGCCGAGGGCGATGTCGGCCCCGGTCTGGGGCTGGGGCTGCGCCTGGCGTCGCTGGTGGCTCAGGCCCATGGCGGCAGCCTGCACCTGCCCGAGCCGCGGCCGGAGGTGCCGGGCTTTGCCGTCGAACTGCGGCTGTGGGCGTGACCGGGCCGGGGTCAGTTGAACCCTTGCCCGCGGATCAGGCCTACCGCCAGGCCTTCGATGCTGAAGGGCTCGCTGCCCTCGTTGACGATGATGGGCTCGAAATCGGGGTTCTCGGGCAGCAGCCGTATGCCTTCGGGGCTGCGCTGAAAGCGCTTCACGGTGACCTCGTCGCCGACACGGGCGACGACGATCTGGCCGTTGCGCGCTTCCTTGGCGGACTGCACGGCGAGCAGGTCGCCGTCGAGGATGCCGATGTCCTTCATGCTCATGCCCTTGACCTTGAGCAGGTAGTCGGGCCTCTTCGCGAACAGGCTGGGTTCGACGCTGTAGGTCTGCTCGACATGCTCCTGAGCCAGGATGGGCGCGCCGGCGGCGACGCGGCCGATCAGCGGCAGCGTCAGCTGCGCCAGGGCGGGGAGGGGCAGGCTGAACTGGCGGGCGCGGTTGACGGCGCTCAGCGCGTCGGACTTGAGGCGGATGCCGCGCGAGGTGCCGCCCACGAGCTCCAGCATGCCCTTGCGGGCCAGCGCCTGCAGATGCTCCTCGGCGGCATTGGCGGACTTGAATCCCAGCTCGGCGGCGATCTCGGCGCGGGTGGGCGGCGCGCCGGTGCTTTCGATCGCGTTGCGGACCAGATCGAAGATCTGCTGCTGGCGGGCGGTAAGCTTGGGTCGGTCTTGCACGTGCGGCCTTTTCAATAGGCTGGCAATTTGTCCAGCAGCTGTATTTTCATCCAGGAAACCAGGAGATTGCAAATTCCCGCGGATCTGATCGTCATTCTGGGCACCGGCGGCACGATCGCCGGTACGGCCCAAACGGCCAGCGATGGCGTGGGCTACACGGCCGCGCAGCTGAGCGTGGCGGACCTGCTGGCCGCCGTGCCAGCCTTGGCCGGCCGTCCGCTGGAGGCGCAGCAGGTCGCCCAGCTGGACAGCAAGGACATGGACTTCGTGACCTGGCAGCGCCTTGCGACCGCCGTGCAGGCGCAACTTGCCCGCGCTGAGGTGGGCGGTGTCGTCATCACGCATGGCACGGACACGCTGGAGGAGACCGCATATTTCCTGCAGCGCGTGCTCGCGCCGGCCAAGCCCGTCGTGCTGACGGCGGCGATGCGACCGGCCACTGCCTTGGCGCCGGATGGGCCGCAGAACCTGTTCGATGCGGTGCAGGTGGCCGCGGCGCCGGGGGCGGCGGGCGTGCTTGTCGCGCTTGCCGGCCGGGTGCATGACGCGGTCCAGGTGCGCAAGACGCACAGCTACCGTGTCGACGCGTTCGAGTCCGTGGACGGCGCGCTGGTCGCGCGCGTGGAGGAGGGCGTCGTGCGGCTGGTCGGGCGCTGGCCGCAGGGCGAGGCGCTGGGCCTGGCACGCATCTCGCGGCCGGCCGAGCGCTGGCCGCGCGTTGAGATCGTCATGAACCATGCCGGCGCCAGCGGCGCCGTCGTGCAGGCGCTGCGGGCCCGGGGCGTGGAGGGATTGATCGCCGCCGGCACCGGCAACGGCACGCTCAGCGCTGCGCTGGAGGCAGCGCTGAGCGAGGCGCAGGCTGGCGGCGTGAAGGTCTGGCGCAGCACGCGCTGCGACGCCGGACCGGTCATGGACCTGCCCGGCCTGCTGCCCAGCGCTGGAGCGCTGAGCCCGGTCAAGGCCAGGATCGAGATGATCCTGGCCCTGCTGGCCGGCTGAGCCGGCCCGGCCATCAGACGATGGTCAGCGAGACGTCGACGTTGCCGCGCGTGGCGTTCGAGTAGGGGCAGACCTCGTGGGCCGTCTTGACCAGCGCCTCGAGCTGGGCGCGGTCCATGCCGGGCACCGAGATCTTCATGTCGACCTGGATGCCGAAGGCGCCGGGCTTGTTGGCGTGCGGGCCGATGGCGACGTCACTGGTGATGGAGACCTCGGCGGGCAGCGCGATCTTCTGCCTGCCGGCGACGGCCTTCATCGCGCCGATGAAGCAGGCGGAATAGCCGGCTGCGAACAGCTGCTCGGGGTTGGTGCCGGGACCACCGGCGCCGCCCAGTTCCTTGGGCGTGGCGAGCGTCAGGTCGATGGCGCCGTCGGACGACTTGGCGGTGCCGGTGCGGCCACCGGTGGCGGTGGCGGTGGCGGTGTAGAGGGCTTTCTCGATGGCCATGGTGGGCTCCTTTGGGGTGGTGGGATTCAGGCCGCCGTGTCGGCGGCCCGGTTGAGTTGCTGGCGCAGCTGGTGCAACCGCTGAGTCAGCGCGATGACCTCGTCCAGCTCGCAGGCGCTGGCGCATGCGAGCTGTCCGGGGATGTCCAGGGCCGGCTCGCGCAGCTTGCGGCCCCGGGGCGTCAGGAAGATGTCGACGCGGCGCTCGTCGTCGCTGGCACGGCGGCGCTCGATGTGGCCCAGCGCCTCCAGGCGCTTGAGCAGCGGCGTCAGCGTGCCCGAGTCCAGCGACAGGCGTTGGCCCAGCCGGGACACGCTCAGGCCGTCGGCCTCCCACAGCACCAGCATGACCAGGTATTGCGGATAGGTCAGGCCCAGCGGCGCGAGCAGGGGCTTGTAGATCCGGGTCATGGCCAACGAGCTGCTGTACAGCGCAAAGCAGAGCTGACGGTCCAGCCGCAGCCATTCCTCGCGGGGATGGTCGGCCAGGGTGGGGAGCTTGCTGCGTGCCATGGCTGCAAATGTAGTTGGCAATTAAATTGCGTACAACTTAAATGGTCTTTTGCGCGACATCGGACGCTAGGTCTATCTGAGAGGATGCGCCACCCCGAACATGCAATGAGGAGTGAGGCGATGCAAACCCTGGCCGTCGTGCTGGCCGCGCTGGTGGCGCTGCTGCACCTGTACTTCCTGGTGCTGGAGATGTTCTTCTGGACCAAGCCGGCCGGCCGCAAGGCCTTCGGGCTGGACCAGGCCTTCGCCGAGCAGAGCAAGGCGTTGGCGGCCAACCAGGGCCTCTACAACGGCTTTCTGGTGGCCGGCCTGGCGTGGGGGCTGATGCAGGGCGCTGCTGGCGCAGGCCGGCCCTGGCTGCTGTTCTTCCTGGGGTGCGTGATCGTGGCCGGCCTGTTCGGCGCGGCCACGGCGTCCAGGAAGATCCTGTATGTGCAGGCACTGCCGGGCGCGCTGGCGCTGGCAGCGGTGCTGGCGCTCTAGGCCGACATCGCCTCGATCTGCTCGCCCAGCTCCAGCCAGCGCATCTCGTCGGCTTCGAGCTGGTCGGCAATCGCCTTCAGCCGCTTGCCCATCTCGGCGATGGCCGACGCGGCGGCGCCTTCGGCAAGCTGGGCCTCGATCTCGGCGCGCTCCTGCGCCAGCGTATGCAGGCGCTTGTCGATCGCTTCCATCTCCTTGCGCAGTGGCCGGGTCTGCTCGGCCAGCTTGGCACGTGCCTGGCCGGAGGCCTTGCGGTCCTCGCGTGACGCCGGGGGCGGCGCTGCCACGACGGGTGCAGGAGCGGCGGCCGGCTGCTTCTTCGCAGCACGGGCTGCTTCCTTGCTCTGGTCCAGCAGCCAGCGCTGGTAGTCGTCCAGGTCGCCGTCGAAGGGCTTGACGACGCCGTCGGCCACCAGCCAGAACTCGTCGCAGACCTCGCGCAGCAGCGCGCGGTCGTGGCTGACCAGCATGACGGTGCCCTCGAACTCGTTCAGCGCCAGCGACAGCGCTTCGCGCGTGTTCAGGTCCAGGTGGTTGGTGGGCTCGTCCAGCAGCAGCAGGTTGGGGCGCTGCCACACCAGCATCGCCAGCACCAGGCGCGCCTTCTCGCCGCCGGACAGGCTGCCGACCAGCTGGTTGACCATGTCGCCCGTGAAGCGGAACTGGCCCAGGAAGTCGCGCAGCTCCTGCTCGCGGCCCGGCGGGCCGACGTCGCGAGCCAGGCGCACCATGTGCTCCAGCGGCCCTTCGTCCAGCCGCAGCACGTCCAGCTCCTGCTGGGCGAAGTAGCCGATGGACAGGCCCTTGCCCTCGGTGAGCTTGCCGCCCATTGGCACCTGTGCGCGTGCGATGGTCTTGACCAGTGTGGACTTGCCCTGGCCGTTGGCGCCGAGGATGCCGATGCGCTGGCCGGCCAGCACGGAGCGGTCCACGCCGCGCACGATGATCTTGTCGCCTTCCTCGGTGCGGTAGCCCGCCGACAGGTCGTCGAACATCAACATCGGGTTGGGCAGATTCAGCGGCTCGCGGAACTCGAAGTTGAAGTCGGCCGACGCCAGCACCGGCGCCAGCCTTTCCATGCGCTCCAGCGCCTTCACGCGGCTCTGCGCCTGCTTGGCCTTGCTGGCCTTGGCCTTGAAGCGGTCGATGAACTTCTGCAGATGGGCGACCTTCTCCTGCTGGCGCTCGAACGCGGCCTGCTGCAGCACCATGCGCTCTGCGCGCTGGCTCTCGAAGCTGGTGTAGTTGCCGCCGTAGCGCACCAGCTTGCCTTCATCCAGATGCAGCGTGACCTTGGTGATCGCGTCGAGGAACTCGCGGTCGTGGCTGATGATGATGAGCGTGCCGCCGTAACGCTGCAGCCAGGCCTCCAGCCACACCAGGGCGTCCAGATCCAGGTGGTTGGTGGGCTCATCCAGCAGCATCAGCTCGGCCGGGCACATCAGCGCGCGTGCCAGTTGCAGGCGCATGCGCCAGCCGCCGGAGAAGCTGTTCACGGGCGCGTCGAGCTGCTCGGTCCTGAAGCCCAGGCCCATCAGCAGCGCCTGCGCGCGCGAGCGGGCGTCGAACGCACCGGCATCGGCCAGCGCCGCATGAGCCTCCGCCATCGCATGGCCGTCATTGGCTTGCTCGGCCTCGTCCAGCGCGATGCGCGCGGCCACCAGCGTCAGGTCGCCCTGCAGCACGAAGTCGGTCGCGCCGTCCTCGGTCTCAGGCATGTTCTGGGCCACCTCGGAGCGGCGCCAGTGCCTGGGCACCTCGACCTCGCCCCTGTCATTGGAGAGGCGGTGCGTCAGCAGCGCAAACAGGCTGGACTTGCCGGCCCCGTTGCGGCCCACCAGGCCGATCTTCTCGCCGGGCTGAAGCGTCGCCGACGCGCCGTCCAGCACCACCTTGACGCCGCGGCGCAGCGTGATGTCGCGTAGGGTGATCACAGCAGGTTTTCTTTCGTCACCAGCAGCACCTGATCGGCGCCTGATGAGGTCTCCATCCACACGACCTCGAGCAGCGGGAAGGCCGCCTCGAAGTGCTCGCGCTCGTTGCCGATCTCCAGCACCAGTACGCCGTCGTCGTTCAGCGCGGCGGGAGCCGCGCGCAGCAGCTCGCGGATGAAGTCCATGCCGTCCGTGCCGCCGGCCAGGGCCAGCTCGGGTTCGGCGCGGTACTCGGCGGGCAGGGCAGCCATGCTGGCGCTGTTCACGTAGGGCGGGTTGCAGAGGATCAGGTCGTAGGGCCCCTGGGCGCCCGCCAGGCCGTCGCCTTGCAGCAGGCGGATGCGAGTTGTCAGGTCGTGGCGCTCGACGTTGAGCCTGGCGACCTCCAGCGCATCGGGGCTCAGGTCGAGCGCATCGACCTCTACTTCCGGCCAGGCCATGGCGGCCAGCACGGCCAGGCTGCCGTTGCCGGTGCACAGGTCCAGCACGCGGCGGCTGTCGGGGTGCAGCCAAGGGTCGATGCTGGCGTCGACTATCAGCTCGGCGATGAAGCTGCGCGGCACGATGGCGCGCTCGTCGATGGTGAACGGCACGCCCTGCAGCCAGGCCTCGCCGGTCAGGTAGGCGGCCGGCTTGCGGGTCGCGATGCGCTCGTCGATCAGTGCGGCGATGGACGCGACCTGCGCCGCGCTCAGCTCGCGCGCCTCGTGCTCGTCCAGGGCATCCAGCGGCAGGCCCATGCGCCACAGCGCCAGCCACATGGCCTCGTCGAAGGCATTCGTCGTGCCATGGCCAAAAAACAAGCCCGCCTGGGCGAGGCGGGCGGCTTGGGATTCGATGCAGTCAATCAGCTTCAAGTGGCGCGGACGTCCAGGGTGATTTCGGTGAAGCTGGCCTCGTCTGAGGCCTTCTCCTCCTTGCGCGGCGCGGTCGTGAGACGGGCGCCGGGCGCCTCGTTCTGCAGGCGCCACAGCAGGTTGGTGGGCGAGTCGGCGAAGGCCAGGCCTTCCTCGCGGGTGATGATGCCGTCGCCGATGAGCTTGGCGAAATGCTCTTCGTAGGTCTGCGAGCCCTCGGCGATGGACTTCTCCATCGCCTCCTTCACGCCGGCGAAGTCGCCTTGCTCGATGAGCTCGGACGTCAGCTTGGTGTTCAGCAGGATCTCGATGACGGGCACGCGGCCGCCGGCCGTCGCCCGCACCAGGCGCTGCGACACGATGGCCTTGAGGCCGGCCGCCAGGTCGTTCAGCAGCGCCGGGCGCGACTCGGGCGTGTAGAAGGACAGGATGCGGTTCAGCGCGTGGTAGGTGTTGTTGCCGTGCAGCGTGGCCAGCACCAGATGGCCGGACAGCGCATAGCTGATGGCCGCCGTCATCGTCTCGCGGTCGCGGATCTCGCCGATCAGGATGCAGTCCGGCGCCTGGCGCAGCGCGTTCTTCAGCGCGATCTGCAGCGAGGCCGTGTCGCGGCCGATCTCGCGCTGGTTGACGACCGAGCGCTTGTTGCTGAACAGGTACTCGATCGGGTCCTCGATGGTGAGGATGTGCCCGGACATGGTCTGGTTGCGCATCTCCAGCATGGCCGCGAGCGTCGTGCTCTTGCCGGTGCCGGTGGCGCCCACCATCAGGATGAGGCCGCGCTTCTCCTTGATCATCTGGCCCAGCACGGGTGGCAGGCCCAGCGACTCCAGCGTCGGGATCTCATGCGGGATGTGGCGGAACACGCCGGCGATGGAGCCGCGCTGGCGGAAGCCCGACAGGCGGAAGCTGCCCACGCCGCGCACGCCCACGGCCATGTTCAGCTCGCCGCTGTTGTCCAGCTCGGCCAGCGAGCCGGGGTCTATGACCTCGGCGATGAGCTGGCGCGGCTGCGGCGGCGTCAGGAGCTGGTCGGAGAGTTGCACGGTCTGCCCGTTGATGCGGATCAGCACCGGCATGTTGGCCGACAGATAGCAGTCCGAAGCACCCTTGTCGGCCATCAGCCGCAGGATGCGCTCCATGTTCCCACCGCCAGGGCCGCTCATGTCAGGCCCGCAGCAGTTCGTTGATGCTGGTCTTGGAGCGCGTCTGCGCGTCCACGCGCTTCACGATGATGGCTGCGTACAGCGAGTAGCGGCCGCCGTCCTTGGGCAGCGAGCCCGAGATGACGACGGAGCCGGCCGGGATGCGGCCGTAGCTGACCGTGTCGGTCGCGCGGTCGTAGATGGGCGTGCTCTGGCCGATGTAGACGCCCATGGAGATGACCGAGTTCTCCTCGACGATGACGCCCTCGACGACCTCGGAGCGGGCGCCAATGAAGCAGTTGTCCTCGATGATGGTCGGGTTGGCCTGCAGCGGCTCCAGCACGCCGCCAATGCCCACGCCGCCGGACAGGTGCACGTTCTTGCCGATCTGCGCGCAGGAGCCGACGGTGGCCCAGGTGTCGACCATGGCGCCCTCGTCCACATAGGCGCCGATGTTCACGTAGCTGGGCATCAGCACGACGTTCCTGGCCTGGAAGCTGCCGCGGCGCGCGACGGCCGGCGGCACCACGCGCACGCCGGTGGCGCGCAGCTCGGCCTCGCTCATGCCGGCGAACTTGGTTGGCACCTTGTCGAAGAAGGTCAGTTCCTTGTCACCCATGAGGCGGTTGTCATTCAGGCGGAAGGACAGCAGCACGGCCTTCTTGATCCACTGGTGCACCGTCCACTGGCCCACGCCCTCGCGCGTGGCCACGCGCAGCCGGCCTGCGTCCAGCTCGGCGATGACGTGCTCGACGGCCTGGCGCAGTTCCGGCGCGTTGGTGGGGTCCAGGGAGGCGCGGTTGTCCCAGGCAAGGTCGATCAGGCTTTGCAGTTCAGCGGTGTTCATGGGCGGGATTTCGTGAAAGAGACAATGCGGCGGGCGGCTTCCAGGCACTCGGCCTCGTCGGCCACCAGGGCCAGGCGGATGCGCCCGGCGCCGGGGTTGTGGCCATGGGCTTCGCGGGCCAGCAGGCTGCCCGGCAGGACCGCCAGATTGTATTGAGCGAGCAGGCCCTGGGCGAAGGCGATGTCGTTACCACCGGGAACAGCGGCCCACAGGTAGAAGCCGGCGTCGGGCAGCGCCACGTCCAGCACTTCGGCCAGCAGCGGCGTCACGTCGGCGAACTTGCGTCGGTAGCGCGCCCGGTTCTCGACGACATGGGCCTCGTCGCCCCAGGCCGCGATGCTGGCTGCCTGCACGATGGGGCTCATTGCGCTGCCATGGTAGGTGCGGTAGAGCAGGAACTTCTTCAGCAGCGCAGCGTCGCCGGCCACGAAGCCCGAGCGCAGGCCCGGCACGTTGGAGCGCTTGGACAGCGAGGTGAAGGCGATCAGGTTGCGGAAGTCGCTGCGGCCCAGCCTGGCCGCGGCCTCCAGGCCACCCAGGGGCGCTTCGTCGCGGAAATAGATCTCCGAGTAGCACTCGTCCGATGCGATGACGAAGCCGTGGCGGTCGCTCAGCTCGAACAAGGCCTGCCATTCCGGCAGCGGCATCACCGCGCCGCTGGGATTGCCGGGCGAACAGACGTAGAGCAGTTGCGTGCGCGCCCAGGTCGCGTCGGGGATCTGGCGCCAGTCGACGGCGAAGTTGCGCGCGGGGTCGGAATTGGCGAAGGCCACGTCGGCGCCGGCCAGCAGCGCCGCGCCTTCGTAGATTTGATAGAAAGGGTTGGGGCAGACGACGGTGGCGCCGGGGCGGGTCGAGTCGACGACCGTCTGCGCGATGGCGAACAGCGCTTCGCGCGAGCCGTTGACGGGCAGCACCTGGGTGGCCGGGTCCAGCGTCAGCCCGTAGCGGCGCGAGATCCAGCCGGCGATGGCCTCGCGCAGCTTCGGCGTGCCGGCCGTGGCCGGATAGGCCGACAGGCTCTTCATCGCGCCGTTGATGGCCTCGGCGATGAGGGCCGGTGCAGCGTGGCGAGGCTCGCCTATGCCCAGCGAGATGGGGGCAAACCCTGGATTCGGCGTGATGCCGGCCGTCAGTTCGCGCAGGCGCTCGAAGGGGTAGGGCTGCAGCCGGTCTAGCCGCGGATTGGCGGGGAAAGTCATGCCGGAATCATAGGTGGCCGGCCATCTAACAGCTCAACCGCCGGCCGGCTCGCGCACGACGGTGACGGTGCAGTCCGACTCGGCCACGACCTGGCCCGACACGCTGCCCAGATAGCGCCGCAAGGCCGACGCGCCGCGCGCGCCCATGACGATGTGGTCCACGCCGTTGCGGTGGGCGAAATCGATGATGGCGCCAGCCGCGTCGGGCGCCTCCAGCACGTGGAAGGTCAGCCGCCCATCCTCCAGGTTCAGCGCCTTGCTGATGGGCCGCGCCCAGTGCTTGAGGGCGATGAGCTGCTTCACGTGCAGGCTCTGGCCATGCTTGTCGGTCAGCTCGTCGATGCCGATGCGGTTCACGCGCATGACGCTGACGCAGGCCAGGCGGGCGCCGGCCTCGGTCTGCACGATGCGGCGCACGGTCTCGCATAGCTGGGCCAGCAGCTCGGGCGTCGCGTTGCCGACGTCCACGGCCGCCATGACGATGGGACTGCGCGCCAGTTGCTGGCCGGCCGGCGCGGCGGGCTGGGCTTCCGCGCCCAGCGCGAAGAACCACCGCTTGAGCCGGCGCATCGCGCCGCTGACCTGCAGCTTCTCGGCGCGAGCGGTGAGCGCGACGCCGCCGGGCTCGCGCAAGTCCAGCGCCAGCTGGGCGGCACTCTGGTAGCGCCGCTCGGGCCTGACCTCCAGGCAGCGCAGGATGACCTCCTGCAGCCAGGGCGGCAGCTCGGGCCGGATGGCGCGCGGCGGCACCGGCTCGACGTAGAGGCGGCGGCGCAGTCCGCGCACCGAGTTCGGCTGACCGAAGGGCCGCTCGCCGGTGCTCAGGTGGTAGAGCATGACGCCCAGCGCGAACAGGTCGCTGCGCGGGTCGTTGCGCACGAACTGCACCTGCTCCGGGCTCATGTAGGGGCCGGTGCCCATGGGCAGCGTGAACTCCTCCTCCAGCAGGTCGGGCAGCAGCTCGTGGCGGCTGAGGCCGAAGTCGACCAGCACAGCAGTGCCGTCGGGGCGGAACATGATGTTGCTGGGCTTGATGTCCAGGTGCACCACATGCTGGCGGTGCAGGGCCGCCAGCGCCGTGGCGACGCGGGCGCCGATGTCGGCCACCTCTTCGGGCGGCAGCGGGGCGTCGTCGAGGAGCGGGCGCAGCGTGTCGCCGGGGATGCGCTCCATGACGATGAAGGCCTGGCGCGTCCAGTCGCCGCGGGCGACGAAGCGCGGCACGTGCGGGCCGCTGAGCTGCGGCATCAGCATCTGCTCGACTTCGAAGCCGACGATGGTGGCGGGGTCCTCTCCGCCCTTGATGCGCGGCACCTTCATCAGCAGCCCGATGCCATCCTCCTCGCCCTCCACGCGGCTGACACGCCACAGGTTGGCCATGCCGCCCTGGTGCAGCCGTTCCTCCAGCCGGAAGCCGTCCAGCACACGGCCGGCCTCCAGCGGCGCGGGCGGCGCGGGGGAGGCGAGGGGCAGTGTCGTCGTCATCATTCGCCGAGCGTGAGGCGGCGCGCGAGGCGCTCGACAATCAGCGGCGGCAGGGCGGTCGCGCGCAGGGCCGCGCAGGCGGCGTCGACGTCGTAGGCCACGCGCTGGAAGGTGATGCGCGCGTCGTCGAGATCGGACTTGCCCGGGTCCAGCAGCGCGTAGCAGGCCGCCGGGTTGCCATCGCGCGGCTGGCCGCAGGAGCCCGGGATGGCCAGCCATTGGCGGTGGCCCGGCAGCGGCATGGGCACGCCGGCCACGGGCCGGAAATCACCCGCCTTGCCGGTGCCGGAGAGGTGGAAGAGCATGGGCTCGTGCATGTGGCCGCAGACCTGGATGCGTGCCGCGCTGGCGTGCAGGCTCTTCACGGCCTCGGCACGGCCCTGCACGTACTCCCAGCGGCCGGGTTCGAAGGCGTTGGCGTGCACGAACAGGCAGTGGCCCGGTTCGCCGCGGGCCTGCAGGGGCAGCCGCGCCAGGAAACGCAGCTGGTCTTCATCCAGTTGGGCGCGCGTCCAGTCGACGACGGCGCGTGCGTCCGGGTGCATGCCCGGCGTGCTGCCATGGGCCACAGCCTCGTCGTGGTTGCCCTGCACGGTGAGGGCGCCGTCGGTGGCGAGGGCCATGACCTGCTCCAGCACCCAGGCCGGGTCGGCGCCGTAGCCGACGAAGTCGCCCAGCAGCGCATAGCGGGTGGCACCCTGGGTGCGGGCGTCGGCCAGGACGGCCTCGAAGGCCTGGCGGTTGGCATGAATATCGGTAATGAGGGCCCAGCGCATGGGCGACAGCTTGCCATGAAGCGCTGACGCCGGGCCGACAGGCGTTCAGCGGGCGACGAGGTCGGGGCGGATGCGCGCGAGCGCGTCCAGCAGCTGGCGCGCAGCAGCGGGGTCGCGCGGCGCCAGAGCTTGCGCAATGCGGCGCAGCGGCTCGGCGGCGGGCTGGAAGTCGGGGCTCTGGCGTAGCACGGCCAGCAGCGGCGCGCCGACACGGGCCAGCATGACGGCTGGGTCGGCGCTGGGCTGGGTGCGGCGGCCCAGGTCCAGGTAGCCATGGCGGGCCCGGGCGTAGGCGTTCAGGCGCGGGGCCAGTCCGGGCTCGGCGAGCAGGGCCGTCGTGTCGACGTTGAGCAGGCCCAGAAGGTCCAGCAGGCGGTCGCGCGGCGCGGAGTCAGGGGCGTAGGTGACGCGCGGCGCGCTGTAGGCCACCCAGGGGCGGTCGTCGGTGTTCGGCGGCGCGCCGGCGGCAAAGCGCTGCAGGGATCTCGGGTCGGCGATGAGGCTGCCCAGCACCGCCAGCTCGTCGTCCAGGCCGAAGCTCGCGGCCAGCGCGGGCGGAGGGCGGGGCCCGAAGCGCGTGCCGCCGGCGCGGCCGACCAGGCCGACTGTGGGGGTGTCCAGGCTGTTGCTGGCCAGGATGGCAGCGCCGTCGGGGAATGCCTGCAGGAAGGCCGCGGTGATGCTGCGCAGCGTGTCCAGGTCCAGCTGGTGCAGGGGCAGCCATTGGCAGAACAGGCCCCGCGGCGCCAGGCGCTCGCGCACGGCGTGGAAATGCTCGACGGTGTAGAGCGCGCCGGAGCCACTGCGGGCGGGGTGGAAGTTGTCGGAGACGACGACGTCGTAGCGCTGCGTCGCGGTGCGCACGAAACGGCGCGCATCGGCGGCCAACAGCCGCGGTTCCGGCCCGTCGCCCAGACCTGCCAGCGCGTGCCGGAACAGCGTTGCGGCCTGGATGACCTCGGGCAGCAGCTCGACTGCATCCACCCGCAGGCCCGGCAGCCTTGCGGCCACGCCGGCGGTGACGCCCGATCCCACGCCGAGGAAGAGGGCCTGTCCGGCCTCGCCGTGCAGCAACAGTGGCAGCAGCGCCTGGCGGCCATCGACCAGCAGCGTGGCGCTGCTGCCCTCCTGCTGGCGGTTGTTGATGCGCAGACGTGCGATGCCGGCCGCGTCCTCGACGACGCTGACGGCCGCCATGGCGCCGTCGCGGTAGCTCAGCAGCCGACCGCCCTCGGGCAGGTCGACGAAGGCCAGCGGCGGTGCGAGGAGCGCCAGCGCCGCGGTGGCTCCGGCGGGAAGCCACCAAGACGGGCGGCGCCAGGCCGGCGTGAGCAGCAGATAGCCTGCAGCCACCAGCAGCAACGTGAGCTTGGGCCCCAGGACCGGAGCCAGCGCGACACCGAACAGCGGCGCGGCCACCATCGCGCCCAGCGTGTTGGCGCCCAGCGCGCGGCTGAAGGGGATGCCGGCCGCGGCGGCGTCGGCGCTGAGCTGGCAGAAGAGGGCGCCCATCAGCAGCGTGGGCAGCGCGAACGCCGCGACGGCCAGCAGTGCCTCGGTGGCCAGCGCGGCGGCCTGGGTCTCGGGCTGCAGCCAGGCCTTGATCGCCTCGGCGCTCCACAGCGCGGCCATGCCCAGCAGGATGCTCCAGGCCAGGGCCTTCAGTAGCAGCGGCGTGCTGCACAGCCGCTGCCAGCGCGTGAAGGCGGCGGCGCCCAGCGCGCTGCCGGCGAGGTACACGGCCAGCAGCAGCGCGAAGGTGTAGACCGTGTCCTCGGCGACCTGGCTGAGCACGCGCACGGCCAGCACCTCGTAGGAGATGCCCAGAAGGCCGGTCAGCGCGAGCAGCGCCAGGGGCCGGCTCGAGGTACGTGGTCCCAGCGGTGGCGTGGGTCGCGCCTGCAGCGCGAGGCCGGCCAGCGCTGCGCAGCCCAGGTTGAGGGCGACGCACAGGCCGGCGCAGCGCGTCAGGCCCCAGCCCGGGATCAGCCAGAAGGCAGTGCCCAGCACGCCCGCGACGGCACCCAGCGTGTTGGCCGCGTACAGCGGCGGGAGGTGCGTCGTGCCGAGGCGGGCCATGGCTGGCAGCGTCGCGCCCATGGCGGTGGTGGCCGGCAGTAGCAGGACGAAGCTGGCTCCGAAGGCAACGCACCAGTGGCGCAACGGCGTTGCCTCCGGCCCGATGAGGGCCAGTGCTGCGCCGCTGGCCGCGGGCATCGCGAGCATCAGCAGCCCGCCCCACAGCCCGATCAGCGCCTCGCAGCCGGCATACCAGCGCAGCGGCCGCGCGCTGGCCTCGATGCGTCGCCCCAGCAGCAGCGCGCCCAGCGAAAGCCCGCCAAAGAAGGCCGCGACGACAGCCAGCACGGCTGCCGACTCATGGCCGAGGACGAGGCCGAACTGCTGCGTCCAGACGATCTGGTAGCCCAGGCCGGCGAAGCCGGACGCGGCCATCAGCAGCAATGCCAGGCGGCTCATATCGCAGGGGCCTCAAGCCGGTCCGCTGTGGTGATGCGCCTGCGGCTCGAAGCCGCAGGCATGCCGCTCCACCGGGTGAGCGGCTGGGCTCGCCCGCGTTCAGCGGAGCGAGGCTGGGCGAAGGAGCGTTTCACTTCAAGCGCTGAAGCTCAGGGTGTAGCCCCAGCTTTCCAAGCGCGTCGGGATGGCGTTGAAGGCCAGGCTGATGCGGCGCGCGCCGGCATTGGGCGGCACGGCGTGCATCAGGTAGCTGGGGAAGAGGATGAGGTCGCCCGGCGCCGGCGCTGGGCTGACCCATTTCTCGGCGTTGTAGGGCCCGGTGACGACGCCGGCATGGTCGTTCTTCAGCGCGAAGTCGTGGCCGCCGGGTGACTTCATGAACACCGTGCGCGCCGAGTCGTGCGTCTCGGTCAGGTAGACCACGCCGGAGGCAAAGCTGTTGGCGTGGTTGTGCATGGCCTGGCGACCGCCGGTGTCCAGCACGTTGACCCACATCTCCTTGATGGCCCATCCCAGGTTCTCTCCGAACAGGTGGCGGCCGAACGCGGCGATGCGGGGCGTGATGAGGGCGGCGGCCTGCACCAGCAGCGGGCTGTCCCCGGGCTGCAGCATGCGGGTGTGCGACAGCGCGTCGGAGCTGTTGTTCGCCTGCAGCGCGCGGGTGCTGAAGTGGTCGACCAGCGCGTGGACGAGGGGCATGGGCAGCACCCCCTGCGAGCGCTGCAGCGGGACGGGAAAGAGCCCGATGACTTCGTCCGTCATGTCACGATCGCCGCGATGCGCAGCCAGGACCAGTAGGCTGCGATGCTGCCGATCATGTAGAGCAGCACCGTGCGCAGCCGCTGCGCGGCCTGCCAGTGGCCGGCGAGGCGCCACAGGCACCAGCAGGCGGCCACCGTCAGCAGCTGGCCGATCTCGACGCCCAGGTTGAAGGTCAGCAGCGCGACGAGCAAGTGATGCTCCGGCAGGCCGATCTCCTGCAGCGCACCGGCAAATCCGAGGCCGTGCACGAGGCCGAACAGGAAGGCGACGAGGGCCGGCCAGCGGCTGGCCAGGGTGTCGCGTCGCTGCAAGGCCTCGCCCGCGACGAGCACGATGGACAGCGCGATGCTGGCCTCCACCGGCGCGGCGCGCAGCGTCAACCAGCCAAGGGCACTGCAAGCCAGCGTGAGGCTGTGCGCGGCAGTGAAGGCGGTGATGGTCCAGACGAGGCGTCGCCTGAAGCCCACCAGGAACAGCAGGCCGATGACGAACAGCAGGTGGTCGATGCCGCCGAGGATGTGCTCCACGCCCAGCAGCGTGTAGGCGCTGGCGATCTCGCCCATGCCGCGCGGGTCATCGGCAGCGCCGTAGAGCTGCACCGTGGGCTGGGCCTTGGTCAGCGTGTAGACGCGGGTCTGGCCGTCCAGCCAGAACACGCGCACGACGGCGGCCGAGTAGCGCTCACCGACGCCTTTGACCGACAGCGTGCCGGCGAGGCCGGCCTCGCCGCAGCGCAACACCGTGGCCTCGGCCGCGCAGGCCTGCGGCCAGATGGGCGTCAGGTCCTGGGCGATGGGGCGCTTCTCGCCGGCGCCCCATTGCCAGAGGAATTCGCCGCGCCGGGTCTCGCGCAGCTGCATCTCGGCCATGCTCATCTCGTGGCCAAAGGCGGGCAGGGCTGCCGGCAGGGGCGCGGCCAGCCACAGCAGCCAGATCAGCAGCCGTTTCATTTCGCTGGCGCCTCGATCTTGATGGCGTACTTTCTGGCCAGGGCCGCGACGGCGGCGCTGCGCTGCTCGGCCAGCGTCGCATCTGTCCAGTCCTGCAGCACGACGCCGCGCAGCACCTCGAACTCGGCGGGCCTGGCGGCGCTGGCGGCCTCCAGCCGCACGGCGTGCCAGCCCTCGCGGGACTCCAGTGCCAGCCATTGGCCAGGCGGGGCGGCTTCCAGCGCCCGGGCGAAACCGTCGCCGTAGCTTTGCAGCAGGTTGCCATGCGGCCGGCCCTTGAAGACGCGCAGGCCGGCCCGGGCATCGCCGGGCGTGCCGTGATTGAGCTGATCGACGAAGGCGCGCACGGCGGCCTCGCCGGCATGGCCTTCGAGCACGGCTTCCTGGAAGTCGAAGCGGGCAGGCTCGTCGTACTTGGCGCGGTGCTTTTCGAACCAGCCGCGCAGCAGTTCGTCGCTGACCGGCGGCAGCTTGGTGCCGCCGTCGACGACGCTCAGTGCCTTGAAGATGACGCGCTCGCGGATCGCGGTGTCGCCCTTGTCGAGTTGCAGGGCCAGGCCCTCGCGGTAGAGCACTTCGTTTTCCAGCCAGACCTTGCGCAGGGCCGTCATCTCCTCGGCGTTGGGGTCCTGGCCGCGCTTGGCCTTGAAGAGCTGGCGCGCCTCCTCGTCGACCTCGGCACTGATGATGATCTCGCTGGCCTCGCCGCTGCCGGGGTTGAGCCAACGGTCCACGCCGAACAGCAGCGCGCCCAGCAGCAGGAAGTGCAGCAGCGGCTCTCGCGCCCAGCGGGACAGGGGCCGGCGCGACAGCGCAGCCTGGACGGCCGGGCTCAGGGGAAGTTGGGCGGACATGGCTCTCGAAACGGACGGCGTAACAGGCGGCGGATGCTATCGGCGCAGCAAGACAGAACGGCGACAAGCGAGCCCGAGGAGGCCCAGCCCCAGGCATAGGGCCGCGGCAGGCTCCGGAACGGCGGACGTGATGACAAAGTCCAGGCCATAGCTGACCTGGCCGCCGGTTTCTTGCAGCCAGACCGACCAGGTGCCGGCCGGGATGGGGGCCTTGTCGGCGCCGACCATGGCGACGAGGATGTCGCTGCCGATCTGCTCGCCGCCGTAATGGTTGAAGCCATAGAAGGCTTCGATGCCACCACCGGATGGCGTCACGGTGAGTTGCGGTCCGGCCTGGATGCCGAAGAAGGAGGCGCTGCCCGATACGCCGGTGACGGGCAGCAGCCATAGCTCGGCCAGCACATGGCCCGCGGGTACGGTAAAGCTGAAGTAGTCGCGGTCCACACCATGGCCGGCATCGCCCATGGTGCCGAGTACCAGGTTGCGGCCGGGCGCCATCGCGATGACGGTGGGTGCCAGGCCGTTGTCCGACAGGTCGCCTTGGATCGCTTCGTCCCAGACGATGGCGGCCTGGGAAGAGGCGACTGCTACAAGCAGCGCAGCACCGATGCAGGTCTTCATGACATCTCCTCGATGAAAAAAGGGCGCTGCATCGCTGCAGCGCCCCTGGACGGGAGCGGGCTCCCGGCGGCCTCACCTCACGCCGGCGACGGCGTAGGAGTTGGCCACCTCGACGTAGATCGGGTTGCTGTAAAACCAGAGGTCGGCCCAGGCGGCCACGTCGTAGGAGACGTACTTCTGGCCCGCCACCGTGGCGAGGTGGGCCGGGCAGCCGTTGATGGCGTCGCCGGTCAGTACTGTGCCGACGGTTCTGCAGGGGATGCGCAGCATCGAGGTGTCGTTGGCGTTGGTGTAGATGTCGGCCAGCGGGTTGCCGCTGGCGTCCGTCTCGTAGGGCACGGCGGCGGGCAGGTTGCTGCCGCGCAGGCGCAGGTACTGCGAGGCCTGGACGGCGGGGATGCGGAAGCTCATCTTCAGGAAGACGGTGTTGTCCACACCCGACTGCACGGCGGTCCACGGCGTGCCGCCGTCGCCGCTGAAGGTCTTCAGCACGGCGGCCGAGGTGTTCTTCGCGCCGGCCGGCACGGCGGCCAGGCCCGCTGTCGTGCCGTCGGCCTTCAGCCAGGCCGTGTTGCGCGGCCATTCGCCCGAGTAGTCCGCCGAGCCGGGCGTCTTGTAGCCGGTGACCATGCCCCGAATCACGTCGACGTGGTCCAGCACCGGCTTGTTCAGCGGCTGGTTGATGCCGACCTGTGCCAGCGACGGGTTGGGGAAGGTGTAGGGCGAGAAGTTGGTGCCGTCCGGGTCGCGCACGACGACGGCGACGACGATCTCTGCGCCCGGGCGGGCGGCGAGCTTCTCGCCCATGGTGGCGCAGCCGACGGCGTCGATGTCGGTGCCCTTGGTGGCAGCGGCGACGGCCAGGGCCTCGACTGCGGCGTTGGTGCGCGCGCCGGGACCGGCGTAGGACGTGCAGGCGACGAAGGCCAGGCGGTCGATCAACTGGCCGGAAGCCGACCATGCGTTGCCGCTGCGCAGACCGTCGACGATGGTCTGCGGGCGCAGCTTGTCGCTGCCGTTGCGGACCATGACATGGGTTCGCTGGTATTCGCCGGGGTAGAAGTCCTGCGTGGAGCGTCGGTCGTCCGGGCCGAAGCTGCCGCGGTTGTGCCAGTCGGAGCTGGCGAAGAACCACCAGTTGCGGCCTTCGCCGAGCAGCGCGTCCCAGACGCCGCCGACCTGGGCCGCGTAGACGCCGGTGCCGCCGTAGGTCGTGCCGCCGACGGAGTCGACCAGGCCGGCCGTGCCGCCGAAGTTGTTTCGCTTGACCTGGTACTCGCCGCGGTTGCTGGACGCGCCATGGCCGGGTTGAGACTCGAAGCCGAAGGCGACGTTGGGCGCGGTGTTGTTGAAGTTGCGCAGGTGCTCGATGTTGAAGCCGTTGTTGCCGTCCACGTTGAACGGGCCGGCACGCTCCAGGTGGGCGGGCACGTAGTAGCTGGCCTGGCCGTGGAAGTTGGCCATCCACTTCAGGGCTTCCAGCGTCTTCAGGTGACCCTTGTCTCCGGTGCCGGCGCCGCCGGGCTGCACGAGCTTCTTGCCGGTGCCGCTCCAGCCCAGCGTGCTGGACGTGGAGTCGGCGCTGGCGGGGTTGCTGCAATCCCAGTTGTTGCCGGTGGTGGAGCCGGTCACGTTGCCACGGCTCTGGTCAGTGTCACCGCGGTCGAAGCAGTAGGACCATTGGGCCAGCGCGCTGGCGTTGCCCAGCGCCGTGTAGCCCGGCGCGGTCGGCAGCGTGGCGTTGTCCACGGCGGACGGCATCTGGCCGGTCACGACGGACATGGAGCTGTGCTCATGGCCGGCGACGACGGACTCCAGGCCCAGGAAGAGGGGCAGGTTCTTGTAGGCAGCCAGGTACTCGATGACCGGGTACTGGTATTCCTGCAGCGACTGCCAGCGCCACATGTTGCCGTTGCCGCCGACGCCGCCGCCATTGCCCTTCAGGTTGGCCGCGCCGATGCTGTTGGCCCAGGTCGTCGTGGGGCCCTGGCCGGCTACATAGGGGTAGGCAGGCGTGGACAGCGAGGCGTCCTCGACCAGCGTGCAGTTGCGGTTGCCGTTGCCGCCGTGGCCGGCCTGCACGAACCAGTCCAGGCCCCAGGGCGAGTCGGCCGTCTTGTCTGTGACCTTCTTGACCAGCTTCTGCATGGAGATCGCGCCGTCCGAGCAGGTGGTGTGGTTGTGGAAGTCGCCGGAAACATACTTGCCTGCCGTCTTTCCGGCGGCCGTGGCGAGGTTGGGCGCGATGACCGCGGCGCTGCCCAGCGCCGCGAGGGCGGCCAGGGCGATCTGGCTCTTGCTGAAGAAATGAGTCATGGGATCTGCTCCGTGGATGAAGGGGAGAGGGCCGAAAGCGGGGCGCATGCTATGGATGGGGGATGACCTCGGCGTGACGGGTTCACGACGTTCAGCGCAGGCCGGCGTAGTCGACGTTGAGCGTGGCGTTGACGGGCTCCGCGAACTCGAAGATCAGGCGCAGCGGGAAGCTGCGGCCAAGCTGCAGCGGCTGCTGCAGGTCCAGCAGCTCGATGTGCAGGCCGTCCTCGGTGAGGGTGAGTTCCTGGCCTGCGTGGATCGGCAGTGACAGGCCTTGCACGCCCTCCGGTGCGCCGGGGCCGGCAAGACGTGCCCCCCCAGCCACGGGGGTTTGCAGTCCGATCAGGCGGTCGCTGGCCTGCACCTCGTCGAAGCGCATGCAGAGCCGGGTCGTGTCGGCGTCGACGCGCGTCGCGCGCGTCCAGGGGTGCCAGATGCGCATGCGGCTGCTGAAGAACTCGCAGGCGCGAGCGGGGCGGGCAAGGCCGGCGGCGCCGAGGGCGATGAGCAGATAGCGGCGGGGCAGGACAGGTCGGGTCATGGCGGGCGGCAGCGGGCGGGCTTGAGACCATCGCAGCCACCGATGACATCGGCGTGAAGTGCGCTGGTGCCTGCCTTGGTGGCGTCACGTGGCTGTCGTCATTGCCCACCACACTGCGCCCCCGACCAAGACGCTGCGGCCACCGCCGCCCCAAACCCTCAAGCCCTGGAGTTCTTCGATGAAGCTCGCCTCCCTCGCCCTGGCTCTCGGCCTGGCCTCGCCGGCCTTCGCGGCCGCCCCGCTGTTCGTGGACTTTGAAAAGACCTGGTCCTACGGTGAGGAGGTGGCCGACACCTACGCCGCCAGCGGCGTGTCTTTCACCAACGTGCTGGGCCTGTCCAACGACGCCGACTTCACCTACTTCAGCAACGCGCCGTCGCCGCTGGGCGTGGCCTTCGTGCAGCTGGACGGCATCGTCAACACCACCGCCTTCATGAACGTCAGCGCGGGCGTCACCGGCGGCCTGAGCTTCTTCTACTCAACCCCGAGCGACGCGCCCATCGCCATCAAGGCCTACTCCGGCCTGAACGGCACCGGCACGCTGCTGGGCAGCCTCGACCTGACGGCCAACTCGGCCGACTACAGCGCCTGGAACCATGCCGTGCTGAGCTTCAGCGGCACGGCCATGTCCTTCGACCTGACCGGCATGGCCAACGCCGTGGCGCTGGACAACATCAGCGCCGTACCCGAGCCGGGCAGCGTCGCGCTGATGCTGGGCGGCGCCGCTCTGCTGCTGGCCCGCCGCCGCCGCGACTGATCGGCGGGCGCCAAAACGAAAAGCCGGCTGCACGCAGCCGGCTTTTCGTTGCCGGGGCGAAGCCCGGGTCTTCAGCGGGATGGGCGGCTGAGGCCCTGCAGCAACAGGCCACCCAGCGCGGCCGTGCTCAATGACGCGACACCCGAACTGAAGAGGGGGTGGTGCGCCATGAGTGCCAGATCGCCGAGCCTGAGTGCGTGCTCCAACGAGACCCCGAGGAACGCCAGCCCAATGAGGGCAACGAGGAAGATCATCGATACGAACGCGTGCTGGAAGTTCATCACCGCTCCTCGCGAAAAGCAGGCAGCTTCTTGTAGCACTTCCGGCCGCCGCATGGCGAGCCCAGGGCTGAGGTGCCTGTCCCCCCGGGCTTGAGGGGGGCGCTGCGCGCATGGCTCAGCGCGGGAAATACATGCGGCTGCGGTCCAGCTTGTAGCTCCAGGGCAGGCCCGCGTTTCGCCAGCCGTTCACGCTGCGACGGCCTTCCTTGTCCAGGTCGCCCTCAAAGCCATCGACGACCGACCATACCCGCGTGAAGCCGTCCTCGGCCAGCCGGTTGGCGGCACGGGCGCTGCGGTCGCCGGAGCGGCAGATCAGCACGACGGCGTCCGTGGGCTGCAAGCCCTTCTGCACCAGACGCCGGCGCACCTCGGGCACGAAGTCCTGCATAGGCTCGAGCTTGTAGGCGTTGCGCTGCGCATCCCAGTCGGTCATCAACTCCTGCAACTCGACGAAAGGCACCAGCGCATCCACAGCGGTGGGCATGCCGACGAACATGGCTTCGGCCCGGGTCCGGATGTCGAGAAAGAGGACACGCGAGGCGCCGCCCTGGGACTGGATGAAGCCGGGCACCTCGCTCGCGCTCAGGTACATGCCCGCCTTGGTGCGCTTGGGCTCCGGCAGCGAGGCCGGGTCGGTGACCGCCGCCGTCCAGCCATTCCCGAGCATCAGCGCCAGGGCCGCGACTGCCTGCAGGCCCAGCCGGCGCCGCGCCGAACCGGTACCTCGTGACAAAGCCTTTGGTGATCCATTGGATTGCATTGGTGTCTCCTCTAGTTCGCTATATAGGCAATCGCGAATATTAAACCCGCCGCCGCTGCCCGCCTGTGCCTGTGGGCGCGGCCTGCGCGGACCAAGCCTGATCGCCACGCGACAGGGGCCGGCGGCGACGCGCGCAACTGCACCCCGGATCGGAGCCGGCGAGGCCTTGATGATGCCCCGCCGAGGGCGTTCGGAAAAGATAGACACCCAAGTCCGCGCTGCCTGCCTAAACTCACGCTTCGGCGGACCTGTCACTGCTGGCCCGCAAGTGGAGGCATGCAATGAATTCAGAGCTCACTGAATCGCCGGTCGTCCTCTTTGTTGATGACGAGCCTTCCATCCTCAGCGCGCTGCGGCGGCTGTTCCGGCCGCAGGGCTATCGCGTGCTGCTGGCCGATAGCGGCCGCGCCGGGCTGGCCATGCTGGAGGCAGAACCCGTGGACCTCGTCGTGTCCGACATGCGCATGCCGGAGATGGACGGCGCCAGCCTGCTGGAGCAGGTGCGTGAACGATGGCCGACGGTCGGGCGCATCCTGCTGACCGGCTATTCGGACATCGGCTCCACGGTGGCAGCGATCAACCGCGGCCAGATCCATCGCTATGTCGCCAAGCCCTGGGACGACCGCGAGCTGCTGATGTGCGTGCACGACGGCTTGGAGCGCCGCAGGCTCGAACAGGAGAACCGTGCGCTGATGCAGCTGACGCGCAAGCAGAACGATGAGCTGCAGGCCTTCAACGCCGAGCTGGCCGAGCGCGTCAGGGCGCGCACCGTCGAGCTCGAGCAGGTCAACGCGATGCTGGAGGCCTCGTTCGCGCAGGTTCAGGAGAACTTCCTGCTGTCGATCAACGTCTTCTCCGGCCTCCTGGAGCTGCGTGGCAGCGACATGGCCG
Organism: Roseateles sp.; assembly: GCF_019237615.1. Classification (GTDB taxonomy): domain Bacteria; phylum Pseudomonadota; class Gammaproteobacteria; order Burkholderiales; family Burkholderiaceae_C; genus Pelomonas. The sequence continues at coordinate 76,606 of NZ_JAFAGT010000069.1, read as the reverse complement.
GCTACTCGCGCCAGGTGGGCGGCCTTGCGCGGCGCATCGCCCGCCACCTCGACGGCGGCGCGATGCTGGAGCAGGATGTCTACATTGCCGGCCTGCTGCACGAGGTCGGAAAGATCGGCTTTCCCGACGCGATGCTGCGCAAGCCGCTGTCGACAATGAGCAGCGAGGAGTTGACCCTGTACCGCCGGCACACGCTCGATGGCGAGGCCGCGCTGCTGCCGCTGGGCCAGCTGCAGCGCGTTGCGCGCTATGTGCGCTCCCATCACGAGCGCATAGACGGCAAGGGCTTTCCCGACGGCTTGCGCGGCGAAGATGTGCCGTTCGGCGCGCAGATCGTCAGCATCGCGAGCGACTACCACGCGGCGCAGGCGGGGCGGCTGTCTTTGAAGCATTACTCGGCGGCGGAGGCGCAGGCGCTCGTCGTCGGCGGCGCCGGCACGCGCTATGAGGCCAGCATCGTCCAAGCCTTCGAGCTGGCTCTCGACGACGAGCCCACCGAGAAGCCGCAGGATCGCGAGCTGCCGGCCAACGATGTCGCACCCGGCATGGTGCTGTCGCGAGACCTGCTGTCGCCCCAGGGGACCTTGTTGCTCGCGGCCGGCTTCGTCTTCGACGAGCGCGTCGTCAGGCAGCTGCGCGAGTTCGCCGGCCGCCATGGCGTCAAGCTCAGCATCCATGTGAGGCCGCAGGATGGTCCGGCGGCATGAGCCGGCGGGCCGCTGCCCGAGCCCAGGTCCCGGAGCGCATGGTGCGGAGGAGAGTTCATGAGTGAGCGCATCCTGCTCGTCGACGACGAGCCCAGCATTCTCAGCGCGCTGCAGCGCCTGCTGCACGCCGGGTTGAAGGACGCCGCCGGCGGCCGCTACACGGTGGAGGTCTTCACCGACGGCGCGTCGGCCCTGGCGCGTGCGCGCGAATGCGCCTTCGCGCTGGCCATCTCCGACCATCGCATGCCCGGCATGACGGGCGTCGAGTTCCTGCGTGAGCTGCGCCAGGTGCAGCCGGATTGCGGGCGCATCATCCTGTCGGGATACGCTGACCTGAATGCCCTGGTCGCCGCGATCAACGAGGCCGAGATCGCCCGCTTCATCTCCAAGCCCTGGGCCGACTTCGACCTGCTCAGCGCGGTGCGCCAGGTGCTGCGGATCCGCGAGCTGACGCTGGAAAACCAATGCCTTGCCGACCAGGTGCGCCAGCAACGGGGGGTGCTGAGCGCCCAGGAGGCCGAGCTGCGCCGCCTGGAGCGTCTGGAGCCGGGCATCACCCATGTCAGATGGGGCAGCGACGGTTCCTTCATCCTCGAGGATCCCGACGAGGTCGGGCTGTGAGCGGCGCCGCGCTGAGCGATGACTTTCGCCTCGCGCTGCAGGCCGTGACGACGCCTACCCTGGTGCTCGACGCCACGCATGTCCTGCTCGCGAACACCGCGATGCAGCGCCTGCTCGGCCATGAGGAAGACGCGTTGCGACAGATGCCGTTGCGCGGTTGGGTGGCTGACGGCGACGCCGATGTGCTCGGGCGCTACTGCGAGCGTTGTCTCGCCGAGACGGGGGAGCAGCCGGCGATAGAGATCGAGGCCGAGACCGGAAGCGGCGCGCGCCGCGTGCTGGAGATCAAGGCCCAGCGCGTCGTCGTGGGTGACCGGGCCTGCGCCGTGCTGACGGGGCAGGATCTCAGTGATATCCGCTATGTGCAGAGCAGCCTGCTGGACGTCGGCCGTGTGCTCTACCAGATCCTCGAGAACAACCCGGTGCCGACCTTCGTCATCGACAAATCCCACCGGATTACGCACTGGAACGCCGCCTGCGCGCAGCTGACAGGCCACGAAGCCGCCGACATGCTGGGCCGTGACGACGCCTGGCGCGCCTTCTACCCCGAGGCCAGGCCGCTGCTGGCCGACCTGATCCTGGATGGCAGCATCGAGCAAGAGCGAGAACGCCTGTACGGCAAACGCTGCAACCCGTCGCCTCACATCGCGAACGCCTACGAGGTCGAGAGCTTCTTCCCCGCGTTCGGTGACGGGGGGCGCTGGCTCTTCTTCTCGGCGGCCCCCCTTGCCGACACGCAGGGCGAGCTGGTCGGCGCGATCGAGACGCTGCAGGATGTGACGCGCCGCCGCCAGGCCGAGGATGAGCTGCGCCGCCATCGCGTCGAGCTCGAGAACATGATCGTCGACAGAACGGCCGAGCTGCTCAGCACGCATCACGAGCTCGAGGCCTTTCTCGAGAACGCGTCTGTCGGCATCATCGCGACGGCCAACAACCGCGTGCAGCGTGGCAACAGGAAGTTCGCCGAGATGTTCGAGCTCGGCGATGTGTCGCCAGCCGGACTGCCGACACGCAGCCTGTTCAAGAGCGAGGAGGACTTTGAGGAGCTGAGCCGCATCGCCTATCCCGTGCTTTCCCAGGGCGGGTCGCTGTTCCACGAGATGGAGGTGCGCACGCTGGCCGGCAATCTCTTGTGGGTGCAGATCATTGCCTACGTGGCCAGTCCGTCCGAGCCGACGGCCGGTACATGGTGGTTGCTGCAGGATCGCACCGAGGTACGCCGCGTGCAGCGCGAGCTGGAGTTGAACTACGAGCGCATCAAACAGACCAACTCGCGGTTGGAAGAGGCGCAGAACCAGTTGCTGCAGTCCGAGAAGATGGCCTCCATCGGCCAGCTCGCCGCCGGCGTCGCCCACGAGATCAACAACCCCATCGGCTTCGTCAGTTCCAACCTCGGCTCGCTGCGCGGCTATGTCGAGCCCGTCTTCGGGCTGCTTGCGCTGCTGAAGCAGGCGCCCGCCGATACGCTGCCGGCCGACGTGAACGAAGAACTCGCCCGAGTCGACGCCGTCGTCGACCTCGGCTTCGTGCAGGAGGACCTGCCCAAGTTGCTCGACGAGAGCGAGGAGGGGTTGCTGCGCGTGAAGAAGATCGTGCAGGACCTGAAGAACTTTTCGCGGGTCGACCAGGCCGACTGGCAGGACGCGGACCTTAATGTGGGCCTGGACTCGACGCTCAACGTCGTCATGAACGAAGTCAAGTACAAGGCGGTGGTGCGCAAGGACTACGGCGAGCTGCCGCCGGTGCGTTGCATCGCGGCGCAGCTCAACCAGGTGTTCATGAACCTCATCGTCAATGCGGCCCACGCCATTCCCGAGCGCGGCACGATCACGCTGAGGACACGGGCAGCGGACGGCTGGGTCAGCGTCGAGGTGGCGGACACCGGCAGCGGCATGACCGAGGAGGTCAGACGGCGCATCTTCGAGCCTTTCTTCACGACCAAGCCGGTGGGCAAGGGGACAGGCCTGGGCCTGTCGCTGTCCTTTTCCATCGTGCAGAAGCATGGCGGCCGCATCGAGCTGGAGTCGGAGGTCGGCGTGGGAACCTGTTTCAGGGTTCGGATCCCGGTCCAGGGGGCTGCGCAGGATGGGTTGGCGGCATAGGCCGGCCATGCCCCGGGCGATAGTGTCCCGGCCAGGCGTGGGCGCAACTGCTCTATGCAGCCACGCTGTGATGGTCGACACTTGCCTGCGGTAGGGCGGGCTCTGAGGGCATTCATCATGTCGAACGGGCGACTGGTTCTGGCAACAGCGCGATGGGCGGCCACGCTCACTGCATGCATCGCGGTTGTCGGGTGTGCGTCCACGGCGCTGCCGGGAAATGGTGGCGACGTCCCTCGCTTTGTTGTCGACGCGGCATGGCCGCAGCCGTTGCCGAACAACTGGATCCTTGGCCAGGTCAGCGGGGTCGCCACGGACAATGCCGACCATGTGTGGGTCTTGCAGCGCCCAGGCAGCCTGACACCGGACGAGCGTGGCGCGACGAGGAGCCCGCCGCTGTCGAAGTGCTGCGCTCCAGCCCTGCCGGTGCTGGAGTTTGACGCGGCCGGCAGGTTGCTGCGTTCCTGGGGAGGGCCCGGGGCCGGCTACGACTGGCCGCAGAACGAGCACGGCATCCATGTCGATGGGCGAGGCTTCGTGTGGATCACCGGCAACGGGGAGCAGGACGGGCAGATCCTCAAGTTCACCCGTGATGGCCGCTTTGTGATGCAGATCGGCAAGATCGGGCCGCAGACGGGAAACAGCGACACCAGCCGGGTTGGGCGGGCCGCAGGCGTCGAAGTCGACGTGGCTGCACGTGAGGTCTATGTCGCCGATGGCTATTACAACAAGCGAATCGTCGTCTTCGACAGCGAGACCGGTGCTTTCAAGCGCAGCTGGGGCGCCTACGGCCGACCTGCCGCGCCCTTTGACAAGCCTGACTCGCCGCGCACGGCAGCACCAACCCCTGCCCAGTTGAGCCAGTTCGGCAACCCCGTGCACTGTGTGCGCCTCGCGCACGATGGGCTGGTCTACGTCTGCGACCGATTGAACAACCGTGTGCAGGTGTTCCAGCATGACGGCAGCTTCGTCAGGGAGTTCTCGGTGGAGCCGGAAACCTTGATGGCGGGCTCGGTGTGGGATCTCGTGATTTCACGCGACGCGGGGCAGCGCTGGCTGCTGTTGGCAGACGGTGCGAACAACCAGATTCTTGCAATCGACCGTGCGACCGGCGAGGTGCGCGGCACGCTCGGGCGCCCCGGCCGGTACGCCGGCCAATTCCACTGGGTGCACGATCTGGCCATCGACTCGCACGGAAATCTCTACGCGGGTGAAGTCGATACCGGGAAGCGATTGCAGAAGTTCGTGCCGCGCCCCTGAGACGGGCCGGGTGCACCGCCGCGTCGCTGCGCCAGGGCGCTTTTAGACGCCGAGTCGCCGGCTGGACCGTGCCGCAGTCAAGCAGTTGAAGCCGCTTTGCCGCGGCGTATGGACGGTGTGGCGCCCAGAAGCCCCGTCGCCATCGGCCGGACGGGTGGCAGTCGTCCGGCCTCCGCTGGCCCCGATGGATTCCGCCCGATCCCCTGACGGGAAAGCTCGCGAGCGGCTCGATTCACCGGCAGAGTCATGGGGCAGGGGGCGGGAAAGCCCTTGGAAGGCAATTCGAAGATAGGAGCGGGCAAAGCAAATGTGCTGCCCATATCCGAGCGCTGCTTGCCGTAGAAGCCTCCGATGGGGAGCCAGGTCCGCCAAACCTGAACATTCTTTCAGACTTGTTTCAGGCAGGGGTCAGCTTCAGTCACTAGCGTCCTCATCCATAGATGTGGCGCCCAAGCAGGCGCCGCACGGACTGGAGACCTCGTTGAATTCCAACGCCCGCTACACCGCCACCGCTGTCGTGCTGCATTGGCTCGTCGCGATGGGCTTGATCGTGACGTTCTGCGTCGGCCTCTATATGGTCAGCCTGGAGCGATCGCCCACCAAGCTGCTGATTGTCAACTGGCACCGCTCTGCCGGTATCACCGTGCTGGCGCTGGCCCTGGCGCGCCTGCTTTGGCGCTTCGGCCGCCGGCCTCCGCCGGATGTGCCCATGCCTGCCTGGCAGGCCAAGGGCGCTCAAGTGCTGCATGGGTTGCTCTACCTGCTAATGCTCGCCGTGCCGCTGCTGGGCTGGGCCATGAGCTCGGCCAAGGGCCGGCCGGTGGTCTGGTTCGACCTGGTGACGTTGCCCAACTGGCTGCCCAAAGACAAGGCGCTCGGGCATCAGCTCGAGGAACTGCACGGCATGCTGTCCTGGGTCCTGGTCGCGCTGGTGGCTTGCCACGTGGTCGCCGCGCTCAAGCACCACTTCATCGACAAGGACGGGTTGCTCGGCCGCATGCGCCTGGGCCGCCCGGTCTGAGCTCGCCGCAAAATCGGTGCATCGTGCCGGGCAGGTACGAGGAGATAAGGCAATGAAGATCCTGGTCATCGAAGACCAAGAGCGGCTTGGGCGCTTTCTGCAGCAGAGCCTGTCCGAGTGCTCGTACACCGTGAGCTGGGCACGCAACTGCGCGGACGCTTCCGATGCGCTGGCCGAGACCGGCTACGACGCTATCGTGCTCGACCTGGGTTTGCCAGATGGCGACGGGCTCGATCTGCTGCGCCGCTGGCGTAGCAGCGGCTTCAAGGAGCCAGTGCTAATCCTCAGCGCGCGCGACGGTGTGCAGGACCGCGTCAAGGGCCTGGACATCGGTGCGGACGACTACCTGCCCAAGCCCTTCAGTCTGGAGGAACTGCTGGCGCGCGTGCGCTCCCTGGTGCGCCGCCAATCCAGCGTCAAGCAGGTGGTGTTCGAGCACGCCGGCATCCGCCTGGACCTGCTGAGCCACACGGTCCAGATGAACGGAAGGTCGGTGGACCTGACCAGCCGCGAGTACGCGTTGCTGGAGATCTTCATGCAAAACCAGGGTCGCATACTGCCGCGCACGTTGATCTCCGAGAAGATCTGGTCCTCGCACTACGACGTCGACACCAACTTGCTCGACGTCTACATGAGCCGCCTGCGCTCCAAGCTGGAGTCGCCCGGCCGCCAGCTTTTCAAGACGGTGCGCGGCGTGGGCTATCAGCTCGTCTGAAAGCACGTTCAGGTTCGCTCAAGCGGCCGTTCAGCTTCCGTTCCTAGCATGGTTGCTTGCGGGCCATCAGCCTGTCCAAGCCGACGATGAACCACAGAACGAGAACCGCCGTCGAATACTTCGTTGCGCTGACCGTGGCTGCCCTGGCCATGGCTGCCGCTGTGGCGCTGAGCAGGTCGGTCGAGAAGCCTGCCGACAAGGGCGATGCCAAGCTCGCCCCGGTCGTCAGCGTCGCTCCGGCCGTCGCGCGCAACCTGCCGGTCCAGCTCGACGCGCAGGGGCACCTCGTGCCTTTGAAGCAGGTGGACGTGCGCGTGCAGGCGACCGGTACCGTCCGCGCCGTCCATTTCAAGGAGGGCGAGGAGATCAAGGCAGGGCAGCTGATGTTCACGCTCGACGCCAGCGACGTGGCCGCGCAGCTTGCCAAGGCGCGGGCCGCTGCCGCGCAGGTGCAGGCGCAGCTTGACGAGGCCCAGCGCGACCTGGCCCGCTCACGTCAGCTTGCCAAGGACAAGTTCTATTCGGACAGCGTCGTCGATGTGGCGGAGGGCAAGGTCGCGTCCTTGCGCGCCCAGCGCGACGCGATGCAGGCCGACATCGACGGCAGCCGTGTGCTGGTGGACCGCACCCGCATCGTCGCGCCGATGGCGGGTCTGACCGGTGCGCTGTCCGTCCATCCCGGCAGCCTTGCGCAGTCGGGGGCTGCGACGCCCATGGTCAGCGTCGTGCAGATGGACCCCATCGGCGTGGAGTTCACCCTGCCCGAGGTCCACCTGCCCACGTTGCTGGCCGCACGGGCGGCCGGTACGGTGAAGGTATTGCTGGCTGCGCCGGACGGCTCGACGGTCGAGGGCCAGCTCGTCTTCGTCAACAACAGGGTCAACACTGACACGGGTACCATCAGTCTGAAGGCGGCCTTCCCCAACGCACGTCGACTGTTGTGGCCTGGCGCCTTCGCCAAGGTGCTGGTTACGGCGGGCGTCAGCCGCAGTGCGGTGACGCTGGCGCCGCAAGCGCTGCTGGACGGGCCGGACGGCCGATTCGTCTATGTGCTGGACGCAGTTGGCGCCAAGGTGGCGACCAAGTCCGTCACGCTGCTGCGCGTGCAGGATCAGCTCGCCGTCGTTGCCGGCCTGGCGGATGGCGAGCGCGTCGTCACCGAAGGCCAGCAGGGCTTGAAGAACGGCATGGCCGTGAGGCTGGCGAAGTGAGCCTCTCCGAAGCCTGCCTGAGCCGCCCCGTTGCGACGCTGCTGTTCTGGATCAGCGTCGTCGTCGCCGGTTTCATCGCCTGGTTGAGCCTGCCGATCTCTGCACTGCCACAGTACGACACGCCCGTCATCCAGGTCACCGGCAACCTGCCCGGCGCCAGCCCAGAAAACATCGCGGCGTCGGTCGCGACGCCGCTGGAGAAACAGTTCTCCTCCATACCCGGGCTGCTGACGACCACATCCTCCAGCTTCCAGGGACAGACGCAGATCACGCTGGAGTTCGATGCCAGCCGCAGCATCGACGGCGCGGCGGCCGACGTGCAGGCGGCGCTGTTCCGCGCCGGGCGCCAGTTGCCGGCCGAGATGCGCACGCCACCGTCCTACAGCAAGGTCAACCCCGCGGACGCGCCCATCCTGCTGGTGGCGCTCAGCTCACCCAGCCTGTCCTTCTCAGACCTGAACGCCTTCAGCGACAACCTCGTCGTGCCGGCACTGTCCACCATCAACGGTGTGGCCCAGGTGCAGGTGTCGGGCCAGAAACGCTACGCGGTACGTATCCAGGCCGACCCGGCACGGCTGGCCGCGTTGGACCTGACGCTGGACGAGTTGGCGGTCGCGTTGCAGGCCGCCAACTCTGCAACACCCACTGGCCAGCTCGACAACAGTCGCCAGATGTTGACCGTGCAGATGAGTGGTGACCTGATGCGTGCTGCCGACTTCGCGCAGTTGGCGGTGGCAAGCCGCCAGGGCCGCAGCGTGCGGCTGGCAGACGTGGCCTCGGTGCAGGACAGCATCGAGAACGTGCAGAACATGAGTGACGTGAACGGCCGTCCATCCATCCTGCTGAAGGTGAGCCGCCAGCCAGGCGCCAATACGGTGGCCGTGGTGGACGCGATTCACGCGATGCTGCCGCGCCTTCAAACCCAACTTCCGAGCTCGGTGGCGGTTCAGCTGTTGAGCGACAGATCCATCTCCATTCGCAATGCCATCCACGACGTCAACCTCACTATTGTGTTGACTGTCGCGCTGGTGGTGCTGGTGATCCTGCTCTTCCTGCGCCGCGCAGCGGCCACCTTCATCCCGTCGTTGAGCGTGCCGATCTCGCTGTTCGCCACCTTCGGGCTGATGTACGCAATGGGCCTGAGCCTGGACAACATCTCGTTGCTGGGCCTGACCATCGCCGTCGGCCTCGTCGTGGACGACGCCATCGTCGTGCTCGAAGCCATCACCAGCCGAATCGAGCGCGGCGAGGCACCCTTTGCGGCGGCCATGGCCGGCGCGCGCGACGTTGGCTTCACGGTGTTGTCGATCTCGGTGTCGCTGGTGGCGGTCTTCATTCCTATCTTCTTCATGCCCGGCGTCATCGGCCGGCTGTTTCACGAATTCGCCGTCGTCGTTTCCCTCGCCATCCTGGTGTCGGCGGTGGTGTCGCTCACCTTGATCCCGATGCTGGTGCCGATGCTGATGAAGCCTGCGTCGCTACACGCGCCCGAGCCGGCTTGGAGCCGCGCGTTCGAGCGTGCCTTCCAACGTTTGCTGGAGGCCTATGCGCGCCTGTTGGACGTGGCGCTGGCGCACCGCAGGCTCGTGCTGCTGGTCGGCGCGGTCACGGTGGCGGCCACCGCCTGTCTCTATGTGGTAGCGCCCAAGGGCTTCTTCCCGCAGGAGGACATCGGACAGGTCGTCGTCAACGTGGACACGCCGCAAGACATGTCCTATGCCGGTCGCCTCGCTGTCGTGCGCCGCCTGCAGGCCATCGTGACGGCCGACGCCAGCGTGGCCGGCGTGGCCACCAAGGTCGACCACGACACCACCCAGCTCACCGTCGACCTGAAGGGGCGCGGTGAACGCCCCGAGCTGCCGGCCGTGCTCACACGGCTGCGCAAGGCCACCGGTGACCTGCCGGGCATCCGCGTCTTCCTAAGCCCGGTGCAGAACCTGCGCGTCGGCGCGCGCTCGTCCAAGAGCAGCTACCAGTACACATTGCAGGCCGTCAGCGCCAGCGCGCTTGACCAGTGGGCCGACAAGCTGATGGGCGCGTTGCGTGCCTCAGACGTGCTGATCGGTGTCAACAGCGACTATCAAAAGAACGGCTTGCAGGCGCGCGTCAGCGTCGATCGCGACAAGGCGGCACAGCTCGACGTGGATCTGAGTGCCATCCGAACGTCGCTGTTTTCGGCCTTCGGCAGCCGCCAGGTGACCACCATTCGCGCGCCGGAAGACAGCTACGAGGTCATCCTCGAAGTGGCGGACGAGGCCAGGCGCGACGAGAGCGACATCCTCGGCCTCGAAGTGCGTAGCCGCCACGGCATGCGCGTGCCACTGGGCGCCTTCGCGACGGTGGCGCGCGGCAAGGGCGTCATCGCGGTAAATCACCAGGCGCAGCTGCCGTCGGTGACGTTGTCGTTCGACCTCGCGCCGGGAAAGTCGTTGTCGGACGCCGCCGCCGTCATCAATGCCGCAGAGGCCGAGTTGCGGCTACCACCCACGGTGTTTGGCTCCTTCAGCGGTCAGGCGGCGCTCTACCAGCAGTCGCAGACGACGCAACTGTGGCTGATCGCCGCCGCTGTCGCCGTCATCTACGTCGTCCTCGGCATGCTCTACGAAAGCTGGCTGCACCCGCTGACCATACTGCTGGGCATTCCGTCCGCGGCGGTGGGCGCGCTACTGGCGCTGCGCCTGATGGACATGGAGTTGAGCTTCATCGCGATGATCGGTGTGCTGCTGCTGATCGGCATCGTGAAGAAGAACGCCATCATGATGATCGATTACGCGATCTCGGCGCGGCGCGACGAGGGCCTGCCTGCCGTCGACGCGATCCGCCAGGCCTGCCGGCAGCGCTTTCGCCCCATCATGATGACGACGATGTGCGCGCTGATGGGGGTTCTTCCTATCGCACTTGGCCTCGGTGCCGGTGCCGAGCTGCGCCAGCCACTTGGTGTGGCCATCGTCGGAGGCCTCCTGCTGTCGCAGCTCATCACGCTCTTCATCACGCCGGTGCTCTACCTGCTGTTCGACCGCGGGCAGCAGCAGGGTCCGGTGCTGGCCCCGGCGAGATGAAGGCGCTGGATCAGTACCGGCCGGCGGGGTATGCCTTGAGTGCCCGCTCGACGAAGGTGTTGGTGTAGGTCTTCCCGATGTCTACCCCCAGGGTCTTCGGGTGCTGCTTGGCGAACACGGCGGCCTCCTTGCGCGCTCCGTCGGCGGGCATCAGGCCGTCGGTGGCGAACATTGGCAGCGCCTGGCGCACGTTGGCAAGGTAGGTCGCGTGGTCCTTGCCGACGATGTTGGGTGGGATCATCGAGACCAGCTCCTCGGCGGTGTGCTGGTTCATGAATTGCAGCGTGCGCACGAAGGCCGTGGCCAGGTGGGCGGCCATCTCGGGGTGCTGGCGCACTTTCTCGCTGTTCATGAACACCGTGCTGGAAGGGAACAGTGTGCCCATCGCGGCGCGCGTGCCGGCCGGTGTGGTCAGGTCGAAGAGCACCTGGGCCGCGCCCTCGGCCTCGTAGCTGTCGGGCACCGGGATTGGCGCAACGAGCAGATCAGCCTTGCCCTCCTTGAGCGCGGCGAGGTTGGCCGGAATTCCGTCGGTGTTCAGGCGCGTGTAGCTGTCCAGGTCGTGGCCGCCGTCCAGTACCAGCCAATTGGCCAAGGTGGTCTTGGAGGAGCCGGCGCCGCCGGCGATGAAGCGCGCGCCCTTCAGGTCGGCCGGCGTCCTGAAGCGGTCCTTGGCGCCGGTGGCCACCAGCACCTTGGCACCCGGCGTGACGCCCAGCGTGACGATGGCCTGCGAGGGCCGGCCGTCGGCGGCGTTGACGAGATTGTGGTGGTAGTAGGCCATGATCGCGTCGATTCGGCCGTCGGCCAGCATCTGGGCGTGGGGGATCTCGTCGCGGATGTTCATCACCGTGACGTCGAAGGCCTCGGTGCGCAGATAGCCCAGCTTCTCGGCGATCAGCAAAGGCAGGTTGCGCACTGTCTTGACCTCGTCGACCAGCAGCACGATGCGCTGCGGTGTGGCGTGGGTGGCCCCGGCGGCAACGAAGGCCAGCAGAGCCAGAGCGTGGCGGAAATTCTTCATCGGCGTGTCTCCTTGGAATAGGTCGGGGATTCAGGCTACAGATCGAGCACCAGGTTTTCACTCTTGGCCCGCGACACGCAGACCATGATCTTGTTGCAGGCCTTGCGCTCGGCCGGACTGAGGAAGGCGTCCCGGTGGTCGGGCCTGCCTGCCAGAACGACTGTCAGGCAAGAGCCGCAAACTCCCTGCTCGCAGGATGTGAAGGGCTCCAGCCCGTGGGCGCGCAGCACGTCGGTGATGGTCTGCTCGGCCGGCACCTGCAGCGTGCTTCCGCTGCGGCGCAGCTCGATCGTGAACGGGTGGCGTTCGCCGGCCAAGGCCAGGGGGGCGGCGCCGAAATGCTCTACATGCACCATCTCCGGCGCCCAGGTGGCCGAGGCGGTGGACTCGACCAGGTCCATGAAGCCGCGTGGGCCGCAGACGTACAAGTGGGCGTCCTCGGCGTGGTGCCACAACATCTGGCGCAGCCGCTCCCCCAGGCCCGAACGCTGCACGGCATAGTGGAAGAAGACCTTGCTCTGGAAGGCTGAGGCGGAGAGCTCCTCATGGAAGGCCATCTGCTCGGGCGAGCGGGCGAAGTAGTGCAGGGTGAAGGGCTCGCCTCGACGCATCAGTTCGCGCGCCATGGACAGCAGCGGCGTGATTCCGATACCGGCGGCCAGCAGCATGTGGTGGCCGGCCCGCGGGCTGAGTTCGAAGTGGTTGCGCGGCCTGCCGACGGCCAGCTCGTCGCCGACGCGCACCTCGTCGTGCATCCAGACCGATCCGCCGCGCGAGTCCGCCGTGCGCTTCACTGCGATCACGTAGCGGTGTCGCTCGGCCGTGTCGTTGCATAGTGAATACTGGCGCACCAGACCGCTGCCGGTCAGAACGTCGACATGGGCGCCGGCCGTGAAGGGCGGCAGCTTGCCGCCGTCGATCGCGATGAGCACGAAGCAGCGGATGTCCTGGGCCACGTCGCGCATCTCGGCGACACGTAACCGCAGCGGCGGCGGCGCGGCGGCCACGCGACGCCGCCGGCGGAAGAAGCTACGTAGGCCTGTGTAGGCGAGCACCGGCACGCCGGCGATGCCGGTGAAGAACAGCAGTTGCACCGGCAAGCCGCCGACTTCACCGGAATGCAGCGACGAGGTGTAGCGGTAGATGCGGTTGCCCAGCGGGCTTGTGGCATAGGGTTCGGCGCGCAGCAGCTTGCCGCTGTAGGCGTCGAGGTAGTAGTAGCTGCGCGCATTCGGATGGGCGGCGCCGATCTCGACCGCGTAGATCACGGCCGCGTCGTTCGGCTTCCTGGGCAGCTCGATGGAGATCTCGTGCGGCGTCGTGTCGGGGTGCTCGAGCAGCGGTCGGACCTGCTCCCACAGTGCGCCGGCATCCAGCACCTGGGCACCCGCGACGGGCGTGGAACGCAGCTTGGGTGGTTTCTCCGTCGGCGAGCCGACGGCGACGTTGATGACGGTGCGAGTCCACTTGAAGGCCATCGGCAGCGCCGTGATCGACACGATGACGATGACCGTGGCCGTATAGAAACCGATGCTGCGATGCAGGTTGAGATCCAGTGCGCGGCCGCGCAGGTGTGGGCGAGGCGTCGTCACGGTCTTGAGCTGGCGCCAGGACGAAGGCCATAGCACGAAGAGGCCGCCGAAGCCCATTGCGAACAGCATCGCCATCGCCGCACCGCCGGTGATGAAGTTGCCCGCGTCGGCGCTCTCCAGGAAGCGGAAACGGTGCAACTGCTCCAGCAGGCCGAACACGCCAGCCCAGCGATTGCGGTCCATCACCCTGCCGGAACAGGGGCCCACATACAGGTCGTGACGGTCGGACATGCGCACAATCACCGACTGGCCGTCGTCCCTGACACGGATGGCCTGGACCTCGGCGTCGGGGCGCACGGCGCGCGCCTTTTCGATCAGTGCGTCCAGCGGCTGCGGGGCCCGGCATTCGACGTCGCCGTGGAGGCTTGTGTCCATCCAGCCCCCGAGCTCACCGCGAAAGACGAGCGTCAATCCGGTGAGCGCCAGGAACAGGAACAGCAGGCCGAGCGTCATGCCCGTCCAGCGATGCACGAACAGCAGCGGGCTGCGCAGGTTGACTTTCATGAGTGTTGCCTTGAGCGCGATGGCATGCGATTGGACTGGGGCGGCCTACCCCTGCGCCCGGTCGATGAAGCGGTTGCTGAAGCTGGAGGCCGGGTCCAGCCCGCTGCGGCGAAGTTCGGGCCGCCAAGCGGACAGCACGCGCAGCATGTTCTCTGCCGTCCCCGGCTGCAGGCGGCCGTCAGCGGTGAAGGATGGCCAGGCCAGCGCTAGCGCGCGCCGGTGCAACTCGGCGTCGCCGCGCGCATAGTTCGCCGGCAAGCGATTGGCGGCCTCGACCGGGCCATTCGCCTGCATCCAGGCCAGGGTCCGCGACAAAGCCCCCGCCAAGCGGCGCACTGCCTCCGCGTCGGTCGGCTGGCGCACCGGGTCGACGTAGACACAGGTGGAGGCAAACAGTCCGCCGAACAGCGGCAGCGTCGCGTCGCGCGAGATCAGGTCACAGTGGATGCGCGCATGGCCGGCGTCGACGGCCTTGAGCGCCTCCTGGCCCCAGAAGATGCCGAAATCGGCCTCGCCGGAGGCCAGCGCGGCAGCGACGCGCCCACCTAGGGCCAAGGCCTGGAAGTCATTTGTCGCCAGCCCAGCGGTGGCGGCCACCTGGTTCACGAGCAGGTGGGCGATCTTGCCGAGCCCAGTGACGGCGACGCGGCGGCCGCGCAGCGCGGCCGGCCCGGGGGGCAAGTCCGCCAGCCGCGTGCTCGCCAGCAGCACGTAGCCGGGCGTGTCGGCCAGCGTTGCGATGTTGAGGCCGCGTGGCGCGTCTGGTCTGGCGAGGTCGGTGATGAGCTTGTCGTAGAAGCCGGCCACGGCCTGCACGCGGCCTGCGGCCAGCTCGGCGTCGGCGTTGACGCCTTCGACCTCATTGACCAGCCTCACGTCCAACCCCGCCAGGGTATAGAAGCCCAGCGCCTTGGCCAGCGTGATCGGCGCGTAGTGTGGCTTGTCAAGACCGTCGGCCTTGACCATCAGCGTCAGCGGGACGAGCGCAGCCGTGGCCCGCGCAAGGCCGGCGGCGTGGCAGGCCAGCGCGGCGGCGACGAGGCGGCGGCGCGAGAGCGCGGCGGCCTTCATTGCGCGGCCCCGCGTTGCAGACTGGTGCGCCAGCGCTGCACCAGCGCGTCGTGGCGCGCGGGCACTAGCGTGTCGGCCAGGCGGGTGTCGACGGAGATGAGGCGCCCGTTGGCGCCAAGGCGGGCATCGAGGGCCGCGCCGCTGTGCTCTCCACTCACGTCGGAGCGCACCGAGAACAGCTCCAGTGCGTCGGCGACGATCTGCTGGCCGTGCCGCGACAGCAGGTAGTCCGCCCACAGGCGCGCGGCATTCGGGTGCGGCGCGTGGAGGCTGACGAGCATCACGCGCGACAGTACCAGCGTGTAGTCGCTCGGCATCACGACGGCGAGGTCGGGCAGGTCCTTGCGGGAGCGCGACAGCGCGTAGGCGCCCATGATGTTGTAGCCCAGCAGGCTGCGGCCCGCGTGGATGTCGGCCAGCATCGCGCCGGTGCCGGGAGACTGCTTCAGGCCTCCCGCGCCCAGGGCCAACAGCAGCTCGTCGAAGGCGGGGTTCTGGGCCGCGTCCTGGGCCGCGAACATGAAGCCGACACCGCTTTTCTCGATGTCGAAGGCCGTCACCTTGTCGCGCAGTGGGCCGGCGGGGTCGCGCAGCGCGCGGACCAGCGCGGCGTGGTCCCGCGGTACCGCGTCAATGGGCAGCAGGCGGCGGTTGTAGGCGAACACGACAGGCTCGCGCGTCGTGCCCCAGGCGCGGTCCTCGAAGTTCAGGCCCGCGGCCAGGGCGCCACGCTCGGGGCTTTCGTAATGGGCCGCGTAGCCGTCGACGACCAGCTTCATCTGCAGGTCCATCGCCGAGCTCCACATCACGTCGGCCGATGGCTTGCCCGCCGCCACCTCGCCGCGGAAGCGCTCATCGACCTCGTTGGAGCCGCCCTCGCCGTCGTAGTCCACTTCGATGCCTGGGTAGAGCGCCTTGAAGCCGGCTACCAGCGGGGCAGCGGCCTTGTTGCTCAGCACGCTGTAGATGACGACGCGACCTTCGCGCCGCGCGGCCGACACGAGGTCGGCGGAGGACTGGGCCAGCGCGCCGCCGGTGGCCGAGAGGGCGCACAGCATGAGCAGGAGGAAACGTGAACGCAACATGGAGTCTCCGATGAGAGCTTGAAGGCGGTTCAGAGTGGGAAGCCGACGATGAGCTTGAGCGTCAGCCGGTCGGTCGCGCCGTTGAGGCCATGGCCAATGCCGGCGTTGATGTCCCAGCCGTGGATCTCTCCGTCCATGGCGAGGTAGAGGCTGCGAGGCTGTTGTGCAGCCGGCAGCCTGCCCTGGGTCGTGCCGATGTCGACGTAGTACTCCAGCCCGAGCGCGAGCTTGTTGGCGACGCTGCGCGCCGCCTTCAGCCCCAGCGACAGGTCGGCGCCGCCGCTGCGGTAGCCGGGCGACAGGTTCACGCCGATGACCGGGTTGGCCGCCAGCAGCCAGTCGGCGCCGCGCCAGCCGCCAATCAGGCGCAGCTCGGCACTGTTGCGAGATTCCGAGAAACGCTGCTGCAGGCGTGACAGCTCGACGTTGGCCCCGGCAAACAAGCCGCTGCCGCCTTCCTCGGCCTTCAGTGGCAGCCATTTCATGCGCAGCTTCATGCCGGCGAGGCTGAAATGACCGTTGGCGTCGCGGTTGGTGGGTAGGTAGAGGCCCGCTTCCAGCGTAGGCGTCAGCCCCAGCGAGAACTCAGGTGTGACTCGTAGTCCGTGGTAGGGCACGGCCTCGCCGGGATAGTCGGGTGTCCTGCGGCCGCGCGGCGTCGTATTGACGTGCAACTCCAGGCCCTTCTGGCCGGGTGCATTGATGTCGTCGGTGTAGACCTGAATCTCGTCGCTGAGCTCGGCGCGGGCGGTGAAGGGGCCCGCGGCCAATGCGACGCAAAGAATGAGAACAGCGAGGTTGCGCAAATTATGTCTCCGGCCGAACCGGTACGTTGCCGGTAGCTCACGAGGAGACTAGGCCTCGTGCATAAAGCCAGTCTGAAACGGACCTGAATATTCTTTCAGGCTGCGACCTCATTCCAGCGCAGCCAGCCTCTTCAGTTCCGCCATGCGCTCGGGTTCGCTCAAGGGCAGGTAGCCGAGTGTGCCGGCGGCGATGGCCTGCTGTCCTTCGGCGGACAGCATCAGGCGCAGCAACTCGCGCGCCACCGGGTCGATGCGCTTCGTCAGCGGGTCGGTGCGCAGATAAATCAGCAGGTGGCGATCCAACGGATAGCGGCCGGAGACGAGATCGTCGCGCGTGCCGGCAAAGGCGGGCTTGCCGTCGTGCGCCGACAGCGGCAGGGCGCGCACGCCAGGAACGCCGCGGTTCAGCGACGCGAAGCCGATCGCCAGCGGGTTGGCCGCGACACAGGCGACCGCATCGCGCGACTGTGCATATCCCGCAAAGCCCGGTGCGAAGGCTTCGCCGCCGAGCCGGTGCAGCATCAGCCGGCCCAGCGCCGTCGCGGGCGCCATGCCGCAGAGGTGGATGGGGCGCCTGGCCCACTCACCTCCGACTCCGAGCTGGCCCCAATGCATGACGCCCCCCGTGAACACCCGTGCGAGCTGAGCCATGCTGAGAGTGCTCACCGGGTTGCGCGCATCGACGAAGACGCCCAGCGGCGCCGACAGCGCCGCCGGATTCAGCGAATCGTGCGCGACATGAAAGGGCAGCGGCAGGTCCCCCCCAGTGATGCGAGCGTAGCCGGCCAGCTCGGCCTCGGAGAACTCCGCACCCATGGGCGCCAGCAGCGACAGACCGCGGGCCAGCGCGTCGGGCGCTGTTCGCGTGCCTTTGAGAATCAGCTCGAACTTGAAGCCGGAATGCATGCGCCGGAACAGCGCGGTGATCGCGTCCAGCATCTCCTGCATATCGTTGTAGCCGACGATGCGGATCGCGCCGTCGGCGTTCAGATAGGGCGCACCCGGGGGTGGCAGCAACTGCTCCGCCATCGCCGGGGCCCTCGCGAGAGCGGCCGACAAGGCCGCAAGCAGGCTTCGCCTGTCCATCTTCAGGCTACGAGTCAGTCCAGCTTCTTCAGCTCTTCCTTCGCCACCTCGGGCAGCAGCGGGATGAAGACGCGCTCATCCGCCACCACCTGCTGGCCCTCCTGGCTCAGCACGAGTTTGAGGAACTCCTTGACCTTGGGCTCCAGCGGCTTGCCCGGGGCTTTGTTGACGTAGATGTAGACGTAGCGGCTGAACGGGTACTTGTGCTGGTAGACGTTCTCGACCGTCGGCGCATAGCAGGTGCCGCCCTGCTTCGACGACAGGTTCAGCACCTTGACGTTGGGCGTGACATTGGCAAGCAGCGCGTAGGTCAGGCCGCCAGGGTTCTTGGCCATGTCTTCGGCGGCGACGGTGAAGGCGTGCGTGAAGCCCTTGCCCTTGACGAACTGGATGTTGTCCTTGTACTCGCCGCCGTCCATCGCGACAGCCTTGAAGTACTGCTCGATACCGTTGACCGCCTTCAGACCGTACAGGTGGATGGGCTTGGTCGCCCAGGCACCTGTCGCACCAAGGTCGCCCCAGGTGTTGACCTCCTTGTGGCCGAGCTTGCGCGTCTTGGAGTAGATTGCGTCGAGCTGCGGCAGGCTCAGGCAGTCGATCGGGTTGTCCTTGTCGACGAGGATGACGCTGCTGGCCGTCTTGCCGAGCGAGCCGACGCTGCCGGTCGCGACCTTGATCTCCAGCGGCTCGTAGCCGAATTTGTCGATGAAGGCCTGGCGCTCCTTCGGGAACATCTCGCGGCCGACCGGGGCCAGGTGGCCCTGGCCCGACACCAGACCGGGGCTGCCGGCGCCCGAGGCGCGCAGGTCCATCGTCAGCGAAAGGCGCGGGTACTGCTTGCGGTAGATCTTGGTCCAGCCCAGCACCATCTCGTCCATGATGTCGGCGCCGACGATGGTCAGTTCCTCCTCGGGCTCGCTGGCGACGGGACCGGGGTTCCACTTGGGGATCGACGGGTCGGCCTTGAGCGAGTGCTCGGGGGCTGCGTACTTCAGCGCCCGGACGGGGCCGGCGGCGAATGCGAGCAGCGCGGCAGCGACGGCGATGTTGAAAGCATGGGTCTTCATCAATGTCTCCATCAGTAATTCACCGGCTCTCGGCGAGAGCCAGGGCCCGGCGAACCTTAGGGTGCGAAGCCGAATCCAGGCTGAACGCCACCTGAAAATTGCGACAGCTTTTCCAGCGCCTGGCTGGCCTGGAACTCGCGCAACGGCAGGAAGACGCCCTGCGCCAGCACCAGGGCCTGCCCGTCCTTGCTCACCAGGAAGCGCGTCCAGGCCTCGAGTGCGGGACGTAGCGTGTGGCCCGGCTTGCGCGCCAGGGCCAGGTAGAAGACCCGGCTTAGCGGATAGGTCGCGCGCGCCACGTTTTCGTAGCTCGGCTCGATGAGGGGCGAGTCGGGTTGCACTGCGATCGCAATCGCACGAACGCCAGGCGTGAGATGCCCCATCGCCGTGAACCCGATTGCCAGCGGGTCGGCTGCCACCGCCTCGGTGACGACGGCGTCACCCGCATCGGGCGGACGGCCGTCGTCGCGCCATTCGCCCCGCTGTGCGGCGCCGTCCATCACGCGCTCGCGGAAGAAGGTTGCGCGGGCAGACTCCTCGCCGACCCAGGCGCCGGTGCCGACGACGTGTACCGGCCGGCCGGTCCATTCGGGAAGACCAAGCTCGCCCCAGGTCACCGCCGGTGCCGCCTGCCCGCGATGGCGGGTGCGAGAAAAGATGGCGTCGAGCTGCGCCAGGCTCAGGCCTTGCAGCGGGTTGTTGCGATGGACGACGACGGCGACCGCATCGACGAAGCCGAAATGCCGGAAGCTGCCCCCGCTCACCGGCAGCAGCAGCGGGTCAAATCCGTGCACGCGGCGGAACTGCGCCACGTCGGAGGCCGCCATCTCGCGCGTCAGGAAGGCGAAGTCGAGATGCCCCTCCAGGAAGTCGCGCAGACGGGGGTTGAGCGCACCCTGCGGCGGCAGATAGGGCGGCGACAACTCGACCCGCACGCCGGGCTCGCGTGCCTGGAACGCCCGCATCCACTGCGCCGCGAGCGCTGCCACGATGGGCGGTGCGCAGCCTTCGAGCCGACCGTGCGCGCCGCTGGTGCGGTAGGGTGCGAGCCCGGCGTCCAGCGTCGGCTGGAGGAACTCTGGCGGCGGGGCAGGGCGCCCGGCCTGAGCCCACTCCGGCGGATCGGCCACCGCGCCGAAGGGTGCGAGCCAGGTCGCCACCGTCAGGGCAGCGGCGGCCCCGGCGCGCTTCACTTCAGCAGATCCTTCGCCTGGCTGGCCTGACCGGCCCGCAGCGGGATGTAGCGCGCGTGCTCGAGCACGACCTGCTGGCCTTCACGGCTCAGAACGAAGCGCAGGAACTCCTCAAGCACCGGATTCAGCGGCTTGCCGGGCGCCTTGTTGGTGTTGAAGTAGATGAGGCGGCTGAGTGGATAGGAGGCCAACGCGACGTTCTCGTAGGTGGGTGCCTGCGGCGGGTCGCCGGCCTTCTCGACCAGGGGGATCAGCTTGACCGGCGCATCCGTGTAGGCCATGCCGGCGTAGCCGATGCCCTCTGGGTCGGCGGCGATGTCCTTGGCCATCGGGAAGACGAGCTTCTCGAAACGGATGTCGTCGCGCCACTCGCCGCGTTTGCCATCGGTACTGAGCACGCGCTGGCGCACGAATTCCTCGAAGCCGTTCCAGGGCTTGATGCCATAGAGGTGGATGGGCTTGTCAGCCCATTCGCCCGTAAGACCCAGGTCACCCCATTTGCTGATCGCCTGGCCGCCGCGGTGGCGGGTCGTCGAGTACATGGCATCGAGCTGCTGGAATGTGATCTTCTCGATGGGGTTGGCCTTGTTGACGAAGAAGCCGACGGCATCCAGTGCGCCGTAGTGTCGATACGAGCCGCCGCTGATGGGCACGCTCAGCGGTTCGTAGCCGAACTTGGTCTTGAACTTGCTGATGTCTTCGGGCTTGAGCTCGCGCGAGACGAAGACGAAGTCCAGGTCGCCCTTGATGAGCTCGATGGCGCCCAGGCTGCCCGCGTAGGGCGGGGCAATGGAGAGGTGGGCGTTGGGGTAGTAGGCCTTGAACTTCGCCATCCACTTCTGCGCCAGTACGACGAGCACGTCGGACGCCGCGCCCTTGAACGTGCCACTGATCTTGATGTCGCGGCGCGGCTGGTAGCTGGGCAACTGCGCGTCCAGCATCGGCTGCAAGATCTCGGGGGCGGGCAGTTCGCGGCCTTTCTGCCGACCCTCCTCGGCTTGCTCCTCGGTCTGCTTGACATTGGTCGGGGTGGTCGGGACGACCCACTCGACCATGGATTGCGCGCGCGCGCCGGCGCTGGCGAACAGCATGATGGCGACCGCGCAGGTCAGTTGTTTTCTACGCATCAGAAGTGCACCCTCATCGAAACAGCGACATTGCGCGGGCTGCCTGGGACGATATTGATGTCCCCGGTGAAGCCGGCGCTCTCGTAGTAGGTCTTGCCGGTGACGTTACCAACCTTGGCGGAGAAGGAATACCGGCCGACGTTGTAGTAAGCGCCGAGATCGAGCACCGTGTAGCTCGGCAGCGGCATCAGGCGGCTGTCCACCGTGCCGTTGGCCGCCGTGGTCGGGATGAATCCCATGCGCTCACCCACGTAGACCAGTCCGGCGCCAAGTGCGAAGCCATCCAGCGCGCCGCCGAACTCGTAGCGGTTCCAGATGTTGAGGTTGTTCTTCGCGTTGTTGGTCAGGCGTGCGCCCACCTGGGCTGCGTCCTTGGACGCCGTCACCTTCGCATCAGAGAAGGCATAGCCCAGCGTGAACTGCCAGTCCCTGGTCGGCCGCGCGTTCAGCTCGAACTCGATGCCTTTGGCCTCTTCGGAGCCGATTTGCGTGGAGCAGGTGCCGGTCGCCGTCGCGCCAGGCACGGTGTTGCAGGCAAAGCTGTTGATCGCGTCGTTCTTCCTGATCCGGAAGGCGGCGAGGGTCGCGTTCAGCCGGCCCTCGAACAACTCGGCCTTGACCCCGGCCTCGATCTGCTTGGCTTGTTCGGGCTGGAAGGGATTGGCGCCGTAAATGTCCTGGGTCGCAGCCGGTACGGGCACCATCGAGGTCGCATAGCTGGTGTAGAGCGTCCACTGCTTGGTAGGCTGGTACAGCACACCGAACATCGGCAGCACCTTGACGTCGCTCTTGCTCGACGGCAGCGTTCCGGGGACACGCAGTTCCTCAGCGTCCTGCTTCTCATTCGCCCAGCGCAGGCCGGCCATGGCTTTCCAGTCTTCGCTCAGCGTGATCAGGTCGCTCGCGTAGACGCCTAGGCTGCGCGAAACCGTCGCGCGATGGGTCAGATCTTTCGGCAGGCCCGCCGAATAGGAGCTGAGGGGAGCGACGACCCCATAGACCGGGTCGTAGATCGAGATATTGCCGTTCTGTGCGGCCGTCAGCACATTGAACTGCAGGCGGTTAAGGTCCGCAGTCTCGCGCCCGCCGTTGATGCCCAGAAGCATCTTGTGACCGATGTCGCCTGTCTTGAAAGGGCCACCGACGTTGACGTCGAAGAAGTCGTACTGCCTCTCGTTGTGCTGGCCGCGGGCGCGCCGGCTGAGGCAGAGGTTGGCGCCTGTAACGGGGCCGTTGTGGGTCTGGCAGCTCGAGTTGGCGGCAGTGAGTATGCTGTTGACGTCGAAACCCGATGCGTCGTCGTGCTGACGCACGCTGCGGACCTTGGCATTCAACTCGAAGCGGTTGTCGAAGGAGTGGTTGAAGGACAGGGTCAGCGTCCTGCCGGCCTCCTTCTGCGTGTCGGTCGGTTCCTGGTACCGGGTGCGGATGGGTGACGCGAGTTGGATGTCACGGTTCGGCGCCACCAGGAAGGTGTCGTAGGCGGAGGTCGTCTGGCGCAGTTCAACCGCCGCGCTCAGACTCGTCGCCTCGTCGATGACCCAGGTGAAGCTGGGGGCGAAGTAGGTGCCCTTGTTGTAGGCGTCGGTGCGAAAGGTGTTCTTGTCGGTGGTCTGCGCGACCACGCGGAACAGGTAGTTGCCCTCCTTGTCGAGCGGTCCCGTCAGATCGATGGCGGCGTCATAGCCGGCGGCGTCGCCGAGACGCAGACCGGCGCCGCTATAGCCAGTGGCGCGCACCTCCGCCGAACCGGCCCATGCGGACTTGGGCTTTTTGCTGATCATGTTGACGAAACCGCCGGGCTGGGCGTTCCCGTAGAGCACAGAGGCCGGCCCCTTGACAACCTCGACCCGCTCTACACCGATCGTCGGCGGTGAGCCGAAGCGAACGCCCAGGCCAGGCATGCCGTCCACCATGATCGCGTTGCGGTCGTTGCCCGAGGTCTTGAAGCCGCGGATGTTCAGGTCGTAGCCGGTGTTGCCGTTGCGCTTCACGCCGGTCATGTAGTTGTAGAGGTCGGCGATGTTGGTCGACTCGATCGCCTTCAGGAAGGACTCCTGGTAGGGCGAAACCGAGAACGGTGTGTCGCGGACCGCGACATTCCCCTTCATCGCGCTCTGCGAGCCGGCGCTCAGGTATGAACCCCGCACGACAACCCGTTCGACGGTTTGTGGCGTCTCGACGGGCGCCTCCGCCGTGGCGGCGGACTCATCCTGGGCCGGGCCTGGGCCTGTGTTCGCCTGAGCATGCGCGCAGGGCGAGCCCAGAAACGGAAAACAGGCGACCAGGGCGGTCGCAAGAGTTGTTTTGTTCACTGTCTGTCTCCTAGTAGTAATAGTTTCGAGAACTGGTGCCTCGATTACGCAAGCTGAGTCAGGTCAACTCCCGACTCAAAACTTATGCCGCGACCCTGAAGTCATCCTGAACCCCTTCTGAAAAATCATTCAGCCGCGACGCCGTCGAGCTTGGCGAGTTCCGCGGCGACCTCCTGCGCGCTCAACGGGTAGTAGCCGGAATACGGGATCGGCTCCTGGCCCTGGCGGCTCAAGACGTAGCGCAGGAATTCCCTGACCACTGGCGGGACGGGCTGGCCGGGCCTGCGGTCGAGGCGGATGTACATGTAGCGCGTCAGCGGGTAGCGGCCAGTGGCGGCGCTCTCGGGCGTGCCGGCCACTGCAGGGCTGGCCGCGTCGCGCGCCAGCGGCACTGCCCTCAGGCCCGGGCCACCGTCCTCGAAGCCCCCGTAGCCCACGGCACCTGTGTCGGCGGCGATAGCCTTGGCGGTGTCGGCGACGGAGGCCTCGTGCACGCTCTCGGCCCACGGCCCGCCGTTTAGCGCCATCATCTGCATCGACATCGCGTTGGGCGCCACGCGCGGCGGTACGTCCAGCGTGATGGGCTTGTCGGCCCACTCGCCGGTGAGACCCAGCTGGCCCCAGCGTGTGATCGTCGGCGACTTGCCGAAGATGGCGGCCAGCTGCGGCAGCGTCAACTGCTGGATGGGGTTGGCCGCGTTCACGAAGACTGCCTGCGCCGTGGTGCGCTGCTGGGTGTTGAAACCGCCGCGCGCCACGCGGATCTCCAGCGGCACGCGTCCGTCCCGCAGCGTCGCAAACGCCGCGGCTTCGTCGGGCCAGAGCTCGCGCCCCATCGGCGCGATATCGGTTTCGTCGGCCATCAGCGCATGGAAACCGTTCAACGTGCCGAGATGCTCCCAACGGTCGCCGGGGCGGACGCCGGGCTGCAGCGTGCGGAAGCTGCGCAGCCAGCCGTCCATCAGCGACTTCATGCCGTCGCTGCCGACGCTGCGCAGCTCGCCGTGCACGACTGTCCCGGCCCTGTAGACCGGTAGCTTCGGGTCGAGCGCGGCGCGGTAGCCGGCCAGCTTGGCGAGCTCGGCGTCAGCTTCGCCGGCCGGCAGCGGCGCAATGCCCGGCTGCCCGGCGGCCAGCGCCTGGCCTGCCGGGCTGAGCGCAAAGCGCACGAAGCCGTCCACGGCCGGCGGAACGGGCGTGTCGGGGCGCTTGTTGAATGCGAGGAAGACCGGCTGCCCATTGCGCAGCGCGACGCGCGCCAGTACCGGCGACTTCATCATGTCGCCGTGGAACTGGTGGGCATAAGGTGCCAGCTCGATGGCCAGCGGCGCGCGCGTCATCGGGGCCAGGTCGGCGCGCTCGAACATCAGCGCGCCGATGGCGGCGGCGTCGTCCACATGCTGCCAACGCGGGCCGCGAACAGGGGCGGCATGCTGCTGCGCGAGAGCCTGCATCCACGCGTCCATCATCGGAGCCATCGTTGCGGCGCCGACGCTGGAGACGGGGAGCTTGCCGGCCGCGGGTGTCGCCGCCGGCGCACCACCGGCCAGGAGCGCCGCGCACATGGAGACCAACGCGATCCTCATGGATCGATCTCGTCAAGCGGCTGGGCGGGGTCGATGCGCGACTGCAGTTCGTCCCGTAGCGCGACGGCGCGGGCGGTCAGCGCCCTGGTGTCCTCCTTGCCGGAGTAGGCGTAGCCGACGTTCATCGTGCCGATCAGCGCGCCGTTGCGGTCGTGCAGCGCCATGTCGACGCCGAAGCGCCTGCCGCCCGAGTAGATGCCGGTACTGGGTTCCCTGCTGCTCATCACCTTGGCGTCGTCGGCATCGGCCTTCTTGCCGTGACGGCCGAAGGTGGAACCCAGTAGCACGAGCTCGCCGCGGCTGTGTGCGCGCAGCGCCAGCAAGGTTACCTCAGGGTGGCGCAGCAGGGCCTCGTCGACCAGCGTCTGCGCACGCGACTTGGTCGTCACCAGGGGTTCGTAGGGATAGGGGTCCATCAGGTTGGCTGCGTTCAGAATGCGGCGCGACACCGTGTCGCGAATCACTGTCGCGTTGCGTTCGAACTCGGCGCGCGAACCGCCCACCGGCAGCCGCCAGACCAGGCCCAAGGCGCCCACGGTAGCGCCGCCGACGTCGCGCAGCGGCAGCTCTACCTCGATGCGTTTCCTCCCGTGATCCATCGCCACGTGCGTCGTGCTGGTAGCGATGACGTCGAGGTCGTTCGCGTCCGCCGGGACGCCGATGCGCCCGATGCTGGACGCGACGATGATGTTTTCGACAGCCTTGGGCGGCGTGACGTGCATCACTGCGGCGCGCAGGTCGGGGTGCTGGGCCACGATGCGGTCCACAAGCTCTTGCGCGTAGGTCTTGACCGGCACCGGCTGCTGCGCCTGTGCCGCAAACGCGGCGGCCAGCAGAGCCGCCGCCATGAAGGGGCTCTTGTTCATTGATCTCCTCGCTGTGGATTCGTGCTCAGTTCGAGTCGTGCGTCGGCGCCGGGCGCCACTTGGCCAGGCGGTTCTCCACCAGCGTCATCAGGTACTCGGCCGCGAGGGCGACGACCATGATGATGACGATGGCCGCGTACATTCCGGCCGCGTCGAACGAGCCCTTGGCGATGTTGATCAGCAGGCCGATGCCGTAGCGTGCGCCGACGAACTCGCCGACGATGGCGCCGACGATGGCGAAGCCGAAGCTGACATGCAGAGACGCGAAGATCCAGCTCATCGCCGACGGGATGACGACGGAGCGCGTCAGCTGCCAACCCTTGGCGCCGAGGATCTGCGCGTTGGCCAGCAGGTTCCTGTCGGCTTCGCGCACGCCCTGGAAGGCGTTGGAAAAGACGACGAAGAACACCATCACGAAGGAGAGCGCGACCTTGGACGTGAGTCCCAGCCCGAAGATCATGATGAAGATCGGCGCCAGCACCACGCGAGGCACGGAGTTGATGAGCTTGATGTAGATTGAAAACACATCAGCCAGCATGTGGTTGCGGCCGAGCGTGATGCCCGCGAGGATGCCGGCCAGCGAGCCGACGGCGAAGCCCAGGATGGACTCCTCCATCGTCACCCACAGGTGATACCAGAGCGAGCCCTCAGCGGTGCCCTCCGTGACCCAGGTGTAGAGCCGGGACATGATGTCGGAGGGCTTGGAGAAGAAGAATTCGTCGATCAACTGGGTTCTCGAGAACAGTTCCCAGCCTCCCAGGAAGACGACCAGGATGAAGTAGCGCCAGAAGTAGACGGTGCGGCGGCGTTTGACGGCGGCGCGCGCGGCTGCCGCCTCGATCTCGGCCTCGGAGGTGCCGCGGGCTTGCGCGGCGGCGGTTGTGGTGTTCATGGTGGTGTCGTTCATGCTGCGGCGCGAGCTTCGTCACGCGAGGCGCCGCGCAGAACCTCGGCGCGCAGGTCGTTCCAGATGGTGTGCGAGATGTCGATGAACCTCTGCTCGTAGCGGATCTCACTGGCGACCCGCGGCCGCGGGATGTCGATGGGATAGATCGACTTCACGGTGGCTGGCCCCGAGGTCAGCACATAGACCTTGTCGGCCAACGCAATGGCCTCTTCCAGATCGTGAGTCACGAACACGACGGACGCGCGCGACTGCGACCATAGGCGCAGCAACTCGTCGTGCATCAGCACGCGGGTCTGCACGTCCAGCGCCGAGAAGGGCTCGTCCATCAGCAGGATCTGTGGCCCGTTGATGAAGGTCTGGGCCAGCGAGACGCGCTTGCGCATGCCGCCGGAGAGCTGGTGCGGGAACTTGGTCTCGTGGCCGGAGAGGTTGACGCGCGCCAACCAGTGGCGTGCGTTCTCGTAAGCCTCATCTTTCGCCATGCCACGGAACAGCGGGCCAGCGACGACGTTGTCGATGACGCTGCGCCACGGGAACAGCGCGTCCGTCTGGAATGCGAAGCCGATGCGTGGGTCGATTCCGTCCACCGGCCCGCCGAACAGCCGCACTTCGCCCGCCGAGGGCTTGGCCAGTCCGGTGATGAGGTTGAGCGTGGTGGACTTGCCGCAGCCGGTCGGGCCGACCACGGCGACGAACTCTCCGCGTTCCACGGTCATCGTGAAGTCGCGCAGCGCGGTCATCGACTTGCCGTCCTGAGTCGTGAAACGCCGCGTGACGTTGACGAGCTCGATCGCCGGGCTGCTGTTGTCTGCTGCGGCGCTCATGCTCACTTCGCCTTCTTCACGAACTCGGTCGTGTAGGTCTTGGACAGGTCGATCGTCTTGCCCTTGACGTTCTTGGAGAACGCGCCGAGCACGGACAGTACCGTCTCGGGGCCCCCGTGAGGCATCACGCCGTCGGCGGTGAACATGCCTTTGCCTTCATCGAGCGCCTTCACATAGGCCGCCTCGTCGCCGACCATGAAGTCCTTGGGCATCTTGGATGCGATTTCGGCGGCGCTGTGGGTGTTGATGTAGCGCAGCGTCTTCACGAAGGCGTTCGCCAGCTTCTGCACCGTGGGCTTGTTCTTCTCGACCCAGGCGTTGGCCATGTAGAGCGAAGCAGCCGGATAGGTGCCGCCCAGCGCGGCCCGGGTTTTGTCCAGCGTGCGCAGGTCCACCAGTACTCGCGCCTCGCCG
Organism: Roseateles sp.; assembly: GCF_019237615.1. GTDB lineage: Bacteria > Pseudomonadota > Gammaproteobacteria > Burkholderiales > Burkholderiaceae_C > Pelomonas. The sequence goes on along the minus strand of NZ_JAFAGT010000069.1, from coordinate 48,446 downwards.
GTCTTGAGGAGGCGAGAAATCGTGGGCTCGGTGGTCATTCCAGCCTGGATCTTGTCCTGCTGCATCGCGGCGATGAAGGTGGTGCCCGCGCCCACCGGCAGCGAGGTGAACTCGCCAATGTTGACGCCGGCCTTGACCATCAGGAACTGCGTCAGGAAGTTGGTGGACGAGCCGAGGCCGGTGACGCCCATCGTCTTGCCCTTCAGGTCGGCCATGCTCTTGACCTGCGGGTGCTTGCTCGAAACCAGCTCGACCTCGCCGGGCGCGTGGCTGAACTGCACGACGGACTGGATGTGCTTGCCCTTGGCCTGCATGTCGATGCAGTGGTCGTAGAAGCCGACCACCCCCTGCACGGCGCCGATGAGAAGCTCGTTTTCTGCATCGACCCCGGAGGCCTCGTTCAGCAACTCGACGTCCAGGCCTTCTTCCTTGAAGTAGCCCAGGCGCTCTGCCAGTTTGGCAGGCAGGTAGATGATCTTCTCGTAGCCACCGACCATCAGAGTGATCTTCTCGGCGTGGGCCGCAGGTGCAGTGGCCATCAGTGCGCTGACCAGGCTGGCGCACAGAAGAAGTTTGTGTTTGACGTTCATGGCAGTCTGTCTCCGGTTCGGGGTGGTTGTCGTGCGGCGCCTGTGCCGCTCACGATGGCCTGAACCTTAGGATTGCGACCTGACTGCTGGGTGAACTCTTCCTGAAAGTACGTTCAGACTGGGCCGTTGCGCAGGGGCTAAGCCGCGGACGTCGGGATCTCGATGACGACGCGCAGGCCACGTCCGACGTCGCTGCTGGTTGCCCAGATGCGGCCCTTGTGCATCGTTGCGATGCTGCGCGAAATCGGCAGACCCAGGCCGCTGCCGCGCGAGTCGCCGCGGCTCGGGTCGAGCCGTACGAAGCGGTTGAAGACTCGCTCGCACGCCTCCGGGTCGAGCCCCGGTCCGCCATCGACGATGCTGATGCGCCAGAACTCGTCGGAGAGCGTCGACGCCAGGCTTACCAGGCCGCCTGGCGGGGACACGTTGAGCGCATTTGTCAGCACGTTGAGCAGCACCTGGCGGATGCGCTCGTCGTCCACGAGCACGGTGCCTACGCCATGATGGGACCATTCGAAACGCTTGCCGCCGTGTTCGGCGAGCACTGCCGCGTCCTGTGCGAAGCTGGCGAGCAGGCGCTCGGGCTGCAGCGACTCCATGTCGAGCACAACCGCGCCGGAATCGGCTCGCGACAGGAACAACAGCTCGTCGATGATTCGGTTGACACGGCCAATCTCTTCGAGCTGCACCATCACCGAATCTTTGTGCGCGGGACTCAAGGCGTCGTCCATCAGCAAGCGCTCCAGGTGAAGCCGTACCAGGGACAGAGGTGTCTTCAGCTCGTGCGAGGCTTCGGCCGCGAAATGGCGGACTTCCGAGAAAGATGCCTCCAGCCGGTCGAACATCTGGTTGAGGAAGCTCGCGAGCTGCGACAGCTCGTCGCTCACGTCGGCGACCGGGATGCGTTCGCTGAGGTTGTCAGAGCGAATGCGTATCGCGGTGGCCTGCATCACGCGCACCGGCTTGAGGATCACTTCGCTGAGGCCGAAGCCGACGAGGGCGCTAAGCAAGAGTGCGGCGCCAAGCAGGCCGAAGAAGACGCGCCGGTAGCCCGCCATCAGGTCGCGCACGGGTGCCAGCGGCGTGGCGATCAGGACGTCGAAGGGCTGCAGCACATACTCGCCTACGCGCACCTCGCCAATGCCATCGACGGCGATTGAATACGTTTTCTGTCCGATGAGGTCCGGGATGGTGAGCCCGCGAAGGTTGTGCGACTTGAAGAATCGGTTCGTCATCGGCCCGTGCATGTCCACGTAGAACATCAGGGAGGCCGATTCGGTCGCCTCGCGGATGCGCTCATCGATGACATGGGGTGTCAAGGTCGCATAGTCGCGCCCCAGCGTCGCCGCCAGATGCTTGAACTGCGCCTCCGTCAACTTGTCGAGCTGGCGGATCAGGTAACGCTCCAGCAGGTAGTGGCCCGCAAAGAACAGGACGATCAGGGCGCCGGTCAAGCTGAGCGCGTACCCAAGTGCGATGCGACTGCCTATCGATTTCATGGGGCGCGATATTAGTGATGCTGGGCGCCAGCGGCCTGAACGGAATTTCAGGATCGAGAAAGGCAGCGTACAGGGTGGGTTTCCAGAATCCAGACCGCATACCTCCCTTCAATGCCTTCGACGGAGACAAACCATGAGCATCATCAGGAAATTCGTACCCACCGCCACTCTGCTGCTGGCGATGTGCACCGCCGCAGCGGTCCATGCGCAGGAGATCCCGCGCGCACCGTCCACGCCGCAGACGCCCAAGAACTGGGTAGGTCCGAAGCAGAAGATCGTGGCGCAGGTGCTCGTCGACGAGCTGATCGCCAGCCGACCCGACATCATGAGCATCACGATGCACGCCACCCCGCCCGGCGAGAAGGAGGTCTACACGATGATCGCCGGCTCGTTCCCGGACCGCATCGGCAACCAATCATCGCCGGGTGACGTCATCACGCTGAAGAAGGGCGTCAGCCAGGTCGAGTCGAAGTGGGGAACGCCGGACTACCAGAAGAAGGTGTCGACGGTGCTGCCGCTGAAGGACGTCAAGGGCAACTATCTGCCGGTAGCCATGGTCATCGCCTTCCACACCTCGCCCACCAGCGGTAAGAAGGACACGGACTTCCTGGCCCCCGGCTTGGCCATCCGCGATGCGCTGAGCCCGCGCACGCCCAGCGTCGACGCCTTGTTCGCGCCGGCGCAGTGATTGCAAACAAGCTGCCAAAGGAGACACCATGAAGAAGATGATCGGTTGCGCGCTGGCCATGGCTGCCGTGCTCGCTTTCAACGCAACGCCGGCCTCGGCTGCCGACAAGAACTGGACGGCCCCGGCACACAGGATCTACGGCCAGAAGCTGTCCGATGACACGATGGCCAAGCACCCAGAACTGCTCAGCGTCACGCTGCATGGCACTCCGCCCGGCCTGAGTGAGGTCTACACCATGTTTGCCGGCTCCTTCCCGGATCGCATCGGCAACGCTGACGACCCGGATGACATTGACGTCATCAAGAAGGGCATCACCATCGTCGACCCGCGTTGGAAACGCGTGAAGGACAACCCCAAGAAGGTCGTCATCCTGATGCCGATGCGCGATGCCAAGGGCGAGAACGTCGGCCTGGTTGTCTATGCCTTCAAAAACCCGCCGGCCATGCCGCACGTCAGTGAGCAGGAGATCGAGTACCTGCGCAAGGCCACGGTGCTGCGCGACGACCTCGCCAAGCTGATCCCGTCCTACAACGCGCTTTTCGACGCCGTCAAGTAAGCGGCTCACGCCATCACCGGGAAGGGATCGCAATGAAGACCTCCGTTGCGGCGCCAGGCGCCGCGTTGCTCGCCGTTCTGGCGCTGTTCCCTTGCCAGGCCAGCGCCGACCCGGCGCTGCGCCTGCTCGGGCGCACCGACATGCCCACCTACCAGGGTGATTTCGACCACTTCGGCGCCGATCTCAAAGGAAAGCGCCTCTTCCTCGCCGGAGAGGACGGCGGTACGCTGGAGGTCTTCGACCTGCGCAGCGGTGAACGCATCACCAGCGTGCCCGGCATGGAGACCCCCCATGCCATCCACTATCAGCCCGAGACCAATCGCCTCATCGTCAGCAACAGCGGCGACGGAATGAGCAAGGTGCTGGATGGTCGCAGTTATGGGGTCGTGGAAACGATCAGACTGACGCCAGGTGCCGACGTGATGGCCTACGATGCCTCGGCACGTCAGCTCTGGTTCGTCACCGGAGGTAAGAACGCGGCGCAGAAGCTGCCGATGACCGTGCTCTCCCAGGTCGATATCCGCACGGGCAAGGTGCTGGGAGAGGTGAGCTTCGACACTGACTTCACCGAGGGTGTTGTCGCAGAGCAGAAGGGCTCCCGCGTGTTCGTCAACGTCGCGGGCAAGAGCGAGATCGCGGTGATCGACAAGAAAACCCGCAAGCTGCTCTCCACGTGGCCCGTCACCGAGGGGCAGAACAACTCGGCCATCGACCTCGACGAGAAGAACCAGCGCCTCTTCCTCATCACGCGCAAGCCCTTCAAGCTCGTCGTCAAATCCACGGTCAACGGCGAGACGGTGGCCAGCTTCGAAGCGCCGCCGCGCACCAACGGTGTGAGCTTCGACGCGAAGAACCGGCGCATATACGCGGCCGGCGACGGCTACGTCGCGGTGTTCCGCCAGATCGATGCGGACCACTACGAGGAACTGGAGAAGGTGCCCTCCGAGTACGGCGCCAAGACCTCCTTTCTCGTGTCCTCTCAGAACCTGCTGTACGTGGCCGTTGGCGGCTCAGACAAGGGTCTGGCTGGGCTGTTGCGCTACGAAGTTGTCGGTGCGGGAAAGGAGTGATGCGTCCGGCTCGCCTCTCATTGCTCTTTGCTAACGCCCTCCGGGCCGCGCAGCACTGGCAGGGGGCGGGCCACCGATGGTGACGGACGATCCCGAGTCGCCCGGGATGGGCATTGGGAAATCAACGCCGCGGCACCTATAGCCGCACGCACGCCGAACGCAGGTTGACCACGACAGAATGCCGCCACCGGTGCGGCCGCAAGTCATCGACCTGACTGGCGCGGTGAGTTGACAGCCGCTTGAGGATGTCCCTCAGCTACGCATCGGGGTGTTCCCGCTGATGCGTGTCGGGTGCGGCAGGCCCTGATGGCCGGGCCCGCCTGCCCGCTGGAAGCTTCAGGGTGCTTCGCTCACAGCATGCGCCACCTCGGGCTCATCCGCCCATCGCCGCTGGATCTCCAGCAGGTCTGGCACCAAGCCGATGAACTTCTCCACCAGCGCGGGATCGAAATGCCGCCCCGCCTGCGCCTGGATGTGTTCCAGCGCTTGTTCCACCGGCCATGCGCTCTTGTACGGCCGCCGCGTGGTGAGCGCGTCAAACACGTCGGCAATGGCGACGATGCGGGCCTCGACGGGAATCTGCTCGCCTTCGAGGTTTCTCGGGTAGCCGCTGCCGTCCCATTTCTCGTGGTGGGCCAGCGCGATGGTGCGGGCCATGCGCAGCAGGCCCGAGGGGTGTTCGCCGATGATCTCGGCGCCAATCTCGGGGTGTCGGCGCATGATGGCCCACTCGGCCTCATCCAGCGGGCCAGGCTTGCGCAGCACCGCGTCGGGGATGCCGATCTTGCCGACGTCGTGCATGGGTGCGGCATTGAGCAGGTCATCGGCCCAGGCTTCGTTGAAGCCCGCGGCCAGCGCCAGACGTCGCGAGAAGTGGCTCATGCGGATGACGTGCAGGCCTGTCTCGTTGTCCTTGTACTCGGCGGCGCGGCCGAGGCGCTGCACGATCTGCAGGCGCGTCTCGCGCAACTCGTCCAGCCGTACGAGTGTGAGGTGGTTGCGCACACGGGCACGGACGACGGGCGCGCTGACGGGCTTTGTGATGTAGTCCACCGCGCCGACGTCAAGGCCGTGGGCCTCGTCCTGGCTGTCGCTCAGCGCGGTGACGAAGATGATGGGGGTTGACGCGGTCGCGGAGTCGGCCTTGAGGGTCCGGCAGACCTCGTGGCCGTTCATGCCCGGCATCATCACATCGAGCAGGATCAAGTCGGGCCGCTGCTGGCGTGCGAGCGCGATGGCCCGCTCGCCGTCGGTGGCGAACAGCAGTCGGTAGTCGGCCTGCAGTACGTGGCGCAGCACCTGCAGGTTGGTTGGCTCGTCGTCCACGACGAGCAGGCGGGGGCGGTCGTCGGTGGTGATCATGACGTGGCCAGTGAGCCGCGCAGCACGCGCAGCAGGGATTGGGCCTGGTCGAAGTCGAAGCTGTCCACGGCATCACGCACCGGTTCGAGCGCGAGCGCAGGCAGCAACGCGGCCAGCTTGGTCAGCGTGGTTTCGGGCAGTTCGCCCTGCTCCAGGGCGGCGATGGCGTTCTCGAGCAGGGCGTGTGCCTGCGTAGCTTGCTGCGCGTCCATTGCGCAGGGGGTCGAAGCGTTGTGGGGCGCTTCGGCGGGGGCGCTGGCCTGCGCGGCCAGCGCCTGCGTCACATGGTGCCAGGCGGGCACGAGAGCGGCGAGGGCGCTTTCGGCCGACGCTGCGTCGGCTGCACGGGCCGCGCCTTCAAGCTGCCCAAGCAGCGTGTGCAAAGGGCCCAGCGCGAGGTTGCCCGCAACGCCTCGCAGGCGGTGTGAGAAATCGGCCAACGACTGCCAATCGCCAGCGTCATGCAGGGCGGCAAGCCGTTCGGGCAAGGCCTGTTGCTCGTGGGTGAAGCGCTCGATGGCATCGCGCAGCAGCGGCGCCTGGGTCCACAGGCGCAGGCCCTTTTCCCAGTCGATGGGTGGGTGGCTGTCGGTGGGTGGCGTTTCGATGGCCGTGCCTTCCAGATCGCCGAAGGCCGATATCGAAGCGGCAGCCGCGGGGCTGATGCCGTCCGAGCGCAGGCCCAGCACGCGGGCGATCTCGTTGTAGAGGCGGGGCAGCTCCAGCGGCTTGCTGGCAAAGCCGTCCATGCCTGCGGCCCGCGCGTCACGGCGGTCCTTCTCCAGCACGCTGGCTGACAGCGCAATGATGGGCACGGACTTGCGGCGCTGGGCCTGCTCGACGACGCGGATGCGGCGCGTGGCCTCGAGCCCGTCCAGGCCGGGCATCTGCAGATCCATCAGCACGATGTCGAAGTGCTGGTCGGTGCAGAGCCGGATGGCGTCCTCGCCGTTGTGGGCGGTGGTGACGCTGTGGCGGCCGCGTTCCAGCGTCATCTGCAGCAGCTCCAGGTTGTTGGGGACGTCGTCCACGGCGAGCACGCGCAGCGCCGGCAGCACGCGGGCGCTTTGCAAGCCATGCGTGACGGCGTTGGCGTCGCCAAGCGGCATGGGCAGTCGCACGCTGAACACGCTGCCCCGGCCCAGGGTGCTGCGCACGCTGATGCGGCCTCGCATCAGCTCGACGAGCTGGTGCGAGATCGTGGTTCCCAGGCCCGTTCCGCCGAAGCGGCGAGTGGTGGACGCGTCGGCCTGCGCGAAGGGGTCGAAGATGCGCTCCAGCGCCTCGGGCGCGATGCCGATGCCGGTGTCTTCCACATCCAGCAGCAGTTCGTTGTCGGCATAGCGCACGTGCAGCCGCACATGGCCGCGCTCGGTGAACTTGATCGCGTTGCCGACGAGGTTGACGAGCACCTGCTGAAGCCGCAGCGCATCGCCGCGCACGAACTCGGGTTCGGCCTGCGGGTAGTCCAGCTCCAGCGGCAGCCGCTTCTTGCTTGCGGTGATGCGCAGCGAGGCGAGGGTCTGCTCGCACAGCTCGCGCAGCGAGAAGTCGGCCACCTCCAGTTCAACCGCGCCCTTCTCGAGCTTGGCGGTGTCGAGGATGTCGTTCAGCAGGCGCAGCATGGAACGCGCGGCGTTGTGCACCGTGCCGAGGTGGCGGCGCTGCGAGGCGTCCAGCGGTGAATCCAGCAGCGCCTCGGTGAAGCCAATGATGGCGTTCATCGGCGTGCGGATCTCGTGGCTCATATTGGCCAGGAAGGTGCCTCGCGCGGCAGCGGCGGCTTCGGCACGGTCGCGGGCCTCTCGCAGCGTCTGTTCGTGGTCGAGGCGCTGGCGGATGTCGGTGATGAAGCTCACGTATAGCGGAGCTCCCTGCACATCTACGCAGCCCACGGCCATGCGCACGGGGATGAACCGGCCGTCCCGGGTTCGCATCTCCGTCTCACGGCTGCTGCCTGCCGTACGGGCCAGGCTGTGGACGGCGGTGTTGTCCTCCTGCAGCGTGTCGGGCGCCAGCATGCGCGCGTGCTGGCCCAGCACTTCGGCGGCGTCCCAGCCCAGCATGCGCTCTGCGGCGCTATTGAATGCCTGAACGACGCCCTGGCCATCCACCATGAAGATGCCATCCACGGCGGTCTCCACCACCGCTTGCAGGCGGGACTCGTTGCGCTGCGCATGCAGGAACAACTGCCGGAAGCGCAGGCTGACGTTGATGGCGACGACCAGCATGCTGAAGATCAGCACCACCATCGCAATGACTAGAGACATGGCCACTTGCTCGTGGCCCTGGGTATTCGCCGGACCCACGAAGCGCAGCGCCGCCATGCCCGTGTAGTGCATGCTGGTGATTGCGATGCCCATCACCGTGCCTGCCACCAGTGTGGCGAGGTGGCTGCGCTGCCAGTGCCGCAGGCCAAAGCGCACCCACAGCGCCAGCGTGGCCATCGCCACGGCCACGACGATGGAGATGCCGAAGAAGATGGGGTCGTAGCGCATGACGGACATCGCGCTCGATGCTGCCATGCCGCTGTAGTGCATGGCGCCGATGCCCGCGCCGACCAGCACGCCGCAGCTCAACAGCGTAAGGGCATTGACGCGCCGTCGGGCCAGCAGCCACAGGGCAATCCACGCTGCGATCACGCTGGGCAGGATGGACACCGCCGTCACCCAGGGCGAGAAATCCCCCGCCGCACAGACCGAGAAGGCCAGCATGTCGATGAAGTGCATGCCCCAGATGCCGCCGCCCAGCGCCAACCCGGCCGTGCCCAGCGTCCAGCGGCGCATGCCACCACTTTGCGCACGCTGCGCCAGCTCTGCCATGTGCAGCGCCATGACCGAGGCGCCGATGGCCAGCGCCGCGGACAGCGCGACAAGCCAGGGGTTGTGTTGCTGCAGCAACAAGGCGTCGAGGGGACGGCCGGTGACGAAGAACTGCTCAAGCATGAAGAGGCCGATGGAATCGGGTCACGGAGACGGGCCGCCCGCGATCTTCGCCGTGCCAATCTCTGGTATAGGTGTTACCACCGAGCCTGGCGTGACCTTGTTCATGAACTTCGGGCGGGGCGTACGAGCGCTACAACACGCTGCGTCCTCGGCCAGCCCAACAGCTCGCCCCACTTCGCCCAGGCGCAGATGGCGGAGATGAGCGACCGCTGGCGCTGGCGCGTTCGGGGTCACGGCGACGCGCTGAACTCAGCTTTCGAGCAACACGCTTGCGAGGCCCCCAAACGCTTGACGCCGTCCTCCACCCGGGCACTCCAGGAGTGCCCGGCGCTCAGGCGCAGACCGTTCGGGAATCGTCTGCTGGCGGAGAAGATGTCACCCGGTGCGAAGCAGCTGCCGGCCTCGATGGCCCGGTCGAAAAGCGGGCGTGAGTCCAGCCGCCGCGGGACGGCCAACCAGAGCGCATGGCCACCCGTGGGCCGACTCGCCTTGGTGTCGGGCGGGATGCTGGCCTCGATTGCACGGGGCATGCGCACGAGGTCCGATTCCGGCCGGCGCCGCAGGCTACGCAGGTGGGCGTCGCACGCTCCGCTGAAGGGGGAGAAACATCCCGTTCATGCGGAGATCCTCCTGGGCCAGGAGGGCCGGGCATGAGAGATTGCCACCGCCATGTGCTCACGTTATCGTGCCGCGTCCATGGACAGTTGCAGGAGGCGAATGCGACCGTTACCGACTTGGCCCGGCATCGTTGCTGCAATCGCGCTCGTGCCCCTGGCTTTGCCCTGGCCTGCCCGGGCTCAATCCAGCCTCGTCTATCTCAGCCTCGAAGAACTGGGCAACGTCACCATCACCTCCGCCGCGCGGCGCGAGCAGCACCTGGCCGACGCACCGGCTTCGATCTTCGTCATCACGGCCGACGATATCCGCCGCAGCGGTGCCACGCGACTGCCGGAGGCGCTGCGGCTGGCACCCAATCTCCAGGTCTCCGAGGTCTATGCCGGTGGCTACAACATCACCGCACGGGGCTTCAACGCCAACTCGGCCAACAAGCTGCTCGTCCTCATCGACGGGCGTTCGGTCTATTCGCCGCTGTTCGCCGGCGTGTTCTGGGATGTGCAGGATGTGGTGCTGGAGGATGTCGAGCGAATCGAAGTCGCCAGCGGCCCGGGCAGCACGCTGTGGGGTGTCAACGCTGTTAACGGCGTCATCAACGTCATCACGCGCAGTGCGGCCGATACCCAGGGCACGCTGGCGTCGGTGTCGGGAGGCCGGCGAGAGCGCTCCGCCGCGCTGCGCCATGGCCTGGGCTTGCCCGGCGGCGGGGCGCTGCGCTTGTACGTCAAGCGCAGTGACCTGAGCGCGACCGAGACGGCAGCCGGCGCTCCTGTGGCGGATGCCGGGCACATGTTGCAAGGGGGCTTGCGCGCCGACTGGGGGGGCACGGGCGACCGCTTCACGGTTGTCGGCAACGCCTATCGTGGCAACCATGGCCAGCCCAAGCCTGGCACCATCGTCATCAATGGTGCGAGCTTCGCTCTGGACACGATACGGCTGTCCGGCGCCAACCTGCTGGCGCGCTGGGAAACGACGCTGGCGGGCGGCGAGCTCAGCGTGCAGGGCTATCTGGACCGCACGGCGCGTGTCACGCCGCCCTTCTTCGACGACACGCTGACCACTGCAGACGTGGAGCTGCAGTACACGTTGCGCCCGGCCAGGGGCCACACACTGGTGCTGGGCGGCGAGCTGCGACGCTCGCGTGACCGTGTGGAGCACGGCTCGCCGATGTTCGCCATACTGCCCGAGCGCCTCAACCAGGCCTGGAGCAGCCTGTTCGCGCAGGACGAGATCGCGCTGACCGACGAGCTTCAACTGACGCTGGGTGCGCGCGTCGAACGCAACGACTACACCGGCAGCGAGTTTCTGCCCAGCCTGCGTCTGGCGTGGAAGCCATCGCGCGACCATCTTTGGTGGGCCTCTGTAACGGATACGGTGCGGGCGCCATCGCGCTTTGACCGCGACGTCTATATTCCGGATCGGCCGCCCTATCTGCTTGGCGGCGGCCCGGACTTCCGTAGCGAGACGGCGCGTGTGCTGGAGCTGGGCTACCGCGGCCAGGTGCTGCCGGCGGTGACGCTGTCGGCCACGGCCTTCCACGCCGACTACGATCAGCTGCGCACTCAGGAGCTGGCCGCCAGTCGTACATCGCTGTACTTCGGCAATGGCATGAAGGGCCGCGTCAGCGGCGTCGAGGCCTGGGGCATTGTGCAAGCCGCACCCTGGCTGCGCCTGTACGGCGGCATCGCGCTGCTGCACCCGAACATGGCGCTCAAGCCCGGCAGCCACGACACCGGTGGCTCCGTGGCTGCGACCGAAGGGGCGATGCCGCGACGGCAATGGCAGTTGCGCGCGGCCTTCGATCTGCCGCGTGAAACGGCGCTGGATCTGATGTTGCGCCGTGTCGGCGAACTCGCGGCGCCCGCCGTGCCGGCCTACACGACCGCGGACCTGCGCCTGGCCAGCCGCCTCGGAGCCGACACCGAGATCGCGCTGCTGTGCCAGAACCTCTTCGACCGCGCCCACGGCGAGTTCACCGCGGTCGAGACGCGCACCCAGCTGCGCCGCAACCTCATGCTGCAGCTTCACATGCGCTACCGCTGATGGCCGTGCCGTCCGTCCGACTTCGTCGTCGCTTGCTGCTGCTCGGGATGATGGCCCTGCCTGCCGCTTCAAGGGCCAATGGCGAAGCCAGCACCGAGTATCAGATCAAGGCCGCCTTCGTTTGCAAGTTCGGCAACTACGTGGAATGGCCGGCCGAAGCGTTGGGGCGGTCGGGGGAGCCCTTTCGCATCGGCGTGTTGGGCGACGAGGCTGTGCTTGAGGTGCTGCGGCGCACAGCGGCGGCGGCCTCGGTGGCCGGCCGGCCCGTGGAGATGCTGCCCTTGAGTCGTGCCGACCTGCCCGACGGACTGCATGCCATCTACATCACACGTTCGGTGACGGCGCAGGCCGCGAGCGCGCTGGCCGCTGCGCGCGGTCGGCCCATTCTCACCATCACCGAGCTTGACCAGGGCCGCACGGCGGGCATGATCAACTTTGTCATCGTCGACGACAAGGTACGCTTTGACATTCAGTTGCCAGCCGCCGCCCAAAGCGGGCTCAAGATCAGCGCACGGCTGCTCGGCGTGGCGCGACGCATCGAAGGACGAAACTGACGATGCTTAGGTTCTCGCTCCAGCACCGGCTGCTTGCCGTCACGATGCTGACGACACTGGTGGCGCTGTTCGTTGCGCTCGGCGCGATGGTGACCTACGACTTGCACGCCTACCACGAGGGCTGGGTAAGCGACCTGCAGTCCCAGGCCGAGTTGATTGGCCGCTCGACGGCTCCGGCGCTGGAGTTCGATGACGCGCGAGTGGCTCACGAGAACCTCTCGCTGCTGCGCCTGCAGTCGCGCGTCCACGCCGCGGCGGTCTACGGCGCCAACGGCCAGAGCTTCGCGACCTATACCACTTCAGGAGTCGCGCCACCCGCGCGTGCCGAGCCGCCCGGTGTGCGCTACGACGGCCGCGACCTGCTGGTGGTGCAATCCATACTGCAAGACGGTCGCGAGATCGGTCGCGTCTACCTGCGTGCCGAGTACGGCCTGTGGCAGCGCGTGCCCACCTACGTGGGCATCGCCACGGCCGTCGCGCTGGCGGCTCTGATCGTGGCCCTGATGCTGTCGATGCGGCTGCAGCGGGCTGTCGTTCAGCCCATTCTGGCGATCGGCAGCGTGGCGCGTGACGTGATGCTGCGCCAGGACTATTCGCGCCGCGCACCCAAGGCGCGCGACGACGAAGTCGGTGTGTTGGCCGACTCCTTCAACGGCATGCTCGGTGAAATCGAGCGCCACAGCCGCGAGGTGTTGCGGCTCAACGAGGAGCTGGAGGCCCGCGTGCGCGAACGTACGGCCCAACTCGAGGCATCCAACGAAGAACTGCGAGTTGCCACAGCGGCGGCCGAGAAGGCCAATCGCGCGAAATCGGAGTTCCTGTCCAGCATGAGCCACGAACTGCGCACGCCGCTGAACGCCATCATCGGCTTTGGCCAGTTGCTGGGCGGAAGCGTCGCGGAGCTGGGGGGAGAGCGGCGCCAGGAATACGCTGAACACATCGTCGGCGCCGGCAAGCATCTGCTGACGCTGATCAACGAGATCCTCAACCTCGCTCGTATCGAAAGTGGTCATGTCGAGCTGTCCTTGGAGCCTGTGCCCCTGGACGGACTGCTGGACGAATGCCGCCGGATGATGGAGCCCCTGGCCACGCAGCGTGGCATCGTGCTGCGCTTTGAGACCAGCGGGGGCTTCGTCGTCCATGCTGACCGCACGCGACTCAAGCAGGTGCTGCTCAACCTCGTCAGCAACGCAATCAAGTACAACCGCCCGAATGGCACGGTGACAGTCGGGGGTGAGCTGACGGACGCGCGTCAGCTGCGCATCGCTGTGCGGGACACTGGCGCAGGGTTGGCACCCGATCAGGTCGAGGCGCTGTTCCAGCCCTTCAACCGCCTGGGCCATGAGGCTGGGCCCGAGCAGGGAACGGGTATCGGGCTTGTCGTCACGAAACGGCTCGTTGAGTTGATGGGCGGCCGCGTCGGCGTGCAGAGCACGCCCGGTGAGGGCAGCGTGTTCTGGGTTGAACTGCTGGCCAGCGAATTGGCCACGCTGCCCAAGACCAGCGCGGCACACATCGACGCGCTCCCCGCGAGCGTCCGGGAGGGGCCGCCAGCTACAGTGCTCTATGTCGAGGACAATCCCGCCAGTCTGCGGCTCGTCGAGGAGCTGCTAAGGGCGCGCCGTGGCTTGCGTCTGCTGACGGCCAGCAATGGTCGCTCTGGCGTGGAGGTCGCCCGGGCTGAAAGGCCCGACGTCATCCTGATGGACAACAACATGCCGCTGATGACTGGCCGTGAGGCCCAGGCGCTGCTCAAGCAGGATCCGCGCACCGCACATATTCCCGTTATCGCGCTGACGGCCAATGCAATGCCCGATGCCGCCGCCGCGAGCCTGAAGGCCGGGTTCTTCCGCTATCTGACCAAGCCGCTGGACGCGGCGGAGCTGATGAATGCGCTGGACAGCGCGCTCCAGTATTCCCTGGAGCGACGCTAGCATTTCCTCCGCCCGGACCGCATTCACGGCCGCGCGCCAAACGCCATTGAGCCTACCGGTTCTTCTGTGGGGGGGCTTTGTGGCGCGCAGGTGGCCTTCGTGGAGGCGCTTCCGGCGGGCGCGCTCAGACCACGGTTTCGATGCCATGGAAGTTCTCGTAGAAGGACGGCTCGAAGACCTGCCCCTCGGCCAGGGGAAAGCGCTGCTCCAGCCAGGTGTAGAGGCGCTCTGCCTGCTCCACGGTGCCTTGCCAGCGCAGTCGGATGATCTGCCGGTGGCTGCGGGGCCTCATCGAGAAGGTCAGACTGCGGTGTCCACGCTGTACGCCCAGGCTTACCATTCCCTCATGGCTGGCAGCCCAGTTCAACGCGGCGGCCGTGTAGCTGAAACCGTTGACCGTGCTGATCACGTCGCCCGGAGCGAGGCCGCTGTCACCGGCGGGGCTGTCGTCCAGCACGTTGTAGATCGTCGGTGCACCGTTGTCGAGGAACATCAGGCCCAGCTGATGGGTGCTTTTGTGCTCGACGAGAAAGCCCAGCTGACCCAGCAGGTCTTCGGTGCTCAGGCCGCCAGGCTGGCGTACCGTGGCGTCCAACATGTCGCCGATGGCGGGCTGCAACTGGCGAAAGTACGCTATGGCGTCGTTCGTGCTGTAGCCCTTGCCATTGGGGCCGCCGCTTGCATATTCCTCGTAGAAGCCGCGAAAGGCCTTGTCCAGCGTGCGCACGGGCGAGCCTAGCCGGAGCATCGCATCCACGCCAAAGGCAATCAGCATGCCTTTGTCGTAATAGTCAATGCAGTTGCATGGCCGGCCGGCGTACTTGGGCGCATGGTTGAGGTAGGTGGCCAATGAAGAGTCCGCCGCGCTGACCCGCTGGTAGGCCGGCACGGCGCGCAGATGCTCCAGATAGCCCACCAGGTTGCTAAGGAACTGCGCCGGGCTGTAGACCTGGGCGCGGGTGCAGGCCAGGAACTCGTAGTAGCGGGTGAAGCCTTCGGCCATCCACAGCCCCTCGCTGAAGCTGCCGCTCTCAAGCTGTTGGGAAACGTCCATCAGCGGCGAGGGGCGCAGCCGGCGGACATTCCAGGCGTGAAAGAGCTCATGGGCGCAGACGCGCACACCTATGGCCCGTTGGTCCGGATCTGTGAAGACGTCCGGCCCCAGGCCGCACATGGTGCTTGTCAAGTGCTCCAGCCCCCAAGAGGATTGGGGGTTCAAGCTGAGGACGAAGCTGTAGTCTTCGAAGGGGAAGCTGCCAAACTGCTTGCGGTAGCCGGCAGCCACCGTGCAGATCTGGTCCACAAAGCCGTCGACCTCCGCCTCGAAGCCGACACCACGATCCACGAAGGCGAAGAAGAACGGCGTGCCTTCGACGTACCGCTTGATCAGGTCGTAATGGCCCATCACCACCGGGGTGTCAAGCAGGGTCTCGTAGCTGGGGTAGCGCCAGCTGTCCGGCGAGACCGGCTGCGCGCCGCTGGGGTGATGGATGCTGCCCTGCCAGTCAGGCGGCAACTCGTAGCTGACCGTGCAGGCCCCGAGGTGTTGCGGGCTGTGCAGATAGCGCGTGCCCAGCAAGACAGCGAACTGGTTGTCGAGTATGCCGGAGGGTTCGCCCAGGTCGGTGGCATAGGCCCAGGCCCGATAGCTGACGGTGACGTCGCCGTCCCCGCCTTCGATCCGGTAGGCCTGCCAGCCCTCACGATGCAGGGCCAACGGGTGCTCGTCTCGGGTGTTGAATGCCTGCAGCTCAAACAGGTCCCTGCCCAGTTGAGTGAAGGTGTAGTTGCCGGGCACCCAGCTCGGCGTCTGAAGGTGCAGGGTGCCCTGTGCAACCGGACCGGTGAGACGCATGCGCACGTGTAGCTCGTGCGACTGCGGATCGACCCGGACCCGGTAGTGCACATCGGAGAGCGAGGTCTTGCTCATGGCATGTCTCCTGGCTGCGCGTTCACATCACCCTGGGCGGGATGGGGCGGAGCATGTTGGCCTTGTCGCTACTGGCCTTTGGCGTGGGCTCAATCTCCAGCGCGGCCCGGATGCCGGACTCGATCGCGCCCTCTATCCAGGCGTGGCGCAGCGTGGTCCAGTCCCCGGCGAAATGCAGGTTCCCCAGCGGCGCCGAGACCATCGGCTGCAACTCGCTCAGTTGACCTGGCGCGAACATGGCCGCCTCGCCCATGGCAAATGGGCTTTCATCCCAGAAGACCGACGCACCGGAGATGAAGTGCCGACGGATGTAGTCGCCATGCAGCTGGGCCAGGCCATCCAGCGAGAGCTCGATGCGTTGGGCGTCGGTTAGGGAACCCCAGCCGCGGGCCTCGGTCTCCCAGGTGTAGCTGGCCAGCACCACGCCGGCCTGCTCGCCAAAGCCATGACTGGGGTAATAGACCATGCGGTTGGAGAGGTCCGTCACAGAGCCACCGCCCCAGATGTCGTCCCGCGTTTCCCAAAAGCGCTCATCGAACGCGAGCAGAACCTTGGCCGCAGAGTCGTAGTAGAGGTTGCGGATCATCAGGCGTTTGTCCTGCGGCAGGCATGGGTGGAAGTCGATCGTGCGCATGCACGGCACAGGCACGGTGAGGATGACTTCGTCTGCCTCGAACTCGGGCACAAAGCTCGGAGCCTTGAGCTCGCCGCCGAACTCGACGTCGCCGTCCCATTCCTTGTCGAAAGGCGAGAAGCGCAATGTGGCTCGCCCACCTTGGGGTGCATAGGCCACGCTATCGATCCACTGGTTGAAGTGCACCTTCACCCCGGCGGCCGTCAGCGGGGCGAACCAGGCCTTGACCAGGTTGTCGCTGCCTTGGGTGATCTCCCAGTAGGTGTTGTTGGAGTTGATCAGCGAGATCTCGATGAGGTTCTGTACGAAGCTCAGCGCGCTGCGGCTTTCCAGGTTCTGCAGTACCTCCACGTACTCGATGGCCTTGCCGGGCAGCAGGGAGAACTGTCGCAGGAAGCCCTGCACCGAATAGTTGTCGTAGCGTGCGATGGCCACCGGCCAGTTGTTGCGTGGGTCCTGATTGACGAAGTCCCGGACCTGGTTGGTGACCGAGCCCAGCAGGTCGGCGGCGTTCATCTTCTGCAGAGGCTGGGGCAGGGCCGAGATGTCGTAGCCCAGGGACTTGGCCGGGAACTCGGCCGCCATGTAGTCCCGTGTCCGCATCTTGATGCCATTGACGAAGGTCCAGGCGTTGTATGCCTTGGTGGCGGGCTTGATCGGGGCGTTGTCGCAGATGACCTGGTTCTGGTTCTGCCTGTTGATGCTGTCTTTCTCCACATCCACCTGGAAGAAGGTGTTCACCGGCACCTGGTATTTGCAGATATAGGTGCGTAGCAGGTCGTGGTAGACCAGGGGCAGGCGCATGGCGCCTGCCTCGCCGTAGAGATCCGGGCGTCCGAAGTACCTGCTGCCACGCAAGGTGTGAATCCGTCCACCCACCCGGGTGTTGCCCTCGAAGATCGTCACACGATGGCCGGCTTCGGCCAGCAACTGGGCCGAGACCAGGCCGGCCATGCCGGCACCCACGATGGCGATCCTGCGGGGCTTGCGGGTCTTGGGCAGCCCTTGCTTGATGATCTCGATGTAGTGCTTCACCACCGGGTCGTCCGACTCGGGCAGCAGGTCGTGGAAAGTCTTGGTCATGGGAGTCTCCGGCGAGCTGGTGATGCAGGGGCGCCTGCTGTCAGTCGGCTGGGCGGGGCGAGGCCCCACCGAGCTTCCAGCGCGTATTGCTGGGCAGGTCGTCGCAGACATTGCGCACGGCGACCAGGGTGAAGGTCGAGCGACGCGTCTGCGGTGCGGCGTCGGGCGCGAAATCGCAGCAGCCCGGACCAGCCTTGCCACTACAAGGCCCCGAAGGTTGGGCGGGCGGTGGTGACCCGGCCTTGATCTTCTCCAGCACCGACGCCAGCTCGGCATTGGTGCTGACCTCGTAGCCCACGCCGCCGAAGCCCTCCGCCAGTTTTTGCCACTGCCACAGCGAGGTCTCCGGGACGCGGGTGAAGGGAGCGAACTGCGGAGGTGCCGTGCTGCCACTGCCCGGGCCGAAGGCGCCGGCGTTCACCAGGAACTGCTCGATGGCGAACACGCCGTTGGCCATCACGAAGACCACGTTGTCCAACCCCAGCGCAGCGATGGTGCCGATGGCATTGGAACTCTGGCTGAAGGCGCCGTCGCCGGAAACGCTGATCACACGCCGTTGGCTGCCCAGGGATTCCTGTGCCAGCTTGACGCCGTAGCTCGCTGCGGGCGAATAGCCGATGGCGCCCCAGGCCAATTGGGCAATGAAGCCGTTCTGCGGCACCTTGACGTTGTTGAGGTTGTAGAAGGTGAGCCCGGTGTCGGCCAGCAGGATGGGGGCATCCTTGTGCTCGTCGTTGCCGAAGCTGCACAGGTACTGGTGGTGCAGCAGGGACTTGAAACTGTCCCAGGTGATCTGATCCTGTGCGCCATAGCTGTCGGGCGGTGGGATGTCCCAGACGGCGCCAACCAGCTTGGGAAAGGGAGCGTTGGGCAGCTTTCCCTTTGCATTGATCAACTTCTCCTGCACCGGTTCAAGCGCGGCAAACTTGCTGACCAGGGCCCTCATGGCAGGGCCGCTTGGCTCGCAGATCAACTCCTGCAGCTGGCTGACAAGGCCACCCAGTTGGATGTCCCCCCAGTAGAGTTCACGATGGTGATGGGTCAGTCCGGCATTGATGCGCGCGGCGCCCAGCCGGACCTCGATGCTGCGCTCCAGCGGCAGGCCGGGTGCCTGGCCCGGGTCGGAGTCCGTGCTGACCACACCGGAGAAGTTGAAGTCCGTCTCCTGCACGCCAAGGCTGAGGATGACGTCGGCGTTGTCGATCAGGTCCAGCACGTTCGCCTGCGAGTTGCGACCGTTGTAGGTGCCGCTGAAGTGGGGCGCGCTGTACTCGCTGAGCACGCTCTTGCCCAGCAGGCTGGAGAGGTAGGGTGCCTTCAGAACTCTGAGCATCTGGCTGAACTGCTCCTGCAGGCCGAAGCGCGCGATCTCCACGCCGCCCAGCACCACCAACCGCTTGGCGTCGACCAGCACCTGCAGCATGCCGGCCAGGGCTTCGTCCAGCGACTGGCTGTCCTGCGGGATGGGGGACCTCTTCAGCGCGGGGCGGCTGGACACCGAGGCAACGTCATAGCCTTCCAGGGTGTTGGAAATCTCGATGTAGACCGGCCGTGAGTCGGTGATGCAGGCTGTGAGTGCTGCGTCGATCAGGTCTGGCGCCAAGACCGGGTTGTCGATGCGGACGGCCATGCGGGTGATCTGCTCGTAGATGCGCAGATCCGTCAGGGAACCATCGAACATGTGGTGCCACAGCACGCCCTGGTCGCGTTGCGAGTTGAATTGCGCCACGGAAGGTGTGCCGTTGATCAGCACTAGCGGCACATGCTCCACATAGGCGCCGGCCACGGCTTGCACGGCGTTGAGAGAGCCCACGCCATAGGTCGTGGACACACAACCCACCGTCTTGCCGCCGCCGGCACGGCCGAAGCCGTCGGCGGCGTAGGTGGCGCACATCTCGTTGTTGGGGTGGACGCGGATCAACCCGGCACTGTCTGGGCCGTCCAGTGTCTCAACCCAGTCGCTGATGTAGTCGCCAGGTATGGCCATCACGTACTTGACGCCGATCTCGGCCAAGCGCTTGTTCAGGTAGCTGGCCACCGTTTCCCGATCTCCCTGGGCCCAGGCGCCGACCCTGCGGTTGGAAGGGGCTGCCGGTGATTCGGTGGCGGGCTTGCGGAAGTACCGCTGGAACATGGATTGGGTCATGAGGCCGCTTTGGGGCATGGCGACTCCTGGGGCAGTTCGATGGTGGGCGGCACAAGGAGGGCGAGGCGGTCATGTCGTCTCGTCCTCCCGAGCGGTGCGGGCAGCGAAGTGGGTGACGATCAGATCTGGATCTGGTTCATCACGGGGGCGTTCAGGTAGGCGGGCGCGCTCCATGGGGAGAGCCCGGCGCTCAGGTAGTAGTAGCTGAGGCTGTTGGGTACCGGCTGCGCGCCACTCCAGGAAGCGACGCGCCGGCTCTGGTTCTGGGTGATCAGGCCGTTGACCGAGCTCGGGCCGGTCCAGATGGCGTTCCAGAAATCGCTCACCGCCTGCTGCTGCGCGGAGCCGGCTGCGTAGGGGAAGACCTTGAGCATGCCGCTGGCACTGCCGCTGTCCTGGGCCAGGGTGTCGGGTGGTGTGACTATCGCGGTGCCGTTCATCACAAAGCTGATCTGGTTCTTGATGAGGTCCAGGCCTGCCGTGGTTTGCGGGTTGGGCAGTGCGTTCAGCACAGCCGCCTGGCTGACGCTCTTTGCGTCTACCGGCGGTGCCGATTGCATGGCGAAGGGCCCGTTGGGCGTGAAGGCCCAGCCATTGAGCATGGTGTCATTGACGGCCGTGTGCTGTGTCGAACAGGTGAACAGCAGGTTGGTGAAGGCGCCTTGCAGATAGGCCATCGTCGGTGTCCAGCTGAATCGCGCTGTCCCGTCGTGGTTGAAGGCGGCCTGGGTGGTCTCCATCCAGGCGTTGAGCCCCGTGTCGCTCGCCACGGCGGCGTCGTTGGCGTAGCTGGCCTTGACCACGTTCCCGACAAAGGCCTCAATGGCGTTCCACCAGACCAGGCCGTCGTCTCGATAGGGGTACTGCAACTGGGCGATGGCCCCCTGCTGCAGACCACGGCTGGACAGCTGGGCGGTGAAGGCGTTGGCGTCGAAGCTGTAGTTCTTGAACAGGTCGCTGACGACCTGATAGAGCCCGACACGCCCGGTAGGCAGCACCGCGTCGCAGAAGTTTGGCTTGGCGCCGCTGGCCTTCTGGTAGATGCCGCTCTCGTCGCTGCCGGGTGCGCTGATCACGACAGCATTGATGTCGAAGACCTGGGCCAGGAAAGGTTGGGCCAGGAGCAGCATGGGGTGGTTGGCCGCCAGCTGGCCCTGCTGAACCTGGTTCAGCGCAGCCACGCCGAAGAGCATGTCGATGGTGTGGGTGTTGAACAGGTGCGAACCGCTGAACCACCACTGCTGATCGGCCGAGGCGGCCCAGAGCTTGGCCAGCAACCAGGCATTGCCGTCCGGGTCGGAGGGGTCGTTGGGCGTGAAGATGTAGGACTGCGGATCGGTGCCCTGGATTTGTATTGCCAGGGGGCGCAGCTGCTTGCCGGTGGTATCCACCTGGAAGAAGCAGATCGGGGCGGCCAGATAGCGGCCCTTGACCACAAGCTGGTTCTTCACCGCATTGCCGAGCACCGGCGTGTAGTCGCAGACATACAGCGCGCCACTGGCCTGGGCGGCGGCCAGCGTGCTTGCCAGCGTTGCGAGCTGACCGCCGTTGCTGGCGGCCTGGACCCAGCTGCTCACCTGGTAACGCTGGGCATCGGCCTGTTGAATGACGTTGGGGTTGGCGCCACCCAGCCGTTGGCGGGCGAACTCCAGGTCATCGGCAATCCAGTGCGTGCTCAGCGCAGCCACCTGGTCCGCGGAGAAGGGAGCGGGAGAGCTGGGGGTGGGGGCGAGGTCCCACATGCCCTGCGTGTACCACTGCTGGATCAGCGTCGAGGCGGTGCTGCCGTTGTATGTCTGTTGCGGCACATTGGCCTGGATGTACTCGTTCTCCGCAGTGACTTGTGCCGTGCGCTGCGGGTTGTACTCGTACCAGACGGGGCTCCATAGCCAATTGGCGGGCACTGAACTGAGGGAGTTGAACCAGGGTGGCATCACACCCTGGAAGGTTCCGCTCACCGGGTACTGGTCGGTGTCGTAGGCCAGATCCTGGGATGTGAGCCCGCTGTAGACATAGTCCACCACGCTAGGGGCATCGGCGGCCGCTGCCTTGCGCAGGACGCTCACCTGGGTGGCCGTCTGGTAGAGGCTGCTGGTCCGGTGCGACAGACCGGCCATGTAGCGTTGCATGGTGGCGGGGATTGCGGAAGAGAAGGCAGGTTGCTTGGAAGCCATGGTGAATCTCCCAGTTGATGGCACCGACCGCGAGTCCGACGCATGAGCGGCTCGAGTCGGATCGATGCCGATTGAGCCCATCCCGGGGATGGGCACCTTGATGCCTCTGCCTGTCTGTGCGCCAGCTTTGGGGGCGCGAGTTCCGTGCCGGGCAAAGGCTCTGAAGTTGATGACCTCGATGCCGACCTCGTGCGTCGGCGCCAGGGTCAACACGGGCGGGCTTCTCGCAGTGCGGTCAGTCCTCGGGCACGAGCAGCACGCTGCGCGCCATGTCCTCGATGTCGGCGCGACCAAAGCAGGGCAGCATGGAGGGCAGGATGAGGCCGCCGCCGAGGGCGGAACCCAGCTGCTCCATGGTGTGGCGGTTCATGCGCCCCTCCTGGATCAGGATCTCCCAGACCGTGCGAAAGGCCGAGTCATAGGCCCCCGCGATCCAGTAATGGACCATGTCCAGGTGCTCTCCGGCGAAGTGAAAGCGTCCCTGCGGTTCGCGAGCATCCAGGAACTTCTGCAGGAACTGGCCCGGGGCGAAGAACTCGAAGCCGCCGCCGGCCAGCGGGTCCTGGTTCCAGACGATGGACGCGCCGTGCCCGAGGTACTCCTCGCGGGCCACCTCGCCATGCAGGCGCACGACGTGCTGCAGGCAGACCTCGAACATCTGTTCCTGCGTGAGATGCGAGAACTTGTCCGCGTCGTTCTGCCAGCAGTAGCTGGCCAGGATGTATGACGAGCCTGGCTCGCCAATGCCGAAGGAAGGATAGACCACGCTGCGCACCGGCAGGTCCGTATTGCTCTGGCCCCCGCGCATGCCCTCGCTGTAGAGGCCGGGCCGCTCCCAGAAACGGCTGCGGAAGCCGAGCGCCACCTTGACCGCGTTGGTCATCTTGAGCATGCGTATGGCCTCGTACTTCTGCGCGGACCAGGACATCGGCGTGTCCATGAAGCGCAGCACCGAGAAGGGCACGGTGACGATGACGCGGTCGAACTCCTCCACTTCAGTGAGGTTGCCCTGTCCGAAGCGGTAGTGGACCCGAGCGTGGTCGCCCGACTCCTCCACACGGAACACCGAGGCGCCCATGATGATCTTCTCGCGGGGTATCCGATGACTCATCTCCTGGGCCACGCGATCCGTGCCGCCGTCCATGGCCCACCACTGCCTGGTGTCGTCGAAGGAGAAGTTGTCCAGCAGCATCTCCAGGAAAGCCAGGTCATAGACGCCGGTGTAGCTGAGCACGCTCTCCATGTAGTCCACGATACGGACCGGGTAGGGGACCGTGCCGTCGCCGACCTCCTGCAGGTAGCTGCGGCCCGAGTAGCCGTCGTAGCTCAGGATCTTGTCCCAGGCCGCCTCGATGTGATCGCCTTTGAGAAGATCCATGAAGGGCTGAATTGCGCGGTCAAGCAGCTCCTGCGCCGGCTTCAAGTTTCCCTGCGCGTCCTTGAAGTAATCGAACTCCGCTCCTTCGAAGAGGGGGTCGAAGCCCAGCAGGCGGTTGTTCAGGCTGGCTTCGTTGCGAGTGACCGGCGGCTGGCCATTGAAGCAAAGCAGGTTGCCGGCCTTGGGGTCGGTGCTGGCGTCGTAGAGGATGTAGGGGATGCGGGTGATTTCGCGGGCGCCCGGGATGCCGGGGGCGGTCCGGTTGAGATAGTCCCAGAACGCAAAAAGGCGAGACTGCAGCCAGGACTGCGGGAAGCGCATGGCGCCCAGTTCCGCATACTGATGCGGCTTGTTGTTGAAGTAGTGCGTTCGTACCCGGCCACCCAGGCGTTCTCCGGAGGCCTCCAGGATCTGGTAGTCGATCCCGAGCTGATCCAGCAGCAGCGCGGCGTACATGCCGGCCATGCCACCGCCCACGATGCCCACCCGTAGCGGCGTGCTGGTGGCTGCCGCCATGTTCCGGGGCAGGCCAGGGCGGGCTTCCTGCGGGGAGACCGAAGGGCGGCGCTGGCGCTCCTGTTCCTTCAGATGCTCGCCCAGACGTTCGACCAGCTGACGCCGGTTCTTGGCCAAGTTCTGGTGGTGTTGGTCGCGCCTCGCCTGCGCGGCCTTGATCTGTTCGGAGGACATAGCGATCTCCCTGTTGCCACGCTCGAAGCGCTCTTTCCCTGTCAGCGGTTAGCGCTGAAGCGGTAATCCGGGTGAGCGTCAGGGAGGGTTCTATCCAGCCTTCCATGTGCATGCATCCGCAAGTTATGGGATCAGTTTTACTTGCGGAATCCAGAGGTTCGATTCGAGCAATGCCGCAGTCGACATCTTTCCCATGAGTCAGCGTCATCGATATGCTAGCAGTGCAGAGCTGGCGATGGTGATCTCGTCCATAGACTTGATGATCAATCTTCAATGCACTGACATTGACGTTATGAATTTGACTGAGAAGACGGATTTTGTGGGGGGTCGTCGACATCCTGGATCCCCCGTTTCTTCAGGTCCTTCAGAGTGTCGTCAATGGCTTCCCTGGAGGAGGTGTGGGTGGCGCATCGCCCGTCCTGGGGCCGCCATGTGACGAAGATTGCTGCTCGCTTGACCTTGGCATCGGTCCGCGTCGGGCCTGCCGACTGATTCCGGTGCCGCGAAGCTCGCACGGCCACGCGCTGCAAGGACTCGTGGCCGGAGCCGAGGAGGCGCATGCGGGACGCCGGCCAATGGGGCGTCGACGGCAGCGCGTACTGGTGCGCCGCGAAGGCCCGCAACTCTGGCGAGGCCATTGCCGCCGCATCGACGGCGATGAGCGGTTGCACCTCACGCCAAGCAGACCAAGAAGCGATAGATGGTCGTGCAACGCCGACAGCACGCGCAGCCGAGCATGCGGGCCAGGCAGGGTCGATGGACCTTGTTGCCGAGGAGTTCGGCAACGGCGGCAAGCTGGCGCCCGGACCGCGGTCGACGCTCCTACAGGCGCGGCGTTGGCGGTGCCGCGGGACGTAGTCCCAATGCTCCCGAGTCGGATGCAATGGGCTGGCATCCCATGAGTCTTCGGCAGCGATGTCCGTGGCGGACGGCTTCAGAGGCGATCATCTTTGTTCGCAGCGATAAAAGTTTGTTGACAGCCGTCGATGCGGCCGTCGATACTTTTTAGATCATCACTTCGGAGCCGCTCGCGTGGACAGTGCCAGTAGTAGTTGCAGCAAATGCGTGCGTGCCGGGATGGCCGCCGCCTGCCTGGCCGTTTAACGCTCGCTCCGCGGGCCGGCCTTGCAGGCCGCAGCCCTTTTTCCTGATCAGTCGATCCGCCTGAGCGCCGGTGCGTGAGCACGCGGCCGGCGGTTGCGTTCGATCGTGCGCCGCTCGATGTCACGCCGACCATAGCGCCGGACGCGGGACGCCGCGTCCTGTCCGGTCGCGCCCCTTCACCTCAAACCACAGGAGCCTTCATGGACCCCGACCCTAGTTGGCGCCGATGCGCGCCCGATCCCGTGACGACCTCCCGGTCGTCCCCCCGAATCCTGCTCCGACACGGACAACCGGCTCGCTAGAGCGCCCGAGGTTGCCTCCGTGGCCGAGCGCCCGAAGCAACTTCATGCTGTTGATCCGCCTCCATCGTGCCTCGGCCGCCTTGCTGCGCAAGCGCCGGGGGCACCCACCAGACGCCGGCCGCGGGGCTGACTCCGCCCCGATGTCTGCCGCCCTCGTTCCACAAGGACCGACTGCCTCACCGTGCGTGAGACCGCTGTCGAGCTCTTGGTGACCTGAGCGCAGCGGCAGCGGGCACCGCCTGCCGTCGATTCGCCGTGCCCCGCCGAGCGTGGCCTGCGAATCGCTCCACGTCCTCTCCCATGCCATTCACGCAATTCAGTTTGCGGAGATTTCCCATGTCTTTCGAATACCGTCTCTCCTCCGCCATCGTCACCGCAACGGCCTGCATCGCGTCGGCCTTGCCGGCGCTGGCACAACAGCAAACGGCACCACCTCCATCCACGCAGAACGCGCGCAGCGCCAGCGCAGGCGAGCGCCCCGATGACAAGCCCGACAACGAAGTCCGCGATCAGCAAACCGCCGCAGTTGACGACGACGCGCAGGCCGCGGCGCCCGTCGCCCTGAAGACCGTCGTCGTCACCGGGGCGAGGAAGCTGGGCGAGGGTACGACGGCACCGGTCGCTCCGGGCCAGTACAGGCTGCGCGCCGAAGACTGGGCCGCAGCGGCGATGCCCGCCGCCAACCCGCTGCTGTTCACGCGGAACCTGCCGGGCGTCACCGTCACCTCTGCCGATGCCTATGGCCTGGACGCGTCGGACGCCTTCATCTTCGTCCGGGGCTTCTTCAACAACGAGCTGGCTTACACCTTCGAGGGCATTCCCCTCAACGACGGCAGTTTCGGCAGCGTCACCGGCAACTCGGTGCTGAGCGTCGGTGTGCCCGACAACATCGGCTCGGTCAAGGTCGCGCCGGGTTCGGCCCGCGTATCGACGTTCTCGAGCACCGCCAGCGGCGGAGAACTGCTGTACGCGCTGACCGATCTCGCCGAAGCGCCGAAGCTCGCTGCCACGGTAGGCCGCGGCAGCCACGACACGCAGCTGTACTCGCTGACTTGGCAATCGGGGCGCATCGGCGAAAGCGGGCCCAGGTTGCTGCTGGGCGTGCAGCAGATATCCAAGGACAAGTACACGGGTCACGGCACGCAACAGTTCCTGCGTGCCAACTTCAAGGCCGTGCAGGACCTGCCCTGGGGCGATGTTTCCATGTTCGTCTCTGCCGCGCGCGCGCAGGTCTGGGGCTACAACAACACCTCGTTCGACATGCTCGACAAGCTCGGCTGGAAGGGCACGGATATCTTCTATCCCGACTACGCCCACGCCTACCATGTCGCGTCGCCCGAGAATGCGCAAGCCTCCTGCGGCGCCTACACCTGCGGCGATCTGGCCAGCCAGGTCCCGTACGACACCGGCCAGGCAACGACCGACCTGATCGGCAACATCGCGCATCGCTTCACGATCTCGAAGTCCTTGTCGGGCAAGCTCATGGTCTATGGCGCGAGCAACCGCAGCGACATCGAGATCTCCGACGTGACGGTGCCCTCGCAAACCGGTGCGCCGTTCTCGTCGCAGGTCTGGCAACCGCGCTCGCATCGCGGCGGTGCGACGGCCGAGCTGACCTACAAGTCCGACCGGCACGATGCGTCCGTGGGCGTGTGGGTCGAGCACGGTTCCAGCAGGTCGGCCGTCAACTGGTACAACCAGCCTGCGCTCGGCACCGGCGCCCCGCTCAAGGCGGTCGGTCCCTACACCACTTACGGCCCGGCGTTTGAGACCGCAAACCTCTCGCGCTGGCACACCTCGTCGACGCAGCTCTACGTCCGCGACGTCGTGACGCTCGGCGATGTCAGCATCGATGCCGGCTTCAAGGCCGTGCGCTTCGTGACGGCGGGCGGCGGTGTCGGTCCCGATCAGGCGCCCACCGGCAAGCTGGGCGTGACGGCGCCCTTCCTGCCCCACCTGGCCGTCGAATGGCGGCCCGCCGCAGGCTCGCTGTTGTTCGTCGATACCGGAGCCAGCACGGTTGCCTACCGCATCTCCCCCCGCGACAACATCGGCCCGGTCAACTCGGCCTGGTCTGCTACCGACCAGGAGACCTTCGACGCCGCCGTCAAGACCCTCAAGCCTGAGAAGACCTGGAACCTCACGCTGGGCGGCTACCAGCGCATGGGCGCCGCCAGGGTGAACGCCGACGTCTATGTCGGCTGGATCCGCAACCGGCTGCTCAACGGAGCCACCGGTCCGCAGTTCGCACCGGTCCGCAGCGTGGGTATCGTGCCGCGCTCGCACGTCGTCGGCGCCGATCTGACCGTCAGCGCCGATCTGCTGTCTTGGCTCACGTTGTCGCAGTCGTGGTCCGTCAGCAGGTTCCGCTACGACAGCTCGCTCGAAGTGCCCGGCGAACCGGTGGACCTGCGCGGCAAGAGCCAGCCCGGCTATCCGGGCCAGTCGTTCATCACGCAGGCCTCGGTCCGGCGGGGCGCCTTCGAGGCGGGCCTGGCCAGCACGCTGTTCAACCGACAACCGTTCACGTACAGCAACGACATCTACGTGCCCACGCAATGGACGGTGAACGCCAACGCGTCCTACAAGCTCGGTGCGTCAGGTGCCATGCCTGAGTTGCAGTTCCGGCTTGATGTGAACAACCTGCTGGACCACCGCAACATCGGATCGGTTGGCATCGGCGGCTACTCGGTGTCGGGCGACTACCAGACGTTCCAGCGTGCAGCACCGCGGCAACTGCTGCTGACGATGTCGGCGTCGTACTGAGCGCCGCAGGGGTAGCCCTGCAAGCGCAGATGGCCGCCTCGGGGCGGCCATCAGACCGGTGCATGGCCGCCCCCTTGCGTCAAAGGCCATAGAGAGCGGCCGCCCCGGCGTCGATCTGTGGCCTCATGCCGGCGCGCCCATCCGTGAGGCGCTGTCAACTGTTTCTTCGCCGGCGGGCCGTGAGAGCACAAGCCATGAAAGACCAGGTCGTGGGCTTGTAGCCGGGAGCTACGCTCGGCCGCGATGGCCTGCTGGCGGCCTCCGATTCCGGGGGGCGCAGAACTCCTTGACCCCGCCGCCGCGTGGCAGATCAAGTGGTCGTGGTGCGCACCTCGTCGAGCTCGAACACGGCTCTGCCGATTTCGAAGTGCGTGCGCAGCAACGGGCCGGCCTGCACGAACTGCACCCGCACGCGGTAGACCGTCGCCAGGCCGGTTTCGGCGCTCTCGTCGAGCAAGGCCTGGTAGACCTTTTGGGCGCGGTGGCCTTGAGGGCTGAAGCGTGGACGCCTGCTGCCCGCCGGGGAGGTCATCGAAGCGTCGACCGGATAGATGTCCGGCCTGGGTCAGCATCGGGGCCGACCCCGGCGACGCGATTGGGGGCGCCTGGCCGCCGCCGGGCCTCAGGATGGCGAGGCGCTCTTGGCCCACGACCGGAAACCTGCCCAGCTTGGCCGTGAAATCCGCTTCATCACCTCGCCGGCAAAGGCGGGCCAGCTTCGGGGACGTAGACAATCTCGCCGCTGTCGAGACGATAGGCGGTGCCCACGCGTTGGCCCTGGCGACTGCTGGCCGTGGCGTCGCCGGCAACGTAACGCGAAACTTTGCCGCCTTCGCGAGTGATGATTTCCATATCCGGGCGGCCCGGATTCTTCACGACGGTGAAGTCCTTGGCCGTCAGCATGTCAGCAATACGCAGGTTGGATACCAGCGCAATCATCAGTGCCAGGGCAAAGACCAGCGCGACGTCGAACAGGTTGATCAGGAAGCCGAGCGGGTCCATGTCGTCACTGTCGGCGCCAATCCCACGGCCGCGTAGCAAGGAGCGGCGCCGGCTCATTGCGCGCCTCGTAGCCGCGCACTGACGAATTCCAGCATCGACAAGTCGTCCAGCGCCCAGCGTTGTGCTGCCTGGTGCAGCAGGAAGCCAATCGCACCGATCACCAGTCCGACCACGGTGGTGGCGAAGGCCACTTCCATCTTGCGCGCCAGTACGGCGATGTCGCCAGCCGCGAGTGCGACCAGGGCGGGTCCGAGCGGGATCAGCGTGCCCATCAGGCCCAGCAAGGGGCCGATGCGCGTCATCGTGCGTAGCAGCGCCAGGCGGCGGTCGATCTGCAACTCGAACCGCGCAACCACGTGGTCATGCCAGGCCTGGTCGCCTGGTGCCTGACACAGGGCGTCAACAGATTGCTGCAGCACATCTGGCTTACGGTGGCCGGCGGGCCGAAGGGCCGTCAGCAGCTCATCGATCCTGACGTCGCCAGCAACGGCGCCACGGCGTGCACGCTGCAGCCGCTCGCCCCATCGCCCATAGGTCTCGCCAAGCATCATCAGGCCGCGCACAAGCAGGTAGAGGATCCCCACCACCACCGGCACCTGCAGTGCGGTGGAGACCCACGAAAGTGCATGTATCAAGGATTCCATCGTCGTTCTCGTTGCTCGTATCTCAATGGCTGGCAATCCGCCAGCGCAACCATCCCGCCGCCGCCAGCGCCGCGGCAATCGCTGCGACCACTGCGAGGCGCTCCCCCCATGGCGGCGTGGGGTCCACACCGGCAGCGAAGGCTGGACGCGCCAGCCACAGGCCAGCCGCCGCCTGCACGCCGTGCAGGGCGACGCGCAAACTGGCGCGCAGCGCCGTGCTGGGCAGCACCTTCCGCACCCCGAGCGCAGCGGCGGTGAAGAGCAGCGCGCATGCACCGCCGAACGGCCACGACAGCACGGCGTAGTCGATGCCGTCGATCGACAGCATCACCAACACCTGCACCAAGAACAGCGTTAGCAGCAGCGACGGGGGCGGCAGCGCACCAAGCGCGCGCCACGCCAAACCCATATCCGCCTGCGCCTGCCGCACCGCCAGGCCGCCGAACAGCAGCGCCTCGGCCAGCAGCAACGCCGCCAAGTCCTGACGTCGCTGAGGAGAGGAAGCCCAGCGCATCGCATCGGCCAAGCTGGTGCGGCTCGCCATGTCGCTCTCGATGATCAGTCCAGCAGCCAGCATTGCGGCCACCGAGATGAGCCATCGACGATGCCAGTCCCCGGCCTGCACTGCCGCGACAGCGGCGCAACAAAGCCCGAGCAACAGCACTACGGCGCTATCGGGGCTCATGTCGGCGCCTCGGTCTGAACGAAGCGACGGCGCAACCACCAGGCGAGTGCAGCCAGGGCAAGCAGCGCGACGGCCACCACCGCGGCGCCGGCACCTCCGAAGCGCGGCAGCAGTCCTCGCGGTGTCTGAGCAGCCGGTTTCGTGTCGGCACGGCCAGCCGTTGCGCCGGCGGCCGACGGTGAATTCTCTTGATGCAGCACCGTCGCCTTCTCGGTCGCGATGGCTGTGCCCTCATTGGCTTGCTGCAGCGCGTCGTCATAGGACGCCCGCGCCTGGGCCGGAAGCTGGCTGGCGATGAAGCGCCGCAGTTCACGGTTGCCGTTGACGAACTCGGTGCCGCTGGCACCGAAACGCGCCACCAGATCGGCGTGCAGCTGAGCGATCGCGTGCAGCCTATCGCTGCCGGGCTGCCAGTAGCCCTTGCGCGCCGTCTCCAGCATCACCGCCGTCATCTCCTGCAGCGCATAGGGGTTCACGCGCTCGAAGAAGGCATGAGCGCCCATGCCGCGTGCGTCGCGCACGTAGGCCTCGTCCAGTGCGTCCCACAGCTCGCCGGGAATGGCTGAAGGCTTCATGACGTTCCAGCCATAGAGGTTGCGGAAGGTTTCTGCGAAAACCTCGGCCGATGAAGCGCCGCCCCGGCTCATGGCTTCGACGTAGGCCGGGTTCAGCAGCGTCGCGCGCGCCTCGACCGCAATGGCGGCCACGGCTTCCCGAACGGTGGGGCGTGATGCGTTGCGATAGTCGTTGAAGTAGGCCGCAGGGTCCTGTCCGGTGACCTCGTGCACGGCAAGATTCAGGCCGCCCATGAACTCGTAGACATGGTCCAGCGAGATCGGTCCCCAGGTGTTGGATTGCAGCGGCTGGACCACCATCTGCGTGCCTGCCAGCGCCGCTTCGAAGGCGCCGGGCTGCGAGGCCCCCCACAGTTCGCCCTCACCGAACGTCGCGTTCATGTTGGCCAGATAGGTGCGTGCGACCTCCGAGCGGTCCTTCCACCGGTCGCCGGCCTCGACCATGCGCATGATGCCGGTGCCGTAGCCGCCGTCGACGCTGCCAAAGACCCTCACGGTGGCGAAACGCCTGGCGTCGGCCGGAGCCGCGCCGCGTTCCTTGAGCTGGCGTTCGACCGACTGCACGCCCTGTGCCACGGCGTTGTCGGCTTCGCGAGCCTGCGCCGCCATCGCCACGGCCTGGTTCACCAGGTACAGGCGCGAAGCGGCCAGGTCGCGCAGCTGCCCTGAGGTCTGGACCACCACGTCGATGCGCGGACGGCCCAGCTCGTCGCGCGGAATCAGCCGCAGCCCCGAGACGCGTCCGAAGGCATCGCGCACGGGCGAGACGCCCAGCAGATACAGGACTTGCGCGAGGCCGGCGCCTTCGGTCTGGATGAAGTCTCCCGCCCACAGCGTGAAGGCCACCTTGGTCGGCCAGGCCCCGCCGTGCGCGGCGCGGTGTTGTGCCAGCAACTGGTCCGCCAGCTTGCGCCCCACGGCCCAGGCCTGCTCGGAGGGCGTCTTCTCGGCGTCGATGGCAAACAGGTTGCGGCCAGTGGGCAGTGCGGCCGGGTTGACGAGTGCATCCCCGCCGGAGGACGGCGAAGTGAATCCGCCCGCCAGCGCGTTCGTGAGCGAGGCCAGTTCGCGCCGTGGACTGTCGGCCAGGAGGCCGCGGTAGCCAGGAATGGCGCGCAGGCGATTCTGCAGGGTCAAGACCGCCTCGGCGAATCGACGCTCGCGGTCGGCGCGGGCTACAGAATCGTGCTCCAGCGCCTGCAGCAACCGGCCGATGCCCGCCGTGGCCGCTTGGCGGCGGCTTTCGTGCTCACCGCTCAAGCCACGGGCGTCGCGCCAGAAGCGCAGCGCCGCCGTCAGTTTTTCCTGCGCGCCGGCGTCGAGGGCGCGAACCTGTCGGACGGCCATCTGGGCATCCGTGTTGGTCTCCGCCAGATCGAGTGCAGGCTCGTGCTGGCGCGCCTGCGCCAGCAGCGCCTCGCGCTGACGTCGCGCCTCGGCGTCGACGTCCGCCTGCAGTGTCGGCTGGGCCATCCAGCCGAGCATGCGCTGGCGCACGGCTTCCGACGCCATGGCGGCC
Source organism: Roseateles sp. (assembly GCF_019237615.1). Taxonomy (GTDB): domain Bacteria; phylum Pseudomonadota; class Gammaproteobacteria; order Burkholderiales; family Burkholderiaceae_C; genus Pelomonas. Next base: position 15,958 of record NZ_JAFAGT010000069.1, on the reverse strand, counting down.
AGCACGGGTCTGACGTCTGCATCGGTCGCTATGTCCAATGCCTCGGCCATCGCCGGTATCGACCGGGAGACGCTACGCGCCGCCTGTAGCGAGTCGGGATCGAGCGTGCGCAGGGCTTGGCGGAGCTTCTGGTCCGAGCGCAGCTCCTCCAGGAACCGGCGCTTCTTAGGATCGGCCAGCGCGCGGGCCAGGTGCCGGCGCAGCGACGCCTCGTCCATTGCTGCCTCCGGTGGGCGCTTGGCCGGTGAGCGTACGTTGCCCAGCGACGCGAAGCCCCGCACCAGCTCGTCATCGCCGGGGCGGCGCTGGGTGGTCTGCCAGGCAAGTGCGCGCCGCAGCTCTTCGGGCCTGACTGCACCCGCCAACACCTGTTCGGGCGGCATGCCGCGCTCGACGTCCGCAATCAGTGCATCTGCACGGGGACGGTAGGTGGCGCTTAACCAAGCCGAGCGATCGAGCCTCTCGCGTGGCACGCTGCCGCGGGCCACGTCCAGCTCCGCCAGCGCCTGCACCAGCGCATCCAGCCCCATCAATCGGGCTGTTGTGTCGATCGCTTGCGGCGCATAGGGGCGTCCCAGCGTGTACAGGCCCGCGGTGATGCGGGCACTTTCCACCGTTTCCATGTGGTCGGCCAGGCGCTCGAGCTGCTCGTCACTCCAAGATCCGCTCGCCTCGAGGCCCATATCGCGGTGCAGCCCGAGCTCGACGGCCTGATGCTGCATGTCCCGTCCATACTGGCTCTTCAGGGCCCCTGTTGCAGCAGCCCAGGTCTGCAGGCCGTCCGCGAGCCGCTTGTAGGCCAGCTGCGCACCGCCTTCGCGCAGCGGCGGCGTCAGATGGGAAACGACGGCGGCATAGCTGCGACGCTTGGCCATCATCGCCTCACCCACATTGGCCATGGTGTACAGGTAGACATGCGGCAGGCCACCGATCAGGGCGTCAGGCCAGTCCTTGTCCGACAGCGCCACCTGCTTGTGCGGCGTGAACTCCAGGCTGCCATGCGTGCCGAAATGCATCACCGCATCGGCACCAAAGACCTCGCGCATCCACAGGTAGGAGGCGACATAGGGCCAAGGTGGTGCCTGGTGCGCACCATGGACGAGCTTGAACGAGTCGTCACCGACGCCAGGCAGCGGCTGCGGCAGCAACACCACATTGCCCAGGGGCACGCGCGCGACAGCCACATGGCTTTCAGTGCTCAAGTAGGCACCCGGTGCGGGGCCGTATTGCTGGATCACTTGTTCGCAAAGCGCTTTCGGCAGCGCCTTGCCACACCAGCCCGCCAGCTGCGTGGCCGAGACCAGCGCAGGTTCGGCCCCCTGCAGGAAGCGGGAGAAGTCACCCTTGGCATAGGGACCTATGTTGGGGCCGCGGCGCTGCAGCAGCTTCTCGAAGGCCTCCTCCGTGGCGGGAAGGCCGTCCACCCGGTAGCCGGCCCGCTTGAGCTCCTGCAATTGCGCATAGAGCGAGGGCGCCACCTCCAGATCGCCGGCCGTCAAGGCACTTTGACCCGGACCCTTGTAGTAGTAGATGGCCAGCTTTTTCTCGGCATTGGGCTTGGCCTTCAGGGCCAGCGTGCGCTGCACCAGGTCGGCGAAGCGGTCGAGCCGTGTGGGCAACGCCCGGAATACTCGCAGGCCGTCGTCGCCGCGGAACTGCGCGGCAATGGCCATCGGCGCCGTCGCACCGTCGATCTCGGGCAACGTGACCGACATGCTCATCAGTCCGCCGTCAAAGCTGCGCTGGTCCGCCTCCCAACGCCCGGCCTCGGAGAACACCGTCAGGGGCGCGAAGAGGGGAACATTGCGGGCCTCCAGCCACTGCCGTGCCTCGTCCGCCTGGCCCAAGGTAAGCCGGCCATGCGGCATGTAGACGACCGCCGCGGGATCCGCAGCCTTCAGGAAGGCCAGCCGCTGGCGCGTCGCCGAGATTGGAATCACCTCGAAGCCACGTGCCTCGAAGGTGCGGATCAGGGCATCCACATGGTCGCGATTGGCATTGAACGGGCCTGGCACGCTGGTCAGGAGCGCCAGCCGTGGGCGACCAGGCCGCCAGCCAGGACGCTGGCGCAGCCACTGCTGGAAGGTGTCGAAGCCAGGAAAGACCGCCTCGTCGCCCAGGTGGAAGAACACGTCCTGCGGTACGGGTTGCGGCGGCCCGACATCGCCGGCGAACAAGGTCTTGCCGTCAAGCGTGCGGCGCGCATAGGAAAGCAGCCTCGCATAGTTGACCGGGCCACCACCGCGCAGATAGCCGGCAACGGCGTCCAGATCTGCGCCCTTGAGCGTGGTCAGGCCGTCGTGCTGGGGATTGGTCGCGCCATCGACATAGACGGGCGTGCCCGCGAGGCCGGTCGAGCGCAGCTGCTGGATCTGCGCGTCGTCCAGTTTGAGTCCACGTCCAAACAGCAGCACAAGGTCGTAGCGTGACGCACGGTCCAGATGGTCAATCGCAAGCAGTTCGACCCGCGCGAATGATGAGGTGCTCGACCTCATCATTCGCGCGATCTGGAACTCCGGATAGTTGACCAGCGCAATGCGCGTGGGAGCGAGCCAGGTCAGCCAGGTTGTCCAGCCTGCGGCCAGGGCAATCATGAGCAGCACACCGGCCAGCAGCTTTTGTCGCCGGGGCCGGCTTGTCATCGAGTAGAGGCGCATATCTCCCGCATCCATTACATGCAACGAATTCAGATTCACGATCTGAGTGTGATGTTATAACATCAAACATTTTTGGAACAACAGGAGATGTCATGTTTCGTTTGAGGCCGCTGCAGGCGGCTGCTCTGGGGGTGCTCGGGGTGGCCGCGAGTTCGATCTCCTGGGCTGAGGAGGGGCAAGGCCCCCAACCGTTGGCAGCTTTCAAGGCATCTCTGGCGGCTGCGCCGGTTGCAGCGCAAGAGCTTCCTTCCGTGGTCGTGACCGCCACCCGCCGCCCCGCTCCAGCACTGACCACACCGACCACCATCAATGTGATCGGCGAGGCGCAGTTGCAGGAACAGTTGGTCACCGACTTCTCGGAGCTGCTGCGCTATGAACCCGGTGTCGCAGTGACCCGCGAGCCGCGGGGGCGTGGCGATGAGGCCGGCATCGAGGTGCGCGGGATCGGCGGCCAGCGGCTGGCGCTGCTGGTCGACGGCGTCAGGTTGCCCGGAGGCTACGCGGCCTCGGGCGCGAACCTGGGCCAGCTCAAGCTCGATCCGTTGTCACTAGGTCGGGCCGAAGTGCTGCGCGGGCCGGCATCCAGCCTTTACGGTAGTGATGCCTTGGCCGGCGTGGTGCTGTTCCGTACGCTGTCGCCACAGGACCTCCTTGACGGCAGCCAGTCGATTGCCGGGTCGGCTTCCGTGGGCTATGACGGTCGCGACGGCGCCCGCTGGTCCCATGCCAACCTGGCGTTCCGTGCCGGCGCCACACAAAACCTTGTGTCGCTGTCGGCGCGCAATGGCCACGAACTGGAGAACCATCCGGACAGTTCGCTTCATCCCAACCCGCAGAGCTCGCAGCTGCGCAACCTGTTGCTCAAGTCGGTGCTTGACGTCTGCTCCGCGCAGGCGTTGACGCTCACCGTCGAGCACTATGAAAATTCGATCGAGACAGATCAGCGCTCGCTGCTCGGTCCGTTGGCGGGCGGCACGACCCTCACCGGAAGCCGTGCCCAGGATGACAGTCAGCGCAACCGGATCGGCTTGGCCTATGACTATGCACCCGATGGCAGGTGGTTCGAACGCTTCTCCGCGCAGATCGACTACCAGCGCAGCACCTCCAGGGAGCGCACCTACGAGAACAGGCAGCCGCCCGGCGCCGCGACCGCCTTGCTGCGTGACGGCCTGCTGTCTCACAGCGAGCCGCAGTGGTCAGGCAACGTCCAGCTCGATGGACGCCTCGACGCGGGGGGCATCACGCACCGCTGGGTGACCGGAGTGGACCTGTTGTCGAAATCGGTGGGTGTGTATAGCGACGCTTCGCAGAAGACAGTGCTTGGCGCGGGCCTGACCAGCGTCATCGACGGCTATGTGTACCCTCGCAAGACCGCTCCCGACACCGATGTGCGCAACGTCGGCCTGTTCGTCCAGGATGAAATGGCCTTTGGGGACGGCCGACTGCGGTTGACGCCCAGCCTGCGTTTTGACAGCTACCGCCTCACACCCAAGCCCGATGCGCTGTTTGCCAATGCCAACGTCGCCAACGCCACGCCGGTTGGGCTGTCGCAGGGGGCATGGACTCCGCGCCTGGGCCTGAGCTACGAGTGGCAGCCCAAGCAGGTTGTCTTTGCCAACTACGTGACGGGCTTTCGCATGCCGACCCATGACCAGCTCAATCGCGTGGGCCAAGTCGCGGTGGCAACTTTCATCCACGACTTCATCCCCAACCCGAATCTCAAGCCTGAACACAGCAAGGGTGTCGAATTCGGACTGCGTGGCATGGCCGGTGCCGGTTCCTATGAGCTGTCGGCGTTCTACAACCGCTACACCGACTTCATCAGCACGGACATGATCGCCTACATCCCCGCGGGTGCGAGCGGCAGCACACGGCCGATACGGCGCTTTCAATCGCGCAACATAGGCGAGGTGGAAATCTACGGCGTCGAGGCGCGGGGGCAACTGCCGATCGGACGCTGGTTGAATGCCGTTGACGCCTGGCGCCTGATCGGCGCGATGCAATGGTCGATCGGCAATGACAGGAGCAGCGGCCAGCCGATCAACAGCATCCAGCCCGCCCGTCTGATCGCGGGACTTCGTTGGGACGAGCGCGGCGGTCGTTTCGGCGGACAGCTGATCGGCAATATCGTGGATGCCAAGACACGGGTCAACCGGGCGCTCGCGCAGACCGGCTCGACCATGCCTGTGCCGCTGACCACGGCTGGCTACGGCACCGCGGATCTCACGGCTTACTGGCGGCTGGGCAAGCAAGCCACGCTGAATGCGGCGGTCTACAACCTCTTCGACCGACAGTATTTCGACTGGTCCGCAGTGAGTTCGCTGACCGCCAATGATGCCCGTCTGTCGGCCTATACCGCGCCCGGCAGAACCATATCCGCGAGCCTCAAGGTCGACTTCTGACGATTACTGCGGCGCCTCGCAGCGGGCGCAGGTGCCATGCAGTTCGATCGCCGCATGGCCCGGTCTGAAGCCGTGGTCGTTCGACCAGTTCTTGAGGCGCCGCTCGATGGTCACATCGGAGAACTCGTCCACATGGCCGCAGCTGTCACAGATCGCAAAGGCGAGCAGACCATGCTTGTGGTCATGGGGATGGGCGCAGGCGACGAAGGAGTTCAGGCTCTCGAGGCGGTGGACCAGTCCGTACTCGACGAGCTTGTCCAGCGCGCGATAGACCTGCTGCGGCGCGCGCAGCCCTTCCCCGCGCAGCTGGTCCAGCAAGTCGTAGGCGCTGGCCGGCCCAACCCCATGCGTGAGGGCATTGAACACCAGCGTTTGATGCTTCGTCAGCTCGGGCGCGTGTGACATGTCCAGCTCCAGGATCTGTTGTACCGGATGAATGTAATGTTGTAACGGTCACAGTCTATCGCTTCCGGGGAACTCTTGCGGGCCAGTCGCAGGTGGGGCTGCACATGCGCGGCCTAACCACCCTTGCCGCACAGGGCACTCGACGGATGCGCAGCCTGTGGCAACGCTCGGCAAGGGAGAGTGATCGAAGGAATCCGGACGCCGTTCAGCCCTATGGCCAGATGCCGCTGCAGATAGGACGGGAGGGGCCGGCATACCCGATCGCCGCTATCGGGACCGCGGTGGACGGCACTTTGGATCTCTCCCGCCCGGCCCGGCCCGGTCACGCCCGCTTGTCGACGCCGGGACCAAGGGTGCGGCCCGCCCATCCACTGCGTTGTCGCCTGCACCAAGGTACGCCTCAGAAAGGCTTCGTTACCGTCATGTAGACCCCGCGCCGCGCCCCGAACTGTGGCGCGCTGACGCCGATGCCCGATCCGTCTCGGATCTGGTAGGTCCGGTCGAACAGGTTCACCACCGAGAGACGCGCGTCGAACTTTCCGAGTCCGTTGCCAAGGTTGAAACTCTTGGCTGCCGCCACATCGACGCTGGCATAGCCGGGCAGGTGGCTGGTGTTGACAAAGCCGTTGCGCAGCCCGCTGCCGAACAGGGCGTCCGCACTCAGGGTGAGGTCGCCGTCCAGGTGCCAGGCCACGCCGGCCGAGGCGCTGAGCTTTTGCTCATGGTCCAGATGCACCCAGTGCGACTGGATGTAGTCCTGCTCCTCCTGACCGAAGTTGAACTGGCCGGTCTCGATGCCACGGCCTCGCGCGTGGGTGAAGCCCAGGTTCAGGTAGCTGGACCAGCGCTTGTCCTTGTAGCTCGCGCTCAGCTCTGCGCCGTAGATGCGTCCCTGCTCGTAGTTGAAGGCCGAGAAGATCAGGGCGTTGCCGAACTGCCCCTCGTCCTGCAGATGCCGGACCTGGCGGTAGTAGCCATCAATGCCAATGGTCAGCTGCGGCGTGACCTGCCAGGCGGCGCCGACGTCGTAGTAGTTGGAACGCTCGGAGCGCACGGCTGTGTTCGCATCGGACGGCAGGGCGTTTGTCGTGCCCAGGAACTTGGCGACCGTGGTGGTGTCGATCTTCTCGGTCGGCGGCGGCGTGAAGTAGCGGGCATAACCGGCATGCAGGCGCACCGTCTTGCTCAGGTCGTAGACCAGGCCCAGCCGGGGGCTCCACTGGCTTTCGCTGACCACGGTGTGCACCCGGTCGTAGCGCAGGCCGTAGTTGACCACCAGGCCGCTGGCCGGCTTCCATTCATCCTGCAGATAGATTCCCGCCAGGTGGCCATCGATCCGGCTGTTGTCCTGGATGAGGAGCGGGACGTTGCTGGTTTGGTTGCCGTCGCTGTCCGCGGGGAAGACGGTCGCGCCGTTGTCCACGCGGAAGCGCTCCCGCTGGCCGAACAGACCGGCGCGCAGGGTGTGGGCCGAGTTCAGCCGCCAGCTCAGGTCGGCTTGCACGCCGGCGGCGTCGTTGCGGCGCAGGATGTCGGCCGCGATGCCGTTGTACTGGAGGTCGCCCACCGCGTCGGGGTGGTAGCGTACGTCGGTGCTGCGCTGGAACAGCGACACTTGGTAGTCCACGTTGGGTCCCAGGACGCTCTGGTAGGACAGCACGGCGAAGCGGTTGCGTTCTTGCTGATGAGCGTCCAGGGTGGCTGAGTCCTTGGGCGGCGTATTGACCAGATCGAAGTTGGGCGTCTGGCCGGGCGCGTCGGGGATCTGGAAGCGGTTGTTGGTGATGCCAAAGAGCAGGCTGACCCGGCTGTCGGCGTCGAGTACGTAGGACAGGTTGCCAAAGCCCTTGCCCTGCTGGGTCCTGTCGTGCAGGGGGGTGCGGCTGGAGGTCGGGTTCTCCAGTCCCACGCCGTCGCGCAACCAGGATCCCGTCAAGAAGTAGCTGAACGCACCCCGCGAGCCTGCCAGGTCGGCGGCGACCTCGCCGTGGCCCCGTGTGCCACCTGTCACGCTGATGCTGCCGCCGTGATCGGGCACTTCGCCGCGTGTCTGAATATCCACCACGGCGGCGGTGCGGTAGCCGTACTGGGCAGGCAGGGCGCCGGTGAGGACGCTGATGCGATCCGCGAAGCGGGTCTCCAGGGCCTGGCCGAAGCCGCTGATGGCCTCGGGAATGATCACGCCGTTGATGCGGTACTGCACATTGGCATGGTCGCCACGGATGTGCAGCTGGCCGAACGAGTCCTGCACCACGCCAGGCGTCTGCAGGATCACCTGGTTCAGCGGCGTGGCCTCGCCTCGCGGCAGGCTGAGCAGGTCCTGCCGCTCCAGTCGGTAGACGCTGCTGCCGGTATCGGGCGAGAGGCCGTTGCGGGCGGCGTCGAGCCGCTGGCGGGCACCGGAGACTTCCACGACCGGGAGCTGTTGGAGGTCGGCAGCGACGGGGGGAGGCTCTGCGGGGCTGAGGACGGGATAGGCGAGCGTGATCGAAAGCGCCAGTCGGCGCAGGGTGGGAGCGGGCATGGGACCCCCTGTCTGAACGGGTGCGGCGTCGCGCGGCGGCGCCAGGCACGCCGCCCGCGCGGCGCGTCGCAGCTGCGCGAAGGGCGTGGACGGACCTAGTTCAGGCCAGCAGGGGAGGGCCGCGGTTGCGAAGGCCCGGAAGATCCAGGCTGCGCCGGACGGGCTTGACGGTGGCCGGCGGCGCGAACGACAGCGCAAACAGCGCCATCGCCACCATCCCGGGACCGGCGGCAAGCGATTCGACATGGGCGAAGAGCTGGCACAGCTGGCAGGCCTGGCGCGGCGCGCGATCGCTCTGATGCGTGGCGTCCGCATCCGAGAGGCTGTGTTCCAGCTGGTGCAGCGCTGCCGCCTGCTGGGTCAGGACCAGTGCGATCCCGAACAGCCAGCCCAGCAGCAACTTGCTCCACGGCCGTGAGGCACGGAGGCTGCGTAGGGCGGACGGGCGAGACGGCATGGTCCAACGGGGAGCCTTTGAATTATCTGCGCTGTGATCGATGGGGCGCCTTAGTCATTGCTGGCGACCCGGCCTTCTCGAGAGGCCAGGCTCTTCTTGGCGACTGTTGATGCAGTGCAGGCGACGCCTCGCTTGGCGTGATGCCCCGGACAGAGTAGCCCTGGCGGCTTGCCAGGCTTGCATGCTGCCATGCCGGTCAGATCATCGGGTCGTCGTTGTTGACGCTGGCCTGGGTGGACGGCATAGAAAACCCTGTCGCAGATTGCCGGGAGGGCCGTGTGGCTGTGATGACCTGGCGCCGGGCCGTTGTCAGACCCGCGGCACCGCCTTGTTGACGAGATAGCCCGCGTGGCTGATACCCAGCAATGCAACGGTGCTGTCGTCGAGCACCGGAAAGTCGGTGATGCCATCGGGTTGGGCGTACTTGAAGGTGCGCCACAGTGCAAAGCAGTAGGCCGCGACGATGGCGATCGTGAAGAACAGCATCTGCACCTTGGCGAGGTCCACGTGAGCACCGTTGCTGGTTTCGTCGCCGGTGACCATGTCGGACCAGCGGGCCAGGGCGGGATCGATGTTGCCCAGCACCTGCCCCTCAACCTTGTCGCTGCCGGCCGGCCGCCTCTCGAGTTCCAGGGTGCGCTCCAACGCCTTCTCGTCGGCGGGCTTGTCCTTCTTCGACGCCAGCAGCAGCGGCGTTCCCACGAGGGAAGTGGTGCTGATGCCCATGGCCAGCCAGAGCTCCTTGGGGATGCCGATCGCGAGCGGCTCATCGACGCCGATGTAGACGTTGTAGAGCGCCGCCATGAGGTAGGCCGACAGCACGACCACAGTCCACAGCGTCATCTGGAACCGCGACAAGCTGATGACGTTGCGGTCATCGATCAGGATGCCGCTCCAGCGCCCGACTATGGATCTGCCGGCGATGGCAACGAAGCAGAGCATCAGCACGGCTATCGCGCCCCATGCGAGCCGGTAGCTGTGCTGCGCGACGCCGACCCAGCCGGCGACGGGGATGGCCGCGGCCGACAGGATGGCGGCGCCGCTGTAACCCTTGGACATAGGACCTCCCTTGCGCCCGGGCGGCGCTGTTCATTGACCGATCACGGGTGCGCTCTTGCCGTCGAGCAGTTCCGACACGCTCGTCCACAGCGCCTGGTTGTCCACGATGAAGAACAACCCCCCTCGACCGTTCTGGCTGCGTCCGCAGTTGGAATCGGAGATCGTGCCCTGCTGGTTCATGTCGCCGAAGATGACGAAATGGTTGTCGCCCGTCGTCGAAACACCGACCTTGGCGTGGTTGAAGTCGGGGCCCGCGCCACCCTTGAGACCGAAGCTCGTGCCCTGCCAGCCGCCGGAGGTCGCGATTTGCACGGCACCGGGCTTGGACAGGCTGGCATCCCAGCAATCGATGGGTGTGGATGACTTTGTGGAGCCGATGGCCGGGTTGGCCCACCAGGAGGCGACGCGCAGCGACACCTGGCCCAGCTGCGACGACACCAGTTGCCACGGCGGTACATGCAGTCGCGACGGCTTTGACAGCAGGCCGACGCCCGACGAGAGCTGGGTCTTGAAGATCTTGGTGCTCGTGGATCTCACGCCCAATGAGTTGACGGCGTCCTGGATGTCCTTGGGGCCACCGTTGTTCACGAGCTGCCGGTTCTTCGGGTCGGTGACGACGCTCGAGTTCCCCAGCGCGCGCAGCACCTGCAGCACGTCCGCTGCGCTCAATCGCACGGAGAAGAAGGCCTGGCTGACGAGCACGTTGTTGGGGCGCGCAATGCAGCCCAGCGTGTTGCCGCTCGATGTCCGCGGGGATGCCTCGCTGGCGGCGCCGGGCCAGGACGGAGTGGTGACCTGGACGAGCAGGCCGCTGCCGTCGGCGCCCCAGGCCAGCACGCCCTTGGAATGCCCCCAGGGAGCGGAGCAGGAGTCTGCGCAGCCTCCAATGGAGGGGTCCTGGTAGAACTGGTCGTTCCAGACGACATAGAAGACCTTGCTCCTGATGACTTCGCCGAAGGTGGCGCCGACAGGGTCGGCATCCGTCTCGCCAACGCAGGTGCTGCCCATCTCGAGCTTGGGGTTGGCGTTGCTCGCGAAGACGAAGGTTTGACCGCGTGTGGCGTTCGACGGTTCTCCGCCGAACGGGCACAGCGTGTTCTCGCCGCCTGGGCAAGCCGGGAAGGACTTGGCGTTGAACTTGAAGACGAACCACCAGTCCACCGGCTTGCCGTCCTGGACCTGCGGCACCGGCGCCGTTTGCGCCATGGCCTGCATCGGAGTGGCCATGCACAGTGCCACGACGCCGCAGGCCCATGCCGCCGGCCGAATCAACTGAATCCGCTGGAATCGCACGACACCCTCCGAGGCATGCGCCCTATGGCAAGGCTCCGCCGTTGTCGGGGAGCGGCGGGCAGGAGTGAACTAACCCCGATTTCGTACGCTAACGGTTCGCCGGTGCACTGGCACCCGCAATGTTGGGGGCGAAGCCGGCGACGTCGCGCTCAACGGTGTGGCGTGCTCCCAGGGGCTTGCGCAGCTGTTCGCCCGCCTTGGTCCTGTGGCGGGCCGAGAGTTCACGGATCCCGCCTCGGTGACATGCGGATCGAGGGCGGCCAGGGCTCGGGGGAGCCGTCGCAGATGATCTGGCCCCCCCTGTCCGGCTTTACCGGCGTTCCCGGCAGTCCCAGGATGTCTCGGGCGGGTCGGCGCCCGAACTCCACAATTCTGTGGACGCGAACGCAGTGATCTCTTCGTAGGATTTGTCGTCGACCAATGCGGAGGGCATAGCCATGCACTGCAAACTGGGTTCCCTGGTGCTCTGTGCGGCTGCGTTGGGCTGCATGCCATCGGCTCAGGCCTGGAACAAGGCGGGGCACATGACTTCAGCGGCAATCGCCTACGACGACCTGAAGGCTCGCTCTCCCTCGACGGTCGCGAGGATCGTTGCCGCCCTGAAGCTGCATCCACAGTACGACCAACGATGGCGTGCGGACGTCGAGGCGGCCGGCCTGTCCGAAGACGATGCCAACCGCAGGCTGTTCATGCTGGCTGCGCGGTGGCCGGACGATGTCCGCGGTGACCACGATTTCGATCGGCCTGAAGATCACTTCATCGACCTGGCATACAAGCCGCCCGGGCAGCCGTCCTCGGTGAAGGTCACACAGCCCGGTCCGGAGAATCTCGTCACCGCCTATGCCGAGCATGTGTCGACCCTGCTGAACTCCACGGACGAAGGCGATCGCGCGGTCGCGCTCTGCTGGCTCTTCCATTTGACCGGCGACGTCCACCAGCCGCTGCATTCGGTCAGCCTGTTCACGACGCAGTACCCCACGGTCGAAGGCGATCGCGGCGGCACGCGCTTCTACATTCGCGTCACGCCGGACTCGTCCACGATTTCCCTGCATGCGTTCTGGGACAACCTGATCCTCGGCTCTGAGCGGTATCAGGTTGTCGCCAATCGGGCGACAGGCCTGCGCAATCGAGCTGGCTTGAGCCGCGCTGATCTTCCCGAGCTTGCCGAGCGGCCATTCAGCCCCAATGCGGCCATGTCATGGGCCAGGGACGAAAGCCTCGTCGTGGCCAAGAGCGTGGTCTATCTGAATGGCAAGCTCAAGGGAAGCAGTAGCAAGTCAAATGGAAAGTCGCTGCCCGACGACTACGTCGGCAAAGCACAGGATGCGGCCGAAAGAAGGATGGTCCTGGCAGGGTACAGGCTGTCCGATGCCATGGCGACGCTGCTGCCCTGAGTAGGGGCAAAGGACGCGGCAGGGTCTGTAGCCATCGCTGACAGACCGCCCGTCAGGCTGGTTGACGCAGTTTGGGTCGCTTATGAGCGCATTGCCGGCGGCGGCGTCGTATTGGGCCGGGCGTCATGCCCGCCGACGCGCGTCTGCCACGAGGTCGGCATTGCGCTCGCAGATCTTGCGGAACGAAGCGGAGATGCGCGGGTCATCCGCGGCCCGTCGCCAGAAGCTCATCGCGGCGCTCGCCGCCTCGCTCCAGGTGTCGCGCTGACCCGGCAGCGGCAGTTGCGGTGTGAACGTCACGTCGGGCAGTTCGACGCCTACCTGGGGACGGTAGGCCATGGGCAGCATGTCGTAGACCGGCGCCAGACGAAGGGGGGTGCCCGTCCGGGCTCCGGGCCGGAATGACAGGTTGCCATCGTGCATGTCTGTGTTGCCGATCAGGCGGCCGAAGAAGACCAGTCGCTCGACCGCTCGTACGGATTCGGTGTCGATCAGTCTCTCGCCTGCCAACGCGGTCGCACCCTCGACCCAGGAGCGGCCGTGCAGGCCGAACCAGTCGGCATTGATCGCTGCCCAGGAACACAGGCCCGAGCGCCCCGGCATGCTGTGGCGGTCGAAACGCTCGACCTCCAGGAAGGTGCGATGGCCGGCCTGCAGGATCCGGCTCCTGGCGCCCTCCAGCCCTTCCAGGGTCGACACGATCTCCGAGGCCAGTTGCTCGCATGTCAGCAGGTCCGACCAGCGCTGTGTTCCCGGGGAGCCGTCTGATCCGGAAAACTTGACCAGCACATGTGCCGGCACGCCGCCGAGCGTTCGCGCGGCGCCGAACTTCGGAAACTCGCCGCCGGCGGACGAGCCTTGATGACCCAGTGACATGGCGTGCGCCGCAAGCTCGACATAAGCCGGCGCCTCTTCGCCCTCGGCGATGGGCTCCCGGGCCGGCCCACGGTTTTGCGCGGCCTGCCACAGCCGCAGGGCGGCCTCTCCGATGATGAGGTTGCCGGGTTGATCCGCACCCAGCATTGAGAGTGCATGGAGTGTGTCGTCGTCGCTCCAGTCGACGGGGTCTTCGCTGACCTGCAGCATGGCGGCGTTGGCGCGCGCGAACTGCCTGCCGAGGAAGCCCTGGGGGCGCATGTCCTGAAGGAAGTAGGGCACGCCTTCGAACCAGCCGTCCTGCATGCGGGTGCCTCGCTGGACCAGCGGCCATTCGAAATCATCCAGGTGACCAGTCAGCTCGAGCAGCGTGCCATGCGGGTGGGCCAGGTGCATCAGGCCGACCTGATCGGCCCGGCCCGCCGCGTCCACGGCATACAAAGGCAGCGGCGCCATGCTGCCGCGCAGCGGTCGGCGCAAGGCGTAGGCGCTACGACGTGCGCGACCGATGCCCAGCACCTCGCCCCTCGGCACGGCGCGCACTGCCCGCATCAGCGTCGCAGGACTCACACCCAGCGCTGTGCGCAACTGCTCGGCAGTCAGCAGATGGCGCCGGCGCAGCAGCTGTATCAGTTCGTCGGCGACTGATGGCATGAAACGATTAATGGTTCAAATGTGTGTGAACTCTACATCGGCGCTTCAGGTTTTGTGGTGTTTCAGCGAAATCATTTATGAAATGATTTGTTGGGTGAAAAGCGTGGGTGCTGAGCAGCGAGGCTCGCCGCGAGCCGGCGTGGATTTGATGTGCTGTGAAGATGAGGCACATGTTCCTGCCTGGCTCCAGGAGCCTGGCTATCGGCGAGGCGCCGCCTGCCATGATCCGGCTGGTAAGGACGCGCGGCTGGCATCTGGACCGCTGTCCCCCACACCAACTGCTCGGTCGCATCGCGCTGGGCTATTGGCCTCAAGCGATTGCTCCCGATCGAACTTGCCCGATGTCTCTCGATGCGCTGCAACCAGTAGCTTGGTCAGCCGAATCGCCGGAAGCAGACGCCCTGAGCGCTTGCCGAGCGGCGCGGACAGCCCCCGTGGACACCCTCGCCGCGATTGGGCAGAGGGAGGGTCCTCATGGTCGACAACGCGGCCGACGCCTTCGACCCAGTCAAGCCACCCGCTGAATCAGGCGTGAACACGTGCCGACGGGAAGGCGGCCGGACGGAAAACGGTGTGCCAGGAACAGGGGCTGCCCCCTTCGGCCCGAGGCGAGGACACCGTCATTCGACAGCCGCAGATTCGTTCTCTGTGTGCCGCTCAGGCTCCGTGGCGCGGAGGATTTCGTTCAGAACGGAAGTGGCGTAATTCCCGGCGGGCAAAGAGAACGTGAGCACCAGTTGGTTGGCTTGCGGCCATTCCCATGACATGTCCGCCGGACTCGCCACCAGGGCGCGGCGCTCCTGATCCAGGCCGGCGTGCTCCATGCCGTCGCACAAGGTGGCGTGACGTTCAGCCACTCCGTTTTCCAGAGCCTGCGCTTGATCGGTGGCGGTCACGCGGCCCCGTCCCCAGAGTGGTCCGGTGGGCCGGCCCGCCTCGTCCATCACGTCACCGGGCAGGGACTTGCCCCAGAGTCCCTGCTGAATTCGCAGCGCCAGCACTTCATTGAAGACGAAGGAGCGCGCCGCTGACAGATAGATGCCCTTCTTCTTCGGGTTGCGCACGCGGATTTCGCGCGCCAGCATGGCCCGGCCCTGCTCGACGTTGCCGCCGTCGCGTCCGAAACGCTGAGCGCCGAAGTAGTTGGGCACGCCGCGTGACGCGACAGCCTCAAGATTGGCCTCAATGGCGTCGCGGTCGCCGGTCACGTCACGCAGCACGATGCGGAACCGGTTGCCCTGCAGATCACCGGGGCGCAGCTTTTTCACGTGGCGGCTCTGATTCAGCACCTTGAATTCCGGATGCTGAAGCTGGGTCAGGTCGGGCGTCTCGCCCTTCGGCAGGTAGATGCTGAACCACTGACGGGTGATGGCGTAGCGGTCCTTGAGGCCGGCGTAGCCCACGTCCCATTCCTGCACGCTGGCGGCTTTGGCCAGTTGCTGGGCGACGAAGGCGGTGTTGGCTCCGTTCTTTTCGATGTCCAGCCAGATGTGTTCGCCCTCACCTGAGGGCAGCTGCAGCGGCAGTTCGGTCACGATGAAATCCTCGTTGAGGAGTTTCAGGGTCGCGCTGGCACCGCTGGCCGGATAAGCGTTGGGCCATTGCGGCAAGGTCGTGTATTGAGCGTCGGTCATGAGTGGTCTGACGGCACCAGCTGTAGATAGGGAAAATCCGTCTATCCGACCAGGGGCAGTCCAAGCTTTGATTCTCTCCCGACCCACATGCCTGAACGAGCGTCGACCGGTGCGCCTTCAATGCGGACCGTCGTGCGCAACGACAGGCGGCTTCCGTGCGGCGACGTCAATTCACGGTCCCGGCCAGGATTCGGACTGACGCTTGGTATCGTGGTGACGCGTGAAGGCGGAATACGACCATAGCGCGGGAGTCGAGAAAGACAGCCCACCGGATGCCGCCGGCCCCGTCCGCGCACATAGAGCGACAGCTTCTTTAAGGGGGCAAGTCGTTGACCAAGATGAAAACAATCGCTCTGATCCTCCTTGCCTTGCTGGCTGTCAAGTCAGAGGCGCATGTGTTGAGCCTCCCTGGTTGCGAGGATCGAAGGACAACTATTGAGTCGGCCCTGCAAAATCCGTTTTCTCCATCGAGCCCGCGAACGGCGCTCTCGCTGTAACGGCTGGCGGCGTCGGCGCGTCGGCGTGCGAGTCGGCTTAGGCTTGAGCCGGCGAGCCTCCTGAGGCGTCCAATGGCGCCCACGGGGTGCGTGTGAGCGACAACGC
>NZ_JAFAGT010000050.1 GCF_019237615.1 Roseateles sp. | reverse complement strand
CCTGAGCTGCTGTTCGTCCACCGTCGCCAGGTCCTCGAACAGACCGGCCGACGCATCACCTTGGTGCCTGGCATCACTCATGCCTCAGCACATGCCAGTTTCGTGCCAGCAAAGGGTGGTGGAGAAAAACTCTCAGGCTCTCAGTCGCCGCCCTCGTCCGCCGCACCCAGCTGCAGCAGCTGCTGCGCCGCATCGTCGGGCAGCGCCTCCACGCCCTTGAGCTTGCGCGTCATCGCGCGCGTGCGCACCTCGGCGGCGTCCAGCGTGTTGCCGGCCTCCTCCAGCTTCTTCTTGGCCTTGGCCAGCACGTCGCCGAACTTGCCGAACTCGGTCTTGACGGCGCCCAGCACCTCCCAGACCTCGGCCGAGCGCTTCTCCAGCGCCAGCGTGCGGAAGCCCATCTGCAGGCTGGTCAGCGTGGCCAGCAGGGTGGTGGGGCCGCACAGCATGACCTTGTGCTCGCGCTGCAGGCCTTCCACCAGGCCGGGGCGGCGCAGCGCCTCGGCATACAGGCCCTCGGTGGGCACGAACAGGATGGCGAAGTCCGTGGTGTGCGGCGGGCCGATGTACTTCTCGCGTATGGTCCTGGCCTCCAGGCGCAGCCGGCTCTCTATGGCCTTGGCCGAGGCCTCGGCGGCCGCCGGGTCGCCCCGCTCCTGCGCATCCAGCAGGCGCTCGTAGTCCTCGCGCGGGAACTTGGCGTCTATGGGCAGCCACAGCGGCTTGCCGTCGTCGCGCTGGCCGGGCAGCGAAATCGCGAACTCGACGCGCTCGCTGGAGCCCGGCAGCGTCGCGACGTTGGCGGCGTACTGCTCGGGCGTGAAGACCTGGTCCAGCAGGCCCGCCAGCTGCACCTCGCCGAACACGCCGCGCGTCTTCACGTTCGTCAGCACGCGGTTCAGCGAACCGACGTCGCGCGCCAGGTTCTGCATCTCGCCCAACCCCTTGTGCACCTGTTCCAGCCGCTCGGCCACCTGCTTGAAGCTCTCGCCCAGGCGCTGCTCCAGCGTCGCGTGCAGCTTCTCGTCCACGGTGGCGCGCATCTGCTCCAGCTTCTTCTCGTTGTCCTGCTGGATGCTGGTCAGGCGCTGCTCCACCGTCAGGCGCAGCTCGGCCAGGCGTTGGTCATTGGTCTTGGACAGCGCCTGCAGTTGATCGCGCATCGCGTCGTTCAACCGCTGCATGGACTCGGCCTGCGCCTGCACGCTGCGCAGCGCCGCGGCGTCCTGCGCCTCGCGCGCGGCCAGCGCCTGCTGGGCCAGCGACTGGTTGCTGCCCTGCAGGCCTTGCGTCAGCACCTGCTGGAACTGGGCCAGGCCTTGCACCAGCTCCTGGCGCGTGCCGCTGGCACTGCGGCCCAGCTCGTCGCGCAGCTCGCGCTCCAGCCGCTCGTTGCTCTGCAGCAGCTCGGGCGGCACTCCGCTCTGGGGCTTCTGGCGGACCCAGACCAGGACCAGCAGGACCAGGATCAGGACCAGCAGGACCGGCGTCATCAGCTCCGGCAGGCTCATGGCGCCACCAGGCCGGCGACGGCTCTGGGCAGCTCCGCCTCGATGAGCGCCTCCAGCGCCCTCACGCGCTGCTCGGCCGTCGTCGCGGCCCAGGGGTTGGCGGCGTCGGCGGCCACCGGCAGGCGGCCGGCCACGGCCAGCGACTGCTCGCGCTTGAGCCTGAGGTCGCCAAGGTCCACCAGCGCGACGCGGATGGAGACATAAGGCGCCAGCACGGCCAGGCCCGGCTGGCCATCGAAGCCGATCTGGGCGTTGGGGCGCTGGTCCAGCACGAAGCCGGGGCCTTCCAGCGTGGTGAGGATTCGCGCCGGCAGCGCCGCGGCGAGGGCCGGCTCCTGGCGGCTGCGCGTGACGAGCAGCAGCCGCGCCGCGCCACTCTGGCGCACCGCTTCGCCCAGCTTGCCGGGCAGGCTGAGCTTGCCGTCGACGAAGAGGCTGGCCGGGTCGCCGAAGAGGCTGCGCGTCGTCGAGGTGTAGAGCTTGGCCTCGCGATCCTTGCCCGCCGCCTTGACGGCCTCGTTCAGGGCCTGCAGCACGGCGTTGTCCAGGCCGCCGGCCGGCGAGGACGTCCATTCGCCGGCCTGCACCGTGTCGCCGCGCGCGGGGCTGAGGCTGATGAGCTGCACGCTGTCGCCCAGCAGCGACAGGGCGGCGAACTTGTTGGGGTCGCGCGGCGTCTTGTCCTCGACGGCGGGCGCGGGCGGCGGCGGCGCGACCTGCTGCTTCAGCGACTGGCCGAAGGCGATGGCGGGCAACAGGGGGAGCAGGTACAGCAGGCGGCGTTTCATGCGGAAAGGACTTCAGGGTTCAGCGGCGTGGGCGGCGGGCGCGAGGTCAGCGCAGCGACGAGATTGTCGGCGGCCAGCTGCGCCATCGCGACGCGGGTGGGCAGGGTGGCGCTGGCGATATGGGGCGTGAGCACGACATTGGGCAGGGTCAGCAGCGCCGGGTTCACGCGCGGCTCGCCCTCGAAGACGTCCAGCCCGGCGGCGGCGATGCGCCGCTCGCGCAGCGCCGCAGCCAGTGCGTCCTCGTCGACGATGCCGCCGCGGGCCACGTTGACCAGCGTCGCCGTGGGCTTCATCAGCGCGATCTCGGCCGCGGCGACGCAGTGGTGCGACTCGGCCGAATAGGGCAGCACCAGCACCAGGTGGTCGGCCTGGCGCAGCAGCTCGTACTTGGACACATAGCGCGCGCCGAGTTCGGCCTCGGTGTCGTCAGCCAGGCGCGAGCGGTTGTGATAGATCACGTTCATGCCGAAGCCGAAGCGGCCGCGGCGCGCGATGGCCTGGCCGATGCGGCCCATGCCCAGGATGGCGAGTGTCGTGCCATGCACTTCGGAGCCGGCCAGGAAGTCCCAGGCCCAGCTCTTCCACAGCCCGTCGCGCAGCAGCCGCTCGCCCTCGCTCATGCGCCGGGCCGTGGCCATCAGCAGCGCGAAGCCGAAGTCGGCGGTCGACTCGGTCAGCACGTCGGGCGTGTTGGTGACCAGCACGCGGCGCGCCGTGCAGGCAGCCAAGTCGATGTGGTTGTAGCCCACGCTCATCGTGCAGACCGCGCGCAGGTCCGGGCAGGCGTCCAGCAGCTCGGCCGAGATGCGCTCGGTGCCGGTGATGTAGGCGCCGGCCTTGCCTTGCAAGCGGGCGCGCAACTCGCCGGCGCCCAGGGGCTCCTCGCCCTGCACGGCGTCCACGTCGAAATGGGCCGAGAGCTTGTCCATCACCTCGGCCGGCGCGCGGCGCGCGACAAGAATCTTGGGCTTCATCGCATCCATATCCAGGCCATCACGAAAAGAAGCGGCAACAGCACCGCACAGGACCACAGCAGGTAGCCGCCAAAGCTCGGCATCTTGACACCCCGCTCCTCGGCAATGGCCTTGACCATGAAATTGGGGGCGTTGCCGATATAGGTCATGGCCCCCATGAAGACGGCGCCGCCGGAGATGGCTGCCAGCATGGCGGCCCCCTCGCCCATCAGCCGCTGCGCGTCACCACCGGCGAGATTGAAGAAGGCGAGGTAGGTGGGCGCGTTGTCCAGCACCGAGGACAGGCCGCCCGTCAGCCAGAAATAGGCCCAGGGCGAATCGAGGCTGCCGGCCACCGGCGCGAACACGCCGGCCGGGCCGGCCTTGAGCATGGCCATGACGGGCACCATGGTCAGGAAGATGGCGATGAAGAGCTTGGCCACCTCCCGCATGGGCGCCCAGCTGAAGCGGTTCTTCCCGCGCACGCCGGCCGGCGTGATCCACAGCGACCAGGCCGTCACAGCGACCAGGCCCAGGTCGCGCGCCAGGGCCTGCAGCGGCAGCGGCGTGCCCCAGAGGTCGAACACGATGCCGGGCTTCCAGTAGCCGCTCATCAGCACCAGGCCCACGGCCACGGCCAGCGGCAGCAGGTTGATCGCACCTTCCAGGCCCAGCGCGGCCGTGTCGGGCGTGGGGTCGGGCCGGGTAACGCCCTCGCGGCGGTACAGCCAGGCGTCTATGGCCCAGAACACGGCCAGCAGCGCACCCACCAGGAAAAGCGTCTCGGGCAGCAGCTGACCCAGCGTCCAGAAGAAGCCCACGCCCTGCAGGAAGCCGAGGAACAGAGGCGGGTCGCCCAGCGGCGTCAGCGCGCCGCCGACGTTGCCGACGATGAAGATGAAGAAGACGACGACATGGGCGTTGTGGCGGCGGTTGTCGTTGGCGCGTATCAGCGGCCGTATCAGCAGCATGCAGGCGCCCGTGGTGCCCATGAAGCTGGCCAGCAGCGCCCCCAGCGCCATCAGCCCCGCATTCAGCGCCGGGCTGCCGCGCAGGTTGCCGCGGATGAAGATGCCGCCGGCCGTCGTGTACAGCGCGCACAGCAAGATGGTGAAGGGCAGGTACTCCTCCACCAGCGTGTGCACGAGCACGCCGCCCGTCGCCGCCGCGCCGAAGGCCAGCGTGAAGGGCAGCAGCAGCGCCAGCGTCCAGGCCGCGGCGATCTTGCCGAAGTGGTGGTGCCACAGCGCCGGCGTGGCCAGCGGCAGGACGGCGATGGACAGCAGCAGGCCGGCAAAGGGCGCGGCCCAGGCCAGGCCCAGTTCGGAACCGGAAAGCGTCATCAGTCTTCGAGGAAGCGGGTGAACTCGGCCACCGGCGCACGCTCGGTGACGAGGCTGTTCTCGACCGCGTCCGGGTCCGCGAATCCCATGGACATGCCGCAGACCAGCATCTGCTCCTCGTTCAGCCCCAGCTCCTCGGCGAGGATGCGGTGGAACTGCGTGAACGCCGCCTGCGGGCAGGTGTGCAGGCCGCGCGCGCGGGCGGCCACCATGATGTTCTGCAGGAACATGCCGTAGTCCAGCCACGAGCCCTGCTGCATGACGCGGTCTATGGTGAAGAGCAGCCCGACCGGCGCGTCGAAGAAGACGAAGTTGCGGCCATGCTGGTGCTGCATGCGCGCCTTGTCGGTCTTGGCGATGCCCAGCAGGCCGTAGAGGTCCCAGCCCACCTTGCGACGGCGGTCGATGTAGGGGCTGCGCCATTCGTTGGGATAGTAGGCGTACTCCTCCCGGTGCGCGGCGTTCTGCGCGGGGTCGAGGTAGGCGGCCTGGATGCGGCCGGCGATGCGCTGCAGCGCCGCGCCCGTCAGCACATGCACCTGCCAGGGCTGGGTGTTGGTGCCCGAGGGCGCCCAGGAGGCGACCTCCAGGATGTCCTCCACCGTCCGGCGCGGCACCGGCGTGGGCAGGAAGGCGCGCAGCGAATGGCGCGTCTTGATGGCGGCGTCGACCGCGGCGGTCTGCTCGGGGGTGGGCGTGGCGAAACGGCTCATGGGGTCAGCATCTCGAGGGCTTGGAGGTAGGGTGCCGGCAGCGCCGGCACCGGGCGGCGGCTGTCGCGGTCGACATAGACGTGCACGAAATGTCCCCGCGCGGCGCACAGCTCGGCGCCTTCGGCGAACAGCCCGATCTCATAGCGCACGCTCGAGCGGCCCTGGTGGGCCACGCGCACGCCGGCGTCGATGCGCTGCGGAAAGGCCAGCGACTCGAAGAAGTTGCAGTGCGTCTCGACGACCAGGCCTATGACCTCGCCGCCATGGAGGTCCAGCGCACCGGCCTCGATCAGCAGCGAATTCACTGCCGTGTCGAACAGGCTGTAGTAGACGACGTTGTTCAGGTGGCCGTAGACGTCGTTGTCCATCCAGCGGGTGGTCAGGGGCACGAAGCGGGCATAGGCCGCGCGGCCGTCGGGCTGGGGGCGGGTCGTCGTCATCGGTGGTGCACGGCCGCCGGAGGCCACCGGTGCGTCCCCTCGGGGGGCAGCAAGCACTGCGAGCGTGGGGGTTGATTCATGACGGGGATTCTTCCATGCGCTGCCAGGCCGACCAGGACTCAGCGGCCAGGTTCAGCGTCGCGACCTGCGCGGCCACCGTCGCCGCCAGGTCGTGGCCATAGCCGCCGGCCATGCTCAGCGCGACCGGGATGCGCCGTTCGCGCAGCGCCGCCAGCACGCGGCGGTCGCGTTCGGCCAGGCCGGCGTGGGTCAGCTTGAGGCGGCCGAGACGATCGCCCTCATGCGGGTCGGCGCCGGCCAGGTAGAAAGCCAGGCTCGGCTCGCAGCGCCGCCAGACCTCGGCCAGCGCCTCGTCCAGCGCCGCCAGGTATTCGGCATCGCCGCAGCCGTCTGGCAGGCCCACGTCCAGGTCGCTGACCTCCTTGCGGAACGGGAAGTTCTTCTCCCCGTGCATGGAGAACGTGAACACCGAGTCGTCGCCGCGGAAGATGGCGGCCGTGCCGTTGCCCTGGTGCACGTCCAGGTCGATGACGACGACACGCAGCCCGCCGGGCGAGCCGGCTGCGCATTCGGCCTGCATCAGCCGCGCGGCCACGGCCACGTCGTTGAACACGCAATAGCCCGAGCCCTTGTCCGCATAGGCATGGTGGGTACCGCCGGCCATGTTGGCCGCCACGCCCTCTTGCAGCGCCGCGCGCGCCGCCGCGATGCTGGCGCCGACCGACCGGCACGAGCGCTCCGCCATAGACGGGCTCCACGGGAAGCCGATCTCGCGCTGCTGGGCCGCGCTCAGGCCGCCGTTCAGCACGGCGTCGATGTAGTCCGGCGTGTGCACCCGCGCCAGCTCGGCCGCGCTGGCGGCTGGAGCCGGCCGCATGCGCAAGCGCCCCGGCTCGCACTCGAAATGCTCGCGCAGCAGCCGGTACTTGGACTGCGGGAAGCGGTGCCCCGGCGGCAGGGCCAGGCTGTGGGCGTCGGAATGAAAGGCCAGCATGGGCAGCCACGATAGCCGCGGTAGAGAGGCCCGGGGGACGATCGGGTCCGGCGCGGCCTGCTCTAATGATGCGAGCCAATCATTTGCGTGCTTGGCGATGCACAGGCCCACGGCGGGCGGCGGCTTTCAATGGGGAGAAACGTTCGATGGTTTCCAGGACCGGCAGCAGGCAGGAGGCCGAGCGGCGCTTCCCCACGCTCGACGACAAGCTCTGCTTCGCGCTGTATTCGAGCTCGCTGGCCATGCTGCAGAGCTACAAGCGCGACCTGGGCGACCTGGGGCTGACCTATCCCCAGTACCTGGTGATGCTGGTCCTCTGGGAAGGCGACGGCGTCACGATCAAGCACGTCGCCGAGCGGCTCGGCCTGGATTCGGGTTCGGTCACGCCGCTCGTCAAGCGGCTCGGGGAGGCCGGCTTCCTGGTGCGCCGGCGGGATGCGGCCGATGAGCGCAACCTCAGCATCGAGCTGACGCCGGAAGGCCGGGCCCTGCAGGAGCGGGCGGAGCGCGCGAGCAGCCAGTTCGTCAGTGCCTGCAAGCTCCCGCTTGCCGAGGGTGGCGAGCTGCGCGACACGCTGGCCCGCCTGGCCAGGACGCTGCGCGGCGCGGACTGATCCGCCGAAGCCGCCGTGCACCGGCGAACCGGTGCACGGCGGCGCACTGCATCACTTCGCCTGGGCGGCGGCCGTTGCCTTGGCGGCCTGCGCGATGAGCCGGGCCACCTCGGCGGGGCGAGACACATAGACGGCGTGGCTGCCGGGCACTTCGACGACGGTCGAGCCGGCACGTTGCGACATGGCGCGCTGGGCTGCCGGCGGAATCATCTGGTCGTCCTTGGCGACCAGATACCAGCTCGGCTTGTTCTTCCAGGCGGCTTCCGTGACCGCACCGGTCAGCGCGGCGACGCCCCAGGGCACCTGCGAGGCGGCCATGAAGTCGGCCTGCTGCTTGCCCACATCCGCGGCGAACGAGGCGGCGAACTTGGCCTGGTCCAGCAGCAAGAAGCCGTCCTTCGGGGGCAGGATGGGCGGAACCGGAGCGCCGGGGGGCGAGTTCTTGATCAGGGAGTCGACGGACTCGCCCTTGTCGGGCGCAAAGGCTGCCACGTACACCAGGCCCTTCACCTTCGGGTCGTTGCCGGCCTCGGTGATGACGACACCGCCGTAGGAGTGGCCGACCAGCAGAACCGGACCCGACTTGGCGTCGACGATGCGCTTAGTGAAGGCGACGTCATCGGCGAGCGACGTGGTGGGGTTCTGGACGACGCTGACGTCGTAGCCATCCTTCTTCAGGATGTTGTAGACGCCTTCCCAGCCGGAGCCGTCGACGAAGCCGCCATGGATCAGAACGATGGAGAGTGCGAGCGTGTTCATGGTGAAAGTCCTTGGGTGAGGTTGGAGACGGTTGATGGCTTCGATGGCCTCGGCGCCTGAGAAGCCGCTTCAGCAGGTGCTGAGCGTCCTCGCTGCGTTGTCGTCATCTATCCATGGACTTAACTTTAGCGCGCTAATCATTTGCGCACAATTTAAACAATTCATCGGACCGATAGGCGAGGCGCCCGCCCGAGGCGGAGCCCGGGCAGGGGCGGCTGCCGAGGGCACAAGGGGCTTCCGGGCGGCCCATCAGCTTGGTCACACCCTGATACCCCTAATTTGCTGCACCGCACAAAAAAGTTCTTGCAATCCGGCGCCGGGGCCCTATCATTCGAGTCATGTTGCAGTGCAGCAAAAGAAGCACGGCAAACGGTTCAACCCCCTCCACAGGAGAACACCATGCTGACCGCTGAACAGATCCTCGCCGCCCACAAGGCCAACATCGAAACCCTCTTCGGCCTGACGAACAAGGCGTTCGAAGGCGTCGAGAAGCTCGTCGAGCTGAACCTGCAGGTCGCCAAGACCGCGCTGAGCGAAGCCGCCGACACGACCGCCGCCGCCCTGTCCGTCAAGGACGCGCAGGAGCTGCTGTCCCTGCAGGCCGCGCTGCTGCAGCCGACCGCCGAGAAGGCCGCTTCCTACAGCCGCCATGTCTACGACATCGCCTCCGCCACCGGCGCCGAAGTCGCCAAGGCCGCCGAAGCCCAGTTCGCTGACGCGCAGAAGAAGTTCACCGCCGTCGTCGACAACGCCGCCAAGAACGCCCCGGCCGGCACCGAGAACGCCGTCGCCCTGGTGAAGTCGGCTGTTGCCGCCGCCAACAACGCCTTCGAGTCGGTCCAGAAGGCCGCCAAGCAAGCCGTCGAAGTGGCCGAGTCCAACTTCCAGGCCGCCACCTCGCAGGCCGTCAAGGCCACGCAGACGGCCACCCGCTCCAGCAAGCGCGCGGCCTGATCGCTCAGAGCCTCTCAAGAAGCCCGGTGCACCCGCACCGGGTTTTTTTTTCATGTGCGCTCAGCATGAACTGCCCCCAGAAGTTGGATACCGGTGGTGGAGCTTCCATCATCGGATGCAGTTGGAAGTGAGACTGTCATGGCTGCGAAATTTGGTTCCTCAGCAGAATTTGTGGGCGAGTTCCCGCTCCGGAAGCCGGCCGAGCACGTGATACAGAGAGAGCTCGATGACGCGGAACGTGCGGAAGCCGTAGGCTTTTCTCATGGTGACTTTGGCCTTGCCATTCAGGCCCTCGACGATGCCGCTTGAGAACTGCTTGCGGGCGCGGAAGTAATTGAGCAGAAGCTCACGGTGGGGCCTGTCCGAATTTCTGTGTGCAAGGCGGGGTGAGCCTTCACTGAATTCGTGAAGCGGGTTGAAGATCTTACGGCGTCGGTCTCGTGAACCGATCTTCGTAGAGGATCGCGAATTGATTCATCGCGGACTTCCAGTTGTGGGCCGCGCGGCCCCAGTCCTCGGTGATGTTGCGTAGGGCCAGCCAGATCAGCTTGGTGGCTGCATCGTCGCTTGGGAAGTGCCCGCGCGTCTTGATGATCTTGCGCAGTCTGGCGTTCACGCTCTCGATCGCGTTGGTCGTGTAGATCACACGCCGCACCTCGGGCGGGAATGCGAAGAACGGAATGACCTTGTCCCAGGCCCTGCGCCAGGCGCTGACGACGGTCGGGAACTTCTGGCCCCACGAACCCGCTTCAAACGCGTTCAGCTCGCTCTCGGCGGCCTCCGCGCTCACCGCCGTGTAGATCGGCTTGATGGCGGCCGCAAGCGCCTTGCGGTCCTTCCAGCTGGCGAAGTCCAGGCTGTTGCGGATCAGGTGCACGATGCACGTCTGCAGCGTCGTGGCCGGAAACGCCGCTCCCAGGGCCTCGCCGATGCCTTTCAGGCCATCGGTGACGGCGATCAGGATGTCGCCCACGCCTCGGGTCTTGAGGTCGTTGAACACCTTGAGCCAGAACTTGGCACCCTCGGTGTTCTCGATCCACAACCCCAGGATGTCGCGCGTGCCGTCGGGCAGCACGCCCAGGGCCAGGTAGATCGCCTTGTTGCGCACCACCGCTTCCTCGCGAATCTTCACTCTCAGGGCATCGAAGAACACAACCGGGTAGAGGGGTTCCAGCGGCCTTGCCTGCCAGGCGGTAACTTCGCTCATTACCTCGTCGGTCACCGAGCTGATGAACTCAGGGGACACCTCGGTGCCGTACTGCTCGCGCAACAGCCCCTGAATCTCGCGCACCGTCATGCCACGCGCGTACAGGGCGATGATCTTGTCGTCAAAGCCGGTGAAGCGCCGCTCGTGCTTGGGGATGAGAATGGGCTCGAAGCTGCCCTCGCGGTCGCGCGGAATGTCCACCCTCAACGGCCCATCATCGGTCAGCACGGTCTTGGTGCTGCTGCCGTTGCGGTGGTTGCTCGTGTCCACGGGCTTGTCTGAGCCAGCCGGGTAGCCCAGGTGGTGGGTCATTTCGGCCCCCAAAGCACGCTCGATCAGCGCCTTCTTGAACGCCATCGACACGGCGTGCACCGCGTCGGCGCTCATCGGACCGCTCACAAACTGGTCAATCAATTCCTTCGGAATTTCCGGCAATTCCGGCCCTGCGGCTTTGGCGGCCTTCTTCGTCTTGCTTGGCATAGTCGCTCCTGATCTTCATACTATGCCTCACACACAAAATTCCGGACACTCTCAGCGAGTCCGGCACACAAACCACACCGCTGGCACAATCGCCTCTAGCCTGGATGGCCTCCGGGCTTCCGGGACCGGAAACGGATTAGTACCCTCAGGTCTGTCCCTAGTTTGCCGTACATCACTCGTGTGGCAAAGCCCTTGCCGAGTAATTCTTGTCCCCTACTGGCCACGGCGTCCCGTTCGCCGGCACTTGTA
>NZ_JAFAGT010000032.1 GCF_019237615.1 Roseateles sp. | reverse complement strand
CGCGCCGCCGCCCCTGGCTGCGGCACCGCCGCCACCGCCCGTCGCGCCGCCGGCGCCCTACCAGATGATCGGCCGCGTCGTCGAAGGCGAGGGCGCCAAGGCCGTCGAGGTCGCGCTGCTGACGGGCCCGAACAAGTCGCTCAGCGCCAGGCGCGGCGACGTCATCGACGGCCAATGGCGCGTCGAGCAGGTGTCCGACAGTGGCGTGCGCCTGACCTGGCTGCCCGCGCAGCTTCCCCAGAACATCGTCTTCAGGCCTGTCCCATGAAGCAGCACTTCCTCATTCTCGTCAGCGCCGCGCTGCTGGCGGCCTGCGCCAACCCGGCGTTGCGCCAGGCCGAAGACCTGGGCCGCAGCAACCAGTGGCCCGCCGCGCTTCGCGTGCTGGACGATGCCGTCTCCAAGGACCCGACCGACCCACAGTTGCGCGCCGCCCAGGTGCGTGCCCGCGAGCAGGCCACGGCCCGCCTCGTGCTGCAGATCGAGGCGCTGCGCGGCGCCGGGCGCTGGGACGAGGCCTCGGCGCTGCTGAGCCAGCTGGCGATGGCCGACGCACGACATCCGCGCCTGGCCGCGCTGACGACCGAGATCGAGCGCAGCCGCCGCCAGGACGCCCAGTTGACCACCGGCCGCGCCGCGCTGAAGGAGGGCCGCATCGAGCGTGCCGATGCCGTGGCGCGCGAGATCCTCGCCGAATCGCCCCAGCATCCGGGTGCGCGCCTGCTCGCCAGCCAGGTCGCCCAGGCGCGGCCGCTGGAGTCGGCGGTCGGCGAGCTGGGCCCGGCTTTCCAGAAGCCGGTCACGCTGGAATTCCGCGAGGCGCCGCTGCGCCAGGTCTTCGAGGCGCTGGCGCGCTCCAGTGGCGTCAACTTCGTCTTCGACAAGGACGTGCGCGCCGACACGCGCGTGACGGTGTTCCTGCGCGGCGTGACGATGGACGAGGCCATGCGCGTCATCCTCAACACCCAGCAGCTGGACCGCAAGCTGCTCAACGACACCTCGGTGCTGATCTTCCCCAACACCGCCGCCAAGCAGCGCGAGCACCAGGAGCTCATCACCCGCACGCTGTACCTCACCAACGCCGACGTGAAGCAGGTGCAGGCCATGGTGCGCACCATCGCCAAGGTGCGCGACATCCACATCGACGAGCGCCTCAACCTGCTGGTCGTGCGCGACACGCCGGAGGTGCTGCGCCTGGTGGAGAAGCTCATCGCGTCGGTGGACCTGCCCGAGCCCGAGGTCATGCTGGAAGTGGAGGTCATGGAACTGGCCACCGACCAGGTGGACGCGCTGGGGCTGCAGCTGCCCGACACGGTGTCCTACGGCCTGCCTGGCATCAACGGCGGCCTGGCCGCTGGCCAGGTCTTCCTGGGCCAGCGCGACCAGTTTCGCGCCACCATCGCCAACCCCGCCATCGTCGCGACGCTGCGCGGCACATCCGGCAACTCCAACATCCTGGCCAATCCCAAGATCCGCGTACGCAACCGCGACAAGGCCAAGGTCCACATCGGCCAGAAGCTGCCGGTGTTCACGACGACGACCAACTTCAACGGCTCGACCTCCGTGGCAGCCTCGGTCAGCTACCTCGACGTCGGCCTCAAGCTCGACGTCGAGCCCACCATCCAGCTCGACAACGACGTGGTCATCAAGGTGGGCCTGGAGGTCAGCAACCTGATTCGCCAGGTCACCGGCCCCGGCAGCACGACGGCCTATGAGATCGGCACGCGCAACACCTCCACCGTGCTGCGCCTGGCCGACGGCGAGACGCAGGTGCTGGCCGGCCTCATCAACGACGAGGACCGCAAGAGCGCGGTGGGCGTGCCGGGCCTGTCGCGCATCCCGGTGCTGGGCCGGCTGTTCGGCACGCAGACCGACACGCGCAACAAGACCGAGGTGGTGCTGCTGATCACGCCGCGCGTGGTGCGCAACCTGGCCGTTCCCGATGCATCGCTGACCCGCCTGGCCAGCGGCATCGACGCCAGCCCCGGTGCCTTCAGCAGCCTGCTGCGACGCGAGGCCCGGGTTGGCGTGGCGCCGGCCAGCGGTGTTGCCGCACCGGCCGCCGCACCGGCCCAGCCCGTCGCGGCGCCCGCCGAGGCCACGCTCAAGCTGGACGTGACGCCCCAGGTGCCGGCCGGTGGCACGGTATCCGTCGCGCTGAAGAACGACAGCGGCCTGCAGATCAAGGGCGAGCTGGAGTACGACGCCAGCAAGCTCACGCCGGCCCAGCCCATTCCGGGCGCTTCACCCGGGCGTTATCCCATCGAGTTGCCGCCGCGTGGCGAACGCGTCGTCGCGCTGCGGGCGCTGCCGCCGGCGGCGGGCCAGGTGCTGAACGTCAGCCTCAGCGGCCTGTCGGCGTCAGGCCTGAACGGCGAGAGTGCGCCGGTGCGCTTGGATGGTGCCGGGCTGCTCACCGTCGACGCCGTCAAGTAGGCCGGGGCCATGCGCGCACGGGGCTTCACCCTGATCGAGATGCTGGTGGTGCTGGCCATGCTGGGCGTGCTTGCCTCGGCGGCACGGCCGCTGCTCGAACTCTCGGTGCAGCGCGGCCGCGAGCACGAGCTGCGCCAGGCGCTGCGCACGCTGCGCGGCGCGCTGGACGCCTACAAGCGCGCGGTCGAGGCCGGCAGCATCGCGTTGAGCCCCGACGACAGCGGCTATCCGCAGAAGCTGCAGCTGCTCGTCGATGGCGTGGCCGATGCGAAGTCGCCCAACGGCCGCAAGATCTACTTTCTGCGCCGCCTGCCGCGCGACCCCTTTGCTCCGAGCGAACTGGGCGCCGCCGAGACCTGGGGGCTGCGTGCCTACGACAGCCCGCCCGACGACCCGCGCGCCGGCAAGGACGTGTTCGACGTGCATTCGCTGTCGGAGCGCAAGGCGCTGGACGGCAGCAGGCTCAAGGACTGGTGACGGCGATGACCAGGCCACGCGGCTTCACCCTCATCGAGCTCATCGTCGTGATGGCCATCGTGGCGCTGCTCGCGTCCATCGCCGCGCCACGCTACTTTGCTTCGCTGAACAAGAGCAAGGAGACGGCGCTGCTGCAGTCGCTCACCACCATGCGCGACGCCATCGACCAGTACGCCGCGGACAAGGGGCGGTATCCCGAGTCCCTGCGGGAACTGGCCGCGGCGCGCTACATCCGCGACATTCCCGAGGACCCGCTGACCGCCAGCCGCGAGACCTGGGTCGAGCTGCCGCCGCCGGCCGAGATGCAGGCCAGCGGCCGCGTCTGGGACGTGCGCAGCGGCGCAGCCGGCCGCAGCGCCGACGGCCGCCTCTACGCGGACTGGTGAGCAAGATGCGCCCCGAGCGCGGCTACAGCTATCTGGCTGTCCTCTTCCTCGTCGCGCTGACGGCCGCCGGCCTGGCGGCGCTGGGCCAGGCCTGGAGCACTGCGGCCCAGCGAGAGCGAGAGCGCGAGCTGGTGTTCCGCGGCGGCGAGATCGCCAGGGCCATCGCGGCCTACGCGCAGGCCACGCCCAACCCGCCGCAGCAGTATCCGAGAAGCCTGGACGACCTGCTCTCGGACCACCGCGGCCTGCGGCCGCGGCACCACCTGCGCCGTGCCTACGCGGACCCCTTCACCGGTGAGCCGGACTGGGAGCTCGTGGCCGAACCGGGCCAGCCGGGCGCGTTCGGCGCCGTGCGCAGCCGCTCCGCGCATGCGCTGCTGCGCGAATACGGCCCTGATGGCGGCCAGGTCCGGGCGGCGCGCGACCTGCTGTTCTCGTCGCGCAACGCGGCGACCGTCGAGGCCCCCGCCGACCCGGCGTCGGCCGCATCCGCGGCCAGCGGGGTGTCAAGGTAATTCGTTACTCGCGCTGTCGAATTTGTACGGGTTAGTCAAGACCATCGCGTCGGTGAATACCCGTTCCCCCCTTGCTTGCATGCCGGGCAAGTGGGGATGGCCGCGGATTTCTGCTCACTCAGAATCGGCCGCCTAGCTTGGCCCGGTGGCCTATGCGCAGGACGTCCAGACACTTGAACCTTGGCCGTCCCTGCGCGAAGTTGATCAACATCGCAAAGAAAGTGGGTAGTCCAATGAAGAAGACTTTGACGTCGATCGCCCTTGCTGCGGTGGCCCTGGCCGCCTCAGTGGGGGCCCAGGCCGGCGTGCTCCGCACGACCATCAACTTCGAGTCGCCCGTCGATACGGCCGGCGCACCCTTCTTGCCCTATGTGACGCACGACGACATCTTCACGCAGCCGGGCCTCGCCGGGCATGACGTCTTCGTCAACATCTTCTCCAACTCCGCGTTCGCCCAGGCCGGCGACCTGGTCGGCGAACTCATCACCGGCGCGAACTCCGGCTCCTGCGCCGGCATCGCCTGCCCGACCAACAACAACTCCACCTTCCTCAACGTCTACGACGACGCCGTGGCGGCCATCGGCAGCGTCGACGGCTTCCGCTTCTCGGTGAAGAGCTTCAAAGCCGCCTTCATCGGCAATGGCGACCCGACCTTCGCCATCCCCGCCGGGGTACGCCTGCGCGGCGTGCTCAACGGTGTCACCACCGACTACATGGCCTGGCTCAGCGGCCCCGACGCCAATGGCAACCTGGGCTTCTCGACCTTTGTGACCGACGCCGCCTTCGCCGCCAAGGAGTTCGACTACGTGCTGGCCTACGGCTTCTTCTGCACGGCGGGCAGCGGCAGCGGCTGCTCGGCCTTCACCACAGACCGCGCGCAGTTCGCCATTGACGACATCGTCATCGAGCATGTGCCCGAGCCGGCCAGCCTGGCTCTGCTGGGCGTCGCCGGCGTCGCCGCCCTGGGCGCCCGTCGCCGCCGCACCGTCTGAACCCGCTTGCACTCTCGAAAGGACCTTCGATGAAGATGATTCTCAAGCCCGCCGCACTGGCGGCGCTGGTTCTGCTGTCTGGCGTGGCCACGAGCTCGCTGGCCCAGAGCCGCAAAACCTATATCGTCCAGCTCAAGGACGAACCGGCAGCCTCCTATCAAGGCACGGTCTCCGGCTACGCCGCCACGCAGCCGGCACCCGGTGAAGCCTTCCAGGCCAGCTCGGCCCGCGTGCAGGCCTACCTTGGCTATCTGAACCAGAAGCAGGGTGAGGTGCTGTCGCTGATCGACCGCAACCAGGTGCTGGCCACCTACGACACGGTCTTCAACGGCTTCTCGGCCCGCCTGACCGAGGACGAGGCGCTGGCCTTGCGCAACAACGGCGATGTCGTTGACCTGTTCGAGGACTCGCCGCGCCAGCTCGACACCATCTCCACCAGCAAGTTCCTGGGCCTGAGCGCACCGGGTGGCCTGTGGACGCAGAGCATCAACGGCAGCGCGATCAAGGGCGAGAACCTCGTCATCGGCGTCATCGACGGCGGCATCTGGCCCGAGAACCCCGCCTTCTTCGACAAGGTGGACGGCAACGGCATCCCGAGCAGCACCGGCACGCAGGTCTACGGCGCGCCGCCGGCCAGCTTCACCGGCGGCTGCACGCCGGGCGAAGGCATCACGGCCGCGCACTGCAACAACAAGCTGGTCGGCATCAAGTATTTCAAGGCCGGCTTCAACGCCACCGGCAACACGCTGCACTGGACCGACTTCGTGTCCGGCCGTGACTCCGTCGCCGGCCCCGTGGGCCATGGCAGCCATGGCGACCACACGGCCTCCACGGCGGCCGGCAACTCGGGCCCCTCGGCCATCGTCAGCGGCCTGAATCTGGGCGCGGCCAGCGGCATGGCGCCGCGCGCCCGTATCGCCGCCTACAAGGTCTGCTGGACCTGGGTGAACCCCGGCGCCACCGACGGCACCGGCAGCCAGAACAACTGCTGGCCGACCGACTCCGTCGCGGCCATCGACGCTGCCGTCAAGGATGGCGTCAACGTCATCAACTTCTCCATCAGCGGCTCGCAGACCACCGTCAACGACCCGGTCGAGCAGGCCTTCTACCGCGCCGCGCTGGCCAACGTCTTCGTTGCCGCGTCCGCGGGCAACAGCGGCCCCGGCCAGGCCGTGGCCCACCTGAGCCCCTGGCTCAGCACCATCGCCGCGTCCACGCACGACCGCGTCTTCAACGGCGACGTGACGCTTGGCAACGGCGCCAAGTACACCGGCGCGTCGATGTCCCAGAACTCCGTGCCGGCCGGCACGGCCTTGATCAACGCCAGCGATGCCGGCCTGCCCGGTGCCAACGCAACCAACCTGCGGCTGTGCTACACGGCCGGCGACAACGGCGGCACGCCGGTGCTGGACCCGGCCAAGGTGACCGGCAAGATCGTCGTCTGCGATCGCGGCACCAACGCCCGTGTCAACAAGAGCGCGGCCGTCGCGGACGCCGGTGGTGTCGGCATGGTCATGGCCGACAACGGCAGCGGCCTCGTCGCCGAACCGCATTCGGTGCCCACCGTGCACGTCACGGCCGCCGACGGCGCGGCCATCAAGGCCTATGCTGCGGGCGGCGCCGGGACCGCAGCCATCAGCACCTTCTACGTCGGCAGCACGACCAACGCGCCGGTCATGGCCGGTTTCTCTTCGCGCGGCCCCAACGCCGGCGATGCCAACCTGCTCAAGCCCGACATCACGGCCCCGGGCGTCGACGTGATCGCGCAGGGCACGCCCGACATCACCCAGGCCGAGCGCGACCAGGTTGTTGCCGGTACGCTGGTGCCGCCGCCCGCCTGGACGACGCTGTCGGGCACCTCCATGGCCAGCCCGCACGTGGCCGGCCTGGGCCTGCTGCTCAGGCAGGCCCACCCGACCTGGTCGCCTGCGGCGATCAAGTCGGCGCTGATGACGACCGCGTTCTCGACGCTGAACGACGGCCTGAGCGGCGCGCAGAACGGCCTGCTGCCCTGGGCCCAGGGTGCCGGCCATGTCGCGCCCCAGAAGGCGACCGATCCGGGCCTGGTCTACGACGCGGGCAAGAACGACTGGGTCAAGTACCAGTGCAAGGTCAACAAGGCCGCCGTCTCGCCGGCCAGCGACTGCACGACGATTGGCACGCTGGACGAGACCTACAACCTCAACCTGCCCTCCATCACCGCCGGCTCGGTCTACACCACCGGCGTGACCGTGACGCGCCGCGTGACCAATGTTGGCAACACCAGTGCCACCTACGTGGCGTCCGCCAGCGTTCCGAACTTCACGACCGTCGTGACGCCCAGCACGCTGACGCTGGCCGTTGGCGAGACCAAGAGCTTCACGGTCAAGCTGACGCCCAACGCCGCTGCCGCCGCCAACACCTGGTACTTCGGCAGCCTGACCTGGAATGATGGCGCCGGTCACGTCGTGCGCAGCCCCGTGCAGGCCCGCCTCGGCGTGCCCATCAGCGCACCGACCGGGATGAGCGGCCTCACGACTTCCGGCACCCGCACGTTCACGATCAAGACCGGCATCGCCGGCCGGATCTCGGCGCGCAAGGGCGGCATGAAGGACGTGACGATGTCGCCGTCCGCGACGCTGACGCCGGGTGTCGGCCTGAGCTCCGCGCAACTGGCGACGGTCTGCCGCGCCGGTACCGACACCAGCAATGTCAAGGTCTACAAGTTCGACGTGCCGGCCAACACCATCGTCGCGCGCTGGGCGCTGCGCCAGGCGGACACCAGCGGCCCGATGGACGACAACGACATGCTCGTCGTCACGCCGAGCAACACGACCCTCTACTCCGGTTCCGAAGGCAGCAACGAGGCCGTGCAGATCAGCAGCCCGGCCGCTGGCAGCTACACCGTCTGCGTGCATGCCTACGGCGGCCAGCCGCAGATGACGCACTCGCTGTCCAGCTGGGTCGTCACGCCGAGCGATACCGGTGGCAACTTCACGGTGCTGGTGCCCAGCCAGGTCTACGCCGGCAGCTCCGCGACGGTTGGCATGAGCTGGTCGGGCCTGACCAATGGCAAGCGCTACGTCGGTGGCGCCCAGTGGGTGGACCCGAACGGTGCCGTGCAGTCGGCCACCGTGCTGCGCGTCGAACCGGGCGTGGCCGTCCTCAGCGAGGCGCTCGACACGGCACCGCGCAAGCTGGCGGAGGTCACCGAGGAGTAGTCGAGAAGTACCGGCCCGCTCCGGGCCGCTGCATCCCAGGCCGCATGCCGCGAGGCATGCGGCCTTTTTACGCTCTCAGCGCGCCGTAGCCGGCGTCGCGAGCTTGCAGCGCCCCGCCACGCAGGCCGCGCCCGGGTCGACGACCATGGCGCAGTTCGACAGCATGCCACTGGCCTCGATCTCGCGTCGCTGTGCCTCGGCCTGACGCCGTGCCAGCTCGGCCAGCCGCGGCGCATCGGTGCTTTGCGTGGACCAGGCCACATAGCCCGCCGGCCCGCCGCAGGCCTTGGCGCCCACGGCGACGGTGCGGCATTGCAAGTCGGCGCTGCAGGCCGCCGGGCCGATGAGGGCATGCAACTCCCGCCCCAGTCGCTGGGACTCGGCCTCGGCAGGGGACGCGGGAGGCGTCTGGGCGCAGCTGGCGAGGGCGCTCAGCGCGAGCAGGGGACTGAGCAATCGTTGCGGTTTCATGCCCCCATGGTGAGCCGCGCGGGGACGCTTGGCAACAACTAGGATGCAGCCATGCACGCCCTGCTGTCTTTATCGCTCGGTCTTGCAGCGCTGGCGCCCGCCGCCGCCCAGGAAGGCTGCCAGCCGGTCGCGGAGACCGTGCTGGCCGCGCTGAACGCGCTGCGCGCGCAACCACAGGCCTGCGGCGAACGCGTCTGGCCGGCCGTTGCGGCCCTGCGCGCCAGCCCGGTGCTGGCCGAATCGGCGCATCGCTATGCGATGGACCTGGCGGCGCGCGACCGCATCGACCACCAGGGTGCGGCCAGCGGCTCGCTACGCGCGCGGCTGCGCGAGGCCGGCTATGCGGTGCGCGTGGTGGGTGAGAACCTGGCCGGCGGCCCCGAGACGCTGGACGACGCGCTGGCCCAGTGGCTGGCCAGCCCGGCGCATTGCGAGAACCTGATGCTGGCCGACTTCCAGGAGTTCGGCCTGGCCTGCGTGAACGGGCCGGGGCGCTTCCAGCGCTACTGGGTGCTGCACCTGGCTGCCGCCGCAAGACAGGGGCCCTCGTCCCGGTAGTACCCGGGCCGGCCCCACTGGGGCCCGCAGCGCTCGCGGGAAAGCCCCTTTCGCACATCGCCAAGGCGGGCCAGCCTGCGGCGGCCCGGCGCTCGGCGCGTCAAATCCAGCCCAGATCGATGGCGCGCAGCACGGCCTGCGTGCGATCGCGCACGCCCATCTTGGAGAAGATGGCCGAGCAGTGGTTCTTGATGACGCCCTCGCTGTTGCCCAGCAGTCCGGCGATCTCGGTGTTGCTGCGGCCGCTGGCGACGAGGCGAAGCACCTGCAGCTCCTTGGGCGACAGTGGGTCCGGATGGTCGGCCGCCGTGAAGGCGCGCTCGCCGCCACGGGCCTCCATGCGCGTCGTCAACGAGGGGCGCAGCGCGGTGCCGCCGGCGTGGACGTCGCGCAGGGCCTGGGCCAGCGTCTCGGGGCTGATGGCCTTGAGCAGGAAGCCGCGGGCACCGGCGCGCACGGCCTCGTCGAAGGCGGCCGTGTCGTCGAAGGTCGTCAGCAGGACGGTCGGCAGGCGCAGCGCCCGCGCGGCCAGCGCACGGATCAGGCCGATGCCGTCCAGGCGCGGCATGCGCATGTCGGAGAGGATGACGTCGGGCATGTCGTCGGCAGCGGCCGCCGACAGCCATTCCAGCGCCTCGGCACCGTCGCTGGCCTCGCCGACGACCTGCAGCTCGTCGTGCAGCGCCAGCAGGCCCTTGAGGCCTTCGCGCACCAGTTGCTGGTCTTCGACCAGCAGGATCTTGATCACACCCATCGCGGACATCTCAGCTCGATTCGAAACCCAGGGCTGGTGCGCGTCACGCGCATCTGCCCGCCCAGTTCGGCCATGCGCTCGGCCATGCCCGAGAGGCCGTTGCCGGCACGGCCTGCGTGCCAGTGCGGCGCGCCCCGCCCATCATCGTCGATGCCGACGGCCACCTCATCCCCTTCACCCCTGAGTTCAACCTGAACGCGACGCGCGCCGGCGTGGCGCACGCTGTTGGTCACGCCCTCCTGCACGCAGCGCAGCAGCGCATGCGCCGCGCGAGGGCCGAGGTCCCGCGCCGCCTCGTCCAGCTTCAGCTCGATGCGCGTGCTGGCGATGCCCTCGGCCAGGGCCTGCAGCGCGGCAGACAGGTCGATGCGCTGCGAGCTGCGCTGCTGCGACACGGCTTCGCGGACGTCCGCCAGCAACTGCGCCGCCACGCCCTGCGCGCGCCCCAGGGCCTGGCCGGCACCGCCCGAGTCCGCGCGCGCCAGCAGCGCGCCGCCCAGCTGCAGCTGCAGGTTGAGCGCCGTCAGGTGGTGGCCCATCAGGTCGTGCAGCTCGCGGGCGATCTGCATGCGCTCGCTGTAGCGCAGCTGCTCGGCCAGCAATTGCTCGCCGGCCATCTGCTCGGCCAGCACGGCCTGCAGCCAGCGGCGCTTCTCGGCCTCGGCCGCCGCCATGCGCCCCAGGCCGAAGGCGAGGCCGTGCAGGGCCAGCATGGCGCTGAGCATGCCGAACTGGTCCAGCCAGGCGGTCGTCGACGCATAGACGTAGATGCCGGTGTTCAGCACCACCTGGGCCGCCGCGAAGCCCAGCGCCAGGCGGGCCGGCAGAACGACGGCGGCCAGCGCCGTGACGAGGAAGGGCAGGCCCGGCGTCACGCCGAAGGCCAGCAGGTCCACGAGCAGCAAGCCGCCCAGGCGCTGGTTGACGGGCACTGCCGTCTGGCCCTGGCGCGCGAGCCGGAAGATCAGCGCGACGAAGGCCAGCAGCAGCCCCACGCAGACCAGCACCAGGCCGCGGTCGCTGACGTTGCCGCCCAGCTGGCGCCAGACCCAGGCGGCCAGGCCGTCGTAGGGCTCGGTGCGCACGCCCAGCAGCGCCGAGCCGGCGCTGACCAGCTCCATCGCGCAGAACACCAGCGCCGCCAGGCGCAGCACGACGCCGGGCTCGGCCAGGCGCGCGAGCAGGCGGTCGAACTTGGTCATTCGGCCAAGGCTTGCGCGATGACGCCGCCGCCCAGGCAGACATCGCCGTCGTAGACCACGGCGCTCTGGCCGGGCGTGACGGCCCATTGCGGGTCGGGGAAGCGCAGTGTCAGCCGGCCCGACGCGTCAAAGCCCACGCGGCAGGGTGCATCCGCCTGTCGGTAGCGCGTCTTGGCCGCGGCCGTGCCGGTGGCGGGCGCATGGCCGGCGATCCAGCTCAGATCGTCGGCGACGAGGGCCGGGCTCTGCAGCAGCGGATGGTCGTGACCCTGCACGACGATCAGCGTGTTGCTCGGGATGTCCTTGGCCGCGACGAACCAGGGCTCATGCTCGCCGCCGCCGCGCGGTGCACCCTTGTCCTTCACACCGCCTATGCCCAGGCCCTGACGCTGGCCCAGCGTGTAGAACGACAGGCCCACATGCTGGCCCAGCTTGCGGCCACGCTCGTCCTTGATGGGGCCGGGCTGGTGCGACAGGTATTTGTTCAGGAACTCGCGGAAAGGCCGCTCGCCGATGAAGCAGATGCCGGTCGAGTCCTTCTTCTTCGCGTTGGGCAGTCCGATCTCGGCGGCGATACGGCGCACCTCGGTCTTGGGCAGGTGACCCACCGGAAACATCGCCTTGCTCATCTGCGCCTGCGTCAGGCGGTGCAGGAAGTAGCTCTGGTCCTTCAGCGGGTCAAGGCCCTTCAGCAGCTGGAACTCGCCATCGACTTCACGCACCCGCGCATAGTGGCCGGTCGCGATCTTCTCGGCGCCCAGCCGCATCGCATGGTCCAGGAAGGCCTTGAACTTGATCTCGGCGTTGCACAGCACGTCCGGGTTGGGCGTGCGGCCGGCCTGGTACTCGCTCAGGAAGCTCTCGAAGACGCGGTCCTTGTACTCGGCCGCGAAGTTGACATGCTCGATCTCTATGCCCAGCACGTCGGCCACCGAGGCGGCGTCCAGGAAGTCCTGGCGCGTCGAGCAGTACTCGTCGTCGTCATCGTCTTCCCAGTTCTTCATGAAGATGGCGATGACCTCGTGGCCTTGCTCTTTCAGCAGGTGGGCGGTCACGGCCGAGTCCACGCCGCCGGACAGGCCCACGACGACGCGGTGTTTCTTGGGGGAACTCATGGGGCCGATTGTCCCAAAGCCCCCTTCAACCGGGGCCGAACAGGCTTTCGGCGCGCTGGTAGAGCACCCAGCTGGTGGCGATGTACTTGTCGCCGCCCAGCGGCCGGTTGCCACGGTGGGTGTGCGTGAAGCCGCCCGGCGCGATGAGCAGCGTGCCCGCGCGCGGCGCGATCTTGCGGTCCTGGTAGAGGAATTCGGTCTCGCCGGCAGCAAAGTCGTCGTTCAGATAGATGGTCCACAGCACCGCGCGGTGCAGCGCCTCGCCCTGGTCCAGCCGCGGGTACTGCTCGCAATGCCAGTAGGGATAGCCGCCCTGGTCGGCCTGGTAGCGCTGCAGATTGATCGCACCGGGGCGGAAGACCTTGGCGACCAGCCCCATCAGCTGCGCATCGCCCAGCCCCGCGACGCCGTCGGCATCGAGCGGGGCCAGCCTGCCGTCCGGGCCCTGCATCTGCAGCTTCAGCGGCGCCAGCGCCAGGTGGGCGTAGCGGCGCAGGTACTGCTTGAAGCCGGCGATGACGACCTGGTTGAGCTGCTCGCAGGCATCGGCCCATTCCGGGTGGCGACTGATGGCGATGTCCCAGCTGTCCTTCATCGCGACGTCCACGCCGCTGCCCGTCTCGCCGCGCTGCACGCGGGGGCTGGCCTGGAAGCGCGCGACCAGCGCGCGGCAGGCCTCGGGGCTCAGCGCGCCGTCATAGACCTCGATGAAGTCGGGCGCCGTCATGGCTGGGCGGCTGCCGCCGGTTTGAAGAGCTGGCGCAGCGCCAGCAGCGCGGCCGGGTGGTAGATCGTCGCGTGGGTCTCCTGCGGCATGGGCTGGTATTGCCAGGCGCTGCCGGGCGCCAGCTCGCGCTTCAGCATGGCGACGAAGGTCTGGGCCGGCGCGACCAGGCTGGGCTCCGAACTGGTGGCCAGGAAGAGCCGCGGCGCCGCGCCCTTGCGCTGGCGCAGTGCAGCCTGGGCCGTGGGCGTCAACCCGGCGTTGTTCCACCACAGGCTGGGGTCGAAGGCGATGTAGGTGCTGAAGAGACCGGGCTCCAGCGCCCAGGTCTCGACGACGAACAGCCCGGCCAGAGATTCGCCCATCAGCACGCGCTCATCCGTCACGCGGTAGCGCGCGGCGACGGCCGGCAGCAGCTCGTCGCGGATGAAGGCACGGAAGGCCGCCGAGCCGCCGACCTGCGGCGCGATCTTGCGGTCGCTGTCCTGCTCGGTCGGCCCCGTCAGGTCGCGCCGCCGCTGGGTGTTCTCTATGCCCACCAGCAGGAAGGGGCGCAGGGTCCCGTTGGCGAAGCCGACCTGCAGCAGCCCGGCGACATGCAGGAAATCCTCCGCGATGCCGCCGTCGGGCATCACCAGCACCGGCAGGCGCGCGGTCGGGCTCTCGGCATAGCCGGGCGGTGCGTAGACGTTGATGCGGCGCGTCTCGGCCAGCGCGCGGGACGCCAGCGTCAGCGTGTCGCCGATCACCAGCGGCTGGGGGGCGCCGAGTTCGGCGGCCGAGGCGAGCGGCGCGAGGATGAGCAGCAGGGTAGCGGCGATGGCGCCGCGGCAACGTTGAATCAGGTGCATGGTGTCAAGTCTTGACCAAGGGCCGGGCCAGCGAGGGATGGGCGGAGACTGTATCCAGTGGCAGGCGTCGGCCGGCGGCGTGGTCACGCACGCATTGCAACACCAGCGGGCTGCGGTGGCGGTCGGCGCAGGCGGCCAGTTCCGCCTCGCTCATCCACAGGGTGCGGCGTATGCCCTGGTCCAGCGCCCGGCCGGCGATGGCCTCGCCGACGGCACCGCTGAAGGCAAGGCGCACATAGGTCACGTCCTCGCCCACCCCCGCCGGGCCGCTCCCAAGGGGGCAATCTCGCTCGGGGGACGGCGGCGTACTCGCCGCCTGGGGGCCCGCAGGTCGTGCCGGCCGCACGAAGCGGGCCAGGTAGACGCCCAGGAAGGCCTCGGGCACAAAGTGGCGTGCCGTCTCCTCCAGCGCCTCGCGCACGACGGCCTCGACGGGGCTTTCGCCCTGCTTCAGATGGCCGGCCGGGTTGTTCAGCATCAGGCCCTCGGGTGTCTCCTCCTCGACCAGCAGATAGCGCCCGGCCTGCGCGATGACGGCGGCGACGGTGACGCTGGGGCGGAATCTCTCCATCAAGACTTCCTCTCGAATTCCCGAAGCGGGCGGACACGGGCATTGTGTAAGCTGCCGCGCACCCCTGACCGCAAGGAGATTCCATGCAGATCGGCGTCCCGCGCGAACGCGCGGCCGGAGAAACCCGCGTGGCCGTCACGCCAGAGACGGCCAAGAAGCTCAAGGCCCAGGGCCATGTGTTGCGCATCGAGTCGGGCGCCGGCGTCGCGGCCAGCGCCACAGATGCTGCCTACGAGGCCGTGGGCTGCGAGATCGTCGACCAGGCTGCGGCGCTGGGCGCCGAGATGGTGCTGAAGGTGCGCGCACCGGGCGCCGACGAGCTGCCGCTGATGAAGCGGGGCACGGCACTGGTGGGCATGCTCAACCCCTTCGACCGCGATGGCCTGCAGGCCATGGCCGCGGCGGGCCTGACGGGCTTCGCGCTGGAGGCGGCGCCGCGCACGACGCGAGCCCAGAGCATGGACGTGCTGTCCAGCCAGGCCAATATCGCCGGCTACAAGGCCGTCATGATCGCGGCCGACCGCTACCAGCGCTTCTTCCCCATGCTGATGACGGCGGCCGGCACCGTGAAGGCGGCGCGCGTCGTCGTGCTCGGCGTGGGCGTTGCGGGCCTGCAGGCCATCGCGACGGCCAAGCGCCTGGGCGCCGTCATCGAGGCCAGCGACGTGCGGCCGTCGGTGAAGGAGCAGGTCGAGTCGCTGGGCGCCAAGTTCATCGACGTGCCCTACGAGACGGCCGAGGAGAAGGAGGCGGCCGAGGGCGTGGGCGGCTATGCGCGGCCCATGCCGCAGAGCTGGCTGGACCGGCAGAAGGCCGAGGTGGCCAAGCGCGTCGCCGCCGCCGACATCGTCATCACGACGGCGTTGATCCCCGGCCGTGCCGCGCCGGTGCTGGTGACCGAGGAGATGGTCAAGGCCATGAAGCCGGGCTCGGTCATCGTCGACATCGCGGCGCCGGCGGGCGGCAACTGCCCGCTGACGGAGGCCGGCAGGACCGTGACCAAGCACGGCGTCGTCATCGTCGGCGAGACCAACCTGCCGGCGCTGGTGGCGGCCGATGCGTCGGCGCTGTACGCGCGCAACGTGCTGGACTTCATGAAGCTCGTCATCACCCAGGAGGGCGGCTTTCACGTGCCGCTGGATGACGACATCGTCGCGGCCTGCCGCGTGACCCAAGACGGACAAGTGACGAGGGCTTGAGCACCATGGAAATCGTCGACCACACCATCATCAACCTGATCATCTTCGTGCTGGCCATCTACGTGGGCTACCACGTCGTCTGGACGGTGACGCCAGCGCTGCACACGCCGCTGATGGCCGTGACCAACGCGATCTCGGCCATCGTCATCGTCGGCGCCATGCTGGCCGCGGCGCTGACCGAGACGCCGTTCGCCAAGGGCATGGGCGTGCTGGCCGTGGCGCTGGCGGCGGTCAACATCTTCGGCGGCTTCCTCGTGACGAGGCGCATGCTGGAGATGTTCAAGAAGAAGGACAAGGGCGCGGCGAAGAAGGAGGGTGCGTGATGACTCAGCTGAGGACACGTCGGTTGGAGGCCAAGCTGTTGGTCTGGATCGCAGTCGAAGGCCTGGTGCTGGCCTCGCTCGCGGGGATCACCGTCGGCCATGAGGTGCATTGGCTCGCCGGCGTGGCAGCCGCGGCTCTGTGCGTCTGGGGGCTGCTCGGCTGGGTGCGTCGCGGGGCAATGCGGCGGCTCCTGGACTCGCACGGGGAGCAAGCATGAGCCTCAATCTCGTCACGCTGCTCTACCTCGTCGCGAGCGTCTGCTTCATCCAGGCGCTCAAGGGCCTGTCGCATCCCACGACGTCCATACGCGGCAATCTGTTCGGCATGGCCGGCATGACCATCGCCGTGCTGACGACGGCGGCCCTGATCGTCAAGCTGGCCGGCTCGGGGGCAGGCCTGCTCTGGGTGCTCGTCGGCCTCGTCGTCGGCGGCGGCTACGGCGCCTGGCGGGCCAAGACGGTCGAGATGACCAAGATGCCCGAGCTGGTGGCCTTCTTCCACAGCATGATCGGCCTGGCGGCCGTCGCCATCGCGATCGCCGCGGCGGCCGAGCCCTCGGCCTTCGGCATCGCGCCGTTCGGCGGCCACCAGATCCCGCCAGGCAACCGCATCGAGCTCGCACTCGGTGCCTTCATCGGTGCCATCACGTTCACCGGCTCGGTCATCGCCTGGGGCAAGCTGTCGGGCAGGAGCAAGTTCCGCCTCTTCCAGGGCGCGCCAGTGCAGTTCGCCGGTCAGCACTGGGTCAAC
Source organism: Roseateles sp. (assembly GCF_019237615.1). Taxonomy (GTDB): domain Bacteria; phylum Pseudomonadota; class Gammaproteobacteria; order Burkholderiales; family Burkholderiaceae_C; genus Pelomonas. Next base: position 39,866 of record NZ_JAFAGT010000032.1, on the reverse strand, counting down.
CTGGCGCTGGGCCTGGCGGCCGTCTTCTTCATCTTCGGCTTCTGGCACAGCCAGAGCGCGATGGACTTCTGGCTGGTCGTGGCGCTGGGCTTCGTGCTGGGCGTGACGCTGATCATCCCCATCGGCGGGGCCGACATGCCCGTGGTCGTGTCCATGTTGAACAGCTACTCCGGCTGGGCGGCCGCGGGCATAGGCTTCTCGCTGAACAACGCGATGCTGATCATCGCCGGTTCGCTGGTGGGCAGCTCGGGCGCGATCCTGAGCTACATCATGTGCAAGGCGATGAACCGCTCGTTCTTCAACGTGATCCTGGGCGGCTTCGGCGGCGAAGCCGGCGGCCCGGCGGCAGGGGCTGCGCAGCAGCGCAACGTGAAGAGCGGCAGCGCCGACGACGCGGCCTTCGTGATGGGCAATGCCGAGACCGTCATCATCGTGCCTGGCTATGGCCTCGCGGTGGCGCGCGCCCAGCATGCGGTCAAGGAGCTGGCCGCCAAGCTGACCGAGAAGGGCGTGACGGTGAAATACGCCATCCATCCCGTCGCCGGCCGCATGCCCGGCCACATGAACGTGCTGCTGGCCGAGGCCGAGGTGCCCTACGACCAGGTGTTCGAGATGGAGGACATCAACGCCGAGTTCGCGCAGGCCGACGTGGCCATCATCCTGGGCGCCAACGACGTCGTGAATCCGGCCGCGCATGTGAAGGGCAGCCCCATCTTCGGCATGCCCATCCTGGAGGCGCACAAGGCCAAGACCGTCATCGTCAACAAGCGCTCCATGGCCGCGGGCTATGCGGGCCTGGACAACGAGCTGTTCTACATGGACAAGACCATGATGGTGTTCGGCGACGCGAAGAAGGTCGTGGAGGACATGCTCAAGGCGGTGGAGTAGCCTGGCCCTTGACAAGGCGGCAGCATCAGCCAGCCTGCTGGTCAAGCTGGCTGATCGGGCATGAGGCCTGATCCGGCCCGCTTGTTCAAGGCTCCTGAGCTGCCGCATGGCCGACCACGCCTTTGCGTTCGGGCCTTGCTGGAGCAGCTCCTCATGCAGCCCGGCGTCTCGGCACCGCGCGCTGCGCGGTGGCTGCGATGCGGCTTCCCGACCGCATTGAAACTGCTGACCGACTTCGAGCCGCGCAGCTGGCTGCGGGAGGTCGCCGGCCACGGCCTCCACGGGCAGCGGCCACTGCACTGCAGGTGTCGAGGAGGGCCTTCCTGGCGCCCCGCCCGTCCTGGACTCCCGGCGAAGCGTCCCTGCACGGTCCTGCGCTGGCACCTCTAGAGTGCGCTATCGAATCCCCTGATCGGTGCGTTGTCAGCCATCGGTCAGAATCGGCGCCAACCAAGAAGGAGACATGGCCATGGAGCCGATCTGGCTGAAGCATTACCCGGCCGCCGTGCCGCGCGACATCGATCTGTCGCTCTATCCCAGCCTGGTCGATCTGCTGGACACGTCGTTCAAGAAGAACGCCGCCAAGCCCGCCTATCTGATGATGGGCAAGAGCGTCAGCTTCGCGCAGGTGGACGAGGCCTCGCGCGCCTTCGCCGCCTACCTGCAGAGCCTGGGCCTTGAGAAGGGCGACCGCGTCGCCATCATGATGCCCAACCTGTTCCAGTACCCGGTGGTGGTGGCCGCCGTGCTGCGCGCGGGCTACGTGGTCGTCAACGTGAACCCGCTGTACACGCCGCGCGAGCTGGAGCACCAGCTCAAGGACTCGGGCGCCAAGGCCATCGTCATCATCGAGAACTTCGCCTCGGTGCTGCAGCAGGTCATACGCAGCGTGCCCACCAAGCACGTCATCCTGGCCGCGATGGGCGACATGCTTGGCCTCAAGGGCCTGCTCGTCAACTACGTCGTGCGCAAGGTGAAGAAGATGGTGCCGGCCTTCGAGCTGCCGGGCGCCGTGCGCTTCAACGACGCGCTGGCCAAGGGCCGCGTCCTGACCTACCAGCCGCCCAGGCTGGGCCCGGACGACATCGCCGTGCTGCAGTACACCGGCGGCACCACCGGCGTGTCCAAGGGCGCGGTGCTGCTGCACCGCAACCTGGTCGCCAACATCCTGCAAAGCGAGGCCTGGTACCAGCCTGCGCTCAAGAAGATCCCCGCGGGCGAGCAGGTCGTCACCATCTGCGCGCTGCCGCTGTATCACATCTTCGGCTTCAACACGAACATGATGCTCTCCATGCACATGGGCGGCGCCAACGTGCTGATCCCGAATCCGCGCGACCTGCCGGCCATGTTCAAGGAGCTGGCCCAGCACCGTTTCCACAGCTTCCCGGCCGTCAACACGCTGTTCATGGCCATGGCCAACCACGCCGACTTCGGCACGGTGGACTGGAGCCGCCTCGTCATCTCGGTGGGCGGCGGCATGGCCGTGCAGCAGGCCACGGCCAAGCTGTGGCTGGAGAAGACTGGCTGCCCCATCGTCGAGGGTTATGGCCTGTCCGAGACGTCGCCGTCGGCCACCTGCAACCCGACCGACAGCACCGCCTACAGCGGCACCATAGGCCTGCCCATGCCGCTGACCGAGCTGCAGCTGCTGGACGACGACGGCAACGAACTGCCCGTGGGCGGTCAGCCCGGCGAGATCGCCATCCGCGGCCCGCAGGTCATGGCCGGCTACTGGCAGCGCCCCGACGAGACGGCCAAGGTCATGACGGCCGACGGCTACTTCCGCACGGGCGACATCGGCACCGTCGACGAACGGGGTTATTTCAAGATCGTCGACCGCAAGAAGGACATGATCCTGGTCAGCGGTTTCAACGTCTATCCGAACGAGGTCGAGGACGTGCTGACGCAGATGCCCGGCGTGCTGGAATGCGCGGCCGTCGGCGTGCCCGACGCCAAGGCCGGCGAGGCGGTGAAGGTCGTCATCGTGAAGAAAGACCCGAATATCACGGAGGCGGACGTGCGGGCCTATTGCGAAGCCAACCTGACGGGCTACAAACGTCCCAAGATCATCGAGTTCCGTACCGACCTGCCCAAGACGCCGGTCGGCAAGATCCTGCGCAGGGAGTTGCGGGACAAGAGCTGAACGCCTGCCCCCGATGACCCGCGAGCGCTGATCCCGCCCGTGGGCGAGGCCCGACAACGTGATCGACCAGTTGCACTCCAAGACTGACGCCGGCCGCGCGGAGATCCGGGCGCGGGCCCTGCCGCTGTCGCGCACGGCGCGCAATCTGCTGCTCGTGCTGGATGCCAGCAAGACGGCGGGCGAGTGGCTGCAGCTGGTGGCCGGCGCCACCGAGACCGACCTCGAAACCCTGCGCCAGCATGGGTTGATCGCACCCCAGGGCATGGGCGGCCAGACGCCGCGGCCCGCGCCGGTGGCTGCTGCGCCGGTGGCGGCCGTGGCCGACGGTGCCAGGCTGCTGGACCGCGCCGCCCTCTACATCTATCTGAGCGGCGAGGCGACCAAGCTGCTGGGGCCGTTCAAGGGCTACAACTTCGCGTTGGAGGTCGAGCGCGCCGACAGCCTGGCGGCCCTGCAGGCGCTGGCGCTGCAGCTCGTCGAGCGCGTGCACAAGGCCAAGGGCGCGGCGGCTGCAGCCGCCGTGCGCGGCGCGCTGGGCCTGCGCTGATCTGGGACACTGGCGGCCCGTCCGCCACCGCCCGCCGCCTTGCCCCGCTTCTTCGTCGACACCCCGCTCACCGCCGCCGGCGAGATCACATTGCCCGCCGGTGCCGCCCGCCATGTGCAGGTGCTGCGCATGCAACCTGGCGACACGCTGACGCTGTTCGATGGCAGCGGCCCGGAATGGCAGGCCGAGGTCACGGCGATGGGCCGCAGCGAGGTGCGCGTGAACCTGCTGCTGGCCGAGCAGCCGCAGCGCGAGCTGGCATGCGCCGTGACGCTGGCCATCGTCATGCCGGCCAACGACCGCATGGACTTCCTCGTCGAGAAGGCCACCGAGCTGGGCGCCGTGGCGCTGCAACCGCTGGTGGCCGAGCGTTCGGTGCTGCGCCTTGCAGGCGAGCGTGCCGACAAGAAGCGCGCCCACTGGCAGGGCGTTGCCATCGCGGCGGCCGAGCAGAGCGGCCGCACGGTGCCCACGCGCATCGAGCCCGTCATGTCGCTGGCGGCCTGGCTCTCGGCGCTGCCGGAGGCGGGCGCCGATGAATGGCGCGGCCTGCTGAGCCCGCGCGCGGCCACGCCGCTCGCGCCCTTGACGCAGCGACGCATGCTCTTCCTCAGCGGCCCCGAGGGCGGCCTGAGCGACGCCGAGGAAGACGCGGCCCGCGCGCGCGGCTTCGCGGCGATCACGCTGGGCCCGCGCATCCTGCGCGCCGACACGGCGCCGCTGGCCGTGCTGTCCTGGCTCTCGCTGACGACATGAACAAGAAGCTCGCGCTGCTTGTCCTGGCCCAGGGCCTCTTCCTCACCAACAACATCTGCTTCATGGCCATCAACGGCCTCGTGGGGCTGGCGCTGGCACCGCGGCCATGGATGGCGACGCTGCCCATCTGCGCCTACGTGGCCGGCGGCGCACTGATGGCACGTTGGGTGGGCCGTCACCAGCTGCGCTTCGGGCGGCGACGGGCCTTCCAGATCGGCCTGCTCGTGGCCATGGCCAGCTGCGCGGTCTCGCTGTCGAGCGTGCTGCACCAGCAGTTCTGGGGCGTCGTGATCGCGACGCTGATCGCCGGCTATTACAACGCCAACGCGGCCCTCTACCGCTTCGCGGCGACGGAGCTGGTACCGCCGGACAAGCGCGAGGCCGCAATCTCCTGGGTGCTGGCCGGCGGGTGTCTGGGCGCGGTGCTCGGGCCCTGGCTGGCCGGCACCAGCAAGAACCTGCTCGTGGCGCCGTTCGCGGGCACCTATCTGCTGCTGATAGCCGTTGCCGTGGGGAGCCTGCTGCTGGTGTCGCTGATCGACTTCCCGCCACTGGCCCGGCCCGCGCCCGGCGCGGGGGGCCGCTCCAGCGCCGAGCTGCTGCGCCAGCCGGTCTTCATGGTCGCGCTGGCCGCGAGTGCGCTCGGTTACGGTGTCATGAACCTGCTGATGGCGGCCACGCCCATTGCGATGGGTCAATGCAGCCTGCCCTTTGGCGACGCCGGCCGGGTGCTGCAATGGCATGTGCTGGGCATGTTCGTGCCCAGCTTCTTCACCGGGCCGCTGATCAAGCGCGTGGGCGTGCTTCCCGTGATGTCCGTGGGCGTGGCGCTCAACCTGGGCTGCGTTGCCTTCGCGCTGTCGGGCCAGGACCTGGACCACTTCCTCGGCGCGCTGCTGCTGCTGGGCGTGGGCTGGAACTTCCTCTACATCGGCGGCACCACGCTGTTCACCCAGGCCTATCGCCCCGAGGAGAAGACCCGTGCGCAGGGCCTGCTGGACACCGGCGTCTACGCGACGATGACGCTGACCTCGTTCTCCTCCGGCGCGCTGGTCACGACCGGCGGCTGGCAATGGATGAACTGGGCCAGCCTGCTGCCCATCGCGCTGTGCGCGCTCGCCCTGGCCGGGCTGGCGCTGCGTCAGCGCCGGTCGTGCTGAAGGTATTCAGCGGCCATCTGCCGGCCTATCCCCTCGGGCTTGAGCCGTGACAGCGCCTTCAGGTCCAGGTCGCGCTGCGTGACGAACAGCGGCGCGCCTATGCGCAGGCCCACGATGGCGCCGCCCTCGCCCAGGGCGGGCAGCAGCGGGTAGATACGCAGGCGCAACACCAGCGTGCCCTGCTCGTCGGCGAAGACCGCGGTCTCGGCCAGCGTGGTGCAGCGCAGGCGGTCGGCCTGCTGCAGCAGCGCAAGGCCGGCGCCCTCGGGATCGATCTGCACGCTGGACGCCGTCATCGGCATGGCGCGACGCCCCTCGCCGTCCAACGCGCCGGCCACGGCGGCGTTGAAGCGCTGGTTCAGCGCATCCCAGTCCGGCTCGCCCGGCGCCGGCGGGTTGCGGCCCTGGCCGAAGACCAGCGTGCAGGGCTGGGCCTGCGCGGCCACGGCACCCAGCGCGAGCAGTGCCGCGGCGATCCGCTCACGCGGGCGCATCACCCTCGCTGACCTTGCGCGCCGAGCCCTTGACGAGGTCGAAGCGGAACAGCCGGCATTCGATGGGGCCGTTCCACATCGGCACGCGACGCGACTCCTTCAGCCGCATCTTGCCCGGCAGCTTCATGTCGGGGCTGAGCATCCACGCCGTCCAGCCGGCGGGGTTCTCGGTGTACTGGCGCTTCCAGTGCGCGGCCAGGCGCGGGAAGAAGTCGTCACCCGCGTCGCGCTCCTCCGAGCCGCCGGCATCGCGCGTCATCGCCGCCTTGCCACGCACCTCGATCCGCTCGCCATAGGGCGGGTTCATGACGATGCTTCCCGGCATGCCCTCGGGCAGTTGCGGCGCGGGCCGCTCCAGCGCGTCGCCGCCGTTGAACTGGATGTACTGAGCCACGCCGGCACGCTCGGCATTGCGGCGCGCGAAGTCGACCATGCGGAAGGCCACGTCGCTGGCGTAGATGGGCACCGCGGGCGCATGGATGCGCGCGCGCGCGGCCTGCGTCAGCTCACCCCAGGCCGCCTTCATCGCCGGCGTGGCGAAGGGCAGCTGGCGCTCGAAGGCGAAGCGGCGTTGCAGGCCCGGCGCCGAGTCGCAGGCGATCAGCGCGGCCTCGATGGGGATGGTGCCGGAGCCGCAGCAGGGGTCGTGCAGCGCGCCCCCTTGCTCATTCGTGCCGCGCCAGCCGGCGGCGGCCAGCATCGCGGCGGCCAGTGTCTCCTTCAGCGGCGCGTCGCCCTTGTCGATGCGCCAGCCGCGCTTGAACAGCGGCTCGCCGGAAGTGTCGACATAGAGGGCCGCGCGCTCGGGGCCGACATGCAGCACCACGGGCAGGTCGGGCCGCTGCGTGTCCACGCTGGGGCGCTCGCCGGTGTGCTCGCGCAGCTGGTCGCAGATGGCGTCCTTGATGCGCAGGGCGGCGAAGTTCAGGCTCTTCAGCGGCGAGCGCTGCGCCGTCACGTCGATGCGCAGCGTGTGCCTGGGGCTCAACCAGTCGCGCCAGTCGACGCGGCGCGCCAGCGAATAGAGGTCGTCCTCGTGGCGGTAGGGGCCCTCGATGATCTCGACCAGCACGCGCTGCGCCAGCCGGCTCTCGAGATTGATGCGCAGGACGTCCTCGGCCGTGCCGAGCAGGCCGCAGCCACCGCGCAGGGCTTCCACTTTGCTGCGCACACCGGGCGGCAGGAAGCGTTTCAGCTCCTCCTCCAGCAGCGGCTCGACGCCGGCGGGGCAGGGTACGAAGAGGTTCAACTTGTTGGGCAGGCTCACCGGCGCATTGTCTCCGCTCCTACAATGACAGCGCTGCCATCACCTCTGCGAGTGCCGCCTGCCATGAAGCGATTCGCCCTGACCCTCGCCTTCCTGTTCACCGCGCTCCAGGCGCATGCCGCCGACCCAGCACCGGCCTTTCCGCCGCACACCCTCCCCGACACCCAGCTGCGCGCCCTGGCCAGGAACGCCGACGGCCGCAGCTACCAGCTGCACGTCCACCTGCCGGCCTCCTTCGCCAAGGAGCCCACGCGCCGCTATCCGGTGCTCTACGTGACCGACGGCTATTGGGACTTCCCGACCGTCGTCAGCTCCTACAACAACCTGGCCTACGACAAGGTCGTGCCCGAGTTCATCACCGTGGGCCTGGGCTATGTCGGCGACAACCCGGACTACGGCCTACTGCGCAACTGGGAGCTGTCGCCGGTGCGCATGAACCCGCTGTCCGCCAGCACCGGCAATGCCGACAGGTTCATCGCCGCGCTGGAGAAGGACATCTTTCCGCTGGTGGAGCGCGACTACCGCGGCGATCCGGCCCAGCGTTACCTGGCCGGCAGCTCGCTGGGCGGCCTGTTCGCGCTGCACGCGATGTATGCCAGGCCCGAGCTGTTCAAGGGCTATATCGCCGCCAGCCCGGCGGTCGTCGTCGGCGGTGACTGGATCATCGGCCGGGCCAAGGCCTATGCCGCCACAGGCAAGCCCATCAAGGCCAGGCTCTACGTGACCGGTGCGGAGAGCGAATGGCCCGCCTTCCTTGCGGGCATCAAGCGCTACCAGGCGCTGCTGCCGGAGCTGAAGCATCCGGAACTGGTGTACGAGTACCGCGGCATCGACGGCGAGCGCCATGCGGGCACCAAGGCCGAGAGCTACACGCGCGGCATGCGCTTCGTGTTCGCCCCGCTGGCGCCGGAGACGGGGCCCTCGCGGGACTAGGCATGAAGCTTCGGTAGGTTGCAGCGGGTGTCCATGCGCCCCGGCAAGCGCAAGGACGGTGCCGAGACCTTCCTGCGCGCTGCCCTTGCCTGATCGTGCCGGGCTGGGCCTGATGCTCCAGCGCCTGATCACGGACTACGGGCCCGCCTTCCATTCACAGCCGTTCCGTGACTCCAGCCGGCGCGCTGTGAGCGGGCTTGCTACGGTCGTCCCTGCGCCTCGTCGGATGAGCCCGCATGGCCGTGCCCGCGTGGAACTGCTTCTACACGGGCACCCGCCGCACCATGGCATCGGCTGCCTACCGCCTATGTCCGAATCCCGCGGTCACGAAAGAACCTCTCGACCCGTCACAGCTAGAGCGCCAGCGCCACCACCGTCGGCGCCCCAGTGAAGCGCATCACGCCGGCGTCCAGCACCGCCGCGGCGACGCCCAGCATGACGCCCATGCCCATGCCGTAGCCCGGACAGGCATGCGGCGGCGGGCCGGCCGGGTCGGCGCGGTCGCCGCCGAAGGCGACATGGTGGCGCAGCGGGTCCTGCTGGGTGGCCGAGCCCAGGCCGACGATCAGCGTGTCGCCGACCGTCACGTCGACCAGCCCCAGGCGGTGGTCGCCCAGCACACGGCGCCAGATCTGGAAGGGCGTGGGGCGCTGGTTCAGCGTCGCCACCAGCGTCGGGCGCAGCCGGGCGACAGCCTCGACATAGCGCTGGGCATCGATCACGGCCTCCGACACCTCGTGCCAGACCGGCTGCAGGTCCCACAGCTTGCGCGTCTGCACCCAGGCGCCCAGCGCGGTCAGCAGGTTGGCGTGCGTCGTCGGCGGGAAGCCGAGCATGACGCCGGCCAGCGTGCGTGCGGGGAGGTCCGCCGACGCGCCGGGCACGGCCTCGACGGCCTTGACGATCTTCTCGGTCAACGCCGGCCATTGCGCCCGCGGCGTCTGCTGCAGCCAGGCCGTCGTGGCGGCCAGGAAGCCCTGGCCGGCCTTGCGGCCGGTGTCGCTGACGAAGGCGCTGGGATGCGGACCGAAGACATGGCGCGACACCTGGAACAGCGCGCGCGGGCAGCGCGGCGGTTCGGGGTGTGTGGGCGGGTGCAGCTCCGTGCCCCAGACCAGCCGGCCGTCCGGCATGCCGAACCAGAGGCGGCACAGCGCGGCCAGCACGCCTTCGCTGAGGCGCTCCAGGTCCAGCGGCGTGTCGGTCGGGATGCCGTCGGGCTTCTGGTCGGCCGGGAACGCGTCCAGCAGCGCGCGGGCCTCCTGCTTCAGGTCGGCCAGCCCCTTGCGGGCGATGGCGTAGGCGGCCAGGAAGGCTTCGGCCTCGCTGACCTGCTCCAGCGCCTTGTTGACCTCGGGCGCCTGTTCCTTGTGGCCGTTGTCATCGTCCATGCCGAGGAAGCCCTCGCCGATGGAGTCGCGCATGCGCTCGCCATAGCCCTTGTTGGAGTAGAGCGCGGACTGGTTGCGCAGCACGTCGCAGACCCGCTCCGGCGCGCCCACCAGCACGCCGTAGGCGGTGCGGGCGACGCCGCCCGGCTGGGCACGCACCCAGGCCCAGGCGAGGTCGCGGGTGTTGGTGTCCTCCAGCCAGCGCTGCCAGGCGGCGAAGTCGTCCGGCGCGGGCGCCCTCAGCGGCACGGGCGTGGGGGCCGGCAACGGCAGGGGCAGCTCGACCAGCGCCGGCAAGGCCTTGAGCGCCGGGATGGAGGGCACGAAGAAGTAGGCACCCCATTGCAGCGTGACGAAAGGCTGGCTGCCGAGGTCGATCTCGTAGGGCTTGCCGGCATGCTCAAAAGGGTAGAGGCGCCTGCCCTGGCTGGGGTCGACGACGCCCAGCAGCGGGTCGCTCTGCGCCGAATAGCCGCCACTGGCGTTGGCGCCGGCCATCCAGCGCTGCACGACCTCGAACTGCTCGGCCAGGTGGGCGTTGTAGGCCATGAAGACCAGGCCGCGGTCGTCCTTGTCATTGGGGTTGAGGCGGTCCGGCGGCGGACCGTAGCTCATGCCGCGGCGCAGGATGCGCGGCATGCGGCCCGTGAGTGCGGAGTCCGGCGCCTGGTCGCGCGGGTTGGCGCGGCGGATATGGGCGTGGAAGGGGCAGGCCGAGCCGCGCGGGTCGTGCTCGTAGTTGAAGTCGTTGCGGTCCGTGCTCTCGTCGGCCAGCGCCTTGCCATCCAGGCGGCGGCCCATCAGCTTGGCCAGCAGCAGCTCGCGGGGCAGGTTGATGCGCTTGGCCTCATGCTCGATGCAGTCGTGCAGCCGGCCGGTGTACTGGCGCAGCTTGCGCACCGCGAGGAAGCTGCCGCAATCCAGCAGCGCGTCGGGCTGCTCGGGTACGGGCCAGCCCTTGTCGCGCTGAGTGGCAAAGCCCTGCACGATCTCGCCCTCGGGCACCTGGTCGTTCCAGTGCCTGTGCTCGACCGGGTCCAGGCCGGGCTGGCTGATGCCGTCCTTGAAGCCGAAGTTCTCGCGGTCGGCGCTGTTGCTGCGCATGGGTTCGACGGCCATCAGCGACAGGCCCGTGCCTTCGGTCAGCCGTCGGCCGGCGGCGGCGATGCGCGCGCGGTCGTCGTCCGTCAGCGCCTCGCCGCCGTTCGGGTTGTGGAAGCGCACCTGCACCAACAGGTGGGCGCCGGCCGGGTCGAAGCGATCGCGCTGGTTGACATGCGGCGCCAGCGCCCAGTGGCTGGGGTGGTTGTGGCGCACGTCGCCCAGCAGGCCGGCGCGGGTGGCCATGCCCTCCTTGAAGGCCTGCGGGAAGCGCGCCAGGCGCGACTCCGGGACGCCCAGCGCCCTCAGGCCGGCCATTGTCAATGCCAGCTGCTGCCAGATGCCGTCGGTACCCGCCTTGCCACCTTCGGCCTGCACCGGCGCGGTGGACAGCCAGGCCAGCGCGCGGGCCGGCTGCTCGATGCGCAGCAGCAGCAGCGCGCCGCGGTTGGCGGGCAGCCGGGTCAGCATGCCGGCCTGCAGCTGGCCGCGGTCCAGCGTCAGCCGGGCGGGCGGCGTGGCGGGAGGCGGCAGCTGGGCCTCGAACCAGGCCAGCATCTCGTGGTGGCGCAGGCGCAGGCTCTCGCCGGGCGTCAGCTGCACGGCCGGCGTGCCCGGCGCGGGCCTGGGGAACTGCGTGGCCGTACCCAGCTGGGTCAGCTCGAAGAGCACGTCCTGCGTGGCGCGCAGCAGGCAGGCGCCGTCGGGCGCGCCCGGGCGGAAGAAGCGCTGCAGCGTGAACAGCCCGGCCAGCGGCACCAGGCCGCGCGCGGCCATCGCGAAGCGCTCCGCCGGCTGGTCCGGGCCAGGCAGGGGCTTGACCTGGCCCGATGAGGGCGCACGCAGGCGGTCGGCCTTGAGCTCGTCGGCATGGCCGCGCTGGGCGGCCTCCAGCAGCGCCAGGTATTCGGCGTCGCCCACCGTGCGGCCGGACTCGATGAACAGGAAGTCAGCCGAGATCTCGTGGGCGCGCACCCAGCGCGAATAGGTCTCGAAGCTGCAGTTGCACGAGAGCTGGTAGCCCTCGGTGTGGCACAGCATCAGGTCCAGCGTGGAACCGAGCTGGTCCCAGATGACCCGCATATAGGGTTCCCAGCCGCCATCGAAGTTGACGCACAGCAGCAGGCGGTCGGGCGTACCGTCCCGGCCCTCGACGACGGCCCAGCGGAAGGAATGGACGATGCGCCAGCGGGCGACGATGTCGGTGTAGGGCGAGGCCGGCGAGCTGGACTCGCGCGAACCCAGGCGCAGGCCGTTGAGCGTGCGCAGCACCTTGCGCAGCCGGTCCACATAGGTGACGACCTCGAGGGCGTCGACGAAGCCTGATTTGATGTCTGCCAGCAGCACCAGGTCGGTGATGCCGCCGAGTTGGACGTCGTTGCCACGTGCCATGCCTGTTCTCCCTTGGTTTGACCGGGAAAGTATCCGGCACCGCCCGACCGCCGCGTCAGGGGACGACCCTCAGGTTTGACGATGCTCGTCCGCGCCGGCTGCATTTCATCCGCGAAAAGCAGCAACCTATCGCAAACCCTTAGTTCTCTCGCCCACCTCGGCACACACTGGCGCCCAGACACAGAGAGGACAACACCATGAACCGCATCAGCACCACCACCACCCGCACCACCCGCCTGCATGCCGTCAGCGCCACCGCCCTGGTCGCCCTGACCGCCCTGACCGGCGCCGCCTGGATGACCCTCACGGTCCCGGACGAGGCGCCCGAGGTGGTGAAGCTGGATCGCGTCGTCATCGAAGGCGTCCGCACGCCTGCGCCTGCCGTCGCGCAGCTGCCCCGTGTCGTCATCGAGGGGCGCCGCAACGCGGGCACCCAGGTCGCCAGCGCCTGCGTCGCGCCGGCGGTCTGCTGAGTCAGCGGCCGAGCACCCGAAGAATCTCGCGGCCATAGGCCTCGAGCTTCTTCGCCCCGACACCACTGATCTCGCCCAGCTCGGCGAGGTCGCCCGGCACGACGCGCGCCATCTCGGCCAGCGTCGTGTTCTGGAAGATGACGTAGGCCGGCAGGCCATGCTCCTTGGCCACTTCGGAGCGCCAGGCCTTCAGCGCCTCGAAGCGCTCCTGCCCCTCGGCATCCAGGCCCAGCGCCGGGTCGATCCTGGGCCTGGCCCCGCCACGCGATGACTTGGCGCGGGACTTCTTCTCCTCCGCCTCGCGCAGCCTCACCTCCACCTCGCCCTTGAGCACCGCGCGGGCGCTGTCCTGCAGCGCCAGCGTGTTGAACTCGCCCTCGGTGGCAACATGGCCCAGCGCGATCAGCTGGCGCAGCACGGCCCGCCACTGCTGCTCCGACAGGTCCGCGCCGCAGCCCCAGGTGGACAGCGACTCGTGGCCGTACTGGCGCGTCTTGTCGGTCGCCTTGCCACGCAGCACGTCGATCAGGTGGCCGGCGCCGAAGCGCTCGCCGCGCTGGTGGAAGCGGTAGATGCAGCTCAAGAGCTTGCGCGCCGCTTCGGTCGCGTCCCAGGTCTGCGGCGGGTTCAGGCAGTTGTCGCAGTTGCCGCAGGGCCTGGATTCCTCGCCGAAATAGGCCAGCAGCCGCACGCGCCGGCAGTCGGTCGCCTCGGCCAGCGCCAGCAGCGCATCCAGCTTGCCGCGCTGGCCCTGCTTGAAGGTCTCGTCGGCCGGGCTCTCGTCGATCATGCGGCGCTGGTTGACGACGTCGGCCAGGCCATAAGTCATCCAGGCCTCGGCCGGCGCGCCGTCGCGGCCGGCGCGGCCCGTCTCCTGGTAGTAGGCCTCGATGTTCTTGGGCAGGTCCAGGTGGGCGACGAAGCGCACGTCGGGCTTGTCTATGCCCATGCCGAAGGCGATGGTGGCCACCATGATGAGGTCATCCTCCCGCAGAAAGCGGTCCTGGTGGCGACGGCGCATGTCGGCGTCCAGGCCGGCGTGGTAGGGCAGGGCGTTCAGGCCCTCGCTCTGCAGCCACTGGGCCGTCTCCTCCACTTTCTTGCGGCTCTGGCAGTAGACGACGCCGGCCTCGCCCTCGTGCTCGTCACGCACGAAGCGCAACAGCTGCTCGCGCGGCGAGCCGTTCTTCTCGACGATGAGATAGCGGATGTTGGGGCGGTCGAAACTGCTGATGAAGACCCGCGCCTCCTGCAGCTGCAGGCGCTCGATGATGTCGGCGCGCGTCAGCTCGTCGGCCGTCGCGGTCAGCGCGACGCGCGGCACGTCGGGGAAGCGCTCGTGCAGCAGGCTGAGCTGCAGGTACTCGGAGCGGAAGTCATGGCCCCACTGGCTGACGCAGTGCGCCTCGTCGATGGCGAACATCGACAGCAGGCCGCGTTCATGCAGCGAGCTCAGCTGGGCCAGGAAGCGCGGCGTCGTGATGCGCTCCGGCGCCGCGTAGAGCAGCGTCAGCCGTCCGCTCATCATCTCGCGCTCGATGCGGCTGGCCTCCTCGCCGGTCAGGCTGGAGTTCAGGAAGGCCGCGTGCACGCCGGCCTCCTCCAGCGCGCCGACCTGGTCGTGCATCAACGCGATCAGGGGGCTCACGACGATGGCCACGCCCTGGCCGCGCTGGTGGCGCAGGATGGCGGGCACCTGGTAGCACAGACTCTTGCCGCCGCCCGTGGGCATCAGCACGAGTGCGTCGCCGCCGGCGGCCACCTGCTCGACGATGTCGGCCTGCTGGCCACGGAAGGCGGTGTAGCCGAAGACTGCTGACAGGACCTGGTGCGCGGCGGATTGCGGGTCGTCGGTCGGGCTTGGAAGATGCGCGGGCGGATTCATTCAGCCGCCATTGTCCCAGGAGCCTTCCCATGCCCACATCCGCCGAGTTGCGCGAGCGCCTGATCCGCAATTTCAAAGACGCGCCGCGCGAACGCTTCCTGCGCCCGCCGCGCTACGACAGCGAGACCGCCTCGATGACCAAGGGCACGGCCGCCCGGCAGATGGGCGCGAGCTTTGACATCGTCGCGCCCGGCCAGCAGAGCTGCCCCTACCACTTCCACCATGCGGAGGAGGAGATGTTCATCGTCATCCAGGGACAGGGCACGCTGCGCGTGGCGGGCGAGCGGCTGCCCATCAAGGCCGGCGACGTCATCACCATCCCGGCGGGACCGGACTACCCGCACCACATCATCAACACCTCGGACGCGCCGCTGCATTACCTGTCCATCAGCACGCACAAGGAGCCGGAGATCTGCGTCTACCCGGACTCCGGCAAGGTGGGCAGCTTCGCGCCCGGGCTGCGCCTGCTGCAGCGGCGCGAGGCGGGGCTGGACTACTGGGACGGCGAGCCCTGAGAGGGGCAGGCGTCAGTAATGCGGCGGCAGCTCGTCGCGCAGGCTGCGCACGCCGCCCGGCTCTCCCGCGGCGGCGGCACGGTCGCGCAGCTCCACCAGCTCGCGCACCAGGCGGTCGATCTGGGCCTGCTGGCGCACGACGACCTGGTTGAGCTGCTCCACCGTGTCCTCGGCGAAGCTGGCCTTGATCTCCAGGTCGGTGATGCGCTGTTCCAGGGTTTGCAGGTTGTCCATGCCCGTATTGGACGCTATGGCGCCGCGAGCCGGAATTCGACGCGCGCCCAGCGGCCCAGGCCGTCCATCACCGTGAGGCGGTGTTCGCCGGCGCGCGCCACGTGCAGCGTCTGCGCGGCGCCGGCCGTGGCGCTGGCGGCCATCCACTGGCCGTCCAGCAGCCAGGTCAGGCCCTGCTGCGCGCCGATGGCCTGCAGCTTCAGCACGACGTCCTGCCGGCCCGGCGCGGGGCGCAGCACGGTACCGGGCTCCAGGCCCACGACACGCAGCCGGTTCGCGACCGGCTCGTGCGGCGCGCAGTCGGCACGCCAGGGCAGGCGCTCCAGCGGATGGCGCTGTTCGGCATCGAGGAAGGGGCCCAGCAGCGCCGGCCAGCGCACGGCCTCGGCGCGCTCGGCGGAGGGCTCGCAGCCCGGCTGCACGCGCTGGCCGGACGCCACCCAGACGGGCTCCAGCAGCGCCCCCGGGCGCAGCCGGTCGGGCAGCGTCGGCGGCACGGCGCCATCCAGCGCCCAGGCGGTGCGGTGCTGCAGGCACAGCGCAGGCGGCGTGGCGGCTTCGGCCAGGCCTTGCGGCCAGCAGATGGGCACCGCCGTGACGCCGGCGGGCCGGCGCCGCGGCGCGAGCTGCTGGCGGGCCTCGTCCGGCCCCAGCGCGGCGGCCAGGTCGCGCAGCAGCGGCGCCGCGGAGTTGGCGCCGAAGTGGCCGGGGTTGGGCGTGCCGTCGGGTCGGCCGATCCACACGCCCAAGGTGTAGCGGTCCGTCACGCCCAGCGCCCAGGCGTCGCGGAAGCCGAAGCTGGTGCCCGTCTTCCACGCGACGCGCTGGCCACTCTCGCGGAACGGGCTGCCGGGCCGGCCACCGTTCTCCAGGATCTCGCGCACGATGAAGGCCGCGCCCTCGCTCATCAGCCGCGACTCCTTCAGCGGCTCATCGGCCGTCAGCCGCGGCCGCGCGGCCACGCCACCGCGTGCCAGCGCCGTGTAGGCGCCCACCAGCTCCTCCAGCGTCGTGCTGCCGCCGCCGAGGATGAGGCTGAGGTTGGGCGCTGCGTTGGCAGGCATGCGCAGCTTCACGCCCGCGTTGCGCAGCCGGCCGGCGAAGCGCTCGGGGCCGAGGCGGTCCAGCAAGTCCACGGCCGGCACGTTCAGCGAGCGCTGCAGCGCCTCGGCCACGCTGACCGGGCCGGAGAAGTCGGCCTGGAAATTGCCCGGCGCATAGCCGCCGAAGTTCTGCGGCGCGTCGATGAGCAGGCTCTCGGAATGAATGAGGCCTTCGTCCAGCGCCATGCCGTACAGGAAGGGCTTCAGCGTGGAGCCCGGCGAGCGCCGCGCGCGCACCATGTCGACGTGGGCGCCGCGGCGCGCATCGGTGAAGTCGGCCGAACCGACATAGCCGCGCACGGCCAGCGTGCGGTTGTCGACGACCAGCGCGGCCAGCGACACCGCGTCGGGCAGGCTGTTGAGCCGGTCCGTCAGCAGCTGCTCCAGCCGCGCCTGCAGGCCGGCGTCCAGCGTCGTCTGGATGACGGCCGGCTTGCGGCCCTGATGCTTCGCGTCCTGCCGCACGCGCTCGGCCGCCAGTGGCGCCAGCCAGCGCGCACGCAGCGGCGGTGCGAAGACACGCTCCAGCTTCGCGTCGGCCACGTCGGCGGCGCTCCAGACGCCGAGCGTCTGCATGCGCGTCAGCACCTTGTCGCGCGCGGCCTGCGCGGCCTGCACGGCGCGGTCCGGCCGCAGCCGCGTGGGCGACTGCGGTAGCGCGACGAGCAGCGCGGCCTCGGCCTTGGACAGATCTGCCGACCCCTTGCCGAGGTAGGCACGGCTGGCCGTCTCCACGCCCTCCAGCGGCCCACCCATGGGCGCGAGGTTCAGGTAGAGCGACAGGATCTCGTGCTTGCCGAGGTGCAGCTCGAGCTGCAGCGCGCGCACGATCTGGCGCAGCTTGGCGGGGATGCTACGGCCCGCCGCCTTGTCATCGACGAGCCGCGCGACCTGCATCGTCAGCGTGGACCCGCCCGACACGATGCGCCCATGCCGCGCCCACTGCCAGGCCGCACGCGCGAGGGCCACCGGGTTCACGCCCGGATGCCAGCGGAACCAGCGGTCCTCGTAGTGCAGCAGCGCCTCGACATAGTTCGGCGACACGGCCTCGGGCGTCGTCGGGTGCCGCTGCGCGCCGTCGTCGCCCGGCCACGCACGCAGCGGCGTGCCGTCGGCGGCGAGGACGGTCAGCGTGGCGGAGTCGGCTGCGGGGCTGGGGAGGGGAAAGGCGAAGTCGAGCGCGAGGATGGCGAGGAGCAGCGCGGCAAGGCCGAGCTCGAAGCGGCGCAGTCGGCTCATGGCGGGAGATTCAGCGCGGACTGGACGCCGCCTTCGCCGCCCGCACCTGCTGCAACTCCGACTTCAGCCATTGCGCACTCTCCACCGGTGCCTTGCCTGCGCAACGCACGAGGTAGGGCTTGCCACTCATGCTGCTGGACGACGCACCGCGCTCGATGAACTGCTCGGCGGTCTGCACCATGTCCTTGCCTTCAAGGTAGTCCAGCTTCTTCAGCAGGTGCGCCCTGGCTTCGACGCCGGCATACCAGCTGCCGTTGCGGTTGAACTCGCAGCCGGAGGATTGCAGCTTGACCAGCAAGGCATCGACCTCCGCGCGGGCGGCCTGCGGCAGCGGAGCGGCGTGAGCCGTCACGGTGGCCGCGACCAGGAGCAGTAGAAGAATGGGCTTGTGCATGGAAGTTCAGGGCGAGGCTGCGATGGCCATCAACTCGCCGCGGCAGCCGGGCGCCAGCGAGCGGGCCTCCATCACCGCTTGTCCACCACCGTGATCTCCCCCTCCACCTTGCCGATGCCGCGGATCTCCGGCCGATACATATCCTCCGCAAACGTCGCCGGCACCACGTACCGGCCCGGCGTCACGGCGCGCACCAGGTAGAACAGGTCCAGCGGCTGGCCCAGCTGCGCGGCGGCAACGAATCGGTCGTCGCGGTACTCGGTGTGGACGATGCGATCGTTGGCATTGGCCTGCGCGACGTTGACCCCGTCCACCGTGAACTCGCCGGCCTGCGGGCCCTGGCTCAGGTTGAGGTTCTCGATCTCGAAGCCGGCCGGGATACGGTCCACGACGAGGCCGTCCCTGATGTTCTGGCTGGCCTTCACGCGCAGGCGCACGACGAACATCTCGCCGGTCGTGAACTGGCGTGCCGTCACGGGCTTGCCGTCGGTCGTGAACATCGCGCGCTCGACCGAGATGCGGTCGCTCGTCGGCGCCAGCGGCCTGGTTGGATAGCCCTGCGCCGTGACGTCGAGGTAGAGCGGCGCGCCGCCGTCGTTCTTCAGCGCGATGCCGCTCCTGAGCTGGCCCAGGTCGAAGCTCTGCTGGCCGACGCCGCGGCCGGCCCACGCGTCGGCCTTGGCGCCGACGCTCAGCGTCGCCTTCCAGGCATCGTCCTTGCCGGCACCGTCGGTGGCGGCCTGCACGGCGAGGAACAGGGCCAGGCGCTCCTGCGTGGAGTAGTAGTTGCGGCGGCCAAAGTCATCGGACAAGTCGAACAGCAGGTTCTCGCGCTTCTCGTGCGCGACCTTGTGGCGCAGCAGCAGCGCATAGGCCAGCGCGCGGTCGCGCACGCGCGAGCCATAGTCACCCAGCCACTGGCCCCAGCCGCTATTCGGGTCGTCGGGCTGGTAGCCGTATCCGCGGGTCATCGCATCGTCCAACGCCGCCTTGGCGCGGCTCTCGTCGCCCATCAGCTTCAGTGCCAGGCCGAGCTGCACCAGCGGCAGCGGCGACAGCGCATGGCTGCGGTACTGGTCGTGCAGCGTGCGCAGCGTGGCCAGCGGTGCCTTCTGTTCGCGGGCCAGGATGTAGCCGGCATGCGCGGCCTCGGCGAAGCGCTGGTGCGCCAGGCGCAGCGTCTCGGCGTCGCGCCAGTCGGCGATGCGGCCCTTGTCGTCGCGCCTGGGCGACTTGGCCGGCGTGGTCTGCTGCGCCGGGGCGCGCTGGAACTGCTCCAGCAGGTTGTCCAGCGAGCGCTTCAGCTGGGCCTCGGGCACGGCGAAGCCGGCGTCGCGCGCGTCCTGCAGGAAGCCGGTCACGTAGGCGCTCAGCCAGCCGTCATACGACCCGCTCGCGGCCCACAGACCGTAGCCGCCCCTGGGCTGCTGCATGCCGGCCAGGCGTGCGAAGGCGGCATCCAGCCGCTTCGCACGCTCCTCTCGCGGCACCGGCTTCAGGCCCCAGCGCTTCGCCGCATCGTCGTCGATGAAGACCAGCGGGTAGGCGCTGGACGTCGTCTGCTCGAGGCAGCCGTAGGGGTACATCAGGAGACCCTGCACCTGGTCCTTGATGTCGATGGGCGGCGTGTTGGAGATGCTCAGGGACAGGCTGGCCGAGCCCGACCAGTAGGCGTCGAGCAGTGCCTTGTCCAGCGCCTGCGTGGCGCCGGCTTCCAGACGGACGCGCCGGCTCTCACGCGTCAGCGGCGTGACGGGCTGCACCTGCAACGCGGCCTCGCGCGTCAGGTTGAGCGCGCCCGCGCTGACCTTCACGGTGACGGGCGCAAGGCCCCACGCGTCCAGCGCCTCGGCCTGGAAACGCAGGATCTGGCGCTGCTTGTCGTTGAGCCGGATCGGCTCGGCGCTGCCGGTGATCTTCACCGGGCCGGTGGACGTGACGGCCACCCTCACGTCCTGCGCGCTTCCGCTGAGGTTGGTCACGTCCAGCGCGATCGTGGCCTTGTCGCCGGGCGATACGAAGCGCGGCATGTTCAGCTCGGCCACCAGGGGCGCGGCGACCACGGTGTCCGCCTGCGCCGAGCCGTAGCTGTCGGCGCCGGACGCGACGGCCATCACGCGCAGCGTGCCGTTGAAGTCCGGCAGCTTCAGGTTGATCGTCGCCTCGCCCTTGGCGTCCAGCTGCACGGGGCCGCTGAACAGGTCTACCAGCAGCACCTTGCGCGGCATGCTCTGCGTGTCGCGCTTGCCGGCGTCGCCGCCAAAGCGCTGCTTGGCGACATTGCCTTCCATCTTCTCGATGAGGCGGCCGTAAAGGTCCAGCATGTCCGCGCCGTAGCGATGCTTGCCGAAGAAGAAGTCCTGTGGGTCGGGCGTCTTGAAGCTGGTGATGTTCAGGATGCCCACGTCCACGGCGCTGACGGTGACGATGGCCGGCTTTCCGGCAAGCTGCGGCGCCTTCACGACGACCGGCAGCGGCACGGATGGCTGCGCCTTGGCCGGCACCGTCAGCGCCACCCTGGCCTTGCGGTCCTCGCGGTTCAGCGGCAGGTGCACCAGGCCCAGTGCGCGGGCGGGCGTCACGCGATCGCCCTGGCTGCCAGGGCGGAAGGCGGCGACGGTGACGTAGATGTCGTGCCGCGCCCAGCTCGCATCGGCCGAGACCGGGATGGACAGCTCGGTGCCGCTCGCCTTCACGGGGATGCGCTTGGTCCACAGCACGCGGTCGCCCTCGACGGTGACGATGGCCTCGCCGTCATGCGGCGCCTTGATGGACAGCTTGGCCACGTCACCTGGCTTGAAGGGCGCGCCCTGCAGCCTGAGCTGCACGCGATCGGGCCGGTTGCCGATGTCGTCGGCGTCCTGCGCGCCGTAGCCGGCGTAGAAGCCGTAGCGCAGCGCCAGGCCGGTCTCGGGGTCGGTCACTTCCAGGCGGTAGCGGCCCCAGCGCACGGGCAGCGCGATCTTCGTGCGCGTCGTCAGCGCGAGGCTGCGCGCCTCGACCAGCTCCTCGTTGACGTTGAAACCGGAGTTCCAGCCGCGGCCGTCGTCATAACGCCAGTACCACTGGCGCTCCTCGTAGATGAGCTTGAGCTGCACTTCCTTGGCCGGCTTGAAGCCGCCGGTCGCGTCCACGCGCGCCAGCTCGAACTCGGCGAGGCCACCTTCTGGCGCGACGTTGCGGTCGAACAGCGGCCGCGCGCCGATGAGCACCGGCGCGGGCCACCAGGCGCGCTCCAGCGAGCGCACGACCGGCCGGCCGCCGGATTCCAGCAGGCTGAAGGCCGCGCGCAGCTTCATCGGCGACTTGCGCTCGCCGAAGGCGGTGGCGATGGCCACGCTGGCCTTGCCGCTCTCGTCCAGCTCCTGCTCGGGCAGGTCCTGCCGGTTCTTGGCCTTGTCGTCGGCCAGGTCGCCGAAGATGAAACCGGGCAGCTTGGCCGGCAGCGGCATCAGCAGCCGCTCGGAGTAGGCGCTGGCCTGCAGCCGGTTGCCGGCGGCGGGGGCACCGTAGAGGTAGTCGCCCTGCGCCTGCACGGTGACGCCGGCGTCTCCCGTGAGCGTGGCCTCGGGCGCACTGAGCGAAAGCTTCATGCGCTCGGGCAGGAACTCCTCGACCTTGAAGGCCCATTGCGCATCGGGCTGGCGCGCGCCGGGGTCGACGCGAGCCTGCAGCGTCCAGCCACCGGTGGGTGCATCGGCCGGCAGCGCGATGGCCTGCTGGTAGTAGCCGGTGCCCAGCTTGCCCGGCTGCACCAGTTGCTCGACGAGCTTGCTGCCGTCCGGCTTCTTGACCGTCAGCGTGAGGGGCAAGGGCTTGGGCAGCGGCTTGCCGTCGGCATCGCGCGCCAGCACAGAGATCTGGAAGGTCTCGCCGGGCCGGTACAGGTCGCGGCCCGCGTAGACGAAGAGCTTGTTGCTGCGCGACGGGTGGCCGGTGGCATCGAACTCGCTGAGGTCCAGCGCCGCGTCGCGCAGCGACAGCACGGACATCTCCTTGCCGCCTCGGCGCGCGATGACGGCGCGGGCCTTGTCGCCGATCCTGCCGTCGGCACCGGTGAAGACCGCATGGCCGTCGCTGTCGGTCTGCACCTGGGCGAGTGCCTTGCCCGCCTCGTCGACGAGGCTGAGTTCGATGCCCGACAGCGCGCCGCCGCTCTTCAGCGACGTGGTGAACACGTCGATCTGCGCGGCGTGGCGGCGCAGGTGCAGGCCGATGTCGGTGACGTAGTAATGCGTGACCTGGTAGTCCCAGCCGAAGCGGCCTGGCTGGTTCATGACGGCCACGTAGATGCCGGGCTCCTGCAGCTCCTTGATGCGCTCCACCGGCAGGAAGCTGACGTTGCGGCGGTTGGGCCGCGCATCGGTCGTGAAGCGGCCGATGTAGACGCTGTCGCTCATCGCGCGCAGCTCGTCCAGCAGCCAGCCGCCCACGGTGCCCTTGAGGCGGCGCTGGTTGTCGCTGTAGCCGTCGTAGTAGTAACCGCCCTCGCCGTCCTCCTCGCCGGCATTGGCCTTGCGCTCGCGGCGGCCCCCCACCTGCTCCAGGAAGGCGGGCAGCGACTCGGGCTTGATGCGCAAGAACTGCACGTCCACCTCGGGCGTGTTGACCGTCACGACCGGCAGGCCGCCGTTCTCGCCGGCCGGCAGCACCAGGCCGCGGCTGGCGAAGTAGTAGCTGTCGGGCATGGCCTCGCTGACGGCCTCGCAGTTCTGCGCCGTGGCCAGCTTGGCACCCGAGCGGGCGGCCAGATCGGGCTTGAGCGCGATGCGGAAGCTGCGGTCCGGCGTCGCGAACGGCAGGTAGAGCACGCGCGGGTTGTCGCCCAGCACCCAGCGGGCGGCCAGCGGCTTGAAGCTGGCGTCAGGTGGCGGAGTCTTCCTATCGCCCGCCCCGGCGGGCGCGGCGCCTTCCTGCGCGGTGACGAGGGCGCCGAAGTCCTGGCGCGAGTCCAGCGGCTGCGTGAAGCTGACCGCGATGGCCGGCGAGCCGTCCAGCAGGCGCGGCTTGCAGTCCATCAGCGCGAAGGCCGTCTGTTCGCCGACCTCGGCGCTGCTGGGCAGGCCCGGGCCGGCACTCCTCTGCCAGGCCCACCAGCCCGCGCCCGCCACCACGCCCGCACCGACCAGGCCCAGGACGGCCTTCTGCCACGCCACCATGGAGATCCTCCCCGCTATGTGGCGGCGAGTTTAGGCATGCGGCGGGGCTGTCACGACATGGCGCGCTAAGGTTTCTTTTCACCTCGGGCGTTGACCGAGCCCATGCCCGACACCGAGCGCTGCACCGACGGGTTGCCGAAGTAGTCCACCGAGCCGATGCCGGAGATGTGGGCGGACAGGTCGTCCGTGACCCACAGCACCACATTGCCCAGGCCGCTGACGTTGACGCGGGCGCGCTGCGCCTGCAGGCGCTCGGCGATGACCTTGCCCTTGCCGGAGATCTGCAGCGCCAGGTCGTCCACCCGGCCGCCCAACTGGCCGTCGCCGGCGCCGGAGATGGTGAAGACGAGCTGGCGCGCCTCCAGCTGGTCCAGCCTCACGTTGCCGGCACCGCTGATGCTGAGCTTGAGCTGGTCGGCGCGCAGCGGGCCGGGCGCCTGCACGTCGCTGGCGCCGGAGACCGACAGCTGGCGCAGCTCGCGCATCTCCACCTGAACGAAGAGCTTGCCGTTGCGCCAGATCTTCCAGCCGCCGGTGGGGCGGATGACCAGCTGGCGGTCGGCCAGCTCGACCTCGACGCCCTTCTGCGCCTCGTCGTCGCCGGCGATGAAAGCCTGGTCGCGGTCACCCTGCACGACGACGACGCGGGCGGAGCCGGCCAGTTCGAGGCGGTCGAAGCTGCCGGGTGCGTAGACCTTGCCCGGCCCGGCGGGCAGCGCCATGGGCGCGGGGCGCGCCGCTGGCGCGGGATGGGCGATGGGGGCCGGGCTGGCCGGCGCCGCCGGCGGCGCGGGCTGGGCCGCGGCCAGGCCGGTGGCCGCCAGCAGGGACAGGGCGAGGCTCTTCATAGCGACTGCTCCCTCAACATCTTGGACACCTCGCGGTTGGCGGTGATGCGCGTGCCATCGCGCAGCTGCACGACAAGCTGCGAGTTCTCGTCGGGCGTCATGCTTTCGACGAAGTCCAGGTTGACGATGCAGCCGCGCTGTACGCGCAGGAAGCGGGTCGGGTCCAGCCGCGTCTCGAAGTCGGCGATGGGCAGGCGCACCAGGAAGCTGCGGCCCTTGCTGGTGATGGCGGTGTACTTGTTGTCCGAGCGCAGGCACTCGATGGCGTCCACCTGCAGCGGGAAGATCTTGCCCTGGTCGCGCACCAGCAGCCGGGTCAGCGGCGCGTCTGCCGGCGCCCCCAGCGCCTGCGCCACATCGGCGGCGCTGGGCGCGGCGTCGCGCAGCGCATGGGCCACCGCCTCGTCGAAGCGCTCGCGCGAGAAGGGCTTGAGCAGGTAGTCCACCGCATGCAGCTCGAAGGCCGTCAGCGCATGCTGGTCGTAGGCCGTCGTGAAGATGATGCGCGGCTGGTGGGCATCGCCCTGCAGCGCTTGCACCACCTGCAGGCCGGTCAGGCCGGGCATCTGGATGTCGGTCAGCACCAGGGCGGGCTTGAGGGCGCGGATCTGTGCCAGCGCATCCTCGCCGTCCTCGCAGACGGCCACCAGTTGTAGGCCCGGCGTGGCCCTGACCCAGTCGGCCAGCGCCTCGGCGGCCAGGTGCTCGTCCTCGGCGATCAGAACGGTGGTGTTGCTCATGTCTGTGGAATGAAGAGGTCGACGCGGAAGCCCGCGCCGGGGGCCGTGTGGATGCGCAGGCGCGCCTGGCCGTCGTAGTCCAGCGCGAAGCGCTTCTTCAGCGCCGCAAGGCCTACGCCTCGGCGCTGGCCGGGCCTGGGCTCCAGCGCCTCGGGCTCACAGCCCGGGCCGTCGTCGGCGACGGCCAGGTCCAGGCCATGGTTGAGCGCGTTGCGGCGCGCGGTGATGGTCACGCGGCCGCCGCCCTTGCGCGGCGCGACGGCGTGCAGGATGGAGTTCTCGACCAGCGGCTGCAGCGTCAGCGGCGGCAGTTCGTCGGCCAGCACGCGTTCCTCCAGTTCCCAGTCCACGCGCAGCCGCGGGCCCAGGCGCAGCGCCTCCAGCGCCAGGTAGTCACGCAGGAAGTCGATCTCGTCGGACAGCATCACGCGGTCCTCGGCACCGCGCTTGGTGTCCAGCACATAGCGCAGCATGGACGCGAACTTCAGCAGCGCGGCCTCCGCGGCGGCGGGGTCCTTGCGGGTCAGCGCGATCAGCGAGTTCAGCGTGTTGAACAGGAAATGCGGGTTGAGCTTGCCGCTGATGGCCGACAGCTCGGCCTTGGCCAGCGCGCTCTCGGCCTGGGCCGTGGCCACGGCCGCGGCGCGCGCCGCCCGCGCCTGCAGCACGGCCGTGAATGCGGTGGCGATGGTGGCGTAGACGACGACGCCCCAGACCGAGCGCCACAGCAGCCCGGCCAGCAGCACCGCGCCCGCATGGTCGGTGCCGAACAGCCAGGTGTTGACGGCGAACTCGCCCGCCTGCCACAGCGCCGCAAAGGCCAGCGCCGCCAGCACATGGGCCAGCGCCGTCGCGGCCGGGCCGGCATCGCCCGCATGCAGGCGGCGCGCCAGCGGCCAGACGGCGATGCCCAGCAGCATGGGCGCCCAGAGCATGGTGGTGGCCTGGTAGACGGCCAGCCAGAACGGGTCCAGGCCGCGGTCGAACTCGCTGCCGGCCAGCACGAACAGGCACCAGGCCAGTGCGCAGCAGCCGGCGTAGGCCAGCCAGAGGCGGGCGTTGCGGGTGCGAGGGGCCAGAGTGTTCATGGCTTCATCTTAGGGAGACTGGCCGCCCGGGCGACAGACGGGGAGACGAAGTGCGGGCTCCTGGGTGCAGGATGCGGTCTGCGAGGTGCTGCTGACCGCCCAGGCGGGGTCGGCCGGCATAATTCATCCCCTTCCCCATCGAATTCGGACGAGCGTCATGGCCAGCGTCAACAAAGTCATCATCATCGGCAACGTCGGCAAAGACCCCGAGGTCCGCTACAACCCCAGTGGCGGCGCCTGGGTCACCCTCAGCCTGGCGACGACCCGCAACTGGAAGAACCGCGAGACCGGCGAGCGCCAGGAAGAGACCGAATGGCACCGCGTCGTGTTCAACGACCGCCTGGCCGAGATCGTCGGCGAGTACGTCAAGAAGGGTCGCCCGCTGTACGTCGAAGGCCGCCTGAAGACCCGCAAGTGGCAGGACAAGGAAGGCCGCGACACGTACACGACCGAAATCATTGCCCAGGAGATGCAGCTGCTGGGCGGCCGTGATGGCGGCGGCGGTGACGAAGGCGGTGGTGGCGGTTACAGCCGTGGCGCTGGTGGTGGTGGTGGATACAGCCGCGGCGGCGACGACATGGAAGGCGGCGGTCGCCCGGCAGCGCGTCCTGCAGCGCCCCGCCCGGCCCCGCAGCGCGCCCCGGCTCCGGCGCCCAAAGCCTCGACCGGCTTCGATGACATGGACGACGACATCCCGTTCTAGAACCTACAGGTCGTCTGTCAACATCAGGCCCGCAGCCCAATGGCTGCGGGCCTTTTTGCTTGTCTACGCGTTTCCCTTGCTGGGTCTGAGCGTCGCCGGGGGCGACACCCAAGTGGTGCTGCGCAGTGGATGATCTCCGTCGCGTGGCAGATATGGCCAACGCTACCGATAGCTCCGAGCGGCAATTGGCGTAGCGCGCCAGATACTTTGCGACTGCACCTCTCAAGCCCTGCGCGTTCCCATCGGACCGCCCATTCCCAAGTCGACCAGTTGCGCTCGCCGAACATGCAAATAGAGTTGCCCTGTTATGGCATTTTCGATAAATTCTATTTGCATGCCGAAGCCTGCTCGCGCCATCCAACAGCTGCCGCCATCCACTATCGCCGCGCTAGACAAGCTCGGTGCGGACCTGGCTGTGGCCCGACTGCGTCGCAAAGAGTCGCTGAAGACCTGGGCCAAGCGCATGGGCGTGACGGTGCCAACGCTGCTGCGCCTCGAGTCCGGTGACCCGACCGTCAGCCTCGGCATCGTTGCATCGGCGCTCTGGCTGCTCCAGCGCGACGACGAACTCGGGAAGCTCGCAGCGCCGGAGTTCGATCGAGGCGCGATCGAGATGGAGGTCCGGGCGGCGGTCGACTTGGGACGGGCCCGTGCTCAAGCATCCGCTGAAGCTCGACTCCGCCGGCAGAGCAAGCCAACCTGATGCGCGGCGACACGCTCTACCCCTAGCACCTCGCTGATCCGGTCGCACCGCGATGCGTAGGTGTCCTGCAGCTGGTCGCCGCCGGAAAAGGGCGTTTCCCTGCGCTACGGCCAGGCATGGCAGAAGGAGAGCTCCCTCTCAACCCGTCGGAACACGAAGCAGCCGCGGTCAAGCCAAGCGTACCGGTCCGGACGGGGCAGCGTTGAAATCTGATGGCCCCAGCGCCCCTGTGATGTAGACAAGGAAGCGCGGCGGCGCCCGCTGATGCATCGCCCGCCAGCAAGCCCCAGGGGGCGCCAGCGCGAGGGAGTCATCCGGGGTTTCCCGCATCCCCGACAGCAGCGCACAAGAATCCCCTACACCGCCGCGACAGGTCTTGCCCGACATTGCCGCAATGCCCCGAGGAAAAGAAAGACAAGCATGCGCGACAACGGACCGGTGACCCAGCAGGAGTACGAGATCAGTGCCGACGCGCCCCTGGTGTCGACGACCGACCTGCAAAGCCGTATCACCTACTGCAACCCGGCCTTCATCGCCGCCAGCGGCTTCGACCGTGACGAGCTGCTGGGCCAGCCGCACAACCTGATCCGCCACCCGGACATGCCGGCCGAGGCCTTCCGCGACATGTGGGCCACGCTGAAGGACGGCGAGCCGTGGACGGCCCTGGTCAAGAACCGCCGCAAGAACGGTGATTTCTACTGGGTGCGGGCCAATGTCACGCCGGTGCGCGACGGCCGCGGCATCTGCGGCTACATGTCGGTGCGCACCAAGCCCGGCCGCGAGGAGGTACGCGGCGCCGAGGCGCTGTACGCGCGGATGCGCGAGGAATACCGCGCCGCCGGCGGCGGCAAGTCCCCCAGGCTGGCGACGCGCCTGCACAAGGGCGCGCTGCAGCGCGCCGGCTGGCCGGGCATCGGCAGCCGCCTGGTCCGCCACGCCTCGCTGCTGCAGGAGGGTGGTGCCATGCTGGCCGCAGGCACGGCGGCTGGCGCCGTGGCCATGGCGGCGGTGGGCGCGCTGGGCCTGCGCCCTGACGTCGCCGCCCTTGGCGGCGCCGCGCTCACCATGCTGCCGCTGCTGGCCTGGCTGCGCACGCGCGGCGACCGCGCCCTCGTCGAGGCGACGCTGGCCGCCGAACGCCTGGCCTCGGGCGACCTGACGCAAGACCTGCAGGCCCGCAGCGGCGGCACCCAGGGCCGACTGTTGCGGGCGCTGGCCCAGCTCAAGGTCAACCTGCAGGCCGTCATCGGCGACGTGCGCCGCGAGGTGGACGGCGTCAACCTGGCCTGCTCCGAGATCGCCGCGGGCGGCGAAGACCTGGGCCGGCGCACCGAGCAGCAGGCCGGCAGCCTGCAGCAGGCCGCCACGGCGCTGGAACAGGTGGCCGCCACCGTCAAGCACACGGCCGACGGCGCCTCGCAGGCCAGCAGCCTGGCCCGCGACACGGCCGCCGCCGCGCGCCACACTGGCAGCACCAGCGTGGCCGCCAGCCAGCGCATGGACGCCGTGCGCGAGGCGACGATGCGCATCAACGAGATCGTCGCCGTCATCGACGGCATCTCGTTCCAGACCAACATCCTGGCGCTGAACGCGGCCGTCGAGGCGGCGCGGGCGGGCGAGACGGGCCGCGGCTTCGCGGTGGTGGCGTCCGAGGTGCGCATGCTGGCAGGCCGCACCCGCGAGGCCGCGCAGGAGATCAAGAAGCTGGCCGAGGACTCGCGCGCACGCGTCGAGGAGGGCGTGCGCATCGTGGCCGACACCGGGCGCTCGGCCAAGGAGGCCGAGACCGCGGTGGACCGCATGAACGAGCTCATCGGCCGCATCAGCGTCGCCGTGCAGCAGCAGAGCGGCGGCATCGGCGAGCTCAACGGCAACGTGTCCAGCATCGACGGCTTCACGCAGCAGAACTCGGCCCTGGTCGAGCAGCTGTCGGCGTCGGCCATCTCGCTGGCCCACCGCGCCGAGCTGGTGACGCAGTCGGTGCGGGTGTTCCGGCTGAACAGCGGCGCCGCCGTGACCGCATGAGCCCGGCCCGCCCGCCCGCAGGAGCTCCTTCCCGCCTGGCGGGACGGTGTGCGGCGCGAAGGGTGCACCTACCTCCCCCCGCCGCCCGGCTGACCTGACGCCACGGCTGCAGCCGTCGCTGCGCGGCGCCGTCATACAGGTGCAGCAGCTGACGGCGGACGGCATGGGCCGCGCGCGCCTGATGCCCGCGCCTGCCCGTCGCCGCCTTGCCGGGCCATGGCACCATCGCGGCCCTGACCTGGGAGGACCACCGCAACGATGAGCCGCATCTACCTGATCGATGACCACGCCATCATGCGCGACGGCCTGCGCGTCGTGCTGGAAGTGGCTGGCCACGAGGTCATCGGCGAGGCCGCCGGCCCCACGCCGGCGCTGGCCGACCTCGGCCGGCTCGACCCCGACGTCGTGCTGCTGGACCTGCGCCTGGGCCAGCGCTCGGGCCTGGAGCTGCTGGCCGAGTTGAACAAGCGCGGCATGGCGCTGCGCGTCATCGTGCTGACCATGTCAGACCAGCCCCGCCACGTCACGGAGGCGCTGCGCCTGGGTGCCCGTGGCTATCTGCTCAAGGGTTCGGCCAGCTCCGAGCTGTTGCAGGCGGTGGAGACGGTAGCCGCAGGCGGGCGCTTCCTCAGCCCGCAGGCGGCCGAGTTCGCCGCCTCCGCGCTGACCGAGGGCGGCGGCACGGATGGGGAGGCGCTGTCGCCGCGCGAGCGCCAGATCCTGCTGCTGGTGGCCCAGGGCGCCACCAGCAGCGCCATCGGCGAGGCCTTGCACCTCAGCCCCAAATCCGTGGACACCTACCGCAGCCGGCTGATGAAGAAGCTAGGCCTGAACGACATCGCGGGCCTCGTGAAATGGGCCCTCCGCGAAGGGATGATCAGCCTCGACGAGCACTGACCCGGCCGCAGCTTGCGATCGCGCCGTCCTCAGCCCGCGCCGAAGGCCTCGTCGTAGCTCACCGTGCCGGCCGGCAGCGCGCGCGCCTCGTCCAGCCGCAGCGCCTGGAAATGCGAGGCCGGCACGCCGGGCAGCACCAGGCCGGACCCGGCGCGGAAGCCGAAGCGCGCATAGTAGGCCGGGTCGCCCAGCAGCACGCAGCCCGCCGCCCCCACCACGCGCAGGCGCGCCAGGCCGGCCTCCACCAGCGTCCGACCCACGCCCTGGCGCTGTCGGTCGGGCCGCACGGCCAGCGGGCCCAGGCCCAGCCAGCCGAGGTCCTGCCCGGCGATGCGCACCGGCGAGAACGCCAGGTGGGCGATGGGTTCGCCGCTGGCCGGATCGCACGCCACGAGCGACAGCGTCAGCGCGCCGTGCTCGTCCAGCCGCTGCAGGATCCGCGCCTCGTCGTGCCGGCTGAAAGGGTGGTCGCGGAAGGCCGCAGTGATCAGCGCCGCGACGGCGGGCCGGTCGGCCGGCGCCTCGTCGCGGACCAGCGGCCCGGCCAGGTCGCGCCGCATGATGAACTGGTGCAGCGCCTCTGGCGCGAAGCCGCAACGGCGCAGCGCGGCGCCACCGAGGTCGGGCCGCTGCAGCGCCGGCGCGCTGACGCGCACGCCCGGATGGGCCGCCAGCAACCCGCGCAGCAAGGCCTCGGCGTCGTGCTGCGCCGGGTCCAGGTCGATCAGCGAGCGCACGACCAGGCCGGCCTCCGCATCGCCGCTGAACACCAGTTGCGCGCGGCCCTGGCGCCAGGCCGTCCAGCCCGCCGGCAGCGCGGCGACGAGGTCGGCGCCGAACTGCAGCGGCAGGTCCGTGATGCACGCCTCGGCCTCGCGCAGCCAGGCCAGCGCGGCGTCCGCGCCTACGGCCAACGCCGCGGCGGGCGCCTGCGCCCCGCCGGCCTCGGCCACGCGCTGCCAGCCCTGCAACACATGGCGCTCGACGAAGCCATGGCGCCGGTACAGCCGCACGGCGCGCTCGTTCTGCGCGAAAACCTCAAGCTCCATCGCAGCGAGACCGGCCGCGCGGCCGCGCACCACGAAGTCCTGCAGCAGCTGCGCCGCCGCCCCGCTGCCGCGCGCCTCGGGCAGCGCCCCCATGGTGGCGAGGCGCCAGCGCGCCAGGCCCGGCCGCGGCGCCACCAGCGCGAAGGCCTGCACCGCACCGCCCGGCGCGTCCAGCACGGCCCGGCCCAATGCCAGGTCTATGCCCTGGCGCCGCAGGAAGCCGGGCCATTGCGCCAGCGGCAGCTGGAAGGGGCCGGCGACGTAGTCGGCGAAGGCCCGGCCGAAGGCGGCATGCAGTGCCTCGGGAGCGATCTGGTCGGTGGCGGTAAGCAGGGATGCGGGCATGGGCAGCGGCGTGACGGAGCCAAGGTCCGTCACGGCAAGCCCATTCTGGGCATGCCGCACCCGTGAGCGCAAAGTCATGTCCGGCCCGGGGCCGGCGCCCGTCAGGGGCGCGGCCGCTCGGCCTCCGTCGGCGCCGCGCCGCCATGCCAGCGCCGCAGCACGCGCTGGAAGAACAGGCTGTTGGGCAGCTGCAGGCTGGTGCCGCTCTGCGCGTCGCCGCTTTCGAGCAGCGTGGTGTAGACCAGATTGATGTCCATCACACGGCCCTTCATCCCGGGTTTGTCGCCGGCTTCGAGCAACTCCACCACGTCGCCGACGCGAAAGGCGCGGGTGACATAGATCAGCAGCGTGCAGAACAGGTTGGACAGCACGCTCCACGCGGCGAAGAACGCGACCGCCCCCACCGTCGCAAACCCGGTGAACGCCGTCCAGAGGACCGCGCCCGACACGCCCAGCCGCTCCAGCGCCCACAGCAGCGCGCCGCCATACACGAGCACGGCCACCAGGCGCAGGAACAGCGCGGCGACATTGACCGGCAGCCCGTAGGTGCGCGTGACGCGGCGGATCAACAGGCGGACCACCCGCATCACCAGCCAGGCGGCCAGGCCGATGAGCGTGACCTCGATCAAGGGCACCAGGACGTCGAGCCAGTCGGCCCAGGCCGGCATGCGGTCGCGCAGGGATTGGATGAGCTTTTTCATGAAGGTCGATGGGGTGGTGATTCGGTCCGCAGAAGACGGAGCACCGCCCTGGCAGGGAAACTCACGGCACGCGCGAGACGCGATCATGCCGACCAGTGGATTGGTGGCCGGCGGAACCATACCGCACGCCGACTGGCGGGCGTGCGGATCAATCTGCTGATCAGTTGGCGCTGCAGCCTGCGGCCAAGCCATCAGGCCGGCACACTGCGCCGTCATGAACCTGACGCGCCGCTTGTTGACCCTGTTGCCGCTGGCCGGACCGCTACCCGCACTCGCCCTTGAGGCGGCCACGCCGACCTTGCTGCCGCTCTGGCCCGAAGGCGTGCCCCCCGCCCGGCGCGCCGATGCGCCAGCCGCGCGCGGCGACCTCGGCCCCGAGCGCGTGGATGCGAGCGGCAGCATCGGCAACGTGTCGGTGCCGACACTCACCGTCGTGCCGCCCGCCGTCGACCGCCCCAACGGCACCGCCGTCATCCTGTGCCCGGGTGGCGGCTACAGCCACCTGTCGGCCCACCGCGAAGGCACGCAGTACGCCGCCTTGCTGAGCACGCTGGGCGTCACCACCTTCATCCTGAAGAGCCGCCTGCAGGAGTGGGGCCACCCCGCACCGCTGCAGGACTTGCTGCGCGCCGTCCGCCTCGTGCGCTCACGCGCGGCAGAGTTCGGTGTCGACCCGAGGCGCATAGGCGTCATGGGCAGCTCCGCCGGCGGCCACCTTGCGGCCAGCGCCAGCACGCTGTTCGACCACGCCGACGGCCGCACCGGCGCCGCGCTGGACAGCACCAGTGCCCGCCCCGACTTCGCCGTCCTCGTCTACCCCGTCATCACGATGACCGGTCCCGCCGCCCACGCCGGCTCGCGCCGCGCGCTGCTGGGCACCTCGCACAGCCCGGCGCTGCTGGCTCAGATGTCCATCGAGCAGCAGGTCACGGCCGCCACGCCGCCCACGTTGCTGCTGCACACCCAGGGCGACAAGGCCGTGCCGGTGCAGAACAGCCTCCTCTATTTCGACGCCCTCACCCGCGCCGGCGTGCCGGCCGAGCTGTACGTCTTCGAGCAGGGTGGCCACGGCATAGCCATGCGCGACGGCCTTGGCAACGCGTCTGCCTGGCCGCGGCGCATGGAGGAATGGCTGCGCCAGCGCGGCCTGCTGACCCAGGAGGCCGCGCGATGAAGCGTCGCGAGCTGCTGGCGAGCGCGGCCCTGGCCGGCGGCCTGCCCGCCTGGACGCTGGCCGCCGGCCCGATGACGCTGCCCGAGATGGACCTGCACGACCCCTTCATCGTGACCGACAAGGCCAGCATGACCTACTGGCTGTTCACGAAGAACACCCCTTCGGTCAGCGGCAAGCAGGCGATAGGCGTGATGGCCTACCGCAGCAGCGACCTCAAGCACTGGACCCGGCCCGAGCTGGTGTTCCAGCTGCCCGCCGGCATATGGGCCAATGACGGCTGCTGGGCGCCGGAGGTGCACCGCTGGCGCGGCCGGTGGTATTTGTTCGTCACCGTCCACAACGAAGGCCTGCCACTGGCCGAGCCCGGCCCCGTCTTTGGCCAGCGCACCTACCGCCGCAGCACGGTGTTGGCCGTGGCCGACCAGCTCGGCGGGCCGTTCACGCTGGTTCGCGATGGCGAGCCCGTCGTGTCCAAGGACTTGATGACGCTGGACGGCACGCTCTACGTCGACCCCGCCGGCAAGCCCTGGATGGTGTTCGCCCACGAATGGCTGCAACTCCGCGTAGGCGCGTTCGCCGCCGTGCCGCTGGACGAAGAACTTCACGCCATCGGGCCACCCCGCGAACTGTTCCGTGGCGACGCCTCCCCCGTCGCCCGGCCGCAGCAAGGCCTGGGCATCATCGTCACGGACGGCCCGCAGCTCTATCGCACGGCCGACGGCAGCCTGCATATGCTGTGGTCGAGCTGGGGCGAGGACGGCTACTTCCAGACGCTGGCCCGCTCCGAGTCCGGGAATTTGTTCGGCCCGTGGAAGCAGCTGCCCGTGTGGCTGAGCAAGGGCTCAGGCCACGGCATGCTGTTCCGCACGCTGGACGACGGCTGGATGCTGGTGGTGCATCGACCGTTCAAGAATGCGCGGGGGAAGCTGTACGAGGTGAGGGAACGCACGGATGGGTTCGAGTTGGGGCGGCAGCGCGTCGACCTCGATCTTGATCCCAGGCCCCTGCAGCCGCGCAGCGACGCCTAGGCCGGATCCGGACTCGCGAGCGCGAGGGCGAGGGCGAACAGGTACCCGCCGCGAAGGCTTGCAGATGCCGGTGTCGAACCCATGCGGACCAGGCCCTCAGCGCCCTTTGCGATGAGGTGCCGCGGTTCCCGTGCAGTGCTCGACCCAGCGAGCGGTGGATTGACCTGATGAGCACCCGACTTGAAGGTTCGACGTTGCACATCGCCTCCACCCTGCTTGCAATGATTCATCAATTCCATAAAAATGGAATCATGGAAGAGAATGACGTCATCAAAGGCCTTGCTGCTTTGGCGCAGCCCCTGCGCCTGCAGGTGTTCCGCGCTCTGGTCGTCGTGGGCGAGTCCGGCCTCACCCCCGGCGCGATTCAAGAGGGCCTTGGCACGCCACCGGCCACGCTGTCCTTCCACCTCAAGGAGCTGGTCAACGCCGGCCTCGTGACCCAGGAGCGCGCCAGTCGCAACCTGATCTACCGCGCGAACTACGCGCGCATGAACGGCCTGCTGGGCTACCTGACCAACAACTGCTGCCAGGGCGCCGCCTGCGCCGTGGAGCGCAAGATCGCTCCATGCTGCTGACCTCGCCGCCATGGCCACCAACGTCCTCATCCTCTGCACCCACAACTCCGCCCGCAGCGTTCTGGGCGAAGCCATGCTCAACCACTGGGCCCGCAAGCTCGGCCAGGACGTGCAGGCCTACAGCGCCGGCAGCGCACCCAGCGGGCGCATCAATCCGTTCGCGCTGGAAGCGCTGCAAAACGCTGGTGTCGAAACTGCCGGCTACCGCAGCAAGAGCTGGGACGAGTTCACGACGCCGGATGCACCGCCCCTGTCTATCGTCATCACCGTCTGCGACAGCGCAGCGGCCGAGCAATGCCCGGTCTTCTTTGGCGGCAGCGGGCAACCCATCAAGGTGCACTGGGGCTACCCCGATCCGTCCAACGCCGAGGGCGATGACGACGGCAAGCGCCGCGCCTTCGAGCTGACGCGCCAGGCCCTCGGCTACCGCATGTTGCAGTTGCTGCAACTGCCGCTCGCCACCATGAGCAAAGCGGAGCGGCAGCAGGCCCTCGCCCAGATTGCGAGAGCCTGACCATGAACCTGACCCGCAAGCTCCTGGCCGAGGCGCTGGGCACGATGCTGCTGCTGGCCGTCGTCATTGGCTCCGGCGTCATGGCCGAGCGGCTGTCCGGTGGGAATGTGGCCCTCGCGCTGCTGGCCAACACGCTGGCCACGGTGGGTGGCCTGTACATCCTGATTGAGGTGTTCGGCCCCGTCAGTGGCGCGCACTTCAATCCGGCCGTCAGCGCCGTGATGGCCTGGCGCGGCGAGCTACCGGTGGCTGCGCTGCCCCCTTACATCGCGGCCCAACTGCTCGGGGCGCTGCTGGGCGCTTGGCTTGCCCATGCGATGTTCGACATGAGCCTTCTGCAGTTCTCCACCAAGCTGCGTAGCGGCACCGGGCAGTGGATCGCGGAAGGCGTCGCCACCTTCGGCCTGCTGCTGGTGATCCTGCGAGCGCCGGCAGGCCGCGTATCCGCGATGGTGGCGGCCTACATCGGCGCGGCCTACTGGTTCACCGCGTCCACATCGTTCGCCAATCCCGCCGCCGTGTTCGGCCGCATGTTCAGCGACAGCTTCGCTGGCATCGCGCCGGCCAGCGCGCCGGGCTTCATCGTCGCCGAGCTGCTGGGCGCAGCCCTCGCGGTGGGCGTGCACCGCCTGCTGTTGCCGCGCACGTCCGTCCCTTCCACCGAATCCACCTTGGCCCGCCATGACTGAACGCCTGTTTCCCGACGCGACGTTTCCTGCGCTGAACCCTGCGCTGTTGGACATTCCTACGCCCGAGCCCCTGGTCGTGGCGGCTCCGTCGCAGCATCGACCACGCATCCTGATGCTGTACGGCTCGCTGCATGGTCTGAACATCTCGATCCGGGATCGCAGCCTGCGCCTGGGAAGTTGACCGCTCAGGAACCCAAGGGATCGCGCGGCCGTGGGCCCATCGCCCCGTGCTGGTAGAGGCCTTGACAGACGTGCTACTCTGTCCCACATAGATTCGCGCAAGACCGTTTTCTTAAGGTCTTTACTGCAGCCCCGCAGGCCACCCCCTGGCCTTTCTTGCGAGCGGCTCGCTTCAGCAACTCCCCGGTGAGTGTTCTTGAGTGTTTCTGTCTCCGCCCGGCTTTCGCCTGCGGAGGGTTATCTCCATCTCTACTTTTCCAAAGGAAACATCATGACTACGCAAACCGGCACCGTGAAGTGGTTCGACGACGGCAAGGGCTTCGGCTTCATCACGCCGGACAACGGCGGCAAGGACCTGTTCGCTCACCACAGCGAAGTCAAGAACGGCGGAGGCTTCCGCTCGCTGGCAGAAGGCGCCAAGGTGCAGTTCGAGGCGACGCAAGGCGCCAAGGGCCCGCAGGCGTCCAACATTCGCACGCTCTGAGCATGCGATCCGGCGCCGGTTGCGGCGCCATGGGCCGGCATCCACCGGCTCATCCCACACAACAAGAACAACATGTACGACAACAAGAACAACAACATTGAACTCGGGCGGTTCATGATTTCGCCGATGTCTCGAGCACGAGGTGATGGCGGTTTCGATGCCGTCGTCTCCATCCGTTCCGGCCAAGGCATGGCCAGCGTCGACCGCGTCATGAGCTTTTCTCCGAAATTCAGCAGCTCTCAAGCGGCGCTTCACTATGCCCGGGAACAAGGTTTGACGTGGGCCCGCTGCCATTGAAACGGCGAGGGTTCTGGCCTGTTCCGCAGGCCTTTCAGGTACATTGATTTCCTTCGGGGCACGCTGCAAGTGACATTGCCCCAAACTGGCTTGCTTGAAGCGCCACCGGCGGAAGCGTCGCCCTTGACGGGACAAGTCCTTGAGCGGAGTTGTCCCATGTCTTCCCGATCCGATCCCCCCGCCCCGCAAGAGGCGGCACCCGTTGTCGAGGGCGCGCCACCCAGCGGAGCGCTTTCTGCGCCCGTTTCTGCTGAGCACGCTGAACTGCAGCGTCAGGGGGCCAAGGCGGCCGCCCGCGGCGAGGCGCAAGCATCGAACCCGATGCTTGACACCATCAACCAACCCGGCGCCACTGGTGAGAGCGAACAGGTCTGGTTGGATCGACGCGACGCGTGGGATCGTGGCCACGATTCGCAGCAACAACTGACCATCTCGCCGGCACGTCCCGCTGGGGGCATCGCAGCCAACGAGCAAGTCCACGACGAGGCGCTCTTCGGCGTCACCCGAGTGCTCACCTTTGCAGGCCCCAAGGGCCTGACATCTGCAAGCGGCTTCTTTTTCGAGCGAGACCAACGTCTCTTCCTGGTCACCAGTCGCCACGTCCTGTTTGATGCCGCGACGGGGCATGCTCCCGACCGCATCGAAATCGAACTGCATACCAATTCGCGCGACCTGACGCAGTTGGCCACGCTGTCGATCCTGCTGCACCGCGACGGCCTGACCGCGTGGAGCCAGGCATGCGACAGCGCCGGAGAGGTTGACGTGGCTGCCATCGAGATAGACCGATCCGCGATGCCGGCTGGCTGCGTTGTGCATCCCTTCGGGCAGCTGCATCTGCCAGTCGGGTTCGACTTGTTTGAAGTTGGCGACCGGCTCGCCATTCCGGGCTTCCCACTCGGCTTCTTCGACACCGTCCATCACCTGCCCGTGGTGCGGCAAGCCAGCGTGGCGTCCTGCTATGGCGTCCGTTTCCAGGGGCAAGGCTACTTCCTCACCGACGCACGCATGCACCGCGGGTGCAGCGGCTCGCCGGTGCTCGCGCGAGTCGAACCCGCCGCTGAAGGCCGACCACGCTGGTGCCTTCTCGGCGTTCACTCCAGCCGCATGGATATGGCCACGCGGGACACGGTTCTGGATGAATCGCTGGGATTGAACTGTGCCTGGTATGCCGATGTGCTCATGACACTGACCACCGGCCCATGCCGCGCAATGCCATGACCCAACCCCTACTACAGGCCGCCGACCTTCGCGGCGCCGCGCGCCTCACTACCGATGCCGTGGCTGGCCTGGCCAGCCTGGTAGAGGCCATGCACGCGCGCATCGTCACGCTTCCCCGCATACCTGGCCTGGGCGGGACAGTCGCGGCGGACGAGCGCACGGGCGGTGTCACTGGTCTGGTGTACGAGACCGTGCGCGGCGTCACGCACTTGGCAGGTGGCACCGTCGAGGCCCTGTTAGGCTGGCTGGCGCCTGCCTTGGCCGCTGCCGATCCGCATCAGCCGCCACGGGCGGAGCGTGAGGCCGTCCTGGCGGCCCTCAACGGCGTGCTGGGCGACCACCTTGCCACGACCGACAACCCGCTGGCGATCACGATGCAGTTCCGCCATTCGGGTCGGCCCCTCCCGTTGGAACGTCACGCGCTGCGCACCCGCCTCGGCGGTGCCAGGCCGAAGCTGCTGGTGCTGCTGCACGGGCTGTGCATGAACGACCTGCAGTGGTGTCGCGCGGGACATGACCATGGCGAGGCCCTGGCCCGGGAGTTGGGCTATACGCCGGTCTACCTCCACTACAACAGCGGCCTGAGCGTGTCGACCAATGGCCGCATCCTGGCATCGCTGATGGAAGGGCTTTACAGCGCATGGCCCGTGCCAGTCGAACGCTTGGTGATGCTCGGCCACAGCATGGGCGGCCTGGTGGCACGCAGCGCCATCCATCATGGCGTTCAGATGCAGCGCGGCGGCTTGCGTTGGCCAGGGCGCGTCAATGACCTCATCTGCCTGGGCACACCCCACCAGGGCGCACCGCTTGAACGCGCAGGCCATGGCGTTGACCTGCTGCTCGGCGCCACACCGTACGCAGCCCCGCTGGTGCGGCTGGGCAAGGTACGCAGCGCGGGCATCAATGACCTGCGGCTGGGCAACATTCTGAAAGGCCCGGCAGGCGACGATGGACCGCATCGCGCCGACCGGGTCAACCTGCCGGACAGCGCCCGCTGCTTTGCCGTTGCCGCCAGCCTCGGCCCGGCATCCGGAAGCATGAAGGCAAGGCTGCTAGGCGATGGCCTGGTACCTGTGGCGAGCGCGCTGGGCCAGCACAACGATCCCGGACTCAGCCTTGGATTCGCACCGGAGCGCCGGGCGGTGGTGTACGACACGGGCCACCTCGATTTGCTGTCGAGCCCCGAGGTGCACGGCCTGCTGCGGCAGTGGCTCAACTGAAGACCAGCCTTCGTCGTGGGCATGAAGCGCCGCAGCGACAGGAGCAAGCGCAAGCCGGCATCGCTGCGGCTTGAAATCGCGAACGCACAGGCCCGACTCTCAATGCTGCAGCCATCAATCAAGGAAGCTCTCAGTGTCGTGGTCGAGTCTTTTCGGACACTCCGATTGTTACGTCCCGCGTAAATTTCGACGCCCGGTCCCAGACTATTTGAGGGCGAACCGAGGGCGGTGTCCCACGACGAATCGGGAAGCACTCGCGCCTTGAGGAAGGCGAGACGCTGATGCCGCAGGCGCGATGAACAACGCCGCCAGGG
>NZ_JAFAGT010000053.1 GCF_019237615.1 Roseateles sp. | reverse complement strand
AGGCGCTTGTCAGCGGAGTACATCGGGGCCAGTGGGCCAGCCGGGCAACTTGGCAAATCCACGCACAAGGCCGGATACAAGGCAGCAGCCGACTTCTTCACGACACGATGCGGGTTAATGCCTATCGCCGGGAGGCATCCATACAAGCGCCCATGAGTCTCGCGAAGATCCTCGTCGCCCAGGGGGGCGGCCCCACCGCCGTCATCAACCAGAGCCTGGTCGGCGTCGTGCTGGAGGCGCGCCGCCAACGTGGCGTGGGCCTGGTCTATGGTGCCCGCCACGGCGTGCGCGGTATCGTCAACGAGGACTTCGTCGACCTGACGCAGGAGACCAGCCACAACCTGGAGCTGGTGGCCTCCACCCCCGCCTCGGCACTGGGCTCCACGCGCGACAAGCCGGATGCTGCCTACTGCCACGAGATCTTCACGGTGCTGCAGGCCCATGGCATCACGCACTTCTTCTACATCGGCGGCAATGATTCGTCGGACACCGTGCGCATCGTGTCCGAGGAAGCCGCCGCGGCGAACTACCCGCTGCGCTGCATCCACATCCCCAAGACCATAGACAACGACCTGGTCGGCAACGACCACACGCCCGGCTATGC
The DNA here is from genome assembly GCF_019237615.1 of Roseateles sp. GTDB lineage: Bacteria > Pseudomonadota > Gammaproteobacteria > Burkholderiales > Burkholderiaceae_C > Pelomonas. Next base: position 81,344 of record NZ_JAFAGT010000053.1, on the reverse strand, counting down.
GTCGGCCGCGCGTTTCGTGGCCCAGGCCTTTGCCGGCGCTAACCTCGACAACGCGGCCCTGCCCGGCGTCTACGTGGGCGTGGTCATGGGCCGCCACGCCGGCTTCCTGACCGCCGCTGCGGCGCTGGGCAAGAAGTTCGACGACGATGGCCCCCACCTCATCTACCTGCCCGAGCGCAGCTTCGACACCGAGCAGTTCCTGCGCGACGTGAAGGCCGCGCACCAGCGCTACGGCCGCTGCGTCATCGCCGTCAGCGAGGGCATACACGACGCGTCCGGCACCCCCATGCTCTCCAGGCTGGCTGGCGACCTTGAGCGCGACGCCCACGGCAACGTGCAGCTCAGCGGCACCGGCGCGCTGGCCGATCTGCTGTGCGAGGAGATCAAGGCCAAGCTGGGCATCAAGCGCGTGCGCGGCGACACCTTCGGCTACCTGCAGCGCAGCTTCCTCGGCTGCGTCAGCGACGTGGATGCGCGCGAGGCCCGCGAGGTTGGCGAGAAGGCCGTGCAGTACGCCTTCCACGGCGACCGCGACGGCTCGGTCGCCATCAAGCGCGTGGGTTACTACTCGGTGGACTACGAGCTGCTGCCGCTGGCCGCCGTGGCCGGCAAGACGCGCACGATGGAGGATCACTTCATCTCCGAGGCCGGCACCGACGTGACCGACGTCTTCCGCCTCTACCTGCGCCCGCTGCTGGGCTCGGGCATGCCGGACGCCTACCGGTTGCGGCCCAACCCGGTGGCCAAGGTGCTGAAGCGCTGAGCGGCGCTCAGCCCGCCGCCTCGGCGACGCGCTGACGGAAGAACTGTGCGCGCTCCTCGCCGGCCGTGGCCGCGATGCGCGTCGCGGCTTCGTCCAGCCAGGCCAGCAATCTGGATTCACTGTCCACCTCGCGCGCGCTGTCGCGCAGCTCGGCGTCACGGCCGGCCAGCATGCGGCCGACGAGGTCGAGGGCGAACATCTTGGCGCGCATGAGGCGGCGCAGCTCGTCGTCCGGCGCGGTTGCGGACCGCAGCACGGCCGCGGGCAGCGGCGCCTGGGCGGCGCCAATCAGCCCTTCCCCCTGCAGCCGCTCCAGCGCGTCGCGGCCCAGGCCCAGCGAGCGCGCCACCTCGTGCAGCGCCGCGACGTTGCGTCGGCCGTCGACGCTGATCAGCAGCATGCGCAGCGCCGGCGGCAGCGTCCGGCGGGGGGCGGCGAGCAGCGCGCGGGCGCGGTCGGTCTTGGTCGGGCAATAGGTGTCGTTCACGGCGGCTCCGGCAGTCGGGCGCGATGATCGGCAGCGGGTTCAAACCCTTGATGACGGAACGGTTGCACCGCCCCCGCGATGCGATGGCCGGCCCGTCGGGCGTGAAATCCGTCGCGTGGCGCGAACTCAGGGCTTGGGCTTGATGAGTCGCGGGTGCCACTCGTTGACGGCCAGCAGCGCCGCCGAGCCGAAGTGCTTGTGCAGCTCCGCCACCATCTCGCCGTTGACGATGACGGGGTCCGTGTCCACCGCCTTGCGCGCCGCGTCCAGGTCCGATGTTGCGAAGATGAAGAGCCCGCGAAGGCCCTCCACGCCGTCCAGCGGGCCCGCGTAGACCAGCAGGCCCTCCTTGGCCAGCCGGCCCATGTTCGCGAAATGACCCTTGAACATCTCGTCGCGCGCCGGCCCATCTGGCATGCGCTTGGGCCCGGTCTTCAGCAGCACCAGCACATAGGGGCGCAGGCCCTGCTCGTTGGCGCCCCAGGCCTGCGCCTTGGCGGCGTCATAGACGGGCGGCTCCTGGGCCCGGGCGGACAGGGAGGCGAGCAGCGCGAGGGCGCAGGCGGACAGCAGCTTCATGGTGTGGCGGCGCGACGGTCGTGGTGCGAGGATTGAACCGCAACCCAGCTTCCCGGAGACCACGATGAAACCCACCCCGCCCGGACGGCCACGCTTGTCCTCGGCCGTGTACTGCGAGAACGCGCGCGAGGCCATCGCCTGGTACCAGCGCGCCTTCGGCTTCACCGTGGAGATCGTTGTCGATGCGCCCGACGGCAGCGTCATGCACAGCGAGCTGCGCTACGGCGAGGCCATCGTCATGGTGTCCGAGGGCGGAGCTGCGCGCGCGGCCCGCTTCGGCGTGACGGGTCGCGCGCCCAGGCTGCTGGGCGGTGCCAACACGCAGGCGCTGTTCCTCTACGTCGACGACGTCGACGCCCATTGCGCCCAGGCGCGCGCGGCCGGCGCCCAGGTCACCTACGAGCTGACGGAGAACGACTACGGTGCCGAGTACTGGACGGACCGCAGCTATGGCTGCGTCGACCCCGACGGCCACCTCTGGTGGTTCAGCCAGCGCCTGCGCAACCCGCCGGGCGGCTGAGGCCGCCGTACCGAATAAGACTTGCCACGCCCATGTCGAATCTTCTGCATTTGTAGTACTACAAATGTAGAAAGTCGCCATGGATGAAGAAACGGGAGCGGGCGGGGTCTCGCTGAGCGATCTGCAACTGAGCCTGATGCGCGCGCTGTGGGCGCGCGGAGAGGCCAGCACGGCCGAGGTGGCCGAGGCCTTGCGCGGCGAGCGCGACCTTGCGTACACCACAGTGGCCACGCTGCTGACGCGGCTGGAGAAGCGCGGCCTGCTCGCCAGCCGGCGCGAGGGCCGGGCGCTGCTCTACACGCCGCGGGTCAGTGAGGCCGAGGTGCAGCGCTCCATGGTGGGCAGCCTGCTGGACAACCTGTTTTCCGGCCGGGCCAGCGCCCTGGTCAGCCATCTGCTGGAGTCGCGTGGAGTCGATGCCAAGGAACTGGCCGAGCTGCAGGCGCTGCTGAAGCAACGCAAGGGAGAGACACGATGACCGATGCCCTGCTGACCTGGCTGTGCAGCTATCTGCTGCACAGCAGCCTGCTGATCGGAGGCCTGTGGGCGGCCGAACGCGCCGGCCTGCTGGCGAAACTGGCCACGATGACGCAGGAAGGGCTGTGGCGCCTGGCCCTGCTGGGCGGCCTCGTCAGCGCCAGCCGGCCCATGGTGTCCCTGGTGCCCGACCCGCCCGGCCCCGTCGCCCCCGCTGCCATCGCTCACTAGCCAGCGACTTCCGTGGCGGATGTCCGGCCCGCCCGCGTCGAGGCGGCGCCGGCCACGCCGCCCACGGCCCAGCTTGGTGCGCTGCCGCTGTGGCCACGAGGCTGGCGCCAAGGACGCACGACCTGGCCGTCGGCTTTGTTCTGCTCTGGCTGCGCCGAGCCGTGCGCCGGCTGCCAGGGCTGGACGATATGCGCTGGCACAGGCTCGCCGCGCAGCGGGCGGCCGACCTGGGCGTACCCCTGTCCGCGCTGCGCAAGGCCCGCCCCGGCTGGGCCAGCCCATTGCTGGCGCCGGGCCGCGTGCTGTGCCTGCCTGGTGCCAGGCGCTGCCCGGCGACGAAGCCTGCACGCCGTTCGCCATCAGGTACGGAGACCTTCTTGCAACGAGGCATCTTCATGAGCAGTGCGGCCCTGGCCGCCGCATCGACGGCCGCCGTGGCGGCGCCGGAATCCGAGGCCGCCGCCATCGAGGCCTGCGCGCGCGACTGCATCGAGGGGTGGTATGCCGGCGACGCGGCACGCATGGAGCGCTCGCTGCATCCCGAGCTGGCCAAGCGCATCGTCAGGGCCTGCCCGATGGCCGCGGCGAGTTGCAGAGCATGGGCGCGATGGACCTGGTGCAGTCCACGCGGGCCCGGGCCGGCAAGCCCGAGACGGGCAAGCGCGCCGACGTGAGGATCCTCGACGTCTTCGGCCGCACGGCCAGCGTGCGCGTCGATGCCGAGGCCTGGATCGACTACATGCACCTGGCCCAGATCGAGGGGCGCTGGCGCATCGTCAACGTGCTGTGGGAGCTACGCGCCTAGCCGGCCCGCTTTGCCAGCACGGCGCGGGCCACGCGCGACACGGGCGGGCGGCCCAGCACGTTGGAGATGAAGGCGCCGGCGTCGACCAGCTTGTCGAGATCGATGCCGGTGCTGATGCCCAGTCCGTCGAGCATGAAGACGACGTCCTCGGTTGCGACGTTGCCCGTCGCGCCCTTGGCATAGGGGCAGCCGCCAAGGCCCGACACGCTGGCATGGAAGCCGTGCACGCCCAGCTCCAGGCTGGCGTAGATGTTGGTCAGCGCCTGGCCGTAGGTGTCGTGGAAATGGCCCGACACCTCGGCCAGCGGGAAATGCTTTAGCGCCCGCTCCATCGCCGCCTGGACCCTGCGCGGCGTGCCGATGCCAATGGTGTCGGCGATGTCGATGGCGTCCACGCCCAGCTCGCGCAGCGGCTTCACGACGGCCTCGACCTGATCGGCGGTGATCTCGCCCTCGTAGGGGCAGCCCAGCGCGCAGGAAACCGCCGCGCGCACCTTGAGGCCCGCCGCATGTGCGCCTTCAATGACCGGCGCGAAGCGCTCCAGGCTCTCGGCGATGGAGCAGTTGATGTTCTTCTGCGTGAAGGCCTCGCTGGCAGCCGTGAAGACGAGGATCTCGTCGGGCCTGGATGCCAGCGCCGGTTCCAGCCCCTTGGTGTTGGGTACCAGCACCGAGTAGCGCACGCCCGGCTTGCGCTCGATGGCGGCCATGAGCGCTGCGTTGTCGCCCATCTGCGGCACCCACCTGGGGCTGACGAAGCTGGTGACCTCGATCTCCTTCAGGCCGGCGTCCTGCAGCATAGACACCAGTTGAGCCTTGTGCTCGGTGGAGACGCTCTCCTTCTCGTTCTGCAGCCCGTCGCGCGGGCCGACGTCGAGGATCGTGACGTGCGAGGGCAGGGCCATGATCAGGCCTCCAGCTTGAGGAGTTCTGCGCCGTCGCCGACCTGGTCGCCCACAGCGAACAGCAGTTCCGCCACGGTGCCGTCGCGCGGCGAGGAGATGGTGTGCTCCATCTTCATCGCCTCCATGACGGCCAGCGGCTGGCCCTTGGTGACGCTGTCGCCGGCCTGGGCGAGGAAGGCGATCAGCTTGCCGGGCATGGGCGCGGTCAGCCGGCCGCCTTCGCCGGGCGCGTCGCCAGCATGGGCGATGACGTCCACTTCGGTCAGTACCGCCGAGCCGTTCGCGCCAAACACGGCGACGCGTTCGCCCCGGGCATAGGTCTTCACGCGCAGGCGCTCGCTGCCGAGGAAGAGCTCGTGCGTCTCGGCGTCGGCCGACTGCACGGCGAACTCGATCGCCTCACCTTGCACCGTCAACGTCATGCCGCCGCGGTGATGACGCGACAGCAGCACCTCGTGATGCGAGCCGCCGGCCTCCAGATCGAAGCGGCGCATGGCCGAGCCGAACAGCCGGAAGCCGTCGCGGGCACTCCACGGGTCGCGGTCCTGCGTCATGCCCTCGACGGCCAGCGTGTGGGCGACGACGGCGGCGGCGCCGACGCGCAGCGGCAGGCCGGGCTGGTCGAACAGCACTGTCTTCTCGCGCTCGATGAGGCCGGTGTCCAGGTCGGCGCCGGCGAAGGAGGCCGTTGCCGCGCAGCGGCGCAGGAAGGCGACGTTGGTCTGCAGGCCCACGATGTGGGTGTCGCGCAGCGCGGCGTCCAGCCGGGCCAGCGCCTGCGCGCGGTCCTCGCCCCAGACGATGAGCTTGGCGATCATGGAGTCGTAATAGGGACTGATCGCGTCGCCCTCGCGCACACCGGCGTCGATGCGCACATCGCCGCGCTGGAACGCGACGTGAGCCGGCCAGCGCGCCACATCCAGCGTGCCGGTGGCGGGCAGGAAACCGCCGTCCGGGTTCTCGGCGCAGATGCGCGCCTCGATGGCATGGCCCTGCATGCGCAGCTCGGACTGCTTGAGCGGAAGCGACTCGCCGGCGGCGACGCGCAGTTGCCACTCCACCAGGTCCTGGCCCGTGATGGCCTCGGTGACCGGGTGCTCGACCTGTAGCCGCGTGTTCATCTCCATGAAGTAGAAGCGGCCGTCCTGCTCGGCGATGAACTCCACCGTGCCGGCGCCGACATAGCCAACCGCCTTCGCGGCGGCCACGGCGGCCTCGCCCATCTGGGCGCGGCGCTCCGGTGTCATTCCGGGCGCGGGCGCTTCCTCGAGCACCTTCTGGTGGCGGCGCTGAACCGAGCAGTCGCGCTCGAACAGGTAGACGCAGTCGCCGTGCGAGTCGCCGAAGACCTGGATCTCGATATGGCGCGGGCGCTGGACATAGCGCTCGATCAGCACCGCGTCGTCTCCGAAGCTGTTGATGGCCTCGCGCTTGCACGAGGCCAGCGCGGCGTCGAACTCGTCGGCGTTGTGGACCGCGCGCATGCCCTTGCCGCCGCCGCCGGCACTGGCCTTGATGAGGACGGGGTAGCCGATGCGGTCGGCCTCGCGCTTGAGCAGGGCGGGGTCCTGGCCGGCGCCGTGATAGCCCGGCACCAGCGGCACCTGGGCCGCCTCCATCAGCCGCTTGGACTCGGCCTTCAGGCCCATCGCCAAGATGGCGCTGGGCGGCGGGCCGATGAAGACGACGCCGGCATCGGCACATGCCTGGGCAAAGGCCTCGTTCTCCGACAGAAAGCCATAGCCAGGGTGAACGGCTTCGGCGCCCGTGGCCTTGGCGGCGGCCAGGATGCGCTCCCACTGCAGATAGGAGTCGCGCGGCGCCGGGCCGCCGATCAGGATGGCCTCGTCGCAGGCCTTGACGTGCCGGGCGTCGGCGTCAGCTTCGGAATAGACGGCGACGGTCTGGATGCCGAGGCGCTTGGCTGTTGCCGCAACCCGGCAGGCGATTTCGCCGCGGTTGGCGATCAGGATCTTCTTGAACATTCGGGGTCTCCTCAGCCGTCTTCTTGTGGATTCGGGATCGGGACGCGCCGTGGGTTGGTAGGCCGCTGGCGCGCGATGTTGCAGGGGTCAGTGCGTGCAGACCTGCACCTTGGCGGCCGCTTCCGAAGGCGTCAGCTCGGCCTCGGTCGAGCAGCGCATGCCCAGGCGTTCCAGCAGCGCGCGGTCCTTCTCGGCCTGCGGGTTGCTGGTGGTCAGCAGCTTGTCGCCGTAGAACATGGAGTTGGCGCCAGCCAGGAAACACAGCGCCTGCATGGTTTCAGGCATCTCCTCGCGGCCGGCCGACAGGCGCACCATGGCGCGCGGCATGGTGATGCGGGCCACCGCAATCGTGCGGATGAACTCCAGCGGGTCCAGCGGCGCCGTGCCGGCCAGCGGTGTGCCTTCGACCTGCACGAGGTTGTTGATGGGCACGCTCTCGGGGTAGGGATCGAGGTTGGCCAGCTGCACGATGAGGCCGGCGCGCTGGCGGCGCGTCTCGCCCATGCCGACGATGCCGCCGGAGCAGACCTTCAGGCCTTGCGCACGCACGCGATCCAGCGTGTCGAGGCGGTCCTGGTAGGTGCGCGTCGTGATGATCTGGCCATAGAACTCAGGCGCCGTGTCCAGGTTGTGGTTGTAGTAGTCCAGCCCCGCTTCCTTCAGCTGCTCGGCCTGGCCGTCTTCCAGCATGCCGGCAGTCAGGCAGGTCTCCAGGCCCAGCGCCTTGACCTCGGAAATCATCTCGCCGATGGCGTCCAGGTGGCGCGGCTTGGGCGAGCGCCAGGCGGCGCCCATGCAGAAGCGGGTCGCGCCATTGGCCTTGGCGGCGCGCGCCGCTTCCATGACCTCCTCGAGCGGGATCAGCTTCTCGGCCTTCAGGCCGGTGTCGAAGTGGGCTGACTGCGGGCAGTAGGCGCAGTCCTCCTCGCAGCCGCCGGTCTTGATGGACAGCAGCGTGGACAACTGAACCGCGTTGGCGTCGAAATGCTCGCGATGCACCTGCTGCGCGCGGAACAGCAGGTCGTTGAAGGGCAGCTCGAACAGCGCAGCGACCTCGGCAACGGTCCAGGGCTTGGCCTGGCGGCGGTCGGCGTCGGTCGTGGGGGTGAGGGTCTGGATCTGGTTCATGCGGAAGCCACCAAGGGGGAAATGTCGAGACGCGCCGGCGCGGCCAGCGGGTCGGAAAGTCGGGGCAGATGCCCGAGGCAGGGCGCCTTCAAGCCAGCCTGCAAAGAGGCCAGATTGTCGGCGACATGGGGTTGCTGGACGTCGACGGTGTTGGCCACCCAGGCGACCAGCGTCAGGCCGCGGGCGCGGATGGCTTCTGCTGTCAACAGTGCGTGGTTGATGCAGCCCAGGCGCAGGCCCACCACCAGGATGACGGGCAGGTCGAGGTCGACGGCGAGGTCGGCCGTGTCCCAGGTGTCGGTGAGCGGCACGCGGAAGCCGCCAACCCCTTCTACCAGCGCGATGTCGGCCTTGGCTGCCGTGGTGCGGATGGCCGCCAGCAGCGCGTCGCGGTCGATGGCACCGCCTTCGAGCCGGGCGGCGATATGAGGCGCGCAGGGCTCGCGGTACTGCAACGGGCCGACCTCGGTGTCGGCCAGTCCCAGGTTCTGCGCGGCCATCAGGGTGGCGACATCTTCGTTGACCCAGCGGCCGTCGACGAGCTCCTGACCTGCCGCCAGCGACTTGATGGGCGCCACACGCAGGCCGCGCAAGGCCAGAGCGCGGGTCAGTGCGGCGGTGACAAAGGTCTTGCCGATCTCGGTATCGGTACCTGTGATGAAGAAGCCTCGGCTCATGCAGCCTGCTCCTGTGCCGCCGCGGCGCGGCCCAGTGCGGCCAGCAGCGCGTCCACATCGGCCACGGCATGCGTCGCGCACAGCGTGATGCGCAGCCGAGCGGTGCCGTCGGCGACCGTCGGCGGGCGTATGCCCGGCACTCGCAGGCCAGCGCTCTCCAGCGTGGCGGCCAGGGCCATGACCTCGGCGTTGCCGCCGACGACAAGTGGCTGGATGGGCGTGGTGGCGTCGGTCAGCGACCAGCCCAGGCGCGGGTGGCGGTCGATCAGCGCCAGCAGGCCATCGCGCAGCCGCGCCTGCAGCGCGACGAGGTGGGCACGGCGCGCGGCGCCCAGCGGGCCTTCGATGAGCGCGAAGCTGGTCAGCAGCGCATGCTCGATGGCCGGCGGCGACGCGGTCGAGAAGATGAAGTTGCGCGCGGCCTGCAGCAGGTAGTCGACGATGGTGGCGTGGGCCGCGACGAAGGCGCCCGCAAGACCGGCGGCCTTGCCCAGCGTGCCGACAAGGATGAGGCGTTCACTGCGCAGGTCGAAATGCTCCAGCGAGCCGCGGCCGTTCTCGCCCAGTACGCCGAAGCCGTGGGCGTCGTCGACGATGAGCCAGGCATCGAATTCCTCCGCCAGCGCCAGCAGGCCCGGCAGGGGCGCGAGGTCGCCGTCCATGCTGAACACGGCGTCGGTGACGATGAGGCGGACCTTGGCAGTACTGGCGGTGAGCGTCGCGCGCAAGGCCGCGAGGTCGGCATGCGGGAAGCGCGTGACCTTGGCCTTGGCCAGGCGCGCGGCGTCGATCAGCGACGCGTGATTGAGCTGCTCCGAGAAGATCTCGGTGTGCTCGTCACCCAGCGCCGTGACGACGGCCAGGTTGGCCATGTAGCCGGTGCAGAAGCCGATGGCGCGAGCCTGCGGGATGTGCGGCGCGTACCAGCGTGCGAGCGTGTCGGCGACGGCCTCGTGCGCGGCGCTGTGGCCGCTGACGAGTGGCGACGCCCCCGAGCCACCGCCCCAGCGGCGCGCGCCATCGGCGAGGGCTTCGGCAATCGCCGGTTCGGCGGCCAGGCCCAGGTAGTCGTTGGAGCAGAACATCAGCAGCTCGCGGCCGTTGATGGTCTGTCGCGGTGCGGTGCCGCTGTCGGCGCGGCGCAGCGAGCGCGTCAGGCTCTGCGCGGAGATGGCGTTGAGCTTGGCGCTCAGGTGATCAAGCAAGGACATCGTTCAGCGTCGCCGTCACGGCACGGGCCAGGAAGGCCGCGGTCGCGTCGTCGATCAGGTAGGGGGGCATCAGGTAGACGGTCGAGCCGATCGGTCGGATCAGCAACTCATGCGCGCGCGCCGCGAGGTGGAAGCGCTCGGCGAAGCGGGGTGGGGCTTCAGGCACATCGAAGGCCAGGATCATGCCGCGTTGGCGCAGATGGGTCACGCGTGGGGCCAAGGGCGCGAAGGCGCGGGTCAGGCGCTCGGCCTGCTCGCGGTTGGCGTCGAGCTGGCCGGCGTCGAAGCGGTCCAGCACGGCATTGGCCGCGGCGCAGGCCAGCGGGTTGCCGGTGTAGGAGTGCGAGTGCAGGAAGCCGCGCGTGACGTCCTCGCTCCAGAAGGCGGCGAACACGTCGTCGGTTGTCAGCACCAGCGACAGCGGCAGCGTGCCGCCGGTGATGCCCTTGGACAGCAGCATGAAGTCGGGCCAGTCGGCGCCGGTCTGTTCCCACGCGAAGAAGGTGCCCGTGCGCCCACAGCCCACGGCGATTTCGTCGGCGATCAGGTGTACGCCGAACTCGCGCGTCAGCTCGCGCAGGCCCTTCAGGTAGCCGGGCGAGTACATGACCATGCCGGCTGCGCCCTGGATCAGCGGCTCGACGATGACGCAGGCGATATGCGCATGCCGCTCGGCCAGCAACGTGCGCATCGCGGCCAGCGCCTGGGCCTCGTTACCCAGCCGCGCGTCGGGCGACGCGACGATGTGCGCGTGCATCAGCAGCGGGTCGTAGGCGTCGCGGAAAACCTGCACGTCGGTCACGCTGAGCGCGCCCAGCGTCTCGCCGTGATAGCTGTTCTTCAGGCAGACGAACTCGCGCTTGTCGGCCTGGCCGCGGTTCTTCCACGCATGGAAGCTCTGCTTCAGCGCGATCTCGACGGCGCTGGCGCCATCGCTGCCGAAGAACACATGGCCCAGCCGGCCTTGCGTGCGTGCGGACAGCCGCTCGCCCAGCCGCACCGCAGGCTCGTGCGTGCAGCCGGCCAGCATCACGTGGGGCAGCGTGTCGAGCTGGGCCTTGATCGCGTTGTGCAGGGCCGGGTCGCTGTGTCCGAACAGGTTGACCCACCAGGACGAGTTGGCGTCGAAGTAGCGGCGGCCGTCGGTGTCGATGAGCCAGGGGCCATCACCGCGGCCGATGGGCAGGGGCGGCACGTCGGCCAGGCGGGCCATCTGCGTGCAGGGATGCCAGACGGCCGCGCGGCTGCGGCTGGCGAGGTCTTGGGAGGAGGTCATGCGGGAGAGGGTCGGCGTACGCGGCGGAGCAGCGCGCGCAGGAACTTGAAGCAAAGCCAGATCAGCGTGGCCATGACGGCCAGCGCCAGCGCCAGCAGCGGGAAGAAGATGAGGGGGTGCGCCCAGGCCAGCCACAGCATGGTGGGTACGGCCACGTCGCCCAGCAACGACAGGCCGATGTTGGAGAAGGGTTCAGGCGAAGCGTTGACCGCCGCGCGCGTACTGGCCTTGGCCGCATGCGCCGTGGCCGCCAGGCCGCCGCCGATCAGCGCGGCGACGACGGTCCAGGCCTCGCCATGGTCGCCAGCCCAGCCGCTGACGAGGCCTGCTACCAATGCCGCGCCGGCGGGGATGCGGACCAGCGTGTGCAGCCCATCCCAGGCGCTGTCGACCAGCGGCACCTTGTCGGCCAGGAACTCGACGACGGCCAGCGCCGCGGCACACGTCATCACCAGAGGCGAGGCCAGCACCTGCAGGCCCGGCGGCAGCGCGATCCAGCCCCAGTGCCCCGCGATGCCGACCAGCAGCACCGTCAGGTACAGGCGCAGCCCGCTGGCCCAGCCGAGGGCGGCGGCCAGCGCGAGCAGGTGGACGGCGTCGAGATGGTTCACTGCGGCAGCCAGCTCGGCTTTGACTTGCTCAAGAAGCTCTGTACGCCCTCGCGCCCCTCCGCGCTGGCGCGGATGTCGGCGATGCGGCGTGCAGTGTCATCGCGCAGCGCCGGCGTGATCTCCCGGCCGGCCACGTCCTTGACGAGGCGTTTGCAGGCACGCGCGGCGGCGGGCCCGTTGGCGCAGATGGCGGCGGCGAGTTCATCAACCTTGGCGTCCAGCGCGTCGGCGGCGACGACTTCGTGCACCAGACCCAACTGGTGCGCCTGGGCGGCGGAGAAGCGCTCGGCCGTCACGAAGTAGCGCCGCGAGGCCTGCTCTCCCAGCGCCTTGACGACATAGGGTCCGATGGTGGCGGGCAGCAGGCCCAGCCTGGCCTCGCTGAGGCAGAAGCCCGCGGCATCCACCGCGACGACGATGTCCGCGCACGCCGCCAGGCCCACACCGCCGGCGTAGACATCGCCCTGCACGCGCGCAACGACCGGCACCGGGCAGCTGTAGATGGCCCACAGCATGTCGGCCAGCTTGGTGGCATCGGCATGGTTCTCGTCCCAGGAGTAGCCGGCCATGGCCTTCATCCAGTTCAGGTCGGCGCCCGCGCAGAAGGCCTTGCCCTCGGCGGCGAGGACGATGGCGCGCAGCGTGGGGTCCTGGCCCAAGGTGGCAAAAGCCTGCGTCAGCTCGGCGATCAGTGCCTCGTTGAAGGCGTTGCGGACCTCGGGTCGGTTCAGCGTGACGCGGGCCACATGGCCGTCGCGAGTCAGCGTGAGGTGTTGGGTCATGGGGTGGTCCTGACCACGGTCTCGTCGACCGCGTAGAGATGGCAACTGACGGGAGTACCGTCGTTGCCGACGTTGCGCTGGCACAAGGCAAGGGCGCGCGAGAGGGCGTCGTCGCCCTGAGCGTAGCCCCAGCGGCCCTCACCGTCGATCGCGAAGGCGCGCGGCATCCTGGCGGCGAGGAACTTCTGGAAGCCGGCCAGTTGCTTTGCGCCGGACCCGACGGGCGCGCTGGCATCGCCGGCCAGCGGCTGACCCGGAGCCGGCACGGGAATGGCGCCTGGCTGGCTGAAGCCCAGCGGCTTCAGAAACTCGTCGACCAGCGGCTGCCAGATGTCGTTGCCGTCGGTGAAGAGCCTATGACCATCGGCGCCGAAGGCTGGCAGCAGGCGCAGGTCCACGTTGCCGCCGCCTTCTGCATAGGCGCGGGCCCAGCGGCGGGCGTAGCTGGGGCCGAAGAACTGGTCGTTCTCTGCATAGACCCACAGCGTGGGCGTAGGTGGTGTCGTGCGGGCGTTGGCCTCGGCATAGAAGCGGTAGAGCCGGCGCAACTGGTCGCTCTGGCAGGGCGCGCCGGGATGTCTCTCGGGGCTGCCGCCGTGGCCGCCGGCGAAGTTGATGGCGGCGACCTGGCCGGGCGCATGGGCCGAGGTGGCCCCGATGGTGGCGATGCCGCCTACCGACACGCCGACCAGCACTGTGCGGCCGGCGTCGATGTCGGCCTGACGGCCCATGAACTCGCGCACCGCCAGGATCTGCTGGGCTGCTGCCTGCAGTGCGCTGCCATAGCGCGGCGCGTCGCAGGACACGCTGGACTCCGGGTCGCCCGCCTCGGCCAGTTCGCCGTAGCCAAGGCGCAGCGGCACGGCGACGGCAAAGCCCTTGCGCACGAAGTAGCGCGCCGCCGATTCGAAGCGCGGGCGCTTGTAGGCGGCACGTTGGTCCGAACTGCGACCATGGCTGATGATGGCGAGCGGGAAGGGGCCCGGGCCGGCCGGGCGGAAGGTCGTCACCAGCAGCTCGCCCAGCACGGGTTTGCCGAAGGGGTCTTCCACGCGCGCCGGCACGCGCACGATGGCTTCACGCACATCGGCCTGCAAGCGCTCGGGGGCCGACGCGGCCGGTGCAGGCGGCTGCGCGGCCGCCAGCGCGCTGCCGGCGAGCAGGCTCGCCAGCAGCCAGGGCTTCAGCCGCTTCATGCCGTCGTCTCCGGCCCCAGCGCCTTGACCATCAGCACGCTGGCGTAGGTCTTGCCGCGCCATTGCACGCCGCCCGCGGCGGTGTAGCCGCGGCGCTCGTAGCGGCGGCGCAGCGCGGCGGCGGGCTCGGCGGTGTCGAGGGCCAGCTGCGCGAAGCCCTGTCCTCGGGCCCAGGCCTCGGCGGCGTCCATCAGCTGCTCGCCCAGTCCCAGGCCGCGGCAGTCCGGGTGCACGGCGAGCTGGGACAGTATGGCCGTGCCCGGCGTGGTGTACAGCGGTGGCGGCGGGTCGACGATGTAGGCCTCGCCGGCGGGTTTGGGGCCGCGCACGGCCACGGTGCCGACGAGGCGACCATTCAATTCGGCGACGAAGCCCTGGGCGCCGGCCAGGCGGTCGCGCGTGACGTCCACGGTCTGGTCCACGCCGGTGAAGTTCCAGCCCTGGGCGGCCAGGCTGGCGTAGGACGCGTGCAGCAGCCGGGTCAGTTCTTCGAGCGAGTCGCTCGTGCGCAGAGGCCGGATATCCATCACATCCGGAACACGCCGAACTTGGTCTCGGGGATGGGCGCGTTCAGCGAAGCCGACAGCCCCAGCGCCAGCACGCGGCGCGTGTCTGCGGGGTCGATGACGCCATCGTCCCACAGCCGCGCCGACGCGTAGTAGGGATGGCCCTGGTCCTCGTACTGCTGGCGGATGGGTGCCTTGAAGGCCTCTTCCTCTTCGACGCTCCAGGAGCCGCCCTTGGCCTCGATGCCATCGCGGCGGATGGTGCTCAGCACGCTGGCGGCCTGCTCGCCGCCCATGACCGAGATGCGCGCGTTGGGCCACATCCACAGGAAGCGCGGTGAGTACGCGCGGCCACACATGCCGTAGTTGCCGGCACCGAACGAGCCGCCAATGATGACCGTGAACTTGGGCACCTGCGCGCAGGCCACCGCCGTCACCATCTTGGCGCCGGCACGGGCGATGCCCTCGTTCTCATACTTGCGGCCCACCATGAAGCCGGTGATGTTCTGCAGGAACACCAGCGGGATCTTGCGCTGGCAGCACAGCTCGATGAAGTGCGCGCCCTTGTTGGCGCTCTCGGCGAACAGGATGCCGTTGTTGGCGACGATGCCCACCGGCATGCCCTCGATGTGCGCGAAACCGCAGACCAGCGTGTTGCCGTAGCGGGCCTTGAACTCGTCGAACTCCGAGCCGTCGACGATGCGGGCGATGACCTCGCGCACGTCGAAGGGCTTGCGCGTGTCGGTCGGGATGACGCCGTGCAACTCGGCCGGGTCATGCGCCGGCGCCTTGGGCGCCTGCATGGCGAGCGGATTCGCTTTCGACCAGTTCAGCCGTGCGACCGAGTTGCGGGCGAGGGCCAGCGCGTGCGTGTCGTTGTTGGCCAAGTGGTCGGCCACGCCGGACAGGCGGGTGTGCACGTCGCCGCCACCCAGGTCCTCGGCCGTGACGACCTCGCCGGTCGCGGCCTTCACCAGCGGCGGGCCGCCCAGGAAGATGGTGCCCTGGTTCTTCACGATGATGGTCTCGTCGCTCATCGCCGGCACATAGGCGCCGCCGGCCGTGCACGAGCCCATCACCACGGCGATCTGCGGGATGCCTTGCGCGCTGAGGTTGGCCTGGTTGAAGAAGATGCGGCCAAAGTGGTCGCGGTCGGGGAAGACCTCGTCCTGGTTGGGCAGGTTGGCGCCGCCGCTGTCCACCAGATAGAGGCAGGGCAGGCGGTTCTGCTGCGCGATCTCCTGCGCCCGCAGATGCTTCTTGACGGTGATGGGGTAGTAGGTGCCGCCCTTCACGGTGGCGTCGTTGCACACGATCATGCAGTCCACGCCCGACACGCGGCCAATGCCGGCCACGACGCCGCCACCGGGGGCCGCGTTGTCGTACATGTTCAGGCCAGCCAGCGGCGCCAGTTCGAGGAAGGGCGTGCCCGGGTCCAGCAGCATCTCGACGCGATCGCGGGGCAACAGCTTGCCGCGGGCCTGGTGCTTGGCGCGCGCGGCCTCGCCGCCGCCTGCCGCGATCCTCGCGAGCTGGGCGTTGAGGTCCGTGATCAGCTCGCGCATCGCGTCGGCATTGGCCTTGAAGTCGGCCGAGCGGGGGTTGAGCTGGGTGTTCAAAACCGGCATGGTGGCTCCCGGCAAGCCCTGCTTAAGCAGGGCTCAACTTATTGAGTGGCGGCCTCGTGAGCCGCGTGAGGTGCGCCAGAATAATGCAGGGTGAACCCGGATGCAATGGCGACTTGAGTGTCACTCAAGAATTGCGCAGAATGCTGTTCAGATGAACCTCGCAAGCGCTGTCCCGCAACGCCGTGCGCCCGCTGGCCCCAAGGCCGAGCAGCGCGTGCGCGACATCCTGCGCGTGGGCCGCGAGGTGTTCGCCGAGCGCGGCTACGAGCGCGCGACGACGACCGAGATCGCGCAGCGCCTCTCCATCTCCGAGGCCACGGTGTTCACCTATTTCCGGGGCAAGCGCGAGCTTTGCATGCGCGTCATCCAGGACTGGTACGACGAGATCATCGCCGCCATCGAGGCCGATCTGCCGCGCCAGGCTTCCGTGCGCGAGCAGCTGGAGTTCATCGTGCTGACGCACCTGCGCCTGTTCCTGATCCAGGGAACTGGGCTGTGCGCGCTGGTGCTGTCGGAGGGCAGGACCAAGGGCCAGGACCTCGGCGAGGGCTTCGTCGAGCTGCAGCGCCGCTATACGGTGCCGTTGATGGAGCTGCTGGCCCGCGGCCAGGAGGCCGGCGAGGTGCGGCGCGACATCCCGCTGAGGCTGCTGCGCTCGCTGGTCTTCGGGCCGATGGAGCACATGCTGTGGGAGGTGGTCATCACCGGCCGGCAGATCGACGTGGAGGCCAGCGCGCGCGACCTCGTCGCGCTGCTGTGGCCGGCCCTGCAGGCGCCCGATCAGGAGCTGCAGCGGCTGCGCCAGCTGCGCGCGCAGTTGCAGCTCGTCCTCGCGCAGGCCTGATCCCGGGCCGCCGGGCGGCCTGCATGGAAATGCCGACTTCGGCAGCGTGAAGCGAAATTACAACAGCCTGATTTCCCATAAGAGACGTTCCGGCAACGTTGCAAATAACTTCTTTACGCAGGGGCGACAGGCCGCGCCGCGGCAAAGGTCCAGCCGGACCCATGAACAGCCCTGTCTACATCAGGAGAGAGTTTTCATGCAACACCGACCCACCCGGGTAGCGCTGGCTTTGCTGGCGGCAGGTCTAGCAACGACCCAGGCCGGGGCGCAGAACGCCCCCGCGCAGCCGCACCTTGAGCGCATCACGATCACCGGCTCGTCGATCAAGCGCGTCGAATCCGAGACGGCCCTGCCCGTCACCGTGATGACGCGCGACCAGATCGAGAAGACCGGCGCGACGAATGTCGAGGACATCCTGCGCCGCATCGGCGCCAACACGGCATTGCAGTCCGACACGACTCAGGGCGCGGGCTACGCGCAGAGCTTCGCCAACCTGCGTGGCCTGGGGCCCAACTCCACCCTCGTGCTGCTCAACGGCCGGCGCCTGGCCAACTTCGCCTTCGGCTCCATTGGCGGCAGTTCCTCCGTGGACCTGAACAGCATCCCGTTTGCCGCCATCGACCGCATCGAGGTGCTGCGCGATGGCGCCTCGGCCGTCTACGGCACGGATGCCGTCGGTGGTGTCATCAACTTCATCACCCGCAAGGACTACGACAGGGGCGAGCTGACGCTGAAGTACGGCGACACGGAGAAGAACATCGGCGGCAAGGAGACGGGCGCGTCCATCGCCTACGGCATGGGCGGCCTGAAGACGGACGGCTACAACCTGCTGCTGACCGGCAACATCAAGAAGCAGACCAAGATCCGTTCCATCGACCAGAAGTGGTATCTGCGCGGCCTCGACGAGATCCCCGGCTCCGATCCCCCGACCTCCGGCCGCTCCTTCCCCGGCCGACTGGTCGACTTCAACATCACACCGGGCGCCTATCCCAACGCGGGCGCGAACTTCAGCCCTTGCGACCCGGACTACAACGTCCTGCAGACGCGCTCCACGACGACGCCCAACGGCACGCCGATCAAGCGCTGCCGCTTCATCTTCCCGGCTACTCAGGAAAACCTGCCCGACACGACCAAGAGCGATGCCTTCGGGCGGCTGACCCTCGACCTCGGCCAGGAGTCGCAGCTCTTCTTCGAGGGCAGCTACGCGCGCAGTCATTCGATCGGCCGCGTCGCGGCCGTGCCCATCGATTCGGCTGCCGGCCACGTGAAGCCCGACGGCACCTATCCGTCCTTCGCGCTGCCGATCACGAGCAAGTATTTCCCGCGCGACCTGCTGCTGAGCCTGGGCTACAAGCCTGCGGACTTCGACACGCTGGGCGGCGGCTTCACCGAGATCGCGATGCGGGCCGTGCCCGTGGGGCCGCGGACGAACGTCACGACGAACGAGCAGACGCGCTTCGTGGCCGGTCTGACCGGTACCGCGCGCGGCTGGGACTACGACGCCGGCCTGACGATGTCGCAGGCCAAGGGGGCGCTGGACTATTTCAACTACCTGCACGAGGGGCGCTTCATCGCCGAGCTGTCCACCGGCGTCATCAACCCCTTCGGCCCGCAGGACGCCGCCGGCACCGCCGCATTGGACCGCGCGCGCATGGAAGGCCCGATGCGTCGCTCCAAGAGCACGACCTATGCGCTCGACGCCAAGGCCAGCACCGAGCTGATGGCCATGGCCGGCGGACCGATGATGCTGGCCGTCGGCACCGACCTGCGCAAGGAGAAGGCCGACGACCGCGCGGTCAACAAGGACTACGAGCTGGGCCTGCACATCGGCGGCGAGGGCACCGTGCCCAACACGATAGCCTCGCGCAGCATCTACGCGGTGTTCGGCGAGCTGTCCATGCCGTTCGCGAAGGGTTTCGAGGCGACGGTGGCCGCGCGCTACGACCACTACAACGACTTCGGCAACACCTTCAACCCGCGCGCCGCGCTGCGCTATCAGCCGAGCAAGGAGGTGCTGCTGCGCGCCAGCGTCGGCACGGGCTTCCGGGCGCCGACGCTGTGGGACGTGCACAGCCCGACGGCGTTCACGAACACGGCCAACTCCCTCAACGACCCCGACTGCCCGAAGAACCAGGCCGGCGACCCGCGCTGCGAGACGCAGTTCAACGTGCGCCTGTCCAGCGATCCCGGCCTCAAGCCCGAGAAGTCGCGGCAGTACGCGTTCGGGGCCGTCTTCGAGCCGGTGCGCGGCATCTCGATCGCGATCGACTACTGGAACATCCAGAAGAATGACCAGATCGGTGCCATTGGTGGCGACGCCATCATGTCCGATCCCGCGCTCTACAACACCTACAAGTCACGCATCCATCGCCTGGCCAACGGCTTCATCAGCTACATCGAGACGCCTGTCGAGAACCTGGGCGAGCTCCAGACGAACGGCATCGACCTCGACATGAAGGCGAGCTGGGGGTTCGGCGAATGGGGCAGGCTGGGCGCAAGCTTTGCCGGCACCTATGTCAACCTGTGGAAGCAGCAGAACGGCAAGGGTACGCCCTTCGTGTCCTATCAGGGCACGGCCGGCGACGGCGCGGGCGTGCAGCCGGTGCCCAAGTGGCAGCACACGCTGGGCCTGGACTGGAACCTCGGCAACTGGAACGTCACGCTGGAGAACGTCTTCGTGAAGGGCTGGACCGAGTCCGCCGGCCTGGTGGATGCCAACGTCGGCGTGGACGTCGAGCACAAGGTCAAGGACAGCAGCCGCTGGAACATGGCCGTTGGCTGGAAGCCCATGCCGGCGCTGGCGCTGCGCGTGGGCGCCCGCAACCTGCTGAACCAGGACCCGCCGTTCACGGCCGTGTCCAGCTACGGCTCGCACGTGTCCGGCTATGCCGGCTCCTTCGTGGATCCGCGCGGGCGCTTCTGGTACCTGAACGCGACCTACCAGTTCAAGTAAGTCGCGACTATTGCCGACCGGGAAGGGGCTCAGTTTTGAGCCCCTTTTTGCGTCGGCCGGCTGACAAAACCTGAGTGATGTACTGGGGCGCTGCTTCTGGCTAGAGTCGCCGGCAACCATCCCCCCAGGAGCTTCCCATGATCAACCTGACCGTCAACGGTCGCGCCGTCTCGCTGGACGCAGACCCCGACATGCCCCTGCTATGGGCGGTGCGGGAGGAGCTGCAGCTCACCGGCAGCAAGTTCGGCTGCGGCGCGGCCCAGTGCGGCGCCTGCACCATGCACGTTGCCGGTGCGCCGGTGCGCAGCTGCCTGACGCCGATCTCGTCGGTGCAGGGGCCGGTGACCACCATAGAGGGCATCGCCAACGACAAGGTCGGCCAGGCCGTGCAGGCCGCCTGGGTGGCGCATGACGTGGCCCAGTGCGGCTATTGCCAGAGCGGTCAGGTCATGAGCGCCGTCGCGCTGCTCAAGGGCAACAAGAAGCCGACCGACGCGCAGATCGACGCGGCCATGGCCGGCAACCTCTGCCGCTGCGGCACCTACACCCGCATCCGCGCCGCCATCCATGCGGCCGCGGCCCAGCTCGCCTGAGGAGGCCGCCATGCTGAATCCGCAACGCATAGACCGTCAGCTCAGCGGCCGCGGGCTGTCCCGCCGCGCCTTCGTCACCACCACCGTCGGCGGTGCCGTGGGCCTGGCGCTGCTGCCTGGCCTTGCCGCCGCGCAGGGCGCCGTGGCCAAGCCCGGCTCCAAGCCCACCGAGCAGCCGCTGGCCTTCGTCAGCATCGCGCCGGACGGCACCACCACCATCCTGTGCAACCGCATGGACATGGGCCAGGGTGTGGAGACCGGCCTTGCGATGATCTGCGCCGAGGAGCTGGATGCGGACTGGCTCAAGGTCCGCACCGGCTTCGGCGACCAGCAGGCCAAGTACGTGGACCCGATGTTCGGCATCCACCTGACCGGCGGCTCCAATTCCATCAAGAACAGCTACCAGCAGTACCGTGAGCTGGGCGCGCGCACCAAGGCCATGCTGTTGGCCGCCGCCGCGCAGGCTTGGGGCGTGCCGGCCGCGTCGTTGCGGGCCGAGAACGGCGTCATCGGTGGCGCGGGAAAAAGCGCCGGCTATGGCGAGTTCTTCGACGCGGCGATGAAGCTGCCAGTGCCCGAGGCCGTCGCGCTGAAGGACCCCAAGACCTTCAAGCGCATCGGCCAGCCCACCGGCCTCGTCGTCGGCAAGGCCAAGAGCACCGGTACCCAGTCTTATGGCATGGACGTGCAACTGCCCGGCATGGCGGTGGCCGTCATCCAGCGCCCGCCGGTGTTCAACGGCAAGGTGGCCAAGCTGGACGCGAGCGAGGCGCTCAAGGTCAAGGGCGTCAAGGCCGTGCTGCCGGTGCCACTGGACCGCGGCGGTCAGGGCGTGGCCGTCGTCGCCAGCGGCTACTGGGCCGCCAAGAAGGGCCGCGACGCACTCAAAGTCGACTGGGACCTCGCCGGCCTGGCCAAGCCCGACACGGCCAGGCTCACCGCCGATTACCTGGCGCTGGCCAAGCAGCCCGGCACGCCGGTACCCAAGTTCGATGCCGACATCAGCGGCTGGAGCAAGGCGCCGAAGAAGATCACGGCCGACTTCGTGTTCCCCTACCTGAACCATGCGCAGATGGAGCCGCTGGCCTGCACGGTGGACCTGAAGGACGACCGCTGCGACTTCTACTACGCGGCGCAGATGCCGGGCATCGACGCGATGAACCTTGCCAAGGTCGTGGGGCTGAAGCCGGACCAAGTGCAGATCAACGTGCAGATGGCCGGCGGCGGCTTCGGCCGCCGCGCGACGCCCGCGACCGAGTGGCCGCGCGAGGCCGCAGGGGTGGCGGTCGCGCTGGCCCAGGCGGGCCAGCGCATGCCGGTCAAGGTGATCTGGAGCCGCGAGGACGACGTCAAGGCCGGCTACTACCGACCCATGACAGTGCACCGCGCCGAGGTCGGCTTCGACGCGGGCGGCAGGATTGTCGGCTGGCAGCACCGCATCGTCAGCCAGAGCATCCTGAAGGGCTCGCCGCTGGAGGGCTTCGGCTACAAGGACGGCGTGGACAGCACCACCGTCGAGGGCATGCGCGAGCCTTACGAGATCGCCATGAACCTGAGCGTCCACCACCCCGACGTCAACGTGCCGGTGTTGTGGTGGCGCTCGGTGGGCTCCACGCATACGGCCTATGTCATGGAGACGCTGGTCGACGAGATCGCCTTCGCCACCAAGCAGGATCCGGTCGCCTACCGGCTCAAGCTGATGGAAGGCAACGCCAAGGCCGACCGCCACCGCGCGGCGCTGCAGGCCGCGGTCGACAGGAGCGGCTACGCCAAGCGCAAGCTCAAGCCCGGCCAGGCCTGGGGCGTGGCGGTCCACGAGAGCTTCGAGTCCGTCGTCGCCTATGTCGTCGTCGCCAGCCTGAAGGGCAAGGGCAAGGACCGCCAGCCGGTGCTGCAGGAGGTGCATGCCGGCGTGCACTGCAACCTCTGCGTGAACCCGAAGTCGGTCGAGACCCAGGTGCAGGGCGCCGCCATCATGGCGCTGGGCACGACGATGCCGACGCACCGCGTCACGTTCAAGGATGGTGTCGTCGAGCAGAACAACTTCTACGACATCGCCATGCCGCGCATGCCGGACGCGCCCAAGGTGATGACGGTCAGCATCGTGCCCAGCAGCGACCCGCCCAAGGGCATGGGCGAGCCGGGCTTGCCGGCGCTGGCGCCGGCGCTCGCAAACGCGGTGGCGCGGCTGACCGGCCAGCGCCAGCGCGAGCTGCCGTTCAGGTTCGCCTGAACGGGGTCGGGTCAGGGGGCCGGCGGGTAGCCGGCCTCGGCCAGCACGGCCGCCAGCGCCTCTCGGGACAGTGCGCTGTCGACCTCGGCCGTGCGCGCCTCCAGGTCGATCTCGACGCGGGCCTGGGCGTCGGCGGCCTTCAGCGCTTCGGTGATGGCGGCGACGCAATGGCCGCAGCTCATGTCGGGCAAGGTGAATCTGTGCATCAAGGGCTCCCGGGGCTGGCATCATGCCTGCATCCAGGCTTGTCGCACTGCCATGCACATCATCGCCCTCAGCGGCGCGCTGCGCCGCGCGTCCTACAACACCGCCCTGCTGCGTGCGGCCATCGCCCTTGCGCCCGAGGGCGTCACGATGGAGCTGCGCACGCTGCACGGCATTCCCGTCTATGACGGCGACGTCGAGGCCCAGGGCATCCCGGAGGCCGTGACGACGCTGCGCGAAGCCATACGCGCGGCCGACGCGCTGCTGATCGGCACCCCCGAGTACAACAATTCCATCCCTGGTGTCCTGAAGAACGGCCTGGACTGGCTGTCTCGCCCCAGCGGCGAGGGCACCAAGCTGTTCGGAGGCAAGCCGACCGGGCTCATGGGCGCGACGCCGGGCGGCTTCGGCACCGTGCAGTCGCAGGATGCGCTGCTGTCGGTGCTGCGCACCCTGGGCAACGACTTCTGGATGGCCGGACGGCTGATGGTGTCCCGCGCCGGCTCGGTCTTCGACGCCGACGGCCAGCTCGTCGACGACAAGGTGAGGGCGCAGCTGCAGGGCTTCGTCACGGGCTTCGTCGACTTCGTCCGCAGGAGATCCGCATGAGTCCGAACGTCGAGCGCATCACCAGCCATCTGGGCGACGTCGGCGGCCTGCCGATACAGCGCGCCCTGCCCAGCAAGGCCCGGCGCGCCATCGGAGCCTGGTGCTTCGCGGACCATGCCGGCCCGGCCACGCCCGAGCGGCGCATGAACGTCGGCCCGCATCCGCACACGGGGCTGTCCACCTTCAGCTGGATGATCGAGGGCGAGATCCTGCACCGCGACAGCCTGGGCTCCGAGCAGGTGCTGCGAGCCGGCGAGGTCAACCTGATGACGGCGGGGTACGGCATCGCGCACAGTGAGGAGTCCTTGTCCGACCGCATCCATCTGGCCCAGCTGTGGATCGCGCTGCCGGACGCCGAACGCGAGCGCGCGCCCAGCTTCCAGCATTTCCCCGAGCTGCCCCGTCTGAGCCAGGGCGGCTTCGAGGCGACGCTGCTGGTCGGCGAGCTCGCCGGCCTGCGCTCGCCGGTGCCCAGCTTCACGCCGCTGCTGGGCGCGGACCTGGTGGCCACTGGCCCGGCCGACGCGGTGCTGGCGCTTGACCCCGGTTTCGAGCATGGGTTGATGCTGCTTGAAGGCGAGATCGAGGCCGCTCCGGCTGGCCACGACGCGGTCGAGACCATCACGCCCGGCACGCTGCTCTACATCGGCGCCGGCTGCGAGGCTGTCGAGCTGCGCTGCTCGGCCGCGGCCCGGCTGCTGCTGCTGGGGGGCGAGCCCTGGTCGCAGCCGCCGCTGCTGTGGTGGAACTTCGTTGGCCGCGAGCCGGCCGAGATGCAGGCCTGGGCGCAGGACTGGGCGCGCGAGGACGGTGGGCGCTTCGGCGTCGTCAGGGGCTACGACGGCCCGCGCATCGCGGTGCCGTCGGTGCCGGCGCTCAGGCAGCCCTGAGGCCTGTTGGCGCTAGCCTGCGCGAGCGCTCTTCACCAGCGCCGCGATGCGTGGCGTCGCGTTCGTCGCCACCAACTCGATCTGCGGGTTCGCCCTGGCGAACACGCGGAACAGTTCGTCCGTGAAGCCGTGGCCCACGTCGGTGACGCCGTCGAAATCGATCTCGGCGCGCTTGAAGGTCGCGAGCCGGGCGCCGACGCGCCGGGCCTGGGCGCGCGAGTCCAGCGCCTGGCCTTCGCCGGCCAGCAGGCGCAGCTGCACGGCGGTCTGGTCGAACTCGATGCCGTCGCCCTGCGTGCTCCAGGCTTCCATGATGCCGTCCAGCGTGCGTGTCGTGCTCAGCGCGATGGCCATGTAGATGGAGCTGCCCTGGCGTGGCAGCGCCTTGCCCTTGCGCCAGCCGGCGCTTTCCCAGGCTCGGCGCTGGTAGGCGGTGTTGTTGGCATGGATGTCGAAGACGTCGGCCAACTGGCTGCTGAAGAACAGGCCGCGGCCGGTGTGGGCATCGGGGGCGCTGGTCAGCCGGCCCTTGCTGAGCTCCAGCATCGCGTGCTGCGGGTCCTCGAGCTCGAAGGCACGGCAGATCTTGTCGAACACGCCGATGCCGTCGTCGCTGACCAGCAACTGCGCATGCGTGGGCGTCTGGCGCAGCGATACGGTGACGCTGCTGCCGCCGGAATGGTCGGCCGCGTTGTTGACCAGCTCGGTGAAGCCATGCCGGACCATGCGCTCCACATGCCCGGGCAGCGCGAAATGGGGCGCGAAGTCGCGCTGCCAGGGCAGGTCCTCCTGCAAGCCGTGCAGGGTATAGCTGCGTGCCACCTGGCGCAGCGCTCCCGGCGCGAAGACCGGGCGGCGGCTGCTGCCGGCGCGGGTCAGCCAGCCGGCGTCCACCAGGCGCTTGAGCGCCGCCTGCGCCGAGCGACGGCTGGCGCCGGTGCGCTCCTCGACATGGGCAGCCAGCTCGTGCGAGTGCTCACTCGCGGCGGCGGTGATCCAATTGGTGAGGTGGTCGAGCACCAGTCTTGTCATGACCACGCATTGTGCTGACTACTTCAACCACGGGGGGTGGGGGTGCTACCGACTCCATAGAATCCCCGATCAGTTACGACGGGGTTACCAACTACGTTGGCAGTCGCAGTCGGCCCAGATTTCTCAACTTCACCGGGGACATCCCATGCCTCTCGTTTCCATGCGTCAACTGCTGGACCATGCCGCTGACAACGGCTACGGCATCCCAGCCTTCAACGTCAACAACCTGGAGCAGGTGCAGGCCGTCATGGCAGCGGCCGACGAGGTCGGCGCGCCGGTCATCCTGCAGGCCTCGGCCGGCGCGCGCAAATACGCCGGCGAGCCCTTCATCAAGCACCTGATCCAGGCCGCCTGCGAGGCTTTCCCCCACATCCCGCTGGTCATGCACCAGGACCATGGCACCAGCCCCAAGGTCTGCGCCGGCGCAATCGACCTGGGCTTCGGCTCGGTGATGATGGACGGCTCGCTGATGGAAGACGGCAAGACGCCGGCCTCGTTTGACTACAACATGGACGTGACCCGCAAGGTCGTGGAGATGGCGCACAAGGTGGGTGTCACCGTGGAGGGCGAACTGGGCTGCCTGGGCAACCTGGAGACCGGCGACGCGGGCGAGGAGGACGGCATCGGCGCCGAGGGCAAGCTCAGCCACGCCCAGATGCTGACCGACCCCGAGGAGGCCGCCCAGTTCGTCAAGGCGACGCAGCTGGACGCGCTGGCCATCGCCATCGGCACCAGCCACGGCGCCTACAAGTTCAGCCGCAAGCCCACCGGAGACATCCTCGCCATTGCCCGTGTGAAGGAGATCCACGCGCGCATCCCCAACACCCACCTCGTCATGCACGGCTCGTCCAGCGTGCCGCAGGAGCTTCTGGCCGTCATCAACCAGTACGGCGGCAAGATGAAGGAGACCTTCGGCGTGCCGGTCGAGGAGATCCAGGAGGCTATCAAGCATGGCGTGCGCAAGATCAACATCGACACCGACATCCGCCTGGCGATGACGGGCGCGGTGCGCAAGTTCCTGGCCGAGAACCCCGACAAGTTCGACGCCCGCGAATGGCTCAAGCCGGCGCGCGAGGCCGCCAAGGCCGTCTGCAAGCAGCGCTACCTCGAGTTCGGCTGCGAGGGCCAGGCCGCGAAGATCAAGGCACGCACGCTGGCCGACATCGCCGGTGCGTATGCGCGCGGCGAGCTGGCGCAGCAGGTGCAGTGACCGACCACTGCTTCACCTACGGCTCGCTGATGTGGGCCGACATCATGGCCCGCGTCTGCGGGCGTGAATTCGCCAGCGAGCCCGCCTCGCTGGCCGGCCATGCTCGCCATCCGGTGCGCGGACAGGACTACCCAGGCCTGAGGCCCGCGTCTGGCGGCGTCGTGCCGGGCCGGCTCTACCGGGACGTCGACGCCCGTGCCTGGGCGCGGCTCGATGCCTTCGAGGGCGAGGCATACGAGCGCGTGCGCGTCGACGTGCGACTCGCAGGCGGCGCGACCGCCGCCGCCTGGGTCTACCGCTTCCGCGCCGAGTTCGCCGCCTGCCTGCTACCGGGCGATTGGGACGCGACTGCCTTCGAGCGCGAAGGCCATGCGCGGTTCACCGCGCGTTACGCCGGCTTCGACGCGCTCGGGCCGCGCTGACGGTCGGGCGGCAATTCACCACCTTTACGGACGTTCGCGCTCCGCCGCCGGGGTCACAATGGCCCGGCATAACCCCTTGTTTTCTGGGGCCGGGAGCGTGGGATGGACGAGCTGACCGGAATCGTCGCGCGGGCGGGCTTCCTGCCGCACGGCTACTGTTTCCAGTGGGCACCGGGCCTGCTCTGGAGCATGGTGGGCGCCGACCTGTCCATCGCGCTGGCCTATTTCTCCATCCCGCTCGTCATCGCCAGCTATGCGCGCCAGCGCCCCGAGGTGAACCTGGGCCGCATCGCGACGCTGTTCGCCGTCTTCATCTTCGCCTGCGGCGTGACCCATGTGCTGGACGTCTGGACGATCTGGCGCCCTGACTACCAGTTGCAGGCGGCGGGCAAGGTCTTCACGGCCCTGGCCTCGGTGCTGACGGCAGCCGTTGCCTGGCGGCTGATGCCGACGCTTCTGGCCGTGCCGTCGCTGGAGGAGATGCGCGTCGCCAACGAGGCGCTGCGCCGCGAGGTGGACCGCCGCCACAGTGCCGAGGATCACCAGCTGGAAGCAGAGCAGAGCCTGGCCACGACGCTGTCCACCATCGATGCCGGCTTCATCACCACCGATGGCGAGGGGCGCGTCACGCGCATCAACGCCGTGGCCGAGCGAATCACCGGCTGGCCGGCCGGCGAGGCGCTGGGACGCTCGGTCTGGGAGGTCTTCGTGCGCGAGGGCATGCCGGCCGAGCTGGCTCGGCGCAACCCGGTCGACGTGGTGCGCCAGCGCCAGCCGGAGGCGGCCCTGCGCCGCCAGGCCGTCTGCGTGGCGCGCGATGGCGGCACGCGGCCCATCGAGGTCCAGGCCGAACTCACCCACCATGCCGACGGCCGCGCGCGTGGCATCGCCCTCGTCTTTCGCGATGTCGGCCGGCTCACCGAGGCCGAGGCGGAGGTTCGGCGTCTGGCGGCCGTCGTCGAATCCTCGGCCGACGCCATCGTCGTACAGGCGCTGGACGGCCGCATCACGAACTGGAACGCGGCGGCCGAGCGGATGTTCGGCTACACCGTCGAGGAGGCCGTGGGCCAGCCGGCTCAGATGCTGATCCCACCGGAGCGCGAGGCCGAGGAGCTGCGCATCCTGGCCAGCATCGCCCAGGGCCAGGTGCTGCCGCCGCTGCGCACCATGCGGCTCGCCAAGGACGGCCGGCGCGTCGAGGTCTCGATCCAGGTCTCGCCGCTGCGCGACGCGGCCGGCCACGTCGTCGGCCGCGTCAAGTCTGCGCGCGACCTGACCCACCAGCGCCAGATCGAGGCGGCGCTGCGCCAGAGCGAGGCGCGGCTGCGCTTTGCGTTGGAGTCCGCCGCCATCGGCGACTGGGAGATGGAGCTGGAGACCGGCGTCATCCACCGCTCGCGCCGCTACGACCAATGCTTCGGCCTTGACGATGCCGCCGGGCCCTGGGACCGCGACCGTCTGCTGGCCGCCGTGCACGCCGACGACCGCGCGCTGGTGGAGGCCGGCCTCGGCGCCCTGCTGGACACCGGCATCGGGCAACTGCCCTGGCATGCCGAGTTTCGCGTCGTCTGGCCCGATGCCAGCCAGCATTGGCTGCGCCTGGATGCACGCGTCACGCGCGACGAGGCCGGCGCGCCGCGCCTTGTGGGGATCGTTGCCGACGTGACCGCGATGCGCACCGCTGAGCAGGCGCGCCAGCAGGCCGTCTGGCTGGCCGCGGAGAACCGCCGCGCGCAGGAGTCGAGCCGGCTCAAGAGCCTGTTCCTGGCCAACATGTCGCACGAGCTGCGCACGCCGCTGAACGCCGTCATCGGCTTCTCCGAGCTGCTGATCATGGACCGCCAGCCACCCGACGCGGCGCGCCAGCGCGAATGGCTGCAGCACATCGCCAGCAGCGGCCGGCACCTGCTGAACATGATCAACGATGTGCTGGATCTCTCCAAGATCGAGGCCGGCAAGCTGGACTTCCATCCCGCGCCGGTGGACCTGCCGGCCCTCGTCGACGACGTGCTTGCCACCGTCGCCGTGCTGGCCGAGCAACGCGGACTGCACCTGGAGTCCGCCATCGCGCCTGAGCTGCACGACCTCGTGCTCGATGCTGCGCGCCTCAAGCAGGTGCTGCTGAACTACCTGTCCAACGCCATCAAGTTCACGCCGGGCGGCGGTCGCATCGCGCTGCGCATGCTGGGTGAAGGACCGAGGCTGTGGCGGCTGGAGGTCGAGGACAGCGGCATCGGCATCCCGCCCGACCGCATCGGGCAGCTGTTCGTCGAGTTCCAGCAACTCGACGACGGCCTGGCCAAGCAGCACCAGGGCACCGGCCTGGGCCTGGCACTGACACGCCGTCTCGTCGAGGCCCAGGGCGGGCGGGTCGGCGTCTACAGCCAGCCCGGCCAGGGCAGCTGCTTCTACGCGGTGCTGCCGCGCCGGCCGGCCGACGATGAAGACCTGGTGCCGCGGCCGGCGCACCAGCAGCTGGTGGCGCTGCGCGACCACCCGCTGCGCGACGGTGTCGCGCGCGAGCTGTCGCAGGCCGGCGTGGCCACCGATACCGCCGCCACGGCCGCCGAGGTGCTGCGCCTGGCGCGCGTGCGCCGCTACACCGAGTTGGCCATCGACCTCGGCCTCCCCGACTCTCAGGGGCTGGGCCTGCTGGCCGCGCTGCGCAGCGGCGGGCCGTCCATGCACGCCGCGGTCAAGGCGCTTGCGCTGACGCCTGCCTCCGGCGCCGGCGTCGCCTTCGCGGTGGCCGACGTGCTGGCCAAGCCGCTGCGCCGGCCAGCGCTGGCGCGCGCCCTGGTGCCGCTGCGCGACCGCCTCGGGCCGGGCCGGCCCGTGCTGGTCGTCGACGACGAGGCCAGTGCGCGCGAGCTGATGTGCGCCGCCTTGCAGGCTGCAGGCGTCGAGGCCGTCGCCGAGGCCGGCGGCGCCCAGGCTTTGCGGCGCCTGGCGACGCTGCAGCCGGCGGCCATCGTGCTCGATCTGATGATGCCGGGCGTCGACGGCTTCCAGGTGCTGCACGAGCTGCGTTCCGAGCCGCGCTGGGCCGAGCTGCCCGTCATCGTCTGGACGGCGCTGGCGCTGGACGTCGAGGAGATCGAGGCGCTGGCCCGCTCGGCCAGCACCATCGCGGGCCGCGCGCCGCCGGGCCGCGCCCAACCGCTGGCCGAGGTGCGCGACGCCCTGTTGCGCGCGGCCCGTCAGGAACGCCGCGGCCGCCGCCGCGTAGGGAGCTGAACATGCCGGGTGAACGCGTCCTCGTCGTCGACGACAACGAGCTCAACCTCGAACTGGCCCAGTATGTGCTGGAGGTCGGCGGCTTCGTCGTCGACCGCGCGCTGCACGTCGACGAAGCCTGGGCGCGGCTGCGGGCCCGCCGGCCCGACATCGCGCTGGTCGACATCCAGCTGCCCGGCGCCGACGGCCTCAGCCTGGTGCGCGCCATCAAGGCCACGCCTGACCTCGCCGACCTGCCCGTCGTCGCCTTCACGGCCTACGCCATGCAGGGTGACGAGGAGCGCTTTCGCGCAGCCGGCTGCGACGGCTACCTCAGCAAGCCCATAGACGTGTACAGCTTCGCCGCCAGCGTGCGCAGCTATTTGTGAGACCTTTGCCCGGCTGCGCCGCGCTGAACGCCGACGCGCCCGGCCGGTCTTGCAGACCGCGCAGCCGAGGCAACTGCTGCTCTTCGACGGGTGTGGCCAGCCCACGGGGCCTGTCGTGTCCGACCCCAGCCCCCCAGGGCCCGCAGGGCTGGCTTGGGAGCGGCCCGGCTCTCGGCCCGCAGGCGGCACCTAAAATTGCGTGTCCCATCCCAGCGCCGTCGCCATGCCCCAAGCCCTCTACGAATCCAGCCTGACTTCCCTCCCGCTGCTCGGCCGCGGCAAGGTGCGCGAGAACTACGCCGTCGGCGCGGACCGCATCCTGATGATCGCCAGCGACCGCCTGTCGGCCTTCGACGTCATCATGGGCGAGCCCATCCCGGGAAAGGGCGCGCTGCTGACCAAGATGGCGCTGTTCTGGTTCGGCAAGCTGCAGGGCATCGTCCCCAACCACCTGACCGGCGAGGACCCGCTGTCTGCCGTCGCGACGGAGGCCGAGCGGGAGCAGATCCGCGACCGCGCCATGCTGGTCAAGCGCCTCAAGCCCCTGCCCATCGAGGCCGTCGTGCGCGGCTACCTGGCCGGCAGCGGCTGGACCGAGTACCAGAAGACGCAGAGCGTCTGCGGCGTCGCGCTGCCTCCAGGCCTGCGCAATGCCGACAAGCTGCCCACCCCCATCTTCACGCCGGCCACCAAGGCCGAGATGGGCGACCACGACGAGAACATCTCGTTCGAGCAGGCCGCAGCCATCATCGGCGCCGACCTCGCCACGCGCGTGCGCGACATCTCCATCCAGCTCTACCAGCGCGCCGCCGACTTCGCGTTGACCCGTGGGCTCATCATCGCGGACACCAAGTTCGAGTTTGGCCTGGACGACGACGGCACGCTGACGCTGATGGACGAGGTGCTGACGCCCGACTCCTCGCGCTACTGGCCGGTCGAGAGCTATGCGCCGGGCAGCAACCCGCCCAGCTACGACAAGCAGTTTGTGCGTGACTGGCTGGAGGCCGTGCGCATAGACGGCCAGCCCTGGGGCAAGACCGCGCCCGCGCCGGCGCTGCCCGCCGAGGTCATCGCCAACACGGTGCAGAAATACGAGGAAGCGCTGCAGCGGCTGACCGCATGAGCGGCCTTGCCGGGCCGCGTCGTCGGCCCGGCAAGGCCGCAGGCCAAAGGGTGCGCCAGTGAGCGTCAAGCTTCGCAGCCGCCTGGCTGCACCTGGCCGAGGGCCCGACGGCCTACTTCAGCATCTTTGGCAGCGGCGCACGCGAGCTTGTGCGTCGCGCTCAGCTGATGGCCCAGGCCGCCGGTCTGGCCCCGCTGAAAACCCTGTGTGACGCCTGGCTGGCGCAGATGGCCTTGGTCGACCGAGACATCGAGTGCCTCGTCGCCCACGCCCACGCCGCCGCCGTGCTGGCCGCGCCGGCAGCCCCTGCCGCAGGCGTCGCGAGTGCGGCGTCGAACGCGGCCGCGTGTCGCGTCGCCTCGGCCCTGGGCATGGCCTGGGATCTCGCCGGGGACGAGGTCGCCACCCCGGCCTGGTATGCCCGGGGGCCGTCGCGCCGCCAGTGCCCACGGTGACGATGTTGGCCTCGCAGCGCTGCTCTACAACCAGTGCCGACGCGTGCGCTGCGAATCCGCGAAGCGGCGCCGGACGGCGAGCCCGGCGAGGCGCGGCCGCGCCGATGGGCGTGGACTCCATTGGCCATTTCGACGACGTCGGCGGCGGCTCGGCGCGCCCAGTTGCTGGCCGTGCAGGGTGATTTCAGGGCTGCCGCCGCGTTGCACGAGGTACAGCTGCCCGAGGCCGTGGCTGCCGGCCCGTCCCGCATCGGCGGCTGCCTGCTGGCCGACCAGGCGGCCGTGGAGGTGCTGGCCGAGGACTCGCCGCATTGCGACCTCGACGAGTGCGCCGCCTGGCGCCGCCTCGGGGCCGGAAGGCTGAGTTCGGCCGGACTGGGCAGTCCGCCACACTGAGCGGACTTTTTCCGGGGCGTCGATGCCCCCCGGCTACGGTACCCTCGCCCGCCTATGACCGCCGACGCCTGCGACGCCGCAGCCATCCACGCCTTGCCCGCGGGTACCCGCTTTGGCGAGCTGGAGATCCTCGGCACGCTGGGCGTGGGCGGTTTCGGCATCGTCTATCTGGCGCGCGACCATGCCCTGGAGCGCGAGGTCGCGATCAAGGAGTACATGCCCAGCCAGTTCGCCTCGCGCGATGGGCGCTCCCAGGTGTCGGTGCGCTCGGTGTCCATGAAGGAGACCTTCGAGCTCGGCCGGCGCAGCTTCGTCAACGAAGCCAGGCTGCTGGCCCGCTTCGATCACCCGTCACTGCTCAAGGTCTACCGCTTCTGGGAGGCCAACGGCACCGCCTACATGGCCATGCCGCGGCTGGTGGGCCAGAACCTGCGCGAGGCGCGCAAGGCACGCCCGACGCCGCCGCCCGAAGCCTGGCTCAGGCGCATCTTCGACGCCGTCCTCGGCGGCCTGGAGACCCTGCATGCACAGCACGTCTGGCACCGCGACGTCGCGCCCGACAACATCTTCCTGCCTGCCGACGGCGGCCCGCCCGTCCTGCTGGACTTCGGCGCCGCCCGCATGGCCATCGGCGACCGCACCCAGGTCTTCACGGCCATCCTCAAGCCCAGCTTTGCGCCTATCGAGCAGTACGCCGAGGCCGCCACGCTGCGCCAGGGCCCCTGGACCGACTTCTACTCGCTGGCCGCGGCCATGCATGAGCTGCTGACCGGCCGGCCGCCGCCGCCGGCCACGGCCCGCGCGATGGGCGACGAACTCGCACCGCTGGCCGTGGCGGGCTATTCGCCGCGTTTGCTGGCCGGCCTGGACTGGGCGCTGCGCGTGCCGCCCCACCAGCGGCCGCAGAGCGTGGCCGCCTGGCGGGAGGTGCTCGACGGCCATGCCGGCGTGCCAGCTGCCCAGCCCGCACCGCCGCGCGCCGCTCGGGCGCCGGCGCCGGCGCCGGAGCACGCCGCGTCGCTGGATCTCGAATTCGCCGACACCGTGCAAGGCCTGCCGTCGCAGCTGGACGCCACCGACGCCATGCCGCTTGCGGCCGCCGCGCCGGCCCCCCGGCGGCGCGCCCGGCAAGGACTGGCGGTGGCGGGCGGCGGCGGCGCGGCGCTGTTGCTACTGGGCCTCTTCGTCATGCAGCTGCGCGGCGGTCGGCCCGAGGCTGCGCCTGCCGAGCCGGCCGCGTCGGCCGTCGTGTCCGTGGCGCAGCCCCGGCCTGCGGCCAGCGCGCCCGCATCGGCGCCCGCCTCAACACCCGTGAGCACGCCCGCCAAACCAGCGCGTCGTGACGCGGCGACCAGGCCCGTCATCACCGAAAAGATGGGTGATTACCGTCCCATCCCGCGTAGCGCCGACCCGGTCTCGTCCGAGCCGGCGGCCTCGGCGGCGCCTGCGTCGACAGGGGAACCCAAGACGGCCAGCGAGGCCTGCGGCGGTCGGGTGTTGCTGGCCCGTGCCTGGTGCATAGACCGGCAGTGCGAGAAGCCGGCCTACCAGAACGACCCCGACTGCGTGAAGCTGCGCGAGATCCGCAGCAGCCGCAACGGCAGCCTGCCCTGAGCGGGCGTCAGAACAGCGCCATCGACAACTTGCGGCGGTACTGGTCCAGCAGCGGGTCACTCTGCACGACGGCCGCCTTGCCGGCCAGCTCCAGCGTGCCGCTCTTGGCCTCGGCCGCGGGCTTGGGGGCCGGCTTGGTCAGCAGCTCCAGGATGGCGACATAGGTCTTGCGCGCGGCTTCGCCGTTCCAAGCCTTGTCGCGCATGATGATTTCCAGCAACTCGTCCATGGCCTCGGTGAAGCGCTGCTGGGCGAGATGGTGCTGCGCCAGCGCGAAGCGGGCGTCGAAGTCGCGCTTGTTGGCGGCGATGGCCTCCTGCAGCGAAGCGGGGTCGCCGGCCGCCTCGAAGGCCGTCAGCCAGGTGGCCAGCGCGGCCAGTCGGGGCGATGGCGTCAGCGTGTCGGCCGCCTTGGCGGCCACGGGCGCGAAGGCGGTGCGCGCGTCGTCCACCAGGCCCAGCTCCAGCAGGGCCTTCACATAGTCGAAGCGGGCGGCGTCGTTGCCCGGGTCGGTCTGCACGGCATGGGCGAGCTTGCCCAGGGCGGCCTCCAGGTCGCCATCGGCCATCAGGTCCTGGGCGTCGGCCAGGTCGGCCTCCGCCTCGAGCTGCTCGCCCGGCGGCACATGCTTGTCCAGGAACTCGCGGATCTGCGCCTCCGGCAGCGCGCCGACAAAGCCGTCCACCGGCTGGCCGTCGACGAACATCACGCAGAAGGGAATGGAGCGCACGCCGAACATCTGGCTCAGCTGCGTGGCGATCTCGGGCACCTCGTCGCTGTTGAGCTTGGCCAGCGTGAAGCGGCCGGCGTAGGCCGTCTCCAGCTTCTCCAGCAGGGGCCCCAGCGTGCGGCAGGGGCCGCACCAGGGCGCCCAGATGTCCAGCAGCACGGGCTGCTGCTGGGAGGCGGTGATCAGTTCGGCTTCGAAGTTCTGGAGGGTGATGTCGATCATGGCCAGGGGAGTGTGAGGGGCGCCACCTACAATTCAAGGCTTTTCTGAGCCTCGGAGCGCGCTTTGTCTACGTCGTCAGCCCCTTTGATCCCGGACGCCGTCATCGGCATCGTCATGGGCTCCAGCAGCGACTGGGAGACGATGAAGCAGGCGGCCGAGATTCTGACCGAGTTCAGTGTCCCCTTCGAGGCGCGGGTCGTGTCGGCCCATCGCATGCCGGACGAGATGTTCGCCTATGCCGAGGCCGCCGCCGACCGGGGGCTGAAGGCCATCATCGCCGGCGCCGGCGGCGCGGCCCACCTGCCGGGCATGCTGGCCGCCAAGACGACGGTGCCGGTGCTGGGTGTTCCGGTCGCCAGCCGCCACTTGCAGGGCGTCGATTCGCTGCACTCCATCGTGCAGATGCCCAAGGGCATCCCGGTCGCGACCTTCGCCATCGGCAACGCTGGCGCGGCCAACGCGGCGCTGTTCGCCGTCGCGATGCTGGCCACGGGTGACGCGGCACTGCTGGATCGGCTGAACGCCTTCCGCGCCAGGCAGACGGCCGCCGCCCGGGCCATGAGCGAGGAGCTGCGCTGATGCCGGCCCTGCTCCCGGGCGCCGCCACCCTCGGCGAGTCCCGCCAAGCAACGCTGGGCGTCCTGGGCGGCGGCCAGCTGGGCCGCATGTTCGTTCACGCCGCCCAGGCGCTGGGCTATCGCTGCGTCGTGCTGGACCCGGACGCCGTCAGTCCGGCCGGCTCGGTGGCCGAGGTGCACATCAAGGCCGACTACCTGGACTCCCTGGGCCTCGCCCGGCTCGCGCGCGACTGCGATGCGATCACGACCGAGTTCGAGAACGTGCCGGCGCTGGCGCTGGAGACGCTGGCCGGCATGCGCGTCGTCGCGCCCGCCGCCGCGGCCGTGGCCGTCTGCCAGGACCGGGCGGTCGAGAAGGCGCATTTCAAGGCGGCCGGCGTGGCCTGCGCGCCGCATGCCGTCATCACCAACGACATCGAGCTGGCCGCCGCGGACCCGGCGCTGCTGCCCGGCATCCTGAAGACCAGCCGCATGGGCTACGACGGCAAAGGCCAGGTGCGGGTGTCCAGCACCGCCGAGCTGGCCGCCGCCTGGGCGGACCTGAAGCGCGTGCCCTGCGTGCTGGAGCAGATGCTGCCGCTGAAGGTCGAGTTGAGCGTGCTGGTCGCGCGCGGCGCGGACGGACAACTCGTCAACTACCCCGTGCAGCAGAACTTGCACCGCGGCGGCATCCTGGCCGTCACCGAGGTGCCGGCGCCGGACGTGCCGGCCGCGGTGGCGCAGCAGGCCATCGCCGCCGCCCGCCAGGTGGCCGACGCGCTGGCCTATGTCGGCGTGCTGTGCGTCGAGTTCTTCTGGCTGGATGACGGCCGCCTCGTTGTCAACGAGATGGCGCCGCGCCCGCACAACTCCGGCCACTGGACCATGAACGGCGCCGACGTGTCGCAGTTCGAGCTGCAGGTGCGGGCGCTGGCCGGCCTGCCGCTGCCCGAGCCGCGTCAGCATTCGGCCAGCGTCATGCTGAACCTGCTGGGCGATCTGTGGTTCTCCGGTGATGGGGGCCCGACGCCGCCGGCCTGGGACCGCGTGCTGGCCCTGCCCGGTACCCATCTGCACCTGTACGGCAAGGCCGAGGCGCGCCACGGCCGCAAGATGGGGCACCTGAACGTCACGGCGGCCACGCCGCAGGCCGCGCACGCGGTCGCCGCCGAGGCTGCCGCCCTGCTGGGCCTGCCCGCCGATTTCTGATGCTGCTGCTGCCGGGCAACGATCCTGCCGCCATCCAGGCCGCCGCACGGCGTCTGGCGGATGGCGAACTGCTGGGCCTGCCGACCGAGACGGTCTACGGCCTGGCGGCCCGCGCCGATCGCGACGAGGCCGTCGCGAAGATCTTTGCCGCCAAGGGCCGGCCCAGCGACCACCCGCTGATCGTCCATGTGCTGGACACGGCCGGCGCGGAACCCTTTGCCGACCACCTGCCCGCCGCGGCCCGCCGGTTGATGGACGCCTTCTGGCCCGGCCCGTTGACCGTCATTGTGCCGCGCAGACCCGGCATGGCCGAGGCCGCGGCCGGGGGGCACGTGACGGTGGCGCTGCGCGCGCCGGCCCACCCGGTGGCCCGCGCCGTGCTGGCCGCGGCGCGCGGCTTGGGGGTGGCCGGCGTGGCCGCGCCCAGCGCCAACCGTTTCGGTCGCGTCAGCCCGACGCTGGCGCGCCATGTCGTCGAGGAATTCGGCCCGGGGCTGATGGTGCTGGACGGCGGCGCCTGCGAGGTGGGCATAGAGTCCAGCATCGTGGACTGCAGCCGCGCTCGACCGGCGTTGCTGCGTCCGGGGTTGATCGGCCGCACAGGCATCGAGGCCGTGCTGGGCGAGACGCTGGCGGAGCCGGACGCCGCCGCGCCCAAGGCCTCGGGCACGCTGGCCGCCCATTACGCACCCAGCGCCCGCGTGCGCCTGCTGGATGCCGAACACCTGGCTTTACGTTTTGCCACGGCGGCCGCCAGCGGAAGCCTGGAAGGGGTGGCGGTATATTCACGCGCCCAGTTGCCGGCGTGGCGCTGGCAGGCCCTGCCGGCCGACCCGGCGGCGGCGGCCCACGAGTTGTTTGCGGTGCTGCGGGCCCTGGATGCGGCCGGCGCCCGCGAGATCTGGGTCGAGGCGCCTCCGCGCGACCCGGCCTGGGACGGCGTCCGGGACCGGCTCAGCCGGGCCGCTGCTGCCTTCACCGATTGAGTTTTCCTGCCCTGAGTTCATCGTCATGCAACGTGTTGTCTCCCAGAAATTGAAGCGCGGCCTGGCGCTGGCCACGGTGGCGGCGGCCGCGCTGATCGCCGGCTGCGGCGGCGGCAGCACGCAGCAGATCGACCCCTTCGCGCCCACTCGCATCATCACGTTCGGCGATGAGAGCGGCGCCATCCTGCAAAGCGGCAAGAAGTACACGATCAACGGCCTGAGCACCGACACCCAACTGGTGGACTGCCGGCTCAACCCGGTCTGGAGCCAGATGCTGGCCAGCGGCTTCAACTTCGTCTACCCGCAGTGCAACGCCGACTACGTAGCTCTGCCGCAGGGCATCATGTACGCGGCGGCCGGCGTCAAGGTCGCCGACGTGCGCGACAAGATCGACCAGCACCTGTCCAACGACAGCTTCGGTCCCAAGGACCTGGTGTCCATCATGGTGGGCGTCAACGACATCGTGGACCTGTACCGCCAGTTCCCGCAGCAGAGCCGCGATTCGCTGATCAACGAAGCCAAGGCGCGCGGCAAGCTGCTGGCCGACCAGGTCAACCGCATCGCCAACGCCAATGGCCGCGTGGTAGTGAGCACCATCTTCGACGTGGGCGTGACGCCCTTCGGCCAAAGGGAGAAGGCGCAGCAGACCGACATTGACCGCGCCGTCTTCCTGGACGACCTGAGCACGGCCTTCAACACGTCGCTGCGCCTGAACCTGCTGAACGACGGTCGCCTGATCGGCCTGGTGCTGACGGATGAAACCATCCAGCAGATGGTGCGCTACCCGTCTGCTTTCGGCTACTCCGATGTCACCCACGCGGCCTGCCGTACCGACATCGCGCCGCAGGACTGCACGACGAATACGCTACAGGTCGACGCCACATCCTCGCAATGGCTGTGGGCCGGCGACACGCTGCTGGGCCCCAATGCACAGAGCCGCATCGGCTCGATGTACCTGAGCCGCGCGCGGAACAATCCCTTCTAAGCCCGCCGCGCCCCGCCGGGCAAGGGGGCCGGGCCTGGGCGCTGGTGGCCCTTGAGGGCTGTTGCCGGCCGCGATGCCGCGAGGATTCAGGCGCTGTTGGTCCTGAGCTCGCGCCGCAGGATCTTGCCGACGTTGCTCTTGGGCAGTTCGTCGCGGAACTCGATGAACTTGGGGCGCTTGTAGGCCGTCAGCTGCTGGCTGCAATAGCCGGCCAGGTCTTCCTCGGCCAGCGCCGGGTCGCTCTTGACGACGAAGAGCTTGACGGCCTCTCCGGACTTGGCATCCGGCACGCCCACCGCGGCGCACTCCAGCACGCCGGGGTGCAGGTTGACGACCTGCTCGATCTCGGTCGGGTAGACGTTGAAGCCGCTGACCAGGATCATGTCCTTCTTGCGGTCGACGATGCGCACATAGCCGCGCTCGTCCATGATGCCGACGTCGCCGCTCTTGAAGAAGCCGTCGGCATGCATGACGTTGGCGGTCTCGTCGGGCCGCTTCCAGTAGCCGGCCATGACCTGCGGGCCGCGGATGCAGATCTCGCCGCGCTCGCCCAGAGCCATGTCGCGACCGTCGTCGTCGCGGATGGCGATCTCGGTGGACGGGATGGGCAGGCCTATGCTGCCGTTGAAGGCACGCTGGTCCAGCGGGTTGATGGTGGCAACCGGCGAGGTCTCGGACAGGCCGTAGCCCTCCACGACCGGGCAGCCGGTGACCTTGAGCCATTTCTCGGCCGTGGCCTGCTGAACGGCCATGCCGCCGCCGTTGGAGATGACCAGCTCGGAGAAGTCCAGCCGCGAGAAGCCGGGCTCGTTGGCCAGCGCGTTGAAGAGAGTGTTGACGGCCGGGAAGATGTGGATCTTGTGGCCGCGCAGCGTCTCGATGAAGCCGGGGATGTCGCGCGGGTTGGGCACCAGGATGTTCAGGTGGCCCATGCGCGCGCCGAGCATGAAGCAGGCCGTCAGCGCGAAGATGTGATACAGCGGCAGCGCGCAGACGTTGGTGAACTGCACGTTGCCGTCCGCATAGCCGGGCACCTTGGACAGCATGGGCTGGAACCAGGCCTCGACCTGCAGGATGTTGGCGACGATGTTGCGATGCAGCAGCGTGGCCCCCTTGGACACGCCGGTGGTGCCGCCGGTGTACTGCAGGAAGGCCACGTCGTCTGGGCCCAGCTCGGGCTTTTTAAGGCGCAGCCGCTCGCCGTGGCCGAGCGCTTCCTTGAAGCGCACGACGGTGCGGCCCTCGCCCACGGGCAGGCGGTACTCCGGCACCATCTTCTTCACATGGCGCACGGCGAAGTTGATCAGCGGACCCTTCCACCAGTTCAGCAGGTCGCCCATGGACGCCAGCACCACATGCCGCACGTCGGTGGCAGCGATGACCTCCGACAGCGTGTGGGCGAAGTTCTCCAGCACGATGATGGCGCGGGCGCCGGAGTCCTTCAGCTGGTGCTCGAGCTCGCGCGGCGTGTACAGCGGGTTGACGTTCACGACGACGAAGCCCGCGCGCAGTACGGCCGCGATGGCCACCGGGTACTGCAGCAGGTTGGGCATCATGAGGGCGACGCGGTCGCCCTGCTTCAGCCCCTGGGCCTGCAGCCAGGCGCCGAGCTGGGTGGACAGCCGGTCGACCTCGGCGAAACGCAGGCGCTGGCCCATGCAGATGGCCGCATCGCGCTGGGCATGCTGGCGGAAAGCCTCGCTCAGCAGGTCCACCAGCGAGCCGTGGGCGCCAGTGTCGACCTGCGCCGGCACGCCGGCCGGATAGCTGGTCAGCCAGGGCTTGTCGCGTGGGCTCAGCACGGGGGCGTCATCCAGGGTGGCAGCGGCGGCGGTCATCGGCAGGCCTCGGCGGGAGAAGGTCGCTGATCTTGGGTTGCCACGTGTCCCCCGCCTAGGGGACTTGCCCTACGTCGCCGCGGCGACAAGGCCTTCAGCCGCTGCCGAACAGGGTCCGGGCCATTGCTTCCTCGCGCTGCCTGACGGTGGCCAGGAACTCCGCGGCCCCGCGCATCGCGCGGAAGGTGTCGAAACCGCTCTCGAGGAAGGCCTGGAGCGTGCCCAGGCCCGCCACCTGTGCCGGGCCTCGCATCAGCCGCAGTGTCTGGCGCAACAGCGGCTTTGCCGTCAGCCGGTCCAGTGACTCGCCCACCGCCATCGTCAGGTCGATCTGGCGCTGGCGCGAAGCCGGCTCGCCGCAGGCGCGCCAGGCAATGGCGTACTCGGTGGGCGTGATGTCAGCGGACAGCAGGTGCTCCGCCAGGCGCGTGTCCAGGTGCTCGGACAGCGCATGCAGGCGCGCCAGCCGGGCGACGGTGTCGACGACCTCTGCAGGGAACAGGCGGGTCAGCGTCGGGACGACGCGGGCGAACTGGGCATCGCGCTGGCGGTAGTCGCCCGGGCCGTACAGCTCGTGCAGGAAGAAGCGCGTCGCCGCCTCGTAGCGCGGGCTGGCCAGCAGGTCGGCATAGGTGTCGGCGAAGCGGCGCTGCTGCCAGGTCTTGAGCGCGTGCACGCGGGCATCGAGTTCGGGGTCGGCGGCACGGCGGGCGCGCTCGGCGTCGACGGCGCGCAGCTCCTTCAGCAGGGATTCGGCACTCGATGGGTTCATGGACGAATCGATTCTCGCCCTGGAGCGGGCCTTAGACTGACTCGATGAATGCGCGACTGCAGAGAGCCTGGTTCTTCATCCGTTGGTTGATCGGCATCGCCGTGGGCTGGCGCTTCGGCTGGCCCTGGGGGCTGGCGGCCTACTTCGCCTACCCGTTGCTTCTGCTGCCTTCGTTTGCGGTGCTGCGCTGGATCAACCGCGGCGCCGACCGGCCCGGCTGGGGTGAACTGTTGCAAGCCTGGGGCAGGGAGGTGATGGCGACGGAACTGAGCTTTGGATGGCGCCAGCCCTGGCGCACCCACGCCGAACCCGACCTGCTGCCGGCGCAGGCGGAGGTAGGCGTGTTGCTGGTGCACGGCTTCAGCTGCAACCGGGCGTTCTGGAATCCGTGGATGGCGCGGCTGCGCCGCCAGCCGGGCCTGGCCTTCGTCGCGCCCAGCCTGGAGCCTGCCTTTGGCAGCATCGACGCCTACGCCGAGCCCATTGAGCAGGCGGTGCAGCGCCTGCGCGCACTGACCGGGCGCATGCCCGTGATCGTCTGCCACAGCATGGGCGGCGTGGCCGTGCGGGCTTGG
Source organism: Roseateles sp. (assembly GCF_019237615.1). Classification (GTDB taxonomy): domain Bacteria; phylum Pseudomonadota; class Gammaproteobacteria; order Burkholderiales; family Burkholderiaceae_C; genus Pelomonas. Next base: position 39,520 of record NZ_JAFAGT010000053.1, on the reverse strand, counting down.
TGGCGCAAGTTCGGCGGCGGGGAGGCGCCCCAGGTCGTCACGCTGGGTACGCCGCATGGCGGCACGCTGCTGGCGGCGTTCTCGCCAGCGTACAACGCACGGCAGATGCGCCGGCAGTGCGAGTGGATAAAGGCCCTGCCGCCGCTGCCGCGCGTGGCCTGCGTCTGGACGCCATGCGACCAGATGGTGATGCCTGCGTTGACGGCGGTGCAGCCGGGCGGCACCGCCCACCGCATCGACGCGGTGGGCCATGTGGGCCTGGTCAACGACGCCCGCGCTTGGGCGATCTTTCAGACCGCCTTGGTGTCGTCCTTCAGCACGCCTCGGCGGATCTGATCCAGCTCGATGCTTTCGAACAGCGCCTTGAAGTTGCCCTCGCCGAAGCCCTCGTTGCCCTTGCGCTGGATCAGCTCGAAGAAGATCGGGCCGATGACCTCCTTCGTGAAGATCTGCAGCAGCAGTTCATTGTCCACGCCCAGATGGGTGGCGCCGTCGATGAGGATGCGCAGGCGGCGCAGTTCGTCAACCTTCTCGCCATGGCCCGGCAGACGCTTGTCGATGAGGTCGAAATAGGTGTCTATCGTGTCCTGGAACACCACGCCGCCGTTCTTCATGCCCTCGACGGTGGCGTAGATGTCGGTTGTGCCCAGCGCCACATGCTGGATGCCCTCGCCGTGGTACAGGTCCAGGTACTCGGCAATCTGGCTCTTGTCGTCCGAGCTCTCGTTGATGGGGATGCGGATCTTGCCGCAGGGGCTGGTCATGGCCTTGGACTTGAGGCCGGTCAGCTTGCCCTCGATGTCGAAGTAGCGCACCTCGCGGAAGTTGAAGAAGCGCTCGTAGAACTCCGACCATTCCTTCATGCGGCCGCGGAAGACGTTGTGCGTCAGGTGGTCGATCTCGGTCAGGCCATGACCCGCCGGGTTGGGGTCCACCGGCTGGCCGGCCGCGTCCAGCACGGGCACGAAGTCCACGTCATAGATCGAGATGTTGCCGATGGCGCCGGCCTTGGCGCCGCCCTTGCCCTGCCAGCGGTCGACGAAATAGATCAGTGAGTCGCCTATGCCCTTGATGGCCGGGATGTTCAACTCCATCGGGCCAGCCTTGTTGTCGAAACCCCAGGCGCCTAGCTCCAGCGCGCGCTGGTAGGCGTGGGCGGCGTTGTCGACGCGGAAGGCGATGGCGCAGATCGACGGGCCGTGCAGGCGCGCGAAGCGCTGCGCGAACGAGTCCGTCTCGGCGTTGATGATGAAGTTGACGCCGCCCTGGCGGTACAGCGTCACGTTCTTGTGGCGATGCCGGGCCACGGCCGTGAAGCCCATGGTCTTGAACAGCTGACCGAGAGCGGCCGGGTCCGGCGCAGCGAACTCGATGAACTCGAAACCGTCGGTGCCCATGGGGTTGTCCCAGGGGGTGAACTTGGCCATGTCTGTCTCGCAGTAAATGTCTGAAACCAGAAATTTTGCGGCGTGAACGGCGCAGTTTTCATGCAAATGTCGGCGTCACATGACATGGATATGCATAGAAACTGCAAAATACAGCTCATGGAAGCTGTTATCGAGCTCGATGCCATAGACCGCCGCATCCTGCGTGCGCTGCAGCAGGACGGCCGTGTCACCTACGACGCGCTGGCCGGCGAGGTGGGCCTGTCCTCGTCCGCCGTGCTGCGCCGCGTGCGACGGCTGGAGGAGGCGGGCGTCATTGCTGCCTACGTGGCCCTGGTGCCGCCCGAGCGCGTGGGCCTGGGGCTGACGGCATACATCAACGTCAGACTGGAGAAGCAGACCGACAACCCGCTGCGCAACCCGCGAGACCTGTTCCGCGCCGCGGTGCAGACCTGGCCCGAGGTGGTGGAGTGCGCGGCGCTGACCGGCGAGATGGACTACCTGCTGCGCGTGCTGGTGCAGGACATGCAGCATTACGCCCGCTTCATCAGCGACACGCTGCTGATGCACCCCAGCGTGCAGGACTGCAAGACCAGCTTCGTGCTGGAGCGGCTGAAGAACACGACGGCTTTGCCGGTCTGAGGCCGGCTCGCAGCCCGCTCAGTCGAACTCGTGCAGCAGCTTGAGGGTATGGGGCTCGCTGAGATTGAGCAGCTCGGCGATGTCGCGCAGGTCGTCCGGCACGGCGGCGTCGTCCCAGCCCCGAGCCGTGTGCCGTGCCAGCCGCACGGCGAGCTGGACGCAGCGCACCTGCGGGTCGCGTCCGTCCTTGTCGCTGGTGATGCGCGTGAGCAGTTCCGGCAGATGCCAGCGCAGCATCAGCGCCTGCTCCAGGTCGGCCAGCACGATGCCCAGCACCTGGCGCTGTGCGGTGGCGCTGCGCAGATGGCGGTCGTCCTGCTGCAGCGCGGCGATCTGCAGCGCCAGCTCGGGCGCGTGCACCCACAGCAGCATCTCGGCGAAGTCACGCAGCAATGCGGCGCTGTGGATGACGGCGGCGTCGGGGTCGGCGCGGTGGGCCGCGAAGCCCAACGCATAGCGGGAGGCACGCTCGGCGCGCTGCATCACGCGCGACAGGCCCAGCAGGGCCTCCTCATGCTCGGCCAGCGCCGTCTCCAGCGTCGGCTGGGCCCCGAAGTCGCGGAAGAAGGGCGAGATGCCCAGCAGCACCAGGGCCGCGGTCACCGTCTCTGCGTCGGCGCGCAGCCCGGCACTGCGGCCGCGGCGCTGCTCGCTGGCATGGACCAGCACCTTCAGCGTCATCAGCGGGTCGGTGGCCATCATCTCGCCCAGGTTGCGGGCGTCGACGGCGTCCTCGGTCGCGCGCATCAGCTCCAGCGCCTCGGCCGTCTCGGCCAGCACCGGGATCTCGGCCCGGGCGAAGGCGTCGACCCAGGCGTCTAGGCTGGGTAGCGGGGCGGTGATGCGCAGGCGGTCGGGCATGATGACCCGATGCTAGGACGACGAGGGGCCGCATGCTCGTCGCATGCGACCCCCATTTCGGCCTCAGTTCACAGCCTGCGCACGCCGTCCAGCTGTGCGGTGAGCCGGCCGTCGGCGTAGAGCGCCCCTTCGGGCGCTCCGGCCTCGGCGTAGAACTCCAGGTGGCTGCGGGCGCGGCGGCGCCGGTAGGCGGGCGAGAACACCAGCCGGATGGCGCGCGCTGCGCGCTTGACCCGGGTCCAGCGGCGGACCCAGGCGGCGTGGGTTTCGGCGGCATCGGGGCCGCTCAGTTCGATCAATCTCATGAGGATCTCCTTGGGCAGCCGGCCCTCATGACATGGATCAACCATGGATGAAGGGCGGGCGGCGAGGTCTGTTCAGGGGCTGTCGTCGGGGAAGCGTTCGCGCAGCAGGCGTCGCAGGTCCAGGCGGGCCTGCTGGCGCCGGGCGCGGGCGTCTTGCGGGCTCTGGTGCCGGCCGGCCTGGCGTTTCAATGCCGGTGCGACGAGCGGATTGCGCGGTTTGCGCAGGTTCAACTGCATGGGACGCGGGGAGGTGAACTGGGGCATGGCGTGCTCCGGTAGATGCCGTGCACGGCACGGCGGGCAATGCAGCGGCTCGACCCGGATGGGTCGGCTTTTGCGCGAAAAGGTTCTGGTGCCCGGGGCCTGCGCTCGAGACAGGCGGGCCGGGCGGTCGGGCTGGGGGTGTGCGACCTCGCCGCGATGCCCGGGGACTTCTGCATCACGACTTGCGCAAATGATAAACAAACGTTGCTCTTGCGCAAGCGGTTTTTATCCAACACCCCTGACATGAGGCATTGGCGCCATCCAATGATGGATGCGCAGGATCAATCCGGCCGGTTTGCAGGCCGCCAGGCCTTCATCCGCGTCGGGCAGCGCGCAGGCGCCGTACTCGGCCCGGCCTTAGCGCTTCTTGGGCTTGAGCGGGGCGATGCCGGCCTGCAGGCGGCGCCACTCGTCCAGCTCGGCCTGCGGGCTGGGCGCGGCGGCCTTGGGCGCGGGCGGCGGCGGGGTGCTGGGCGTCAGCACCTCGCCCAGCAGGTCCAGCAGCCGCGTGCGGGCGCGCTGCGGATGGCGGCGGTAATAGGTCAGCACCAGACCGATGATGAAGCGCTCGTCGTCGTCCTGCGGCTGACTGGGCGGCGCCTCGACCGCCGTGGGTGCCGCGGCTCCGCCCGCCATGGCAGGCGGAGCCCCAGTGGCCAGGGCGCCGTGCTCCAGGTCCATCCAGCCGGGGGGCTTGTGGCAGAGCTGCTCGAACTGGCGCGCCAGGCGTTCGCCGATCTGGCGGGAGCGGCCCTTGATCTGGCTCCAGTAGCTTGGCTGGATCTGCAGCCTTTCGGCAAAACGACGCTCCAGGCCACGCAAGGTGGCCGCATCGGCATGTTTGACAGTGGCGCTGACGAACTCTTCGAACAGCCGCATCGCGTTGTCCAAACGGATCTGCGCGACGTCGCGGGGGGCGCTGGGCATGGGCGGCAATGATAAATGAGCGTTGCCCCGCCCCCGGGGAGGCTCAGTCGGTTTCGTCGCCGCCCTTGTAAGCCCCGACCAGGCCGGCCTGCGTGTTGGGCGGCACCGCCTCGTAGTGCGACAGCAGCAGCGTGTAGCGGCCCTCGCCGGCCGTCATCGCGTTGAGCCGCGACTGGTAGCTGGCCAGCTCGGCCAGCGGTGCCAGCCCCTGCACGATGAGGCTGCCCGGCACGGCGGCTCGCGTGCCGTTGACCTGGCCGCGCCGCGAGGCGAGGTCGCCGGTGATGTCGCCGATGCTGTGCTCGGGCGCCGTGATCTCCACCTGCACGATGGGTTCCAGCACCAGCGGGCTGGCCTCGCGCACGGCCGCCATCAGCGCGCGACGGCCGGCGGTGACGAAGGCGATCTCCTTGCTGTCCACCGAATGGTGCTTGCCGTCGTAGACGACGACGCGCAGGTCGACGAGCGGATAGCCCGCGATGACGCCGCTGGCCAGCGCCGAGCGCACGCCCTTCTCGACGGCGGGCATGAACTGGCCCGGGATGGTGCCGCCCTTGACGGCGTCGACAAACTCGAAGCCCGCGCCGCGCTCCAGCGGCTCGATGCGCAGATAGACCTCGCCGAACTGGCCGGCTCCGCCGCTTTGCTTCTTGTGGCGGTAGTGGCCCTCGGCCGACGTCGCGACCGTCTCGCGGTAGGCGATGCGGGGTGGCTCGGTGACGACCTCGCCCTTGTAGAGCTCGCGCACGCGCTCCAGCAGCAGGCGCAGGTGCAGCTCGCCCAGGCCGTAGACCAGGGTCTGGTGGGTCTCGCCGACCTGCTCGATGCGCAGGCAGGGGTCTTCGTCGACCAGGCGGGCCAGCACCTCCCAGAGCTTTTGCTCGTCGCCGCGTCGCGCCGGACCGATGGCCAGGCCGTGTACCGGCGTCGGGAAGTCCAGGGGCAACAGGTGGATGTGCTCGTCCTCCTGTGCGTCGTGCAGCACGGCATCGAAGGCGATGTCGTCCACCTTGGCGATGGCGCAGAGGTCGCCTGGCAGGGCCTCGTCGACGTCGACATGCTTGGCGCCCTGCAGCATGAAGAGGTGGCCTACGCGTATGGGCTTGCGCGCATGGCCGACAAAGAGAAGGCCGCCGCGGGCGACGCGGCCCTGGTGCACGCGCATGACGCCCATCCTGCCGAGGTAGGGGTCGGCCACGATCTTGAAGACATGGGCCAGCACATGGCCGGCCGGGTCGGGCCGGGCGGGGTAGGGCGTGGACTCCGTGCCCTTGCCCTCCAGGAAGGGCGGCGGATTGCCCTCGGCCGGATTGGGCATCAACAGCTCGATGACGGACAGCAGCTCGGCGATGCCGGCGCCCGTCCTGGCCGAGCAGAAGCAGACCGGGATCAGGTGCCCCTCGCGCAGCGCCTGCTCGAGCGGCGCGTGCAACTCGCACGGATCGACGTCGCCGTCGGTCAGGTAGCGGTCCACGAAGGCGGCGTCCACCTCGACGACTTGCTCCACCAGCGCGCGGTGGGCGTCGGCCACCGACGAAAAATCGGCCTCTCCGGAGGCCGAGAAGAAGCAGTCTGCGACGCGCTTGGCGCCGTCGCAGGGCAGGTTGAGCGGCAGACATTCCTTGCCGAAGACCTCGCGGATCTGGGCCAGCAGGCCGGGGAGATCGGTGTCCGGGCAGTCGATCTTGTTGACGACGATGAGTCGCGCCAACCCGCGCTCGCCGGCGGCCGTCAGCAGGCGCTGGGCCATCAGCTCGACGCCGTTGAGCGCATTGACGACGACAAGGGCCGTGTCCGCCGCCTCCAGCGCCGGCAGGGCCTGGCCGACGAAGTCGGGCGCGCCGGGCGTGTCGATGGCGTGCACCCGGATGCCGCCATGCGTGAAATGGGCGAGGCTGGACTGCAGCGAATGCCCCAGGCGTTTCTCCAGCGGGTCATGGTCGCTGACCGTGCTGCCGCGCTCGATGCTGCCGGCCTGCGGGATGGCGCCGGCATGCGCCAGCAGCGCATCCAGCAGCAGCGTCTTGCCGGCCGCGGCCGGCCCGACCAGCGCGACCGTGCGGATCGCTCTCACACGTGAATCCAGGCCTTCGTTCATGGCAGCCCTCCTCGGTGGTGGGGCCAGCGTAGAAGAACCCGGTGGAGCCGGCAAGGGCAGAATCATTTGCATGCACGCCCAACTGACCGCCCTCACCCTCGCCCTGCTCGCTGCCACGGCGCAGGCCCAGACCAACCCGGCCGACGAGCTGAAGGCCATGCTGGCCGAGGTCAGTCCGGCGCGCATCGAGGCGCGCATCCGCAAGCTGGTGGGCTTCGGCACGCGGCACACGCTGTCCGACATCGGCTCCGATACGCGTGGCATCGGTGCCGCACGGCGCTGGATCACGTCGGAGCTGTCTGCCTGCGCCAAAGCTGCCGGCGGGCGGCTGCAGGTCGAGGAACAGAGCTTCATCGAGCCGCCCGGCAACCGCGTCAGCCAGCCGACCGAGTTGGTCAACGTGGTCGCGACGCTGCCGGGCCGTGGCGCTTCCAAGAGCCGTGTGCTGGTCGTCAGCGGCCACTACGACTCACGCAACAGCGACGTGATGGACTCCCTGGGCGAGGCGCCCGGCGCCAACGATGACGCTTCTGGCACCGCTGCCGTCATGGAGCTGGCCTGCGTGATGGCCGGGCGCCAGTTCGACGCCACGCTGGTCTTCATGGCCGTGCCCGGCGAGGAGCAGGGCCTGTTGGGCGCCGCGCAATGGGCGCGCGAGGCGCGCGCCGCCGGCACCAACGTCGAGGCCATGATCACCAACGACATCGTCGGCAGCTCGCGCGGCGACGCCGGGCAGTACGACCCCAAGCGCCTGCGCCTGTTCGCCGACGGCCTGGACCCGCTGGTGCGCCTGCTGAGCGCCGCCAACGCCAACCGCCCGGCCGGCGAGGCCGATGCGCGGTCCGCCGCCGCGATGCAGGCCGAACTGCTGCCGTTGCTGCAGGCCGGGGGCAGCGAGGACCTGCCGACCCACCAGTTGGGTCGGCACCTGAAGGTCGCGGCCGAGGCCGCCATGCCCGGCTTCACGGTGCAGCTCATCCAGCGCCGCGACCGCTACCTGCGCGGCGGCGACCACATCCCCTTCCTGGAGCGCGGCTACGCCGCCGTGCGCATCAGCGAGCCCTTCGAGAACTTCGCCCACCAGCACCAGAACCCGCGGACGGAGAACGGCGTCGTCTACGGTGACCTGCCAGAGTTCGTCGACTTCGGTTATGTGGCCGACGTGGCACGTGCCAACCTCGCCGGCCTGGCGACTCTGGCCTGGGCGCCGGCGCCGCTCAAGGGTGTGAGGCTGGACGCGCGCGAGCTGACCAACGACTCGACGCTGGAATGGCAGGCCAGCGACGACCCCGAGGTGGCCGGCTACCGCGTCGTCTGGCGCGACACCGATGCAGCCGCCTGGCAGCAGTCCAGGGACGTGGGCAAGGTCACGCGCGTGACGCTGCCGGTGTCCAAGGACAACGTCGTGTTCGGCGTGCAGGCCGTGTCCAAGAAGGGCTACGCCGGCCTGGCGAGCTATCCGCTGCCGCGCCGCTGACGGACGGGAGCGTCAGTCGCGATCGTGCCCATGGCCGCGGCCGCGGTCATGGTCGCGCCATTCGTCGCGGCGATGCTCATGACCGCGGCGCTCGCGGTGGACGATGACGTTCTGGCGATACCAGCCGTCTTCTACGAAATAGACAGGCGCTCCGCAGGCGCCATAGCGGTAGCAGCTGTGGCGCCAGTCTCGGCGCTCCTGGGGCGGCACCCACAGGTAGACCGGCTCGGCGCGGTAGACCGGGCGGCCGATGATGACCGGCTGCGGCGCGATCAGCACCGGCGCCGGATAGCGGCCGATGTCGACCCGGCCGTAGATGCCCGGCTGGCTGAAGCCGATGGAGACGCCCACGTCGGCCGCGCGCGCCGCCGGCAGGGTGGCCAGCGCGGCCAGGCCGGCGAGGGCGGGGGCGAGCCAGCGGTTGAAAGTGTTGCGGCGGGTGTTCATCTGGTTCTCCTGCAAGGGGCGCGGCGTGGCCGCTGCCTCCAGTGGAACGCGGCCGCGGGCGGCGTCGTTGTCAGTGCGGGGGCGCCGGGCTTGTAGGACAGGCGGCCGGTGTGCTCGAACGCGGCCTTGTCCTACATGTGGGCGCCCGGCCTGCCGACGCATCGCCGCCGCCGCGGGTCTGAAGCTTGCCCGTCCTGGCGACGGAGCAAGCATTGATGAGCGAATCCACCGCGTTGTCGGCCGCCGAATTGGCGCTGGCGCAGAACGCGCGCTTCCTGGAGCGCTGCAGCCGGCTGGCCGGCGTTGGCGCCTGGGAATGGCAGGCCGACACCGAGCAGCTGACGCTGTCGGATTCCGCCTGCGAACTGCTGAGCCTGCCGGTCGGCCGGGTGCCGACGCTGGAGGTCCTGCTGCAGCGCTTCGGCCCTGATGGCGCCGCCATGCTGGATGCCGCGCTGCGATGCGCCGCGAGCGAGGGGCGGGGCTGGGACGTGGAGCTTCCCTGCGAGCCGCAGGCGCCGCTGCGACGCGTGCTGCGCGTTGTCGGCCGGCCCGACGAAGACGACGGCAGCGGCCGTCGCGTCGGCGTCGTCATGCTGGACGTCAGCGAACCGGCCGAGGTGCGCGCCGAGCTGGAGCGCACGCTGGAGCGCCTGGACCTGGCCACGCACAGCGGCGGCATCGGTGTCTGGGACCTGGACCTGAACCTGGGCCGGCTGGCCTGGGACGACGCGATGTGGCGGCTGCACGGCGAGACGGCGCATGGTCAGCAGCTCAGCCTGGCGGGCTGGCGCCGGCGCCTGCATGCGCAGGACCGCGGCGCGGCCATCCGGGCGGTGCGCACCGCGCTGCGCGGCGGCCCGCAGCTGGAGGGCGAATGGCGGGTCCGCTGGCCCGACGGCAGCGTTCACGTGCTGCGCGGCTCCGGCCGCGTGCTGCGCGACGCCGCCGGCCGGCCGCTGCGCCTGTCGGGCGTGTGCTGGGACGTCAGCGAGGCGCGGCGGCTGCAGCAACAGCTGGAGGAGCAGCATGAGCTGCTGGAGGTGACGCTGCAGTCCATTGCCGACGCTGTGCTGACCACCGATGCGCTGGGGCGCGTCACCTGGCTCAATCCGGTGGCCCAGCGACTGACGGGCTGGTCGGCCGCCGAGGCGCGGGGCCGGCCGGCCGGCGAGGTCTTCGTGGCCCAGGGTGAGGAGGGCCGCGAGCCGCTGGGCGACCCGGTGCAGCGCTGCCTCGCGAGCGGCCGGCCGACGCGCCTGCCCGCCGGCGCCATGCTGCAGGGGCGCGACGGCGCGCTGCGCGCGGTGGACGACTCGGTGGCGCCGATACGCAACGGCGAGGGGCGCGTGCTGGGCGCCGTGCTGGTCTTCCGCGACGTCACACAGCAGCGCCGCCAGTTCGACGAGATCCGCTGGCGCGCCAGCCACGACGGCCTGACCGGCCTCGTCAATCGCGCCGAGTTCGGCCAGCGCCTGGCGCGCACGCTGGAGCGCGCCCGGCGCGACGGCAGCCGGCACGCCCTGCTGGCCTTCGACCTGGACCGCTTCAAGCTCGTCAACGACCACTGCGGCCATGCCGCCGGCGACGAGGTGCTGCGCGAGGTGGCGCGGCGGCTGGAGGCCGGCGTGCGCGGCCGCGACACGGTGGCCCGCCTGGGCGGCGACGAGTTCGCGGCCATCCTGGAGAACTGCTCCCTGGACGAGGCGCGCCATGTCGCACAGAAGCTCTGCGATGCGATGGACCAGTACCGCTATGTGCATGGTGAGCAGCGCTTTCGCATCGGCACCAGCATAGGCGTTGCACCGCTGGATGCGCGCTGGCCCGATGCCGACACGGCGCTGCGTGAGGCCGATGCCTGCTGCATGACCGCCAAGGAGCAGGGGCGCAACCGCGTGCAGTTATGGGCGCCCGACGACGCCGCGCTACGCGCCCACCAGGCCGAGCAGCGCTGGGCTACGCGGCTGCAGCAGGCGCTGGACGAGGAGCGCTTCGAGCTGGACCTGCAACGCGTGCTGCCGGCCCAGGGCGAGGATGACGGCCGGCTGCGCGGCGAGCTGTTGCTGCGCCTGCGCGAGCGCGACGGCACCCGCGTGTTGCCGGGCGCCTTCATGCCGGCGGCCGAGCGCTTTCACCTTGCGCCGCGGCTGGACCGCTGGGTGTTGGGTCAGGCCGTCGAGCTGCTGCAGCGCGCCGGCGCGCCGCGGATCACGGCGCTGTCCATCAACGTGTCGGCGCTGACGCTGCGGGACGTGGCCTACCACCAGGAGGCGCGGGCGCTGCTGACCGCGCTCGGCCCGGCCCGCGCGGCGGCGCTGTGCCTTGAGATCACCGAGACGGCCGTCATCACGCGGCTGGACGAGGCCGCGAGCTTCATCCAGCAGATGCGGGCGCTGGGCGCGCGCATCGCGCTGGACGACTTCGGCGCCGGTGTCTCGTCCTTCAGCCACCTGAAGGTGCTGCCGGTGGACCTGCTGAAGATCGACGGCCAGTTCGTGCGGGCCCTGATGAGCAACCCGCTGGACCAGGTGGCCGTGCGCAGCTTCGTCGACGCAGCCCGGACCCTGGGCTTGGCGACCGTTGCCGAATGCGTGGAGACCGCCGAGGTGCTGCAGGAGCTGGCGCGCCTGGGCGTGGACGAGGTGCAGGGCTTCTTGCTGCACCGGCCGCAGCCTCTGGCCGAGGTCCTGGCCGGGCTCGAGGAGGCGTTGCCGGTCTAGTGTTCGTCGGCGACCGGCTGCGATGCGGCGGGGGCCTGGGCCACCACGGTGGACTCGGCGGCGGGCGGTTCGCGGGTGTCCGCCACGGCGCGCAGCGACACCTGCAGGCCGCGCGACAGCTGGGCCTGCCATTGCTGCAGCGTTTCTCCGGCGTGGTCCATGGCGGCGCTCAGCTGCACGTCCAGCGGCCGCGGGTCGTCGACGAGGTTGAGCCCGGCGCTCGCGCCCAGTGTCGCGACGGCAACGATGGCCAGCGCATGCAAGCGCCGGCTGCGCAGGGGCGGGGAGACCGAGTCGGTATCGCGCGCGCCGAGGGGGAGGTCGGCCAGTTGCTCATGCCAGCCTTCGGCATGCGAGGATTTCGGGAACTGCATGGCTCTCCTTGGATCGGTCCGTGACGCGCTGCTTCAAGTCTGGACGGCAGGCGGGCCGCGGCTTGTCGGCCTGCGCAGGCTTGGCCTGTAGGACGACGGGAGGGGTGTCAGGAGCGTATGGGCCCGCCCAGGTCGCCGGGCACCGTGGCCGGGGGCGGCTCGGGCTCGGGCTCGGGTTCCGTCCGTGGCAGGCGCGCCAGTACCAGCGTGCCGCGGCCCGCGGCGGACAACAGCTGCAGCGTGCCGCCCAGGCTCTCGATGCGATAGCGCATGCCCAGCAGGCCATGGTGGCCTGCTCCCACGGCCTCGGGGTTGAAGCCCTGGCCGTCGTCGCGGATCTGCAGCTGAAGCCAGTCGTCGGCCACACTCAGCGACACCCGCACATGTCTGGCCTTGGCGTGGCGCAGCACATTGGTCAGCGCCTCCTGCACGAGGCGGTACAGCGCCAGGCGGCTGGCCTCGTTGGTGGGCGCGTCGGCCAGCTCCAGGCTGAGCTGCAGGGCGGAGCGCTGGGCGAACTCCTGCGTCAGGATCTCCAGCGCCGGGACGAGGCCCAGGTTGGACAGGGCTGAGGGGCGCAGGTCCTCGATGATGCGGCGCTTCAGCGCGATGCCCTGATCCAGCAGCTCGCTCATGTGCTTGAGGCGCTCATCGATCTCGGGCGCGTGGGTGCGAGTCATGCGGCGGATGCGCGCGACGTCGAGCTTGGCCGCCGTCAGCAGCGCCCCGAGCTCGTCGTGCAACTCGCGGGCAAGGTGGGCGCGCTCGTCCTCGCGCACGGTCTGCAGGTGGCGGGCCAGTTCGGTCAGCTCCGCGGTTCGGCGCGCCACCTCGCCGTCCAGCCGGTCGCGCTCCAGCGCCAGTTCCTGGGCATGCTCGCGGCGGGCGCGGTGCAAGGCCTCGTTGCGGCGCAGGAAGACGGCCAGGCCGAACAGGCTGAGCAGGGTCAGGCCATGCGTGCCGATGCGGCCATAGGTCAGGGAGCGGAAGACGGCGTCGCGCTCGCTGGCGATCTGCACCAGCTCGTGCTGGTCGAGCTGGGCGACGGCGTCGCGCACCGCTTGCATCTTCTCGCGGCCGATGTCGGACTCGACCAGGCCGCGCCAGGCGGTCTCCTGTCCCTCGCGGTAGAGCTTGACGACCAGTTGCAGCTCCGAGAGCTTCTCCCGTGCGCGCCGGCTGGCGTCGGCTACCAGGGCTTCCCATTCGGAACTGGCGTACTGGCCGCGCAGCCGGGCCAGCACGCTGGGCAGCTCGCGCTCGGCGAGCTGGATGGGACCGAGGTAGTCCTCGCGGCCAGTCAGCAGGTAGCCGCGCTGGGCGGTCTCCGCGTCGGTCAGCAGCTCGCGCAGGCGCAGGCCGTCGTTGCGCGCGATGTGGCGGGCCTGGGATACCTTCAGCGCCTCGTCGGCGCCGCGGAAGGCGGCCTCGCTGACGCCCATGACGGCCGCGGCAGCCAGTGCCGCGAGGCCGATGGCCAGACCGCGGTTGCGGCTGGCGCCTTCCAGCCAGGGGTCGAGATGGCGCAGCACGCGCAGCCGCTCAGTTGGCCGCAGCTGCCGGGTCGGCCAGTTCGGCACAGTAGCTGATGAGGTCGTCGAGCTCGTGGCTCTTGTCGAAGACGCGCTCCGCGCCCAGGCTGGCGCAGCGGCGGCGCATCTCCTCGGTGGCGTAGTTGGTCAGCACGACGCGGCGGGCCCGCACGCCGAGCTGCTGGGCGGCCTGCAGCACGCCCAGGCCGGTGCCGGAGCGCAGGAAGACGTCGACGATGAAGAGGTCGGCATTGGCGCCCGGGTCGCGCTTCATCCAGCGCACGGCGCCGGCCTCGTCGGCCACCGACCCGACCACCTCCACCTGGGCCAGCTCCTCCAGCGTCGCGATGAGGTTCTCAAGAATCACCGGACTGTCTTCGACGATGAAGGCTTTGAGTGCTGGCATGGCCCGACGGCTGCGGTGGGGGAGGATGAGGGCTGAAGTATGGACTGCTTCGGCCTCGGGCCGGTGGTGCCGGCAACGCATCACGCTGTAGGACTTCTCCTAGGAGCCTTGTCGCACGGCGATGTCGTTGCGCACGGCCACGACGCCCGAAGTCTCGCGGGCCAGCTTCTCGGCGATGGACTTCTCCTCATAGGACTTCGCGAAGCCGGACAGCTGCACCGTGCCCTTCAGCGTCTCGACGCTGATGGCCATGGCGCTGACGGTGGGGTCGGCGGCGAACTTGGCCTTGACGCGCGTGGTCAGCGCCGTGTCGTCGACATAGGCGCCCACGGTTTCCTGGCTGCGGGTGACGGCGCAGCCGCTGGTGGCGGCCAGTGTGGCCGCCAGGGCAGCGGCACAGGCGAGGGTCAGGATGGATTTGTTGAGCATTGGAATCTCCTGTGGTGGGCGACTCCGGGAGTCGCTGGAGTCACTATCGCGCCCGGCCAGACCTGCGGGCATAGTCCCTCGGCGCAGCCCCCTGTCGGACTTGGCCGGCGCCGCTGTAGGACGGGAGCTCTCGCGGCCGGCGCGCCGGACTGCTACGCTGGCGGCAGTCCCGCACCCTGTTACCACCATGATCCGAATCGGCATCGTCGACGACCACGCCATCGTGCGCACCGGCCTGCGCCAGTACCTGTCCGACCACGTCGACCTGCGTGTCACCGGCGAAGGCTCCAGCGGCCACGATGCCCTCGAGATGGCGCGCGGCGGCGAGGTCGACGTGCTGCTGCTGGACATCTCCATGCCAGACCAGAGCGGCGTGGACGCGCTGGCGGCCATCAAGGCGCGCTTCCCCGAGCTGCCAGTGCTCATCCTCAGCGGCTTTCCCGAGGCGCATTACGCGACGACGCTGTTGCGCCAGGGCGCTAGCGGCTACCTGAACAAGGAATGCGATCCCGAGGAGATCGCCAACGCCATCCGCCTCGTGTCGCGTGGCCGGCGCTACATCAGCCCGGCCGTGGCCGAGCAGCTGGCGGACAGCGTCGCTGGCGGCCCGGGCGCGGCGGCGGCCGACAAGCCGCTGCATGAGGCGCTGTCAGAGCGCGAGTTCCAGGTCTTCCTGCGCCTGGCCAAGGGCGAGACCGTGGGGCATATCGCCGAAGCGCTGTTCCTGAGCGTGAAGACCGTCAGCACCTACCGCACGCGCGTGCTGGAGAAGCTCAAGCTGCAGACCAACAGCGACCTGACCTATTACGCCCTGAAGAACGGGCTGATTCAGTAGCGGGTCTCGTTGCCGTCCGTCGGGGCGGGTTCGCCCAGCGTCCAGGGCAGGGCGGATTCATAGCCCAGTTCGGCCTCGCCCGCGGCCGCGGCGGGCGACCACAAGCGCGTCAGCAGCGACCAGACGGGGCGCGGGCGGGTTTCGGCCATGGGGTCTTGCGGCGGGGCGTCGGGAATCATGGGCGGCTCCGGTTGTGAGCGACAGCTTGGCGTCGGCCCCTGTTGCCAGATATCGGCTTGTAACGCTGCGGCGTGTCGGAGAGCGCCGACAAGCGCGCGTCTCGCCCAGAATGCGGGGGTGTCTACACTCCGCTCACTGCTGCGCCTGGGCCTGGCCTGTCTGGCGTTCACCGTCCTGCCGTTGCAAGCCTGCGAGCTGCGGGTGCGCTGGAACCCCGACCCGCCGTACACGATGCGCGACGCGGCCGGCCACGTCGTCGGCCTGCAGGTCGATCTGATCGAGCAGGCGTTGCAGCGTCTGGGCTGCCGGGCGGTCTGGGTCGAGCTGCCCTGGGCGCGCGCCCTCGTAGAGCTGCAGGCCGGCCGCCTCGACATGTTGCCCGGCGCCTTGCGCCGGCCCGAGCGCGAGTCCTATGCCCATTGGGTGCCGCAGCACATCGCCCTGTCCAACCGGCTCTTCGTGCGCGCCGGCCGGGAGAACGAGTTCGGCGCCGCGACGCGTCTGCAGGAGGCCTGGCGACCCGGCCTGAAGCTGGGCGTGCAGATCGGCGTCGTCTACGGCCCCGACTATGCGGAGCTGCTCGGCAACGAGGCCTTCCGTGCCGCGCTGACCCAGGTCTCGGCGCGCCGCAGTCTGTGGCAGATGCTGGACATCGGCCGCATCGATGGCGTGATCGCCAGCGAGACGACTGCGCGCTGGGAGCTGCGCGAGCTCGGTCTGGTGGGGCGCGTCGTGGCGACACCCGTCGCCGTGCCGCATGAGCCTGTGCAGATCATGCTCAGCAAGCGCTCCGTCGATGCGGCGCTGGTGCAGCGCTATCGCGAGGTCAGCGCGGCCATGGAGAGGGATGGCACGCTGGCGCGCGTCCTCAACAAGTACCTGGGTGACCCGGCACCCTAGCTTGCGAGTGCCGCGTCCAGCAGGGCCGCCGCGCCCGGCACTGCCTGCGTGCCGACCAGGCGGCCGTCGCCGCCGAAGCGCGTCGCGACGAAGGCATCGGCAGCGGCGGTGGACGACTGCTCGCGCATCAGCAAGCCCTGGGCGCACAGCACCAGGCCTTGGGCGACGCGGCGGGCCCGGGCCTCCAGCGCGGCGGGGTCGCCGGTCAGCAGGCGGCGCAGCGCCTGGGCCTCGGCCCGCACCGGGGCGTCCACGCTGGCGTCGAACTCGTCGAGCAGCGCCAGCGCCACATCGGGCTCGCGGGCCACGGCACGCAGCACGTCCAGCGCCATCACGTTGCCCGAACCCTCCCAGATGGAGTTGACCGGTGCCTCGCGGTACAGCCGCGCGAGCACGCCGTCCTCCACGTAGCCATTGCCGCCGAGCAGCTCCATGGCTTCGCCGCTGCACTCGACGGCGCGCTTGCAGACCCACAGCTTGGCGGCCGGCGTCATCAGCCGCTGCCAGGCCGGCTCGCCCTGCTCGAAGCCCTGGGCCAGGCGCAGCATCAGACGCATCGCGGCCTCGCTCTCAAGGGCCAGGTCGGCCAGCACGGTCTGCATCAGCGGCTGTTCTGCGAGGACCCGGCCGAAGGCCTGGCGCTCGCGCGCGTTGTGCAAGGCCTGCACGAGGCCGGCGCGCAGCAGCGCCGCGCTGCCGATGACGCAGTTCAGGCGCGTGTAGCCGGCCATCTCGATCAGCGTCGGGATGCCGCGGCCCTCGTCGCCCAGGCGCCGTGCCCAGGCGCCATGGAACTCGACCTCGCTGCTGGCATTGCTGCGGTTGCCGAGCTTGTCCTTCAGTCGAAGCACCTGGATGGTGTTGCGCGCACCGTCGGGCGTGTAGCGCGGCAGCCAGAAGCAGGTCGGGCCGGCCCCGGTGCGCGCGAGCACCAGATGGGCGTCGCTCGTGGGCGCCGAGAAGAACCATTTGTGGCCGCTGATGGCGTAGCTGCCGTCCGCCTGCTCGACGGCTTCGGTCGCCACGCGGCGCAGGTCGGAACCACCTTGTTTCTCGGTCATACCCATGCCCACCCAGAGGGACGGCTTCTCCGTCATGGGGCGGTCCAGCGGGTCATGCTCGCGGCTGAAGAGCTTGTCGCGCAGCGGCGCGAACAGCTCGGGCTGCTTCGCCAGCACAGGAATGGCGGCCTGTGTCATCGTCGCCGGGCACAGCGAGCCGGCCTCCACCTGGCCGTGCAGGTAGCAGCCGGCCGCGAACGCGGCCCAGCGGCCCGGCGTGTCGCTGGCGAACACGTCGGCCACCAGTCCCTGGCGGCGGTACATGGCCAGCAGCGCATGCCAGGCCGGGTGGAAGTCGACGAGGTCGACGCGCCGGCCGCGGGCGTCGAGCTGGCGCAGCACCGGGCCGCTGCGGTTGGCGTCGCGCGCGAGCTGGGCGGTCTCGGCGCTGCCGAGCTCGGCCCCGTAGCGCGTCAGGGGCTCGACGGCCTGGGGCGCGGCCTTGCGCAGCGCGGCGAGCAGGGCCGGGTCGCTGCTCAGCAGGTTGTGCCCCACCCAGTCGTCGACGAGGTTGTCCGGCGCGGCGTTCAATCTGCGACTCCCGGTTCGGCTCTCAGCTGGCCACGGCCGGCGCGCTGCGCCTCGTAGAGCGCTGTCTCGGCACGGCGCTGCATGTCGGCCAGGCCGCGGTCGCCCGGGCGCAGCCGGGCCCAGCCGGCGCTGAACGACAGCTTGACGCCCAGCTCCGCAGGTGCGCGCTCGGCCAGCGCGGCGCGCAGGCGCTGGTCCAGGGCCTGAGGGCCTTCGGGCAGGCTGCGCGCCATCAGCACGCCGAAGCAGTCGTCGGCCAGGCGCCCGGCCAGGTCGCCCAGCCGCATCTGGGCCTGCACACAGCTGGCGAACAGCGCCAGCGCGTGGCCGGCGAAGTCCAGCTCGCGTTCGGCCTGCAGCGTCTCGAAGTCGTCGAGGTTCAGCACGACGAGGGCCAGCGGCTCGTCGTAGCGGCGCGCCATGGAGATCAGTTCCACCGAGCGCCTGACGAAGGCGTCGCCGTCGGTCAGGCCGGTCAGGCTGTCGGTGTGGGTCAGGCTGGCGAGCTCGGCCTCGATCTGGCCGCGCCACGCCAGCAGCAGCATGGGCAGGGTCAGCAGCAGCGCGAGCTGGCCGGCCAGGCCCAGCAGCAGCTGGGGCCAGGCCGCTGCCTCGCCCAGTTGAGTGCTGATGGCGCGGCACAGCATGGCGGCCAGCAGCGGCAGCACGGCGGCCAGGCCCAGCAGGCGCCAGCGTCGGCTGTTCAGGCCTTGCAGCAAGGTGTTGCGGCTGGGCAGGGTCAGCGCCACGCCCAGCCAGGCGAGCTGGGCGCCGAGGATGAGGTCGATCAGCGTCTGCGCGCCTTCCTGGTCGCCCTGCAGCAGCGCATGGCCGATGCCCAGCAGCAGCGGCGCTGCCGCCATCGCCCAGCGTCCGGGCCGAGGCGTCAGCCACAGGCCCAGGGCCCACCACAGCGCCGACAGCCCGACGCTCAGGGCCGCCACGCCCGCGCTGTGCAGGCCGTGCAGCGCGGTGGGGTGTCCGCTCAGCGCCGGGCTTGCCAGAGCCAGGCCCAGGGCCACGGCCACCATGCCGACCTGGGCCCAGCGCCCGCCGGCGTTCGCGCCGCGCCAGCCAATCAGGGTGACGAGCACCAGCGCCGCGGCCAGCGCCTGCATGGGCATCAGCGCGAACAGGGCTTCCGTGAAACTCATTTTTTGACCGGGATGGCGGTCTCGCGCGGCACCGGCACGGCGGTCACGCTGTTCTGCGGCGAGCCGTCGATGAGGCGGTCGGAGTAGGTCAGGTAGACCAGCGTGTTGCGCTGCACGTCCACCATGCGGACGATGCGCAGCCGCTTGAAAACCAGGGAGATGCGCTCGTTGAAGACCTCCTCCTGGCGCGGCAGCGGCTGCGCTATCGCGATGGGCCCGACCTGACGGCAGGCGATGGAAGCCTCGGACTTGTCCTCGGCCAGGCCGATGGCACCCTTGATGCCGCCGGTCTTGGCGCGCGACACATAGCAGGCGACGCCGCTCACCTTGGGGTCGTCATAGGCGTCCACGACGATCTTGTGATCGGGGCCGATGAGCTTGAAGGCGGTGTCGACCGAGCCTATGGGCTCGGCCCGGGCCAGCGCGCTGGCGGCGAGCAGCAGGACGAGGGCAGCGTGCTTCATCAGCCCAGTCTAGAGCGAACAGGCGCTGGCGGGGGCTGGAACGGCGGTCTGCCGCCCTGTGAAGCGCGGGCGCTCGGGGCGGCTCAGGTCGAAGTGGCTGAGCTGGTCGCTGCGCTGGTTGCAGACATAGAGGTGGGGGCCGGCGCGGCAGGCGCTGCGCGGGTAGCTGCCATGCACCCAGTGGTGGTCCAGCAGGCGCGGCGCGGCGGGCCGGGCCAGGGACAGCACTGCCAGGCTGTCGTGCAGGCGGTTCAGCGCGTAGAGATGCCGGCCTCCGGATGCGAGCAGCAGGTCGGACGCGTAGCTGGTGCCGGCGAAGCCGGCCGGCAGCACGGAAATCTCGCCGCGCAGGAGCGGCCCGGCGGGCGTGAGCTCGACGGTGGACAGCGTGGACGACTCCTCCTGCAGCACATAGACCCAGCGCGGGTCGTCGGCGTGGCAGACGAAGTGTCGTGGGCCCGAGCCAGGGCTCAGGGCCAGTTCCAGCGCCGGGCCCTGCGGCGTGCCGGGCGTCAGCGGCCAGACGAGCAGGCGGTCGCGGCCCAGGTCGGTGCCCAGCAGCCAGCGGCCGTCGACGCTGGGCTGGACCATGTGGGCATGCGGCGCGTCGTGGCCGCTGATGGCATTGCTGCCGGACGGGCCGTATTGCGCCCGCACGGGTCCGGGGCGGCAGTCGGCGCCGGAGCAGGCGGTCCAGCTCTCGGCCGGGCCCAGCCGGCCATCGGCCCCCAGCGGCAGCGCGGCGAAGCGGGCGTCGCCGTAGTGGGCCACCCAGGCGCGTCCGGCGCCCAGCGCGAGGTGGACGGGTCCCTGGCCGCCGCTTGCCAGGCGCTGCTGCAGTTGCAGGCCGCCGGCCTCGTCCTGGGCGTAGACGGCCACCTGGTCGGCGCCCTCCTCGGCGGCGTAGACGCGCCGGCCCTGGGCAACCAGCCAGCTGGGGCTGTGGGCATTGGCCGTCAGGCCCAGCGACGTCAGGCCGCCGTCCGGTGCGATGCCAAAGCTGTAGAGGCCCTGGCCCAGCGGGGCATAACTGCCTACATGCAGGAAGCGTGGCGAGGTCGTGGCGGCAGCGGCGGGCATCAGGGCGGCGACAGGCAGGCTCAGCAGGTGGCGGCGTTTCATGTGGGAGGCGAGGGCGGCATGCGGGTCCAAAGGGCAGGCCATGGCGGCTGGGATCGGGGCGGCGATCGCCCCGGCATTGAAGCCGTGCGCGCCGAGGCCCGCCATCGGCGCAGACCCTGGCGCCACGTGCCGTGGGGCCTGCCTACACTGCACCAGGACTCGACTACGACA
Organism: Roseateles sp.; assembly: GCF_019237615.1. Lineage (GTDB taxonomy): Bacteria > Pseudomonadota > Gammaproteobacteria > Burkholderiales > Burkholderiaceae_C > Pelomonas. Next base: position 19,235 of record NZ_JAFAGT010000053.1, on the reverse strand, counting down.
AGCTGCCTGTCGCGCATGACGCTACACGTGCCCACTCTGGTGCTGATGCTGGCGGCCGGCTTCGGCTTGCTGACGCTGCAGCTCTGGATGGCCGGCTGCGGCGCGCTGGGCCGCAGCGAGCTCAGGCGCCTGAGCTTGGCCGGCCTGGCCTTCTGCCTCGGCTTCGCGCTGTTCGGCCTGCGACCCTGGCTGCCTGGCTGGCTGGTGCTGCTGGGCGGCAACTGGCTGCTGATGGCGGGGCTGGCCGCGCTGGCTGCGGCGGTGTCGCGCCATCTTCTGAACCGCGAGCCACCGGTCTGGCACCATGGGCTGCTGCTGGCCGCGGCCCTGGTGGTGCCGGCCGTGCTGGACGTGCCGACGCCGGTGCGCGCCGGCGCGATGTCGGTGGCGATGGGCGTGCTGCTGCTGCCGGCCACCCTCGCCGCGATGCGCCTGGGCTGGCGTGGCGAGTTGAGCTTCCGTGCCGTCGCGCTGCTGCTGCTGCTGGCCAGTCTCCTGCTGTGGCTGCGCGCGGGCCTGGCCGCCCGCTGGCTGGGCGCGCCGCCGGCCGAGGCCGCGGCCTGGCAGGACGGCAGCCGCGACGTCTTCCTGCTGGCCTTCCTCGCCGTGCTGGCGGCGGGCTTTGCCTTCGTGCTGGCTCATTTCGAGCGCATGGCCAGCCAGATGCGCAAGCTGGCCAGCGTCGACGGGCTGACCGGCGCCATGAACCACAGCACGACGGTGTCGCTGCTGGCCCATGCGATGGAACGCGGCCGGCGCGAGGGGCAGCCGGTCGGTTTCGTCATGCTGGACCTGGACCATTTCAAGCGCGTCAACGATCGCCATGGCCATGCCATGGGCGACCAGGTGCTGAAGGCCGTCGCGGCCTGCGCGCGGGCGCGGCTGCGCGGCTCGGACGTGTTCGGCCGCCTGGGCGGCGAGGAGTTCGGCCTGGTGCTGCCGGCCACCGGCGCGGTCGGCGCCCGGCATCTGGCCGAGCAGGTTCGCCTGGCCGTCGAGGCGCTGGAGTTGCGTGGCGACGGTGGCCAGCCGCTGCGCGTGACGCTGTCTGCCGGCGTCGCCGAGGCGGCGCGCGGCGACACGCCGGAGACGCTGATGCACCTGGCCGACAAGGCCCTCTACCAGGCCAAGCAGAAGGGCCGCAACCGCGTCGTCGTGGCCGACGACTGGTTGCGCAACTCGACGCTGCAGTCGGTCGTCGGCTAGACCCGGGGCGCGCTGGCACGGCGGGCGCCCAGCAAAAAAGGGCGGCCCGCACGGGCCGCCCAACAGGAGGCAGGAGACTGCCACCACGAGGAGAGATCAACGGGCGGCCGTCGACATCAGTAGGTGTAGCGCAGCGAGGCCATGTAGCGCCGGCCCGTACGGTAGATGCCGCGGGTCAGCTTCTCGGTGTTGGCCACGCCCGGCACGTCGGCGTAGGAGCGGTATTCGCTGTCCAGCAGGTTCATGCCGTCCAGGCCCAGCGTCAGCTGGCCCGTCAGCTTGAGGTTGATGCTGGCGTCCAGCGACTTCTGGCCGTCGGTGACGAGGAAGTTGCCGCGGTCGGCCTGGGTGTAGTACTTGGACCGCCATGAGTACGTTGTGCGCGCGCTCCAGCGGTCGTTCTCGAAGTAAGGGCTGAACGTGATCTGGTGCTTGGAGTTGAACGGCAGGCGGGAGCCGGCCGCGGCCTTGGCGTCGGCATAGGTGTAGTTGGTCAGCAGGCCCAGGCCCCAGCCGACGTTGGCCTGGAAGGCCAGCGACGCGCCCTGGATGGTGGCGCTGCCGGCGTTGTTGGGCCGCGAGACGTCGTACTCGGTGTCCTTCTGCTGGTTCTGGTTGTAATGGATCTCCTTCTGCGTCGTCACCAGTACATAGTCGTTGACCCGCTTGTGGAAGACAGTGCCGGCCAGGATGGCGTTCTTCGCGAAATACCACTCGGCCGAGAAGTCCAGGTTGGTGGACTTGTAGGGGGCGAGGTTGGGGTTGCCGCCGCCGCCGGTCAGCGTCGCGTCGCCTATCCACAGATAGCTGGACATGTCGCCGTAGTTGGGGCGCGACATGACCTTGGCCACCGAGCCGCGCAGCACCAGCGTGTCGCTCAGGTCATAGGTCAGGTTCAGGTTGGGCAACGCGTTGGTGTAGGACTTCTTGACGCTGGTCGGGCCGTACTTGTCGGCCGGGCAGGGGCTGACATTGGCCAGGCAGGTCCAGCCTATGCTGTCGGAGCTGGTCTGCACCACGCGCAGGCCGAGGTTGCCGCGCAGCTTGTCATGGCTGAAGTCACCCTGCACATAGCCGGCGTCGATGCTTTCCTTCACCGTCCAGGTGTTGGAGGCGTAGGACGGGTCGCTGAAGGTGCTGGGCGTGGGCATGGTCTGCCATGGCGCCAGCCACTTGCCGCTGTTGATGTAGTCGGCCAGTGCCCAGCCGTCGATCATGAAGCGCTTGCTCAGGTCGCCGACGTTGCCGAAGCCGGACAGGTAGTTGCCCGGCACCGACTTCGGGCTGAACTGCGCCGCACTCAGGTCGCCATAGCCCTTGATCGAGGCCAGAGAAACCCCGGCCATGGTCTGCCCGGTCTCGTGCTCGCGGTGCTTGAAACCCCAACGCACCTGGTAGACGGGCGCGTCGAACTTGACGGCGAAGTCGGTCTGGAAGAAGCGCTCCTGGTCGCGCGTCGGCTTGGCGACGATGTTGCCGCCCCAGCCTGCGCTCCAGTTGGTGGCGCTGGGCGGGTTGGTGTGCCAGCCGCCGGCCGGGCCGCCGCCGTCCAGGCGGAAGCCGTTCGGGTCGCTCAGCGGGCTGCCCGGTTTGGCCGGTGCCATGTGCGAGGCGATGTCGCTGATGGGGGCGGTCTGGTAGCCGCCGAAGACCAGTTGGGGCACGGGACCGCTCAGGTCGTAGCTGTAGTTGGCCTTGCCGAGGAACTCGCCGAAGACCTGGCGGTCGGTGCCGCCGGCGGCCTTGGAGTAGCCGGCATGAACCGAGGCGGACCAGCGGTCCTCCTTCCAGCCCAGCTTGAGGTCGTAGGAGTCGGTGTCGACCTTGGCGCGGCGGTTGATCAAGTCGTAGACCGTCAGGCCGTTGCGGAAGGAGGCCTGGGTGATGACGCCGCCGTCGACTGTCAGCCCCGTCAGCGCATTCAGCGAATTCCAGGGGTTGCCGTTGAAGGCGAACATGGAGTGCGTCAGGTTGTCGTAGTTGGCCTTGACCTTGAGCAGGTTGAACTCGACGTCCATCTCCTTGAGCGGGCGGGCCTGCAGTGCCAGCGACAGCGTGTCGCGCTTGCGCGTCTGGTCGAAGTAGTGGGCGCTGATGGAGTTGGGCGCGATGGCGTTCGGATTGGCCAGCAGCGTGGTCTTGCAGGCGCCGACGCAGCTCGGCGGCATCGTGGCGGGCGGGTTCTGCGACCAGTCGGTGGTGGTGGTCGTGACGGAGTTGGGCGAGCCGCCCTTGCCGTTGATGTAGTCACGGCCGAACACCGTGCCGTAGGACTCGACGCCGTCGCGGCGGATCTGCTCCTCGGCACGCTGCACCGACATCAGCACGCCGAAGCTGTTGGCCTCGTTCTTCCAGCCGAACATGCCTGACAGCGTCGGCTTGCCGCTTTTCGTGCGGTCGTTGTAGAGGTAGCTCACCGAGGCGGCCAGCGTCAGCCCCTTCAGCTCCAGCGGCTTGCGCGTGGAGATGTTGACCGTGCCGCCGATGGAGCCTTCGTCCAGCCAGGCCTCGGGCGACTTGTAGACCTCGACCTTGCTGACGATCTGCGGCGCCAGCAGCGTGTAGTTGAAGGTGCGGCCCTGCTGCTCGGAAAAGAACCAGTCGCCCGAGGCCACGGCCTGGCCGTTCAGCAACGTGCGGTTCAGCGCCGGGTCGGTGCCCAGGATGGAGACCTTCTCGCCCTGGCCGAAGGCCTTGTCTATGGTCACGCCGGGGATGGTGGTGATGGCCTCGGCGACGTTGGTAGCCGGGAACTTGCCCACGTCCTCGGCGGTGATGACGTCGACGATGGCGTCAGCGTTGCGCTTGGCCTCCAGCGCCTTCTGCATGCTGGCGCGTATGCCGGTGACGACGACGGTGTCCAGCTTGTTGTCGTTCCCGTCCGGCGCGGCCTGCTGGGCTTGCGCGGGCAAGCCCAGCGCCAGCAGCGCGGCCGCGGCGATGGCCCGGCGCTTGGGTGGGAGGGTGTTCTGGTTTTTCATGCGCTTGTCTCCGTTGTAGTTAGCACCCCAGTGGGTGCAGTAGGGGGACGCCAAACAGCTGGCTGGCGTGTCTGTAGAACTCGGCACGGCGCGCGTTCTTGCGCCTGGCGTCGGGGTCGGCGGGCTTGTCGCACTCCAGCGGGCCGTTGATGGCCCGCGTCGTGGCGCCGAAGCCGGCGCCACCGCGCAGCGCCGCATGGGCGGGCTGCTCGGATTCGCCGGGCTGCGTCATCCAGTACCAGAGGGCCGTGCGCCAGGCGACGGTGGAGTCGCGTGCGACGCGGTCGGGGTCGCTCCAGAGGTCGATGCCGAGGAAGTCGCCCGCGGCCTTGTACTGGTAGTTCCAGCTCAGCTGTATGGGGCCGCGACCGTAGTATTGCCGCCCCGGCGCGCAGGGCAGGCGGGCGTCGTCGCGGCAGTACTTGTCCCAGTTCTCGCGCTTGTACTCGCGCTGGGCGCGCAGCTCATCGGACTCGTGCGCAATCTGGCCCAGGAAGGCTGCCATCTCCTGGCGGCGTCCGACCTCGTCGCCCCAGTCGGCGAAGCCGGGCGTCTGGCGTACCGCCTCGACGAAGCCCTCGTAGCTGTAGAAGGCAATGCGCTCGGGAAACAGCGCGTCGAACTGCGCGCGGCTGGGCAGGAAGGGCGAACCGGCCACCGCGGCCGAGGGCAACAGCAGAGGCAGCAGCAGGCACAGGGAGACGATGACTCGGATCATGGCCGCGACTGTCCGACGGGGTGCCTATGCGCTGCTTCAATGGCTTGTTAAGGCCGTCTTAACGCGGCCGGCCCCAGAATCCGTGCCATGCGAATCTGTCTGCTCGAAGACGATCTGGAACTGGGCCGTTCGCTGCAGGCGCTGCTGCAGAACGCCGACCACGAGGTGATGTGGCTGCGCCGCATCGCCGACGCGCGGCTGTGGATCGCCGAGGGCGGCTTTGACGCGGTCGTCATGGACCTGGGCCTGCCCGACGGCGACGGCATGGAGCTGCTGCGCGCGCTGCGCCGCAACCACCGCAAGCTGCCGCTGCTGGTCATCACGGCACGCGACGCCATCGAGGACCGGCTGGACGGCCTGGACGGCGGTGCCGACGACTACCTCGTCAAGCCCTTCGCCGGCTCCGAGCTGCTGGCGCGGCTGCGCGCCGTGGTGCGTCGCACGCAGGGTGAAGACGCCGCCGACCAGCCCGCTGAATGGCAGCTGCGCGACCTGGTGTTGGACGAGCCGCGCATGGAGGTGCGCCGCGGCCCCGAGCGAGTGCCGCTGTCGCGCACCGAGTTCACCATCCTGCTCACCCTCATCAAGCTGCCAGACCGCGTCGTCACGCGCCGCCAGCTGGAGAACCGTGCGCCCTGCCAGATGGACGGCCGCAGCCTGGACGTGCACATCTCCAACCTGCGCCGCAAGATCGGCGAGGGCTACATCCGCACGGTGCGCGGCGTGGGCTATCTGGTCGAGCGCGAAGCGTGACCGACCTGGTGGCGTCGGCGCCGCGCTCGCTGTTCCGGCGCAGCCTGGGCGCCGTGTTCGCGGTGCTGTTCCTGTGCTGGCTCTTCCTCGTCGCGCGCGAGCTCATCGACATCCGCGTGTTGCAGGTCAGGAACGGCCAGGCCGAGAACCGGCTGTGGGCCGAACTGGCGCTGGAGCGCGCCCGCGACACCCATGCCGACGCCACCCGGCTTGACCAGGCGCTGCTGGCGCTGGAGGGCATGCGCGCGCGCGAGTGGCGGCTCAAGGGTCACCGCACGCCCTTCCGGCTGCTGCAGGTGCTCAGGCGCGATGTCGTGCTGGCCGAGCAGCTGCCCGACCTGCGCGGCCGCGACCGCGTGCTGCCGCAGGAGTCCGCGCCGGGCGAGGACGAGCGCTGGCTCTACACCGAGGTACGCGACGACGCGCGTGAGCTGGTCGTGCGCCGCTGGCAGGAGCGGCCCGGCGACTGGCACTTCAGCCTCGCCGGCCTGAGCTATTACGCGCGGCCGCTGCTGTACGGCCTGCCGCTGCTGGCGCTGCCGCTGTGGCTGCTGTTCCGCCTCGGCTTCGCGCCGCTCAAGCGCATAGGCGCACAGATCTCGGCCCGCTCCGCGCACGACCTGACGCCGCTGTCGGCCACGCGCTACGTGGAGCTGGCGCCTCTGGTCAACGCCGTCAACTCGCTGATGGCTCGGCTGCAGCAGCGGCTGGATCGCGAGCATGAGTTCCTTGCCGATGCCGCGCACGAGCTGAAGACGCCCCTGGCCGTCATCCAGCTCGGCGCCGAGGGCCTGGACCAGGCTGACCAGCGCGCCCGCGAAGAGTCACGCGAGCGCCTGCGCCTGGGTGTGCGGCGCGCCACCCATACGGTGCACCAGCTGCTTGCCCTGGCCCGCTCGGGCGCCGACACGCTGGACCTCAGCAAGGCCCGCCACGACCTCGTCGACCTGGTGCGCGAGCGCATCGCGCTGGGCGGCGGCCTGGCCGTGAAGCGGCGCATCGAGCTGGAACTGGTGGCGCCCGAGCAGCTGACGCTTTGGCTGAACCGCGAGTCGCTGTGCAGCCTGGTGGACAACCTCGTCGACAACGCGATCAAGTACTCGCCCGCCGGCGGCCAGGTCAGCGTCGTGCTGGTTGAGGCAGACGACGCCGTCGTGCTGACGGTCAGCGACGCCGGCCCCGGCATCCCGCCCGAACTGCGCCAGCGCGTCTTCGAGCGCTTCGTGCGCCTGGCGGGCCAGCAGGACTACCACGGCAGCGGCCTGGGCCTGACCATCGTCGAGCGCGCGGCGGCCCAGCACGGCGCGCGCGTGGAGCTCCTGGACGGACCCGGCGGCCGTGGGCTGACGGTGAAGGTCAGCTTCCCGCGCGAGCCTGCCGCGTGAGCACGCGGCCTGCGCGGGCCAGCGCCCGGCCGTTGTCCAGCGCCAGTTCGCCATTCACCCACACGGCCGTCAGCCCCGCAGCGGGCGCGCAAGGTTCGCCGTAGTCCGCGCGATCGCCGAAGCACAGGGCGTCGAACAGCACCAGGTCCGCCGCCGCGCCCTCGCGCAGCACGCCGCGGTCCGGCAGCCCGAAGCGTTGCGCCGTCAGGCCCGTCATCTTGTGCACAGCCTGTTCCAGTGTCAGCAGCCCGCGCTCGCGGCCGTAGTGCGCCCATACGCGCGGGAATGCGCCCCAAAGTCGCGGGTGCGGGAAGCGGTCGTGCGGCAGTCCGTCGGAGCCGATCATGGCCAGCGGGTGGGTCAGGATGCGGTCGACGTCGTCATCGTGCATCTGGAAATAGCAGGCCCCGCCCGGCTGCAGCCGCGCGACGGCCGCGGGCTCGCTGACGCCCCAGTCGCGGGCGATGTCGGCCAGCCAGCGGCCGGCCAGCTCCGGGTGGGCCTCGCTCCAGGTCAGGCGTATGGGCGTCAGGCCATCGGCCAGGTCCTCGCGCAGCACCGTGGAGCCGGCCAGGTAGGGGTAGACATCCAGCCCCAGCGCCTGCCGCTGGCCCAGTCGCTCGATGAGGGCCAGCGTCTGCAGGCTGCGCCCCCACTGCGCGCGGCCGGCGCATTTGTGATGGGAGATGACCAGCGGCAGGCCGGCCTCGTGCGCGCAGTCAGCGGCTTCGGCAATGGCGTCCAGCACCTGGGCCATCTCGTTGCGCAGGTGCACCGCGTAGACGCCGCCGTGTCGCGCCGCGACGCGGGCGAGGGCCAGCAGCTCGGCGGGGTCGGCGGCGGTGGCGGGGGCGTAGAAGGTGCCGGAGGACAGGCCCGCGGCACCCTGCCGCATGGCCTCGTCCAGCAGCTCGCCCATGGCGTCGCGCTCGGCTGCGGAAGCCGGGCGGTTCAGCTCGTCCATGCAGCGCAGCCGCAGCGCGGTGTGGCCTACCAGGCCTACCGCGTTCACGGCCGGCCGGGCTGCGTTCACGGCGTCGCGCCAGTCCGCGAAGCCGGCGTGCCGGAACTGCTCGCGCGCCAGCAGGTTCAGCGGCGCCGGCGGGTCGGGCGTCACCAGTGGCGCCAGAGAGATGCCGCAGTTGCCGGTCACGACGGTGGTTACGCCCTGGCTGAGCTTGGGCGTCATCGCAGGCGTTGTGATCAGCGCTGCATCGTCATGGCTGTGCGCGTCGATGAAGCCGGGCGCCAGCACCAGGCCGGTGCAGTCGCGGCGCGGCACGGCGGCGTCGACCTGCAGCGCGGGGCCGAGTGCCGCGATCCGTCCGCCGGCCATGAGCAGGTCCCCGATCCAGCCCTCCGCGCCGCTGCCGTCGACGATCAGCGCGCCGTGCAGGAGCAGCATCAGCTGAAATGCGTCGTGATGGCGTCGACGACGCGGTCGTCCTCGTCCACGACAGCCATCCACGCCCACTTGTCGAAAGTCGTGCAGGGATGCGACGGCCCGAGCGCCACGCGCTCGCCCACGGCCGGTCCGTCGGTCTCGGCCGGGTCCCAGCGCAAATAGGCATGCTGGTCGTTCAGCCCCGTCACCTGCCAGCTCGCCGGCGCCCGAGTGCCACCGCGCAGATGCCAGACCGGCACCGGCCAGCCCTGGTCGAAGGAGACGTCGCGCCGGCCGGCATTCAGCAGCGCCAGGCCCGGTTCGGGGCAGGAGAGCACCTGGGTCCAGACCTCAAGTGCCGGCTGCAGGCTGGGCTGCGGCGCACCCATGCGTGCATCCATGACCCGCATGTAGCGGCCGTAGTGCGCATGGTCATGACAAACGTAGCAGCCCGAGCGCAGCAGGCCCAGGCGGCCCGGCTTGCCGGCGATGACGGGGGCCACCAGGTCGAACAGCGCCGAGCCGCCGCCGCTGAGCCACAGCGGCTGGACCTCGGCAAGTCCTTCGGACTCGATGTCGGCGAGAAGCGCCTCGATGCGCGCCTGCCATTGCCTCATCAGCGCGGTATCGGGCCCGGTCTCGCCGGCCACCTGCAACCCCTCGTAGAAGCCGATGCCGCGCAGTCGCAATGCCGGGTGGGTTCTCAGCGCGCGCGCCAGCGCCAGCGCCTGCCCATGCTCGCGCAGGCCGCAGCGCGAGCTGCCCAGCTCGATCAGTACGTCCACGCGGGCTTCACCCGCACCCAGCCGCGCCCAGTGGGCGGCCAGCAGGTCCAGCTGCGCCTGCGAGTCGACGAAGAAGGCCAGCTCCAGGCCCGGGTGGCGACGTCTCAGGTCCAGTAGCTCGGCCAGTTCGTCCGCGCTGATCAGCTGGTTGGCGATCAGCGCCCGCTTCGCGCCCGCGGCCAGGCCCAGGCGCAGCTGGTGCACGTTGGCGAAGGTCAGGCCCCAGGCGCCGGCATCGAGCTGGCGGCGGAAAAGCTGCGGGCTCATCGTCGTCTTGCCATGCGGCGCCAACTGCACGCCGCGTGCCGCGGCAAAGTCCTGCATCCACGCGATGTTGTGCGCCAGAGCCTGCCGCCGCACGACGGCCAGCGGCGTGGGCAGCTCGGCGAGCGTCCAGCCGCGCTGCGCGACGTCGGCCAGCGGCAGCGGCGGCTGCCGCGCGGGAAAGCCTTTCAGCCAGGGACCCAGCCAGTCCGGTCGCGGCGTGTCATCTTGTTCCATGGCGTCATCATCGCGCCGCTGTCTGAAGAGCGTCTAAAGGGTGCTCTTGCACAAGGCTTGGCGCGCCACCAGACTGCCGCGCATGACTGCACTGACCTTCCTCGGCGCCGAGCCCGCGGCCAGCGATCGCCAGCCCCGCCCCCTGTCGCCCGCCGTGCGCGCCGGCGACTTCGTCTACGTCTCTGGCCAGGTGCCGGTGGACGCGCAAGGCCATGTCGTCGACGGCGGCATAGAGGCGCAGACGCGCCAGGTCTTCGCCAACCTGGAGGCCGCGCTGGCGCTGGCCGGCGCAACGCTGGCCGACGTCTGCAAGACCACCGTCTGGCTGGAGGACGCCCGCGACTTCGGCGCCTTCAACCGCGTCTACATGGGCTTCTTCCCAGTGGCCAGGCCGGCGCGCTCGACGGTGGAGTCGCGGCTGATGATCCCGGCCAAGGTGGAGATCGACGCGGTGGCATACCGGCCGCTGGGGTAAGGGGGTTGCCCTGTCTTGAGGCAATCTTCAGATTTGCTTGAGGTGGCTCCAAGCTGGGCGGGCAGATGATGGCCGCATGTCGTTGGACGAGATCGCCGCCGCCCTGTTGCCCCAGCCGCAGTCCCTGACCCCGCTGCCCGGCCGCGGGCCGGCGGTGCCGCGCGACGAGTCCGAGGGCCGGGAGTGGCTGGCGCTGCCCCGCCTGGCGCCGCGCCTGCCGCAGCTGGGCGACGACGAGTCCTTCCGCCTGCACCTGACGGCCGGGTCCATGAGCTTGCAGGCCGAGACGCCGGCCGGCGTGAGCCATGGCCTGCAGGCGCTGTCGCAGCTGTGGCATGCGGCGCGCGAGGCCGGCCTGCGGGAGCTGCCGGCGCTGCAGATCGACGACGCGCCGCGCCACCCGTGGCGCGGCCTGCTGGTGGACGTGGCGCGGCGGCCGCTGCCCTTCGACGCGATGCTGGGCCTGCTGGACGGTATGGCCGCCGCGCGGCTCAACGTGTTCCACTGGCACCTGACGGACGATCAGGCATGGCGGCTGGAGTCGCGGCGCTTCCCGGCGCTGCACGAACGCGCGAGCGGCGGCTTCTTCTACACGCTGGATCAGGCGCGGCGGTTGGTGGCCGAGGCCGCTGCGCGCGGCATCCGCGTCGTGCCCGAGCTGGACCTGCCCGGCCATTGCTGGGCGCTGGGCCTGGCGTGTCCCGAACTGCTGTGCGCGCCGGCGCCGACCGAGGTGCAGCCCGCCTTCGGTGTGTTCGGAGCAGCGGTGAACCCCGACAGCGAGGCGCTGTATGCCTTCCTCGACGGCCTGTTCTCCGAGTGGGCCGAGGTCTTCCCCGACCCCTTCCTCCACCTGGGCGGCGACGAGCTCGCGCCCGCCGCCTGGGCCGCGCTCGCCGAGCAGCGCGGTGGCAGCCTGGCCGAGCTGCAGGCGGCTTACCTCGCCCGCATCGGTGAGCTGCTGCGCCGCCATGACCGGCGCCTGGTGGCCTGGGACGAGATGGGCCAGTCAAGCGCGCTGCCGCCGGGCAGCCTGCTGCAGTGCTGGCGCGGCGACGAGGCCTTGCGCCTGGCGCCGCCTGGCCTCGCCGGCCGGCTGCGCAGCGCGGGCTTCTACCTGGACCAGATCCATCCTGCCGCCTATCACTGGCGCCGCAGCATGCGACCGCCCACGCGGCCCGCGGCGCCGGCCGAGGGCGCCGAGGCCTGGTCGCTGCAGGCGAGGGTCGGGGCCTGGCAGGTCGAGGGCCGGCTGTGGCTGGGCAGCGGCGCGGCCAGGCTGCACCTGCGCAGCACGGGCACGCTGGACGAATGGCTGGCGCCGCGCGTCGTTGCCGGTCAAGGCGTGTGGCGGCTGCAGGTCGACAGCGACCTGGGCGAGCTGGAGCTCTGGGGGCCCGACAGGAGCGGCCGCGGCTGGCTGCGTCTGGGGGCGCTGCGCCAGCCTTGCGACTGGCTGCCGCTGCGGGCCGGCGCGCCGGCCTGGCCGGCCGAGGAGCCTGCCCGGCCCACGCCCATGCTGGGTGGCGAGGCCGCGCTGTGGGCCGAGCTGGTCGAGGCGCCGCAGCTGGCTCTGCGCTGCTGGCCGCGGGCCCTGGCCGTGGCCGAGCGGCTGTGGAGCGACCCGGCCGACGAACGGCAGCTCGACCAGCGCCTGGCCGCCGCGCAGCGCTGGCTCATGGTCACCGGCCGCGTGCCCGCCGACCCCGCGGCACCGCTGTTCGCACGGCTCTGCCCCGATGCCGCCGAGCGCGCGAATCTGCGTGCGCTGGCTCAGTGGCTGGAGCCAGGCTCCGGCTATGCGCGCCAGCACGCGAAGAAGAGCGCCCAGACCTACCACCAGGGCGAAGCGCTGGACCGCCTGGCCGACGCGCTGCCGGCGCAGAGCCCGCTGATACCGGCCCTGCGGGACGACGCGGCGGCCTGGCAGTCCGCACTGGGCGAGGCGCGTGACCGGCTGCCGGCATGGCGCGCCTTGCTGTCCGCCGCGCCGCGACTGGTGCCGGTCCTGCCGCTGCTGGACGTGCTGGCCGACCTGTTCGAGCTGGGCCTGGCCCTGTGGGCGGGCCGCGTGCCGGCCAACGCGCAGCAGCGGCTGCACGACGCCGCCGCTCTCGTCGACGAGATGCTGCCCGCCCTCGTGCAGCCGCTGCAGCACCGCCTGGACGCGCTGGCATGAGGCGCCTCGCCGTCATCGCGCTGCTGCTGGTCGGCGGCGCGCGGGCCGCCGACCTGGAGCTGCTGCATGCCTGGACCTCGGGCAGCGAGGCCGCCATGGTCGGCGAGCTGGCCGCCGCCGCCCGCCGCGGCGGCGTGGACCTGAAGGCGACGGCCGTGGCTGGCGCGTCCAACGCCAACACGCTGCTGAAGGCCCGCTTCCTGTCCGGCCACCCGCCTACGCTGGCGCAGACCGACAAGCCGCTGCGCATCTGGGCCGAGGCCGTGCCGCTTGCCGACCTTGGCGGTGCGGTCAACGTGCAGTTCGCCGCGCTGCCGCATGCGGTGGCGGCCGAGCTGCGGCATGCGGGCAAGCCGGCCGCCGTGCCGCTGAACGTGCACCGCCTCAACACGCTGTGGAGCAACCTGCGCCTGCTGCGTGCCCATGGCCTGGCCGTGCCGCAGGACTGGGACGAATTTCACCGCACCGCCGCTCGGCTGCGCGGCGCAGGCCTGCTGCCGCTGGCCATGGGCAGTTCGGCGGGGCAGAAGCTCAGCCTGTTCGTCGCCGTCGTGTTGGGCCGCGCGGGGCGGGACTTTTTCGAGCGTGCCGTCGTGCAGGCCGACCCGGCCCTGTTGGCTGGCGAGCGCATGGCCGCGCTGCTGCAGGAGTTCCGCTCGCTCAAGAGCTACACCGACGCCGGCCAGGTCAGCCGCGACTGGGCCGGTGCGACCGCGCTGCTGCTGCAAGGGCGCGCCGTGTTCCAGTTCACCGGCGACTGGGCCAACGGCGAGTTCCGGAAGGCTGGCTGGCAGCCCGGCGTGGACTACGACTGCACGGCGGCACCCGGCAACGGCGGCCTGCATTACTTCGAGTTCGACCGGCTGGTGTTCTTCGCCCAGCCAGCGCGGCTGGGCGCCCAGCAGCGCCTGGCCGGCCTGCTGCTGCAGCCCGAGACCTCGGCGCAGCTGGCGCGGCTCAAGGGCGGCATCCCGGTGCGGCGCGACGCGGACCTGTCCGGATTCAACGCCTGTGCCCAGCGCTCGGCGGCGGACTTCCGTGCCGGCGAGGCGCGCGGCGAACTGGTGTTGGCCCTGAGTGCACGCCTGGGCGAGAGCGCCTATGGCGGCCTCAAGGACGCGCTGTCGGCCTACTGGGCCAGCGAGCGCATGACGGCGGCGCAGGCGCAGACGCGGCTGGCGCAGGCCTTGAGGCAGAGGGACTGATCGTGAGCGAAAGACGCACCGCGCTGGCCTGCCTGATCCCGCTGCTGCTGATCGGCGCCGTGTTCTTCTACGGCTTCCTGCTGTGGACGGGCTGGCTGTCGCTGACGCGCTCCAACCTGCTGCCGAGCTCCGAGTTCGTCGGCCTGCAGCAGTACGAGCGCCTGCTGCTGGACCCGCGTTGGCAGGCCGCGCTGTGGAACCTGCTGCGCTTCGGCTTGGGGCTGGTCGTGCTGCCGCTGCTGATCGGCCTGGGCCTGGCACTGCTGCTGGACCAGCAGCTGCGCGGCGAGGGCCTGCTGCGCTGGGTGTGGCTGCACCCGATGGCGCTGTCCATGGTCGTCACCGGCAGCGCCTGGCGCTGGCTGATGGACCCCGAGCAAGGCCTCGCCGAGGCCGTGCGCGGCTGGGGCTGGACGGGCTTCCGCTGGGACTGGCTGGCGCAGGAGGACATGGCCGTCTACGCGCTGGTGGTGGCCGCCGTGTGGCAGATCAGCGGCTTCGTCATGGCCCTGTTCCTGGCGGGCCTGCGCGGCATCGACGAGTCCATGCTGCAGGCCGCGCGGCTGGATGGCGCCCGGGGCTGGAAGCTGCTGCGTCGCGTCATCCTGCCGCAGCTGGGGCCCAGCCTCGCCTCGGCGCTGCTGGTGCTGCTGCCAGCCGCGATCAAGACCTTCGACCTGGTCGTCGTGTTGACCGAGGGCGGCCCGGGCCAGTCCAGCGAGCTGCCGGCGTTCTACATGTTCCAGATGGCCTTCGAGCGCAGCCGCCTGGGCCTGGGCGCGGCCAGCGCGATGGTGCTGGTGATGATGGTGCTGTCCGTCGCGCTGCCCTATGCGGTGGTGCGCTCGCGCCGGAGGTCCGCGGCATGAAGCGGACCTCGCTCTATCTGCTGGCGGCGTTGGCCGTGGTGGTCATCGCCCTGCCGCTGCTCCTGATGCTGATGAACAGCCTCAAGGGTACGGCCGAGGCGCAGCTGGGCTTCCTGGCGCTGCCGCGCGAGCCCGGTTTCGCGGCCTGGCGTGAAGCGTGGGCCAGGCTGTCGGGCAGCTTCGGCATCAGCCTGATGCTGGCGCTGCCGGCCGTGCTCCTGTCGGCTCTGCTCGCGGCCGTCAATGGCTTTGTGCTGTGCAAGTACCGCTTCCGCGGCGAACGCTGGGTGGGGCTGTTGCTGGTGCTGGCCTTCTTCCTGCCCATCAAGGTCTACCTGCTGCCGCTAGCCATCACGATGGCGCGCCTCGGGCTGGACCGCTCGCTGGGCCTGCTGATCGCCATCCACGTCATCTACAGCCTGCCGCTGGCGCTGTTTTTTCGCAACCACTTCCTCTCCTTCCCGGACGAGCTGCTGCAGGCCGCGCGGCTGGACGGCGCGGGCTTCTGGCGGCTGCTGTGGCGCGTGGTGCTGCCGCTGTCCCGGCCCATCTTCGTCGTCGTGCTCATCCTGCAGTTCACGACGATCTGGAACGAGTACCTGTTCGGACTGGTCTTCGGGCCCGAGGACGCGCGGCCCATCACCGCGGCGCTGGCCCAGCTCAGCGCCCAGACCGAGACCGGCGCGCGTGCCTATCCCCTGGAGATGGCCGCGGCGCTGCTGGCGGCGGCGCCGACGCTGCTGGTCTACCTGCTGGCCGGGCGGCATTTCACGCGGGGCCTGGTGGCGGGCGCCGTCAAGGGTTAGAGATGACTGAAGAAGCAACGGGGTTGCGCATTGACGGCCTCACGCGGCGCGTGGGGCGCCAGACCATCCTGGACGACGTGAGCCTGTCGCTGGATCCGGGCGAGATGCTCATCCTCGTGGGCCCCTCGGGCTGCGGCAAGTCGTCGCTGCTGGGCGTGGTGGCCGGCCTGCAGGCGCAGGACGCGGGCGAGATCCACTTGGACGGCCGGCGCATCGAGGGCCTGAGCCCGCGCGAGCGCGACATCGCAATGGTGTTCCAGAACTACGCCTTGTATCCGCACATGAGCGTCGCCGAGAACATCGGCTTCGGCCTGGAGATGCAGGGCTGGCCGCGCGCGCGGCGCGACGCCCGCGTGCAGGAGGTGGCGCGCATGCTGCAGCTGCAGGCGCTGCTGCAGCGCCGCCCGGCCCAGCTCTCCGGCGGCCAGCGCCAGCGCGTGGCCATGGGGCGGGCGCTGGCACGCCAGCCGCGGCTGTTCCTGTTCGACGAGCCGTTGTCCAACCTCGACGCCCAGCTGCGCGCCGAGATGCGCGGCGAGATCAAGCTGCTGCACCAGCGCGTGGGCCGCAGCGCCATCTACGTGACGCACGACCAGACCGAGGCGATGACGCTGGGCCAGCGCATTGCGGTGCTGAAGGCGGGCCGGCTGCAGCAGGTCGGCACGCCACAGCAGGTCTACCAACAGCCGGCCAACCTCTTCGTCGCGCAGTTCCTGTCCAGCCCGGCGCTGAACCTGCTGCCGGCGCGGCTGGAGCCCGAGGGCGAGTTCACACTGACGCTGCAGGGCGCGGGCGCCCTGGGCTGGCGGCCCGAGACGCTGCCGCGCCGCGAGCGCCTGCTGGGCCGGCCGCTGCTGCTGGGCTGGCGGGCGGAGTCGCTGGGGGAGGGGGGGGCCGGCCTGTCTCTGCAGGCACCGGTGCTGCTGGTGGAGCCCACTGGCGTGGACAGCCTAGTGCAGCTGCAGCTGGGCGAGCAGCGCCTGCATTGGCGCTGCGCAGGCTGGCCGGCGCTGCAGCCGGGAGACGTGGTGACGCTGCGGCTGCCGGAATCCGCGCTGCTGGTGTTCGACGCAGAGACGGGCGAGCGCCTTTAGCAGTTCTCGTACTTCCAGTTGCGCGACTTGCCCTCGGCCAGCCATTCCACGGCCTGGGTAATGCGCTTGGCGCGCGTGTCCTCGCGCTTGGCCTCCAGCACCCATTCCAGATAGTCGCGCTGTTTGCTGGGCGGGAATGCGTCGTAGTGCCGCTCGGCGGCCTCGACCTTGGCGAGGGCCGCGGCGAAGTCGGCGGGCATCTCCAGCCGGGCGCGCGGTTCGCGGCCGGGCTTCTGCGCCCGCGGCGCGCCCGCCCGCAACAGCGCGGCGGCGGCCTTGACCTGCCGGCGCAGCTCGGTGCGTGGCGGCAGGTCGGCCAGGCTTGCGATGCGGCCGAAGTCGCCCATCGCGCCGCCCTTGCCTTCGCCCGCGCCCTCGCGCTCCCAGAAGCTGAAAGCGCAATGCGCCTTGAAGGCCGACATGCCGCACAGCAGCTTGCCGTCCAGCATGAAGTGGGGCCGGCTCCACTTGATGGTCTCGACGACCTCAGGGCAGGCGGCGTGCACGTCCTCGCGCAGCCGCTCGAGGATGGGCAGCGCGAACGTCGGCACGCCGGCCAGGTAGGCGTCGATGCGCGGGTCGAGCGTGGGCATGGTCACTCCGCGGGGTTGAGGTGTTTTTCGATGCGCCGATCCGGGATCAGCCACAACAGCGCGACGAGGGCGTAGCCGGCCAGCGACAGGCCCACGTGCACGAAGGCCAGCACGATGGACGCGGTGTAGACGACCGGCGACAGCTTGCCCTTCCAGTCCTTGCCCAGCGCCCGGGCAAGGGCGGTGTTGTTGCCAGGGATGCAGGTCAGCGTGCGCTGCAGCAGCGCCCAGGCCAGCGCGGCCATGACGAGGATGCCGCCGTAGACGGCCACGGGCAGCGGCGCGAAATGGTTCTCGCCCATCCAGCCCGTGGCGAACGGCAGCAGCGACAGCCAGAACAGCAGGTGCAGGTTGGGCCACAGCACGCTGCCGTTGATCTTGTGCACCGCATGCAGCAGATGGTGGTGGTTGTTCCAGTAGATGCCCACGTAGATGAAGCTCAGCACGTAGGACAGCAGCACCGGCCACAGCGGCTTCACCGCCTCCCAGTCGCTGCCGTGGGGGACTTTCATCTCCAGCACCATGATGGTGATGATGATGGCGATCACGCCATCGCTGAAAGCTTCGAGCCGGGACTTGTTCATGGGGAGTGGAAGTTGTTTGGGGCAGTCTAGACTTCCTGTCACCGACGTCTCCCTCCGGACTGACCCTTGCGACGCCTGCTGCTGCCCCTGTTGTGTGCCGGTTCGGCGGCCATCGCCCAGGTGCCGTCGCTGACGCTGGAGCAACTGCCCCGCCCCACCATGCCGCCCGGCGAGCGTGGCCCGGTGGTGCCGGCGCAGGTTGAGCGCTGGCGCCTTGAGGCCAAGGCGCTGGAGTATGGCGACGGCGTGAAGCGCGACGAGGTCGAGGCGGCCCGGCTCTACTGCCGCGCATCGCGCTACGGCGATGCCGAGGCCCAGTACAGCCTGGGCTGGATGCTGACCAATGCGCGCGGCATCCAGCGCAACGATGCCGAGGCTGCCCATATGTTCGCCGCCGCCGCCGAGCAGGGCATGCAGCAGGCGCAGAACATGCTGGATCGCATGGGCGGCACGCCGCTGGGTGACCCGCCGCCCTGCCTGCGCCCGCCGGAAACCGACCCGCCCGTGGCCGCCGATGCGCGGGGGGGCGGGCCGCGCGCGTCGACCTCGCTGTGGGCCATGTTGCCCCTGCCGCCGCAGGCGCCGCCGGCCATCGTCAACTACGTGAAGCTGATCGCGCCCGAGTATCAGCTCGCGCCGGCCCTGGTGCTGGCCGTGATGGCGACCGAGTCCAACTTCGACCCGCTGGCCGAATCGCCCAAGAAGGCCCAGGGGCTGATGCAGCTGCTGCCTGACACTGCGCTGCGCTTCAAGGCCACCAAGCTGCGCGACCCGGCGCAGAACATCCGTGCCGGCATGGCCTATCTGCGCTGGCTGCTGGCCTACTTCGAGGGCGACGTGATGCTGGCCCTGGCCGGCTACAACGCCGGCGAGAAGGCGGTGGACCACTATCTGGGCGTGCCGCCCTATGCGGAGACGCGGATGTACGTGCGCAAGATCATGGCCGCCACGGGCGGTCAGCGCCTGCATCCCTTCGACGCCAGCGTGACGGCGGCCTCGCCGATGCTGCTGCGGGTGCGCGCCGCGATGCAAGTGATTCAGTCGCGCTGACTTTCGACGCGCCGCTCGGTGATCTCGCGCACCGGCGCAAGTCCACGCTGTTCTTCAGTGGATAGCGCCGCGCCGCCGGCGCGATGGCGGCCGTGCGCTCGGATTGCAGTCCGGCCAGCGCCCGCCAGAAACCCTTGTCCAACGCGTCGCGGCCGAGAAATTGATCTTCAGCCCCAGCCTCAGAGCCTGAGAAGCATTTGATTGCCGTTAGCCGAGTGGCCGGCGAGCCATGGGATGCAGTTGCCCGCGATGTGCTGGCGGATTCGGGTGATCGGGGTCGGCGCAGGGCCTACAGGGGCCGCCCCGCGGGCCTTCGGGGCGCGAAGTGCGCCTCGGACGCCTCTTATGCCGCCGCCGCGGCCATTTCGGACGCACCTCTGCCCAGCAGCATCTGCGGCGCGATCGTGACCAGGCGCAGCAGGTTGTGCGCCAGCGCCCATAGATAGGCCGCCGCGCGCACCTTGCCCAGCCCGCGCACGGGCATGCGCTGCAGCCCCCGGTTGCGCGCCAGCGCGTTGACGCACTCGGCCGTGGCCGCGCGCTGCCTGTACACGGCCTTGGCCGCGTCGCCGGCCATGCGCGCCCGCCACTGCGCCACCGGCTCGGAGTCACCTGCCTTGCGCTGGTGCTTGTCCGGTGGCGCTGTGTCGTCATCGCCGGGCTTGCG
>NZ_JAFAGT010000026.1 GCF_019237615.1 Roseateles sp. | reverse complement strand
CTTGCAACGAGGTGATGAAGCGCCGCACGCGGCCGCCGACGCTGACCTCGATCAGTCGAGCCTGCCAATGGCTGGGCAGCTCCGGACGCGATTTGCGGGCCTGTGGGGAGACCGGCATGCGGATCAGGGCGTCGCCCTCGCCAAGCGGTTGAATGACTTCATGGCGTAGCTTGTCCTTGGCTCGCATCAGCCAGTGACGCTGGGGGCCCGCGGCTTGCCAGTCCAGCAGGAAGGCCGCCGAGAAGTAGGCTCTGTCAAACAGGGTCACCGAGTGATCCTGCCCCTGCAGCTGTGCGGCAAGGCTCAGCTCGCCGCAGTCCATGCCGCCGAGCTTGGCATCCAGCAGCTCGTGGCTGTGGGTGTCCATCAGGCAGGTGGCCCGAATCTGCGGCCAGGGCAAGGGGCCGTGCTGGGTGCTGCAGCTGCCCAGTTGCGCGCGGTTCTCGGGGGAGTCCGGCGCCGACCACACCACGCCATCCACGGCCAGCACGCGAAGCGCTCCAGGGCTTGCCGCGGTGTGGCTCCAGGCCCGGGTCAACAGGCCGAACAGCTCAGCCAGTGGTTCTTCACCCAGGCGCTGGCGAGCCTGCACGCTGGCGCTGGGTGCAGGCAGCGACTGCCCTTGCAAGCTCAGATCCAGTTGCTGGACAACTTGCCACAGCGGCCGGTTGCGAAACAGCGCCAGCCCGATCACCAGCCAGACGGCATGCTCGGCTGGCAGCTTGCGGCTGCGGATCGCGCCCTTCCCGCTGGCTGCCAGCGCCTGATTGATCCAGCTTGGATCGATCAAGGCGCTGAGTTCATCGAGCCGCTCGGGAACTCGGGGCAGGGGCTGGCGCAGCGCACTCTCAAGCAGGCCCATCAAGCAAAAAAGGGAACGTGTTCAACCCGTTCCCCTTTTTAACTGCAGTCAGCGGCTCAGAGGCTTAACTGACTGGCATTGCCCCGCGGGGCGCCTTTTTCATGCCGCTGCGAAGCGGCCTCAGCCGCCGTTGCCGACGCGCTGCGGTTCCAGCGAAGCCAGCGGCGGCAATGTCAGCCGGTTGTCCACCGCCTTGACGCCCGTCGTGGCCGCGGCGACGACGGTGGCACGCTCGCGGACCTGGGCATCGGGTGCCTGGCCCTCCAGCTTGACGACGCCATGCTCGGTGCTGACGGCGATGGGCACGGCGGCCAGCGCGGCATCCGCGGCCAGGGCCAGACGTACCTTCACGGTGATGCCGCTGTCCTCGGGGTCGGACGTGGCCGGCGGTGTCTGCTGGGCCAGCGGCGGAGCGACCGGAGCGGCCTCGGGTGGTGCGACGGCCGGGGGCGGCGTCGCGACGGGCAGCGGCAGCAGGGCCGGCTCCCGCAGTTGGATGGGCGGCGGCGAGCCCTGGGCCAGCGTCTCGGTCCGGGGCGTCGGCGCTCTGGGCGCGGGCGACGGCTCGGCGCGCTCGACATTGGCCAGCGGCTCGACCTTGGGTGCCACGGCCACCGGAGCCTCGGTCACGGCCGGCGCGGGCTCTGGCGCCGTCACGCCCGGGCCGGCGCCAGGCGGCGCGGATTGCAGCTGCGCGTCCTCCGGCGACAGGCTGGCCTGGCCCACGACGGCGGCCGGCACGGGCTCCGGGCCGGACAAATTGTGCGACATCGCGACGACGAGGCCTATCAGCAAGATGGCGGCGCCGGCCCCCCAGATCCACGGCGCGGCGCCGGCACGCGGCGCTGGGGTGGCGGCCCGCGTCGCCGGCGCGGCGGGCGTGCGCTCCGCGGGCGGCGCGGCCACCGCAGCCTCGCGCAGCAGCGGCCTCGCGCCGGCCTTCACGATCGGCCTCGACCCGGACCTGGATGCCGCGGGAGCTGACGTATCGATGTGATCGTAGAAGCCCTCGGCATGCATGGACTTGGGAAACTTCATCTCTGCCTCCTGCGTCGGAATCGACGTTTGTGATGGAGCCATTCTTGGGAGCCCGCCACCTCCGCCATGCCGGCCTGGGCTGCCTTGCCCTGTAGGACAAGGGGCCGCGGGCGTGTGGGTTTGTGAGGGCTGTGAGCGTGCCCTGGTGCCATTGGTCAGAAGTTCACAGGCAGGACCGCTCGATGCTGGCGAGGATGCCGTCGGCAAACTTGGCCCAGGAGAACGGCTTGGAGTTGACCTTGTTGAATTCAAGGTGGCGGTGAATCGCCTGCCCGAGCTGGCGTCCCGGGCAATGGATAGCGCGCCGGATGTATTGCGCGGTCCAGCAAACCATCCAGCACAACTCGACAAACCGGGCGCGCCATCTGGACACCGTCCGGGCGTCACCCGCTGGCGCACCCAACCACGATGCGCTCGCGCAGCGCCGGTGCCTGAGACGTCTTGCGCCGCAGCGTCAGCGCCGTCAGCTGTTAGCGCTCCTCTTCGCCAGGCGCCAGCGCTGACTGGATCTTCCTCAAGGCATCGGCCTCCCCTCGCACGCACACGATGCGAGCACAGGCGCTCGTTGAACACAATTCAACGAGCTTCCAGCTCATGACACTAGAAGCCGCCCACGGGCAGGGCGGCGCCACGTTGCAGCCAGTTGCGAGGCGAGTAGCGGCTGGCCGCGTCGGTCACGTGCAGCGTGTAGGCATGGCGTGACTTGTCCGAGCGGTTGGCCGCCGAGTAATGCGGCAGCAGGCCGTGGAAGATCACCAGCGAGCCGGCGGCCACCTCCAGCGGGATGGCCTGCGCGGAATCCGCCGCCGGCCAGGGCGTCGCGTCGAGCGGTTCCATCCAGGCCTTGCGGCCCTCGCGCACGAAGCGCTCGCGCAGCACGCCGCGCGGGCCGCGGTGTCCGCCAGGCTCCGTCCACAGGCAGCCGTTCTGCAACGTCGCATCCTCCAGCGCGAACCAGAAGGTCGTCACCGTGATGGGGTCGCTCTCGAAGAAGCTGGCGTCCTGGTGCCAGCGGACCTCGCCGCCTATGCCGGGCTGCTTGAAGATGAACATGCTCTGCCAGACCTGCGGCCGCGCCAGGCCCAGCCCTGCGGCAACGCCGCGCAGCGCCTCGCCCTTGGAGAAGGCACTGAAAACGGGGTCGAGGTCGTGCATCGCATGGCCGATCTTGTTGATGGCCAGCTCCTTGGGCACGCGCAACCGGCCCTCGGCGTCGAAGGCCTCCTCCTCGAAGAAGCAGCGCACCTGGTCGCAGCTGTCGAGGAAGTAGTCGTCGACATGGCGCTGCTGCTCCTCGGTCGTGAAGACCGGGCGCCGCTCGCCGGGGTCGAAGGCGTCGACGATCGCCAGCGCGCGCTCGCGCAGCGCGGCGATGTCGGCGGCTGACTTGAAGCCGGGGATGACGAGATAGCCCTGCTCGGCGTAGAGGGAAGCGCGGTCGGCGTCGATCTTCATATGCTTGCGGGAGGGAGTTGTGCGGATTGTGTGGCCGGTGGGTCGCCCCCACAGTGCGCCCACCTCAATTCCCGGGAGAGCCCCAATGAAAGCACTCAAGGTCTTGCTGATCGCCGTCGTCGCGCTGCTGGCCCTGTGCCTGGGCGGCGGGCTGATGCTGTCGCCCAAGTTCACGGTCTCGCGCACGCTGACGATCAACGCCGCGCCGGAGAAGATCTACGCACTCATCGCCGACCCGCGCGCCTGGAAGCAATGGAGCGCCTGGAACCGGCGCGACCCGGACATGGCCATCGAGTACAGCGGCCCCGCCTCGGGCGCCGGCGCCGTCTGGGCCTGGAAGAGCAAGAGCCAGGGCGACGGCCGCATGAGCTTCACGAGCGCCGAGCCGCCCAAGCGCCTGGGCTACGACCTCTTCTTCCCTGACTTCGGCACCACCTCCACCGGCGACTTCCGCCTGGACACCAATGGCGGCGCCACCCAGGTCACCTGGACCATGAACGGCGACATGGGCTCCAACCCCGTCTACCGCTGGATGGGCCTGTTCATGGACAAGATGGTGGGGCCGGACTTCGACGCCGGCCTGGCCAACCTGAAGGCGCTGGCCGAGAAGGCCTGAGCGGTCAGCTCGGCTCCCACACGAGGGCCAGCGCCAGCGCCGCCTCGGTGACCGCGCGGCCCAGCGCCGTGCCAGGGTCGGGCCGGCGCAACCGGGGCACGCCGCGGCTCAGGTCCACGCTGCCAACGATCTGGCCGCCGTACAGCATCTCGTAGCCGACCGGAGCGGCCGTCGCGATCGCGCCGCCCTCCAGCTGGTGCACCGAGCGCAGAGTTAGCGTCAGCGCATCAAGCTGGTAGCTGCCCTCGCGCGTGGCCTGGCCCCATTGCACCCGACCCTCGCCGATCTGCAGCGTGGCGTCCGAGGCGCCGCGCCAGCGGCAGTTCAGCGTCCAGGGCTTGGTGGCCAGAGCCAGCACGCCGCCCGTCACCTCGGTCTGGCGCGCCGTGCAGTCGGCTTCGCTGTCGCCGGCCGCGCTGGACCAGGTGTAGCGCAGCGGTGCGCGCCCGGTCGCCACGGTGTCGAACAGCGAGAGCCGGTCCGCGCCGCGGTCGTAGCGCACGCGCTGGCCGGCCAGCTCGACCTCGCCACGCCGCCCCCAGCCCGGCTTGCCGAAGGATTCCTCGGGAACGGCGGCCAGCGACGCCGGCTGCGCCATGCGCGCCTCGCGCACCACGCCACAGCCGGCCAGAACCACCAGCAGCGCGGCTCCCAGTGCCCGTGAAGATCGCATACAGCCCCCGTTCGTCGAGTCCGAGGCGGCACTCTAGAGGGCGGGCCGGCACATGCCGGTCCTCACCCCTGCCTGCCGTCATGCCCCGGCTTGAGGGGGCTCAGCGCGACGGCAAGGGCTCGGACACCAGGGCCAGGGCCAGCGCGGCTTCGGTGACGGCGCGGCCCAATGGCGTGGCCGGGTCGGGCCGGCGCAGGCGCGGCAACGGGCCGCTGAGGTCCAGGCTGCCGACGACGCTGCCCTGGTACAGCATCTCGTAGCCGAGCGCCATGGTCTGCGGAGCGGGGTTGCCTTCGTAGAGATGCGCTGAACGCAGGCCCACCGTCAGCTCGCCACGACGGTAGGCTCCCTCGCGGCTGAGCTTGCCGCGGCGCATCTGGCCCTCGCCGATCTGCAGCATCGCGGCCGGTGCGCTGCCCCAGCGGCAGCTCAGCACCCAGGGCCGGGCATCAACCAGGCGGGCATTGGCGCTGGTCTCGGGCGCCCAGCCCTCGCAGACGGTCACGCTGTCGCCCGCCGGCCCCGCCCAGCTGAAACGCAGCGGTGTGCGCACGCCGGCCGGCAAGGCCTCGAACAGCGCCAGCCTGTCGGCGCCGCGCTCGTAGCGCACACGCTGGCCATTCAGCATGAACTCGCCCTGCCGGCCCCAGGCCGGCCGGCCGAAGCTCTCCTCGGCCACGCCCGCCACCGCCGGCTGCTGGGCCATGCGCACCCCCGGCGGCGCCACGCGCGTGTCACCACCCTGGCGCACCGAGGCGCAGCCCGCCAGCAGCAGGACGAGGATGGCGGGGACGAGGGGCGAGCGGCGCATGGCGAACAGCGGCAGTAATACAACCGACTACTCTAGGGCCACCCCGCAGCGCCAAGAAACTGTTACCCGCGTTGCGTCCTGTCGCGCATCCCCGCTTCCACCACCCCATGCACCACCTGCCCTCCGACGTTGGCCGCCGCGAATTCCGCCTCGCCGGCCTGTGCTACCTGGCCATCATCGCCCTCGGCCTGTGGAGCGAGCTCGGCGTGCGTGGCCAACTGGTCGTGGCCGGCGATGCCGCCGCGACGGCGCAGCGCATCGCAGCCCATCCCCAGCTATGGCGTCTGGGCCTCGCGGCCGACTTGTTGATGCAGGTGCTGGACCTGCCGGTCATCGTCATGCTGTGGCGGCTGCTGCGGCCGGTGAACGAGGCCCTGGCGCTGACGGCCACCGGCCTCAACCTCGTGCAGACGGCCGTGCTCGTCGCCAACCGCGTGCAGTTGCTCGCGTCGCTGGAGTTACTGACCGGGCCCACCATAGGCGCCGCCTTCCCGCCGGGCCAGCGCGAGGCACTGGCGATGCTGGCCGTGCAGCTGCATGGCCAGGGCTTCGGCATCGGACTGATCTTCTTCGGCTGTGCCTGCGTCATCCGAGGCGCGCTGATCGCCGCGAGCGGCGTGCTGCCGCGCGTGCTGGGCGGGCTGCTGGTGCTCGCGGGCCTGGCCTACCTGCTCAACAGCTTCGCGCTGCTGCTGGCGCCGGACGTCGCGAAGCTGCTGTTCCCCGCGGTGCTGCTGCCGGCCTTTGTCGGCGAGCTGCTGTTCGCGCTCTGGCTGACCCTGGGCCGGCGCCGCAACGCATGATGAAATCGGCGCCGCGCCACTTCAGGAGGCTTCCATGAAACGCGTGACCGGCATAGGCGGCATCTTCTTCAAGTCCCGCGACCCCGCGGCCCTGTCCGAGTGGTATCGGACCCACCTCGGCGTCGACGTGCAGACCTGGGGCGGGGCGGCCTTCTCCTGGGCCACGCCGGACAATCCCGGCGGCGCGGGCACGACGATCTGGACGCCGTTCAAGGCCGACACCGCCTACTTCGCGCCGAGCGCGGCACCCTTCATGGTCAATTACCGCGTGGCCGACCTGCACGGGCTGCTCGCGGTGCTGCGCGCCGAGGGCTGCGAGGTCGTCGGCGAGCCGCAGGACTCGGAGTACGGCAAGTTCGGCTGGGTCATGGACCCTGACGGCAACAAGATCGAGCTCTGGGAGCCGCCGGCAGGCCAGTAGCCGGGCGTCAATAGCCGCGCAGCGGCTCGGAGCTGCCGGTCTCGGGCGCCGAGGCCGGCTCCGCGGCGGCGGGCAGGCCGATGCGCGCGATCGCCAGTTCGCCCGCGAACTCCGAGTAGAACCAGTTGCCATCCTGCTGCACCAGGCCCTCGGCGGGCGGCTCGATCTGGGTGTTGGGCTGGCCCTTGAGCGCGACCGCCATGGTCGCGACCCAGACGGGAAGGGCCAGGCCGCCGCCACTCTCGCGCTCGCCCAGCGATTTCGGCTGCGGGTAGCCTATCCACACCGCGCCGGCGCGCGTGGCCTGGAAGCCGCAGAACCAGGCATCCACGGCATCGTTGGTCGTGCCGGTCTTGCCGTAGAGGTCCCAGCGGCCCAGCATCGCGCTGGCCCGCGCCGCCGTACCCTCGCGCGCGACGGCGGCCAGCAGCTGCGAGGTCATGAAGGCGTTGCGCGCGCTGATGGCGGGGCGGGGCTTGGGCGGGTCGGCCTTCCAGATGGTCTCGCCCTGGGCGTCCTGCACCCGCTGGATCAGCCAGCCGGTGGGCAACTGGCCCGCATTGGCGAAGGTGGCATAGGCCTGTGCCATCTGCAGCGGCGTGACGGAGCCGGTGCCCAGCGCGATCGTCAGGTTCAGCGGCTGCTTGTCCTCGTCCAGCCCGAAGCGCGCGGCCCAGGCTCGCGCGCGCTCCGGACCCAGGGCCTGCGCGATGCGGATGGTGACCATGTTCTTGGACCTGGCCAGGGCCTCGCGCAGCGTCAGCGCGTCCTCGTACTGGCCGTCGTAGTTGCGCGGCGTCCAGTCGCCCTGCGCGAAGGGCTGGTCACTGACCAGCGTGCCTGCCCAGGCGCCCTGCTCGATCAGCGCCGAATAGATGAACGGCTTGAAGGCCGATCCCGGCTGGCGCCAGGCCTGGGTGGCGGAGTTGAACTGGTTGCGCGTGAAGTCGAAGCCGCCCACCAGCGCGCGGATGGCGCCGGTGGCCGGGTCCAGCGTGACGACGGCGCCCTCGGCCTGGGGCGTCTGGCTGATCTGCCACTGCTTGCCCGACTCCAGCACGCGCAGCACGGCGCCGCGCTTGAGGTTCTGCAGCGGCCGCAGTGCAGCACCCTTCAGCGTGATGCGTTCGCCGTCGCCCAGCGCCAGCTTGGCAGAGCCCTTGTCCTGCTCCAGCAGCACGGCGGTACGCAGTTCGCCGAGGTCGGGGTGGGCGTCGAAGGCGGCGTCCAGCGCATCGTCCACATCGTCGCCCACCGGTAGCTCGACGGTCGCTTCAGGGCCGCGGAAGGGCTGGCGGCGCTCCAGCTCGAACAAGGCGTGGCGCAGCGCCTCCTGGGCCGCCGCCTGCTCGGCGTAGAGCAGCGTGGTCGTCACCGTCAGGCCGCGCGTGTAGGCCGCCTCGCCGAAGCGGGTCAGCATCTCCTGGCGCACTTGCTCGGCAGCATGGTCGGCGATGCCGGCCAGGCGCTTGGGGCGCTGGATGTCAAGCGGCTGCTCGCGCGCCGCCCCGGCCTGCTCGGCGGTGATCAGGCCCACGGCGGCGAGCCGCTCCAGCACGACGGCCTGGCGGCGCTTGGCCCGTCCCAGGTTCTGCACCGGGTTGAAGCCCATCGGGTTCTTGGGCAGGCCCACCAGCAGCGCCATCTCGGCCATGTTGAGCTGGTCCAGCGTCTTGCCGTAGTAACGCTCGGCCGCCGCCGCGAAGCCATAGGCGCGGTTGCCAAGGAAGATCTGGTTCATGTAGATCTCGAGGATTTGCTCCTTGGTCAGCGTGCGCTCGATCTTCAGGGCCAGGAGGGCCTCGACGACCTTGCGCGACCAGCGCTGCTCCTTGGTCAGGTAGGTGTCGCGGGCGAGCTGCTGCGTGATCGTCGATGCGCCGTGCAACGGGCCGCGGTGCGTCAGGTTGCGGAACATCGCGCGCACGATGCCGCCAAAATCCAGGCCCGAGTGCTCGTAGAAGTCGGCGTCCTCGACGGCCAGCAGCGCGTCCTGCAGCGGCTTGGGGATGTCCTTCAGCGGCACGAAGCGGCGCCGCTCGGCGCCGAACTCGCCCAACAGCTGGCCGTCGGCGCTCATCACGCGCAGCGGCTGGTGGGGCTGATAGTCGGTCAGCACGTCCAGCGCCGGCAACTGCTGCCACAGGACCAGCGCGACGATGGCGCCGACGAGCAGCAGGACGACGGGCAGGCCCAGCAGGACCAGCAACCAGGGGCGGCCCTGCAGGGCCTGGACAAGGGCAGAACGTCGCAGCACGGATCTCTCGGGCATCTTGGCAGGCCGGCAGCTTAGCGCCCCGGCAGGCCGCGCCG
Source organism: Roseateles sp. (assembly GCF_019237615.1). GTDB lineage: Bacteria > Pseudomonadota > Gammaproteobacteria > Burkholderiales > Burkholderiaceae_C > Pelomonas. The sequence continues at coordinate 9,936 of NZ_JAFAGT010000026.1, read as the reverse complement.
CGGCCTCTGCCGGAAGTCATGGCCGCCCGCGCGCCGTCGGCCGCAGCCACCGCTTCGTCGGGCCATCCCCGGGCTTCGTCCGGCGGCGGCTGACCGGAGGCACGGCGATCTCTAACTTTGCGCCATCGAACACCCTGGAGATCGCCATGAGACAAATGCTGCCCCTGCCCCTGCTGCTGCTCGCCGCCGCCCCCGCCGCCTTCGCAGCCCCCGCCGCTTGCCCCGAGGCCGGCGCGCGGCTCAGCGAATCCCTGGCCGGCGCCAAGCAGCGCATCGACCGCGACGGCGAGGTGCGCGTGGAATTCGAGGTCGACGCCGACGGCAGCGCCCGGCTGCTGGCGCTGGACGGCTCGCGCCTGTATCGCGCCCCGGTGCGCAACGCGGTGCTGGCGCTGGACTGCCAGCCGGGCACGCCGCAGCGCTACGTCCTTAACATCCGCTTCGTCGACCCCGCACCGCCGTCGGCCGCAGCTTCGGCCATGGCGGCCCAGACCCGCCCCACCCCACCCACTCAGCCCCGTTGAGCGACCTCCCCCGCATGCCCGCCGCATCGCGCCTGGCCCCCCTGCACTGGCGCAGCCTGGTGGCGGCTGCCGCGATCAGCCTCGCGCTGGCCCTGGCGCTGCTGCTGTCCGCGTCGGTGCGCTGCGCGCTGTGGATACAGCATGGCGACGGCGCCAACTGCCTACTCGACTCGACGCTGCGCAGCGCCTTCGGCGTGGCCCTGCTGCTGTGGCTGCTGTGGCTGGGCGCCGCCGCGACGCAAGGCCTGCTGCCGCGCCAGCCGCAGGCGCGCAACGCACTGCTGGCGTTGCAGATCGTCGGGCTGGCGCTGCTGGGCGCGCTGCTGAACCGCCGGCTGCGCGCCATCGGGACGCCGGACGCCCATGTCAGCGCCTACAAGCTGCAGATCCTGCTGACCTTCTCCACCTGCATCTGCCTGGGCCTGGAGTACCGCCAGCGCGGCCGCCGCGGCGAGGCCCATGCCGAGCGCCTGAGTCGCGCAGAGCAGGACCAGGCCCGCCAGCTCGACGCCGCCCGCGCGGCACTGCTGCAGGCCCAGGTCGAGCCGCATTTCCTGTTCAACACGCTGGCCCACCTGCGCCGCCTGGCCAGCACCGACGCCTTCAGCGCGCACGCGATGCTGGCCGACCTGCGCCGCTACCTGGCCGCCGCCCTGCCCGAGCTTCGCCAGGCCGAGACGCCGCTGGCGCGCGAGCTGGAGCTGGTGCGAGCCTTCCTTGCCCTGCACCAGCGCCGCATCGGGCCCGACCGGCTGCGCCTGCACTACGACATCGCACCGGGCCTGGACGAGGTGGTCGTGCCCTCCACCTGCCTGCTGACGCTGGCCGAGAACGCCATCAAGCATGGCATCGCGCCGCAGGTGGGCGGCGGCGACATCCTGGTACGCGCCGGCCCCGATCCGGACGAGGCCGGCCTGCTGCGGCTGGAGGTTGCCGACACCGGCACCGGCATGGCCAGCGGCAGCGGCAGCGGCACCGGCCTGGCGACACTGCGCGCCCGCCTGGCCGCGGCACATGGCGCCGCCGCCAGGCTGAGCCTGCACCTCAACCAGCCGCGCGGCCTCATCGCCCGCGTGCAGTTGCCGTGGCCCTGAAGTTCCGCGCCGGCGACCTCGGCTGGATGATCCTCGTCGGCGCCTGCACTCTGGTGGCCAACGGCACTCCGCTGGACAACGACTTCGCCGGCTACGACACCCTCAACGCGCTGGCCTACAACGTGCTGCAGTTCGGCGTGCCCGCCGTGCTGCTGCTGCGCCTGGCCGACGCCCTCGTCGACGCGGACCGGCTGCCAGGCTGGGTGGCCTACCCCGGCGTCGCCGTGGCGACCGTCGTGGGCGGAATCTGGGTCATCGCGCCGGCCCTCTACCCGCTGCTCGGCAAGGCGGACTGGTGGACCTGGGAGAACGACTTCGCCCTGGCTGGCACGACGCTGATCTGGCATGGCCTTGGCGTGACCGTCTACGCGCAACTGCGCTTCTCGCGGCAGGCGCAGGCCCGGTTGTCCTTACTGCAAGACGCAACCATGCTGCGCGAGCGCCAGCTCGCCGCCACGCAGCTGCTGGCGCTGCAGGCGCGCGTGGACCCGGCGCTGCTGTCCGAACGGCTGGCCGCCGTCGACGACGAACTGCTGCGCCAGCCCCAGCGCGCCCGCCTGCGGCTGGCCGCGCTGATCGAGTTGTTGCGCGCGCTGCAGCCGCACGTGGAGGCCGAGGTATCGACGCTGGCGCGCGAGATCGCCGCGCTGCGCGCCTACGCCAAACTCGTCAGTGCAGACGCGCAGCACACGGAGCGACTGCACCTCGCCGGCCTGGCCGAGCCACCGGACTGGCCGCTGGCACCCATGGTGCTGCTGCCGCTGGTGCGCCCGCTGCTGGACGAGGGCGCGACGCTGTGGAGCCTGTCCCTGCACGCCAGCGCCGGCATGGCCGAACTGCGCCTGCAGGCCCTGGGCCCCGACGCCGCGCGCACGCGCCGCGCCGCCGAGGCCGTGCCGGTCGCCGAGCTGGCCCAGCGCCTGCGCGCGGTGCATGGCGAGGCCGCATCGCTCACCCTGCTCGCCGAACATATGCCCCTGTTCCAGCTGACCTGGCCCACGCCGACATGACAAGAATCCTGATTGCCGAAGACGAAGCCCTGCTGGCCGCGGAGATCCGCGAGGAGCTGCTGCGCCAGTGGCCCGAGGCCCAGGTCGTCGGCATGGCGCGCGACGGCCACGAGGCGCTGCGCCTGGTGGAGCAGCTGGCGCCGCAGGTCTGCTTCCTGGACGTGCAGATGCCGGGCCTCTCCGGCCTGGAGGTGGCCCAGCTCATCGGCCGCCGAGCCCATGTCGTCTTCATCACGGCCCACGAGCGCTACGCGGTGCAGGCCTTCGACGAGGGCGCCGTCGGCTATCTGCTCAAGCCGCTGGACCCGGTGCGCATGGCCAAGACGCTGCTGCGGCTGAAGGAACGCCTGCACCAGGCACCGGCCGACCTGGGCGGCCTGGCCGCGCGCACGGCGCCGGCCGCCAGTGTCGAACCACTGCGCTGGATCACCGTGCAGCGCGGCCGCGAGCTGCAGCTCATCACCGTGGAGGACGTGGCCTATTTCCGCGCCGACAACAAGTACGTCGCCGTCGTCACGGCCGACTCGGAGGCGCTGATATCGCTGCCGCTGAAGGAGCTCGTCGCGCGCCTGGACGGCGAGCATTTCTGGCAGGTGCACCGCTCCACCATCGTCAATGCGCGGGCCATCAAGTCGGTGGGCCGCTCGCTGAGCGGCAAGCTCAGCATCGCGCTGAAGGACAGGCCGGAGACGCTGGAGGTCAGCCCCAGCTATGCGCACCGGTTCAAGCAACTTTGAGCAGTGCCTTCGACCTCCCGGCGCCGACAGGCCGAGCGCCGGCCCGGCCAAGGTCCGCCTTGGACGAGGGGGCGTTCACACCGCGCGCTCGGCCGCCGCGATGAGCCGGCTCACGCGCGACACCGACAGCCCGAGCTGGCCGGCCAGCTCCGTCATCGCGATGCCGCCTTCGGTGTGCGCCAGCCACAGCGCCTGCTCACGGATGCCTCCGGCACGGCGCAGCCATTCGCCGAAGCCGGTGCGCGCCACGCGACGCGGCGCGGCCGCGGCAGCCCGCATGCGCGCGGCGAAGTCGGCGTCGCCCAGGAAGATCTGCTCGCGCAACCGGCCCGGCCACAGCTGCAGGCCGGGCTCGGAGGCCACCAGTCGCGCATAGCGCTCGCCGGCCAGGCGGTGCTGGGCGGGCGTGACGGCCGGCCGGCCCAGCAGGTGGCCATGCAGGCCGTCCACGTCCAGCCATTCGGGCCCTGCCTCCATGGCAGCCAGCGCGCGAAAGCTCGAACCCGGCCAGCCCGCCGCACCCCGCGCCAGGCCCAGACGCACCGGGTTGAGATCGATGTAGCGGCAGGCATCCAGCAAATGGTGCTCCCGGTCCACCAGTACTGCATGGAAGCGCCCCTGGAACAGCGGTCCGCTGAAGCCATGGCGGCGCTGGTGGTGCTGGGTGTAGACGCCGTTCACGTGCCGCATCAGCTGCGAGAGGTTGGCGCGGCGCGTGAACAGCAGCAGGTGGTAATGGTCGGGCAGCAGGCAGTAGGCCAGGGCCTGCGCATCGAAACGGTGCAGGGCCTGGGCGAACAAGGCCAGCATCTCGACCCGGTCGACCTCGTCGACAAAGGCCGGTTGCCCACCCTCAAACGGGCAGTGGGCGCCGATCAGATAGACCGCGCCGGCAATCTCGAGTCGAGGAGGCCGGGCCATGCGCCACATTAAGGCGCGCCGTCTGGAATGGCAAGATGGCGGCCTGACGGCCATCCCCCCGCCCCATGAAGACCCATCAGATCGAAATCCAAAAGTTCAAGGCCGCCGCCAACAACCTGCACGGCCAGATCCTGTTCAAGGTCGATGCACTCGTGTCCAACCGTGTGCCCGTCGATGGCATCGAGCCCAGCACCCTGCTGGTGATGACCGAGCAGAACGCCCGCGTTCTGATGGCCTTGCTGAAGGCCCAGATCGCCGAGTTCGACAGCAAGAAACCCAAGAGCCGCCACGGCCGCCACGGCTGAACGCGCGAGCCAGAGGAAGACACCCATGCAGTACCCCCGCTACAACCCCGCCTCCGACAACCGGCCTCTTTCCGACGAAGAGGTCAACGACGTCGATGAACTGCTCGCCGCGCTGCCGACCGATGCGGCCATGAATGCCGAGGCCCTGGACGGCTACCTGGCAGGCCTGTTGCTGACGCCGGGGCGGGAGCTTGCCAGCCTCCCCGGCGAGGCCTGGCTGCCACTCGTCTGGGGCGGTGACGTTGGCCCCGACCCGGCACCCTTTGCCAGCGGCAAGCAACGCAAGAAGGTCGTCATGCTGGTGCTGCGCCATCTGCACTCCATCGCCATGGCCTGGACCCACGGCCCGCAGGCCTGGGAACCCATCTTCAGCTTCGCCGACGGCGACGACGAGGACACGGAGTACGCTGACGCCGAGGACTGGGCGGCCGGTTTCCTCATGGCCGTGGAGCTGGCGCCCACGGCCTGGGCGCCGCTGTTCGACGCGGACGGCACCGCCGAGCTGTTGGCGCCCATCGCGGCGCTGGGCGGCGAGGATGGCGGCCTGGCCGAGGGCTCGGCCGTCGAGCGCGACGAGGCCAGCCGGAGGATTCCTGACGCCATGCTGGCGTTGTGGGCCCTGCGCCAGAAAGCGTAACCGACCCCTCAACACGGGTGGTTGCGAGTGCCCTTTTTGGTTCACACTCAGTCCATGTTCCAGCCCCTGCTCGCCACCACCGGCCTGGCCGTCTGCGTCGCCCTGGGCGTGCACATGGCGCTGCCCTACCGCGCGCGCGCCCGGGTGGATGCCGGCGTGGCCAGCCTCGTCGCCTGGGTGCGCCGGCAGGTAGCGCGCGTCACCGGCTGGCGCCGCCAGCAGCGCCAGACCCGCGCCGCCGCGCAGGAGGCCGAGCGCGTCATCCGCCGCGCCCGCGAGTCGGCCCTGCATGACGCGCGCGATGGCCGCGCCGATGGCGAGTGGACCGGCAATGTCTACCGTCCCAAGAGCTTCGACAAGCCGAAGAAGCCGCACTAGTCTCCCGACTGCTGCAGGCGCCACATCTCCGCATAGCGGCCGCTCCTGGCCAGCAGTTCGTCGTGGCGGCCGCGCTCGACGATGCGCCCATGCTCCAGCACCAGGATCTCGTGCGCGTCGACGACGGTGGACAAGCGGTGCGCGATGACGAGCACGGTCTTGTCCTGGCCCACCGCTTCCAGCTCGGCCTGGATGGCGCGCTCGTTGGTCGAGTCCAGCGCCGACGTGGCCTCGTCGAAGATGAGGATGGGCGGGTTCTTCAGCAGCGTGCGCGCGATGGCCACGCGCTGCTTCTCGCCGCCCGACAGCTTGAGCCCGCGCTCGCCGACCCTGGTGTCGTAGCCCAGCGGCGTCGCTGCGATGAAGGCGTGGATATGGGCCGCGCGCGCCGCGCCCTCCACCTCGTCCCGGCTCGCGCCGGGGCGGCCGTATGCGATGTTGTAGGCCACCGTGTCGTTGAAGAGCACGGTGTCCTGGGGCACGATGCCGATGGCCTTGCGCAGGCTGGCCTGCGTGACCGCGCGCAGATCCTGGCCGTCGATGCGGATCTGGCCGCCGTCGACGTCGTAGAAGCGATACAGCAGCCGCGCCAAGGTGCTCTTGCCCGAGCCGCTAGGGCCCACCACGGCCACCTTCTTGCCCGCCGGGATCTCGAAGCTGACGCCGTGCAGGATGGGGCGCAGCGGGTCGTAGGCGAAGCGCACGTCGTCGAAGACGACGCCGGCGCCGGCCACGCGCAGCTCGGCGGCACCGGGCGCATCGGCCACCTCGCGCTGGCGGTCCAGCAACTGGAACAGCTTCTCGATGTCGGTCAGCGCCTGCTTGATCTCGCGGTAGATGACCCCGAGGAAGTTCAGCGGGATGTAGAGCTGGATCATGAAGGCGTTGACCATGACCAGGTCGCCCAGGCTCATGTGGCCGTCCACCACGCCCTGCGTGGCCCGCCACAGCATCAGCACCAGCGCCGTGGCGATGATGAGCTGCTGGCCGGTGTTGAGCAGCGACAGCGTCGTCTGGCTCTTCAGCTGGGCGCGGCGCAGCTTCTCCAGGCTCTCGTCGTAGCGCGCCGCCTCGAAGCCCTCGTTGTTGAAGTACTTGACCGTCTCGTAGTTCAGCAGCGAATCGATGGCCCGGCTGTGAGCGACCGAATCCAGCTCGTTGAGCGTCTTGCGGAACTTGGTACGCCACTCGGTGACGATGACGGTGAAGGCGATGTAGACGACCAGCGCCGCGACGGTGATGCCGGCGAACCAGACGTCGAACTTCACGCCGAGCAGCGTCAGCACCAGCACCACCTCGATCAGCGTCGGCACGATGCTGTAGAGCGAATAGCTGATCAGCGAATGCACGGCCCGCGTGCCGCGCTCGATGTCACGGGTCATGCCGCCGGTCTGGCGCTCCAGGTGAAAGCGCAGGGAGAGCTCGTGCAGGTGGCGGAACACCTGCAGCGAGATGCTGCGCGCCGTGCCCTCGGTGGCCTTCGCGAAGATCAGCTCGCGCAGCTCGGTGAAGAGGGATGTCGACAGCCGCAGCGCGCCATAGGCCACGAGCAGGCCCAGTGGCACGACCAGCAGCGTCTGCGGCGAACCGGGCTTGAGATCCAGGCTGTCGACCAGGTGCTTGAGCAGGATGGGCACGCCCACGTTGCAGAGCTTGGCGCCCAGCATGAAGGTCAGCGCCAGGCCGACGCGCCAGCGGTAGCGCCAGAGGTAGGGCAACAGGCGGCCCACGGTTCCCCAGTCGCCGCGCGGGGCGTTGGGAGCGGAAGCGGGGATCGGAACAGAAGAGGCGCGCATCACCGCATTGTCCGTGCCGGGTTCGGTGACAGCGCCCGCAGGCGATGAGTCACGCCGCCGCTCCCGGCCTGCGCATGATGGTGTTCGACGACGTCTCCATCAGCCCGCTCATCACCGCGCGGCTGTTGCGCGAACCGGGCCGACCCCGTGCCGGCCGGTGGCCACGCGCTCAATCGTGCTGATGGAGATGCAGATGCCCCGCCTCGACGGCCTGCAGGCGGGGCAGCGGGCCGTGCCGTGGCGGCTTGCCGCTGCTGGTCGACAGCCTGGCGCAAGCTTCCCCGGACTGCGTCGAGCGCCACGGCGCGCTGCCGGACGGTCATGGCGCCGAGCTGGGCGAGGCGCTCACGCCGCCGCGCCGGGCCATCGGCGCCTTGGACACCGAGGCCGCCGCGGACTGCCGGGCATTATTCACGTCCGTGGCCCTGCCCCATCGCTGCCGTTGACGGCCAGGGGCGCGTCGCTATGCTGGCTTGCCGCACCCAACTTGCGAGGCTCGCATGCGAAGCAATCTGCCGGTGACCCAGAACAGCTACGCCTTCCCGGCGGACCAGACGCTGATCTCCATCACCGACCTCAAGGGTCGCATCACCTACTGCAACACCAACTTCGTCACCGTGAGCGGCTTCACGAACGACGAGCTGATGGGCCAGCCGCACAACATCGTGCGCCACCCCGACATGCCGGAAGAGGCCTTCCGCGACCTCTGGGAGACCATCCAGAGCGGCCTGCCCTGGGGCGCGCTCGTGAAGAACCGGCGCAAGAACGGCGACTACTACTGGGTGCGTGCCAACGCCACGCCGGTGCGCGACGGCGAACGCATCGTGGGCTATCTGTCGGTACGCACCCGGCCCACCGACGAGGAGGTGCGCGAGTGCGAGCGGCTCTACGCGACGATGAGCGCCGAGGCTGCCGCCGGCCGGCGCGTGCACGTGCTGCATCACGGCGAGCTGCGCCGCGTCGACCTGGTCGGCCGCCTGCTGTATGCGCTGCGGCCGCAGCTGCGCGGCCAGATCATCTGGCTGACCGCGCTGGCCGCCGCGCTCCCGCTGCTGGCGGCCTGGGCCGGCGCGCCGCTGTGGGGCCTGCTGCTGGCGGCGCTGCTCGGCACGGGCATAGCCAGCGTCGGCCTGCTCGCCTCGGCGGTACGCCCCCTGGGCGACGTCATCGCGACGGCCAACCAACTGGCCGGTGGTGACCTGACCCGCAACGTCGCCGTGACCGGTCGCGGCGAGATCGGCCGGCTGCAGCTGGCGCTGGCCCAGCTGGCCGTGTCGGTGCGCACCGTCGTGCGCGACGTGCGCCACGAAGTGGCCAACCTGCTGGGAGGCGCGCAAGAGATCGCGACCGGCAACCAGGATCTGTCGGCCCGCACCGAATCCCAGGCCAGCAGCCTGGAGCAGACGGCAGCGGCGATGGAGCAGATCGGCGGCACCGTGCGCCAGACCTCGCAACTGGCCGGCGAAGGCGCGCGGCTCGCGCGCGACACCGCCGGCGTGGCACAGCGCAGCCAGGACGCCGTGCATACGGTGGTGGACACCATGCAGGAGATCGCCGAGTCCTCGCGCCGCATCGGCGACATCATCCAGGTCATCGAGGGCGTGGCCTTCCAGACCAACATCCTGGCTCTGAACGCCGCCGTCGAGGCCGCGCGCGCGGGCGAGCAGGGGCGCGGCTTCGCGGTCGTCGCCAGCGAGGTACGCGCGCTGGCCCAGCGCACCACCGGCGCGGCCAAGGAAATCCGCTCGCTGATCGAGGAATCGCGCAACCGAGTCGAGGCCGGCAGCCAGCGCGCGGGCGACGCCAAGCTGCGCATGGACGAGGTGACCGAAGTGGTGGCCCGCGTGAGCCGCGTGCTGGAGCAGATCGACAGCGCCGCGCGCGAGCAGTCCATCGGCGTCGGCCAGGTGGGCGAGTCGGTGCAGCACCTGGACTCGATCACGCAACAGAACGCCGCGATGGTGGAACAACTGGCCGCAGCCGCCAGCACGCTGAACAGCCAGGTGGGCCAGGTGCACAACGCCATCCGCGTGTTCCGCCTCACCGACAACGACAGATCTCTGGCCGAGGTGGATGCGGTGGACCTGCGCAAGCAGTCGCGCAACGAGGTGCGGCCCGCCCCGGCGCCTCCGCAGGCCGCCATCAAGGCTGTAAAGGCGAAGGTCAAGCCCTCCGCCGCCGCCCGCAAGCCCAGCATGACCCGGCCCGTGGCCGTTGTGGCGCCCGCGCAGGCCGACAACGTGAAAGGCGATGACTGGCAGAGCTTCTAGGCTGAAGTTCCCCGCACCCCAAGCCCGCCAAGCGGCCTGTTCTCTCTATGAGGCAGGCCGCTTTTGCTTGGGCAAATGACCAGGTATTTGTACCCATGTAATTTGCTTGAATTTTCTGTGTCAATGAACTATCTACGTAGTCATGCACATCGACATCGTCCCGAATCGCAACTCGACCCCCACCGTGCTGCTGCGAGAGACCTTCCGCGAAGGCGCTCGGGTGTGCAAGCGCACGCTGGCCAACCTCTCCAGCCTCTCCGCGGC
>NZ_JAFAGT010000100.1 GCF_019237615.1 Roseateles sp. | reverse complement strand
GCCCTGAGCTGCTGTTCGTCCACCGCCGCCAGGTCCTCGAACAGACCGGCCGACGCATCACCTTGGTGCCTGGCATCACTCATGCCTCAGCACATGCCAGTTTCGTGCCAGCAAAGGGCGGTGGAGAAAAACTCTCAGGCTCTCAGTCCCGCGCCGGGATCTTGAGCCCGCGCTGCACCGCCGGCCGCGCAAGGAAAGCCTGCAGCACGCGGCCCACCTCGCGGAAGTCGCCGAAGCCGACAAGATCACCGGCGCCGTAGAAGCCGACCAGATTGTTGACCCAGGGGAAGGTCGCGATGTCGGCGATGCCGTACTCGTCGCCGGCCAGCCAGGCCCTGCCCTTGAGGTGGCCGTCCAGCACCGCCAGCAGGCGGCGCGCCTCGGCGACGTAGCGGTCGCGCGGGCGCTTGTCCTCGAAGTCCTTGCCGGCAAATTTGTGGAAGAAGCCAACCTGGCCGAACATCGGCCCGATGCCGCCCATCTGGAACATCAGCCACTGCAGGGCCTCGTAGCGGCCGGCCGCGTCCTTGGGCAGCAGTTGGCCGGTCTTGTCGGCCAGGTAGACGAGGATGGCGCCGCTCTCGAACAGCGCCAGCGGCCGGCCGCCGGGACCGGCGGGGTCGATGATGGCGGGAATCTTGTTGTTCGGGTTCAGCGACAGGAACTCGGGGCTGAGCTGGTCGTTGGCGTCGAACCTCACCAGATGCGGCTCGTAGGGCAGGCCCGTCTCCTCCAGCGCGATGGACACCTTGACACCGTTGGGCGTGGGCAGCGAGTACAGCTGCAGCCACTCCGGGTGGGCGGCGGGCCATTTCTTCGTGATGGGGAAGGCACTGAGGTCGGTCATGGCGGAGACGGCATTAGGGTTGGAGGCGCACGACTGTAGGCGCGCCGCATTGGCCATGCGCCAACCGGGACATCGCGATTCAGGCAGGAGGCCTCAAGCCCAGTCGACGCGACGGACCGCGCCGGCGGCGAGGGCGAGGCGATGCCGTCGAACTCGGAGTCGGCCTCGACTCCCACGGCGTCGAGCGGGATCTGCAGCCAGGCAGCCTCGCGGCAGAAGTCGTTGCAGTGGCAGCCGGCCAGGGCCGGCATCAAGAACTCGCCGCCGTTGACGGCGGGGCCGCGAGCCGCGTGAAAATGCCCCCATGTCCACAACCGCCTCCGCCGCGACGCCTCCTTCCAGGCTCGCGCTCTACCTGCAGCTGATCCGCTGGAACCGCCCGGCCGGTTGGCTGCTGCTGCTGTGGCCGACGCTGTCGGCGCTCTGGATCGCCGCGGACGGCTGGCCGGGCTGGCATCTGCTGGCCGTCTTCACGCTGGGCACGGTGCTGATGCGCTCGGCCGGCTGCTGCGTCAACGACGTGGCCGACCGCGACTTCGACCGCCACGTCAAGCGCACCGCGCAGCGGCCGGTAACCACGGGCGCCGTGTCGGTCCGAGAGGCCTTGCTGCTGGGCGCCGGGCTCTCGCTGGTTTCCTTCGGCCTGGTGCTGACGACCAACCGGCCGGCCGTCCTGCTGAGCTTCGCGGCGCTGGCCGTGGCCATCGTCTACCCCTTCGCCAAGCGCGTGCTGGCCATGCCGCAGGCGGTGCTGGGCGTCGCGTTCTCCTTCGGCATCCCCATGGCCTTCGCCGCGGCGCTGGGCGGCGTGGAATGGCATCTGCATTCGGTGCCGCTGTCGGCCTGGGCGCTGCTGGTGGCCAACCTGTTCTGGGTGCTAGCCTACGACACCGAGTACGCCATGGTGGACCGCGACGACGACCTGCGCATCGGCGTGCGCTCCTCGGCCATCGCCCTGGGCCGCTGGGACGTGGTGGGCATCATGGCGTTCTATGCAATCTACCTGGGCCTGTGGACGGCACTGAGCCTGCGGCTGGGCCTGGGCCGCTGGTTCCTGCTGGGCATCGCGGCGGCCGCGGCACAGGCCGCCTGGCACTTCACGCTGATCCGCAAGCGCCAGCGCGACGACTGCTTCCGCGCCTTCCGCGCCAACCACTGGGTGGGCTTCGCGGTGTTTGCCGGCACGGTCGCCGACCTGGCCCTGCGCTGATGTGAATAACGCCGATTTCGTGCGGCTAGTCCCGGCCGCCGCCGCATGAGAACGCGCTTACATTGCCTGCAAATCTGCAGGGAGTGAGAACCATGTCGAATGCGATGCGCGGGGCCTGGGCCCTGGCCTTGGGCCTGGCCTTGAGCGGCTGCGGCGGCGGCGGCGGCAGCGCGCCGGAGTCCCCGGGGTCCGGCGGCAACTCGGGCGGCCTCTCGGCCGACCCGGCCGGCCCGTCGTCCAGCTTTGCCCAGCAATGCGCAGCCACCAACACGATGGCCGCCGCCGGCCTGCGCACTGCCACGCTGGACAGCGAGAAGAGATGGCTGCGCGCCTATTTCGACGAAGCCTATCTGTGGCGCGACGAGGTACCGCGAGTGGATCCGGGCGGCGCGCGCTACAGCGGCGGCGACGTCTATGCCGCGCTGGACAACTACTTCGAGGCGTTGAAGACGCCCGGCCTGACCGGCACCGGCCAGCGGCGCGACCGCTTCAGCTTCACCTACCCGACGGACCGGTGGAAGGCGCTCAGCGAGAACGCTGCCGAGGCCGGCTACGGCATCGAGTGGAAGCTCGCCAGCCCGACGCCGCCGCGACAGGTCCGCGTCGCCTACGTCGAGGCCGGCAGCCCGGCCGACCTGGCGGGCGTGGTGCGCGGCGACCAGCTCTACAGCGTGGACGGCATCAACGCCGACGCGGCCGACAGCAACGGCGTGGACCTGCTGAACGCGGCGCTGTTCCCCGGCAAGGCCGGCACGCCGCACAACTTCAGCTTCACGCGCGCCGGCGGCGGGATGGCCACGCGCAGCCTGACGAGCACCATCGTCACGAAGACGCCGGTGCCCCTGGCCCGCGTCGTGACGACGCCGCAGGGCATGCGGGCCGGCTACCTGCTGTTCAACGACCACGTCGCGCCGGCCGAGGCCCAGCTCATCGCGGCGATGCGCAGCTTCCAGGCCCAGGGGGTGCAGGAGCTGGTGCTGGACCTGCGCTACAACGGCGGCGGCTATCTCTACATCGCCAGCGAGCTGGCGACGATGATCGCCGGCCCCGCGCGCACCGGCAGCCAGGCCTTCGAGACGCTGCGCTTCAACGCCCGGCGCAGCAGCGAGAACGCCGCGACGCCGTTCTACACCACCTCGTGCATCCTCGTCGGCAACAAGTGCAGCAAGCAGGAGGCGCTGCCGGCGCTGAACCTGAGCCGCGTCTACGTGCTGGCGCAGTCGGGCACCTGCTCGGCCAGCGAGTCGGTCATCAACGGCCTGCGCGGCGTGGGCGTGGACGTGGTGCTGATCGGCGGCAAGACCTGCGGCAAGCCCTATGGCTTCACGGCCAGGGACAACTGCGGCGTCAGCTACTTCCCGATCGAGTTCGCCGGCGTCAACGCGCAGGGCTTCGGCGACTATGCCGACGGCTTCGAGCCCAGCGGCAGCGGCGCGGCGGGCACGCGCTTCGTCAAAGGCTGCAGCGTGGCCGACGACTTCGGCCGCGCGCTGGGCGACACCACCGAAGGGATGCTGGCCACGGCGCTGGACCATGTGGACCGCGGCCTCTGCGTCGTGCGGCCTGGCGCGTCCGAAGCCAGCACGCGCGCGCAAGGCGCGGTCGCCGGCGAGGGCGGCGCGGCCATGACGCTGCGCGGCAACCCCGCGCGCAGCAACCGCATCTGGCTGCCGCGCTGAGCCGGCGCTTCAGCCCTTCTTGTTGACGCCGCCGGGGAAGCGCTCCCGGATGGCGTCCATCCAGCGTAGAAGCGCCAGCGTCTCGGCGTGCGGCATGCGCGGGCTCTCCAGCAAGCCGGCGCGTATGCAGGCCTGCGCCTCGGCAACCTCGCCCTCGAAGCCGTTGACGATGTAGGGCGCCTCGGCGCGCTGAGCCGGTGCCTTGCGCGTGACCAGCTCGACCGCCTGTGCGCCCCAGAAGTCCACCGGGAAGCGCAGGCCGGCCTTGGAACCCAGCGCCTCGAAGGCGTTCACCGACGACGCGTCGAAGCCGCAGCGGAACTGCGACGTGACGCCTCCGGGGAAATGCAGCGTCACGTTGACGGCCGCATCCACGCCGGTAGGCGCGAGCTGGGCAGCCACGTCGATGGCCACCGGCTCGGGGCAGGCGCCGTCGTTCATCTGCTGCAGCACCCAGCGTGTCACGGCCAGGTTGTAGATGCCGATGTCCCACAGCGAGCCGCCGGCCAGCGCCGGGTTCCAGTTGCGGTGCACCGGGTCGTAGGCGGACGAGAAGCAGAACGTCGACTGCATCGCGCGCAGCTCGCCGATGGCGCCCTCCCTCAGCCAGCGGCCCGCCAGCTCATAGGCTGGCAGGAAGCGCGTCCATAGCGCCTCCATCAGGAACACGCCCTTCGCACGCGCCAGCTCGACGAGGGCCTGCCCCTCCTCCAGCGACGTGACCAGCGGCTTCTCGCACAGTACTGGCTTGCCGGCCACCAGCGCGGCGCGCACGTACTCGCCGTGGTGGGAGTGCGGTGTGGCGATGTAGACGGCGTCGATGGCCGGATCGGCCAGCAGTTCGGCCAGCGCCGTCGTCACGCGCGCGGGTTCGCCGTCGCGCTGCCACCTCGCTGCATAGGCCCGGCCCTTGGCCGCATCGCGCGCGAACACGGCCGCCAGGCGCGCGCCAGGCACGCCGGCCAGCGCGGCGGCGAAGCGGTTGGCGATGCCGCCCGGGCCGATGACGCCCCAGCGGAAGACGTGGTGGTCAAGGGCCATGGCTGAGCGCCTTCACGAGGTCGGATTGCGTGAGGATGCCGACGAGCCGGGCCTGCTCGCCGACGATGGGGATGTGGTGATGGCCGGTGTCGGAGAACAGCGGCACCAGCCCGGCGATGGGCCGATCGGCGCTGGCCACGCGCACCTGGCGGCTCATGATCTGGCCTACCACCTCGGGCTTGGTCGAATGCGTGGACGACGAGGGCCGCAGCAACGCCTGCAGCCGGCCGGCCAGCCCCTCGCGCCGGTCAGCTTCGGCGGCACGCATGAAGTCGGCCCGGGTCACGATGCCGACGATGCGCTGCACGCGGTCCACCACCGGCAGGGCCTTGATATGGTGCCGCTGCAGCAGCGCCCAGGCCTCGGCCAGCGGCGTGCCGAACTCGACGCTGATGACGGGGCTGGACATGATGTCCTCGCAGCGCAGGCCACCCAGGCGGTTGCGGTAGCTCAGCAACTCGGCCTCGTGCAGCAGGTCGGCGAGGTCGTCGCGCGGCACGTCCAGCACCTGGTTGTAGCGGGCCAGCACGGCGTCCAGCTCGGCGTCGCCAAAGCGCGGTGGCGCCAGCTGCGCGCCCAGTGGCACCGGCGCCTGCTGGGCATGCGGGTAGCGGCGGCCGGTCAGGCCGTTGTAGGCCATGCCGGCCAGCACCAGCAGCAGCGAGTTCAGCGCCACGGGCTGCAGCGCGAAATGCCAGTCCCGCGTCGCCGTCAGCACCATCAGCAGGCTGGCCGCGCCGCCGGGCGGGTGCAGACAGCGCAGCAGGAACATCAGCCCTATGGCCAGCGCGACGGCGGCGGCTGCCATCGCCATGGGTGGCAGCGGCAGCCAGTGCAGGCAGGCGATGCCGACCAGGGCCGATACCGTGTTGCCGCCCAGCACGGCCCAGGGCTGGGCCAGCGGGCTGGCCGGCAGGCCGAAGACCAGCACCGCGCTGGCCCCCAGCGGCGCCACCAGCCAGGGCAGGCCCGGCGCCATGGCCGCCTGGCTGAGCGCACCGGCCAGCAGGATGCCGATACCGGCCCCGAGCAGCACGCGCAGGCGCTCGCGCGCATTGACGGCTTGCGGCGCGGGCCGCAGCGCGTTCAACAGCGCGAGCGCGCGCTGGCGCGGGGTGTCGGCGTTGGGCATGGGCGGCGGCGGGCATCGGAGCCAGGGCCGCCGATTGTGTCCGCTGCCAGCACCCGCCTGGGCTCAAGCGGGTTTCAGCCGGCCCCGTCCCGCGCAGAGATGAACTGACCCGTCAGGCCTTGCCGAGCAGCCCGTTCATCTTCAGCTTCAACGCCTGGGCCTGGGCGCGACGCTCCTTGGTCGCAGCGCGCTGGTAGGCGGCCTCGGCCTTCTCGCGCAGCGCGACGGCGCGCTCCAGCGCCTCCTGGTACCGCTCGACGGTGTAGGTGTTCTCGGTGCCGATGTAGACACTGCGCGCCAGCGGTGTCTCGCCGAAGCGCGGCAGCGTCACGGCGAAGCTGCAGTCGCGCACGCGGCTGCCGGCGCGCTGGCGCACGATGGGGCCGGAGATGCCCGAAGGCAGGTCGCTCTGCTTCTTGCGGCTGGGCGTGCGACGCAGCCGCGACGGCGCGGGCAACGTTGCGATGCGCTTGAACAGCTCCTTGGTCGCCATCGCCAGCGCGCGCCTCGCGCCGCTGCCGTCCTGGCTGTGGTCGGAAAACAGCTTGGTGCCGCCGTAGCGCAGCTGCCAGCCGTGGGTCGATAGATGGTCAATTCTCTGTATGCACTGCGGCACGACAAAGCGTTCGCCGCTGAAGATCACCACGTCTCGCGTGTTCATGATTGCCCCCAGTTCCAGTCACTCTGCCTGCCTGCACATGGTTGTACGGCCCGGTCTACTAACGCCCCTCTGGTACGGATCAAGTTTATGAGCGTTTATGGGCGCTCCGCGCATTTATGACATCACAGAAACAATTCATCGTAGAGGCGTCAGCTCAATGACAGCTAGGCGACGGGCCGGCCGGGCCGGTGGCCGGCCAGCGCCGGCACGAACAGCTCCATGACCCGCAATTGCGCGCCGCTGCGGCTGAACACCGAATTGCGCGACCACAGCATCTGGGATGGCATGACGCTGCCCGTGGCCTCCAGCCATTGCCGGGCGGCATGGCGGCGCGTGTGACCCGGGCGGGACAGGCGGCGCGGCTGTAGCTCGCTGCGATGGATCAGCGGGTCGTCATAGAGCAGGTGGGCCAGCGGCCGGGCGCCCAGGCCCTTCAGCGCCCGCCAGGGGCCGGTGGTGGCGCGCTGGTGCACGGCCGAGCGCGCCCAGATCAGAGGCTCGCCGTCCACCCGCAGGATGACCTCGCGCACCACCGTCAGCCCGCGCGGCGGCAGGCCCAGCGCGGCGCGCTCCAACGCCCGGAACGGCACGACGCCCTGGCGCAGCACCTGCACCTCGAAGCGCTCGCCGAGACGGGCCAGGCGGCGGCTCAGCGAGCCCGGCGCGTGCAGCCAGTCACGCAGGCTGTCTCTCGTCGCGATGCCCATTCAGCCGAATTCTCGACCCAGTTCCGCCGCGCGCTTGTGCGCCGCCAGCACGGCGCGGCGCAGGGCCGCGTCGACGGCGTCGGCCTGCAGCGACGTGATGGCCGCATGCGTCGTACCGCCCTTGCTCGTCACGCGTTCGCGCAGCACGGCCGGCGATTCGTCCGACGCCAGGCCCAGGCCGGCCGCGCCGGCGCACGTGGCCAGCGCCAGGCGCCGGCCCTGCTCGGCAGTCAGGCCCATGTCCACCGCCGCGGCCATCATGGCCTCGACGAAAAAGAAGAAGTAGGCCGGGCCCGAGCCCGACAACGCCGTCACGGCGTCGAGGTCGTCCTCGCGGGCCACCCACAGCGTCTGGCCGGTGGGCGCCAGCAGGCGCTCGACGGTGGCGCGTTCGCCGGCCGACACGGCCGGCCGCGCGAACAGGCCGGCGATGCCCTGGCCGATCAGCGCCGGCGTGTTGGGCATGGCGCGCACGACTCGCTCGCTGCCGGTGGCGGCAACGAGAGCCTCCGAGCGTATGCCGGCCATGACCGACAGGTGCAGCGCACCGCCGACCCAGGCCCTGACGGGCTCGGACGCCGCGCCGAACAGCTGCGGCTTGACGGCCCACACGACGGTCCCGGCCGCGGCCAGGCCCGCGTCGCCCACGGCCTGGGCCGCAACGCCGAACTCGCCGGCGAGCTTGTCGCGCTGCGGCGCATGGGGCTCGACGACGCTGAACTGGGTGGGCTTCATGCCGGCACGCAACAGTCCGCCGATGATGGCGCTGGCCATGTTGCCGCCGCCGATGAAGGCGATCTGTTCTGCACTCATGGCTGCAAGTCTAAGGTCGGGAAACTCCAAGCAGCGGCGCATCGCGGGCGCACCAACAATGCGTGCCGATGGGAGAACCATCCACGCCATCGGCCACGGCGCGCCGGGCTCCGCGTTGTGACCCGGCCCCAGACACAAATCAGCGACATGCCCCCACTATCTTGCCCCCCGCCCGCCCCGCCATGACCTTTTCACGCCTCGCCACCTGGCTGCTGCTCAGCACGGCCCTGGCCGCCTGCCAGGCGCCGCCTCCGGCCCCCCCCGTCGTCCAGGCCCCGCCGGGCGTCGCCTTTGCCGGCAGCGATGGCGGCAGCATGGCCCACGCCGTCGTCATCCTGACGGAGCTCAAGGGCCGCGCTGGCGTGCAAGCCGAGTACATATGGCTGATGCAGCGCTACCCGGGCTTCAAGCTCAGGGTCCAGGCCCTGGTGCACAAGGACGCCAGGCACTACGACCGCCTCGACATCACGACCGCCGATGGCCGTGAACTGTCGATCTGGTTCGACATCACCGCCTTCTTCGGCAAGTTCTGACCATGCCCTTCACCCGTCGTCCGCTGCTGCTGCTCGCCGCCCTCGCGCTGACCGCCTGCGCCGGTGGTCCGGCGCCGCCCAAGCCCTGGGCCGAGACGGCGGCGCGCGAGCTGAACCTGTCCCTCGCCAGGTTCGAACTGCAGGGCCGGCACGTGACGGTCACGCGCCGCGCGGGCGCCGCCGGGCCGCTGCCCGTCGTCGTCTACCTGCCCGGCCTCGGCCAGGGCAGCGAGGCCGGCCAGCGCTGGGCGGCCGCCTGGGCACAGGCCGGCTATGCAGTGCTGGCCGTACAGCCACTGGAGGACGACGCCGCCGCCTGGCGCTCGGCGCTGGCGCGCAGCGGCGAGTTCCGCGAGCTGGGCCAGCTGCACTACGGCGAGGCCATGCGCGCGGCCCGCCTGGCCGCGCTGCGCCGCCTGCTCGCGGCACTGCAGGCCGGCCCGCAGGCAGCCGGCGTGGCACTGGACTGGCAGCGCGCGGCCGTGGCCGGCTACGAGACCGGCGCGCAGACGGTGCTGGACCTGGGTAGCGACGACAGCGCCTGGCTGCCCCAAGCCGTCATCGCCATCAGCCCGCCGCCCATGGACGCCGCCGCCGCAACGCCGCCCGCGCTGCTGGTCACCAGCGACACCGATGGCGACGCCCTGGGCCTCGTCACCCGCCCGACCGAGCGCCACCGCGCCCTGGCCACGCTGCGCCCTGGCGCCAGCTGGCTGCTGAGCCCACCGGGCCTGTCGCACGCGGCGCTGTCGGGCACGCTGGCGCCGGAGGGCTGGCATGCGCAGGACCAGCACCATGGCCGCGAGGCCATGGGCGGGCAGCAGCGCGGCGGCATGGGCGGTGGCCAAGGCGCCCATGGTCCGGCCGGCGGCGCGCCGCGCGGCCCGCGCAGTGGCAGCGCCACCGAGGCAGCCCAGGCCGACCTGCACGAGGCCCTGCGCCTGAGCACGGCCTTCCTGGACGCGCAGCTGCGCGGCGCGGAGCCTCCCGCCAGCACACTGCTGACGCCGCGCTGAGTCGGTGGGCCTCGCGGCTCAGCGCGAGTTCACTTCCTTGCGGAACTGCTGCAGCGTGTCGCGGATCACCACATCTTCGTTGGACACGAGGTTGTCGCGCCCCTGGCCGGCGATGAAGAGCGGCTCCTGGGTCTCGTGGTCGAAGGCGGCGAGCAGGAACATGCGAAAGCGGTACCAGAGGTCCCACATGCTGATGTAGCTGAGGTGGACAACCATCTTGTCGGCACGCTCCGATTCCGGCGCGACGATGCCGGCCTGGATCTTCGCCACGCCCTTGCTCGCGGCCTCCAGGCCCGACGCCTTGTCGTAGGCCAGGCGGCCAAAGCCGGCTTCGTCAACAGTCTTGACGAAGCTCAGCGCCTCGCCGCTCTTGATCGCAAAGTTGACGTTCTGCGGCAGCGCGCCGCCGGTGGCAGCGGCCACGCGGCCGGCGTTCAGCGTCTTGCTGATGACGCCCACCACATTGCCCTCGCGATCCAGCAGCGGACCGCCGCTGTTGCCGGGCTGGATTTCCGCAGTGACCTGCAATTCCTTGGGGTTGTCGCGCATCCCTGCTGTGGCGGACACCAGGCCGCGCGTCATGCGCGCCGCGTTGCCCAGCAGGCGGGACAGAGGGTAGCCAATCGTGAAGACGTCATCGCCCATGGCCGCCGGTCTTGCGGCGCCGCGAAAGGGCAGCACCGTGCTGCCGGCCGGCAGCGGCTCGCGCAGCCGCAGCAGCGCAAGATCGGCCTCCTTGTCGGCCTGGACGACGTCCGCGAGCAGGCGCTGGCCGTTGAGCGTGACTGTCGCCTCCTTGAACTCGCCCAGCACATGGGCACAGGTCAGCAGCAGGCCGTCGGCGCCGACGACGAAGCCCGTGCCCTGCGAGGCCTCCACCGGCTTTCCGGCCGGCATCACCGTCACGCGAAATCCCATGGACTCCAGGCCCGCGACGATCCTGGGCGCGACCTGACGTGCGTCCTCCTTGGGCGGCACGAACAGGATTTCCTTGTAGGACTTGTAGCTCTTGGTCTTGAGCTCGCTGGACGCGTTCTGGTTGGTGATCAGCTGCGTGGACGACGCACAGCCCTGCAACGACAAACCCGCCAGCAGTCCCAGCGCCAGCCCGAACAGCCGCGCCCCACGAAACGTTCCGAACATCTGCGCCCCCCTGTTTCGGTCGATGGTAGTACCCGGCACCCATGGCGCGCGGCGGCGCAAGGCCCGAGGAAACCCCCGATCGGCGAGGCGCTCGTTCAGTCCTCCAGCCCCAGGAAACCGCCGCTCTGGTGCGCCCAGAGCCGCGCATAGATGCCGTTCGCCGCCAGCAGTTCGGCATGGGTTCCCTGCTCGACGATGCGGCCGGCGTCCATGACGATGAGACGGTCCAGCGCGGCGATGGTGGACAGGCGGTGGGCGATGGCCACCACCGTCTTGCCCTCCATCAGCGTGTAGAGGCTTTGCTGGATGGCGGCCTCGACCTCGCTGTCCAGCGCGCTGGTGGCCTCGTCCAGCAGCAGGATGGGTGCGTCCTTCAGCATCACGCGGGCGATGGCGATGCGCTGGCGCTGGCCGCCGCTGAGCTTGACACCGCGCTCGCCGACGAAGGCTTCAAAGCCGGTGCGGCCCCTGGGATCGGACAGCGTCGCGATGAACTCGTCGGCATGCGCGCGCTGGGCCGCACGCGCCAGCTCGGCGGGGCTCGCGCCAGGGCGGCCGTAGAGGATGTTGTCGGCCACCGAGCGGTGCAGCAGCGAGGTGTCCTGCGTGACCATGCCGATGTGCTGGCGCAGCGAGTCCTGCGTGACGCCGGCAATGTCCTGGCCGTCGATGCTGATGCGGCCGCCGCCGGCCGGCAGGTCATAGAGGCGCAGCAGCAGGTTCACCAGCGTGCTCTTGCCCGCGCCGCTGCGGCCCACCAGCCCGATCTTCTCGCCGGGCCTGATGGTCAGGTCCAGCCCGTCGACGACGACCTTGCCGTTGGGGTAGGCGAAGCGCAGGCTCTCGAAGCGCACCTCGCCCTGCTTCACCGTCAGCTCGGTGGCGCCGTTCGCATCGGCGATCGCCTGCGGCTTGGACAGCGTGGCCAGACCGTCCTGCACGGTGCCGATGTGCTCGAACAGCGACGCCATCTCCCACATCACCCAATGCGAGATGCCGTTCAGCCGCATCGCCATCGCGGTGGCCGCGGCGACGGCGCCGACGCCCACGGCGGACACGCCCCATAGCCACAGCGCCAGCAGCGCCGTGCTGCCCACCAGCAGCGCCGACAGCAGCGTGTTGACGACCTCGAAGCCGGTCACCAGGCGCATCTGGCCGTAGGCCGTCAGCATGAAGTCCTGCATGGCTGCCTTGGCATAGCCGGCCTCGCGCCGGCCATGGGCGAACAGCTTGACGGTGGCGATGTTGGTGTAGGCGTCGGTGATGCGGCCCGTCATCAGGCTGCGCGCGTCGGCCTGGGCCTGGGCGATCTTGCCCAGCCGCGGCACGAAGAAACGCAGCGCCATCAGGTAGAGAGCCAGCCAGCCGGCGAAGGGCAGCATCAGCCAGGCGTCGAAGCTGGCGACGATGCCCACCAGCGTACCGAAGTAGACGGCCACGTAGACGAGGATGTCGACGACGATGAGCCAGGTGTCGCGCACGGCCAGCGCCGTCTGCATGACCTTGGTGGCGATGCGGCCGGCGAACTCGTCGCCGAAGAAGGCCAGGCTCTGCGACAGCATGCGGCGGTGGAAGATCCAGCGCAGCCGCATCGGGAAGTTGCCGAACACGCCCTGGTACTTCAGCAGCGCCTGGGCCGAGGCAAGCACGATGCTGGCGGCCAGCAAGCCCAGCAGCATCAGCACGACGGGCTGGGGCTGGCTCCACAGCTCGGCCGGCTTGAGGGTGGACAGCCAGTCCACCAGCGAGGCCATCAGGCTGAACAGCAGGGCCTCGGCCGCCGCGATGCCGGCCGTGAACAGCGTGACCGCGAACAGATGCGGCCGCACGCCATCGGCGCAGCGCCACAGGAAGGCGAAGAAACGTGTCGGCGGGGCCGCGGCAGCGGTCTCTGGATAAGGGTCGACGAGGCGCTCGAAGCGCGAGGTCAGGGGCTGGAACAACGACATCCGGCTAGTGTCGCCGGACCGCGCGACCGGGTCACGGCCTCAGCGGCTGGCGGCTGAGGCCGGCGGCTGTGGCACGGTGACGCCGGGCGACAGCGAGATCTCGTCGACCAGCGTGACGCCGGTAACGAAATGTCGGGTCTCGCCGAAGCAGGAGGTCGGCAAGCCCACCTTCTCCTCGTAATGCAGGTTGACGCGCCGGCCCATCACCTTGGTGATGGCCTCGGCCGCGGCCTCGTCGTGCACGGTGAACTGGAACTTCTCGACGGTGCTGGAGCCGGGCAGCGACACCAGTGCCTGCTCGCCCTCCCAGGTCTTGCAGATCCACCCCTTGCGCGAGAACTTCTGCACCCAGCCAGCGCGCTCGCCCGAGGCATAGCTCCAGTGCCAGGCAAAGGCGAACCAGGCCGCCACGAGCAGCAGCAGGGCGATGAAGGACAGGGCGAGCTTCAGGCGCATGGGGCGGGGCGTTGGGTGCGGGAGCTGCGATTGTGCAGTCCTGCCGCAAATCTCCGGCTTGTCCGCCACGGCATGTGCCGCCGGCAGGCGCCTTGGCGAAGAATGACAGATCGCGTTGCGCGGGCATGGGGAGGATGACGGGATGAGCTTGAAGAACACCAAGATCGCGACCTTGCTGATGCTGGGCTTCGCGGCGATGGGCCTGCTGATTGTGCTGATGGGCGCGCTGGCCTGGGTCCGGCTGGGCGCGATGGACGCGCAGTTCAAGCTGGCGATGGAAGACCGCTATCCCAAGGTCAAGGCCTTCGGCTCGATTCGCGACACGAACAACAACGTGGCTCGCGCGCTGCGCAACCTGGTGCTGCTTGGCAGCAACGGCGACAAGGCCGCCATCGACGCGGAATACGCCGTCATCGAGGCCGGCTCCAAGTCCACCGCCAAGACGCTGGAGCAGCTCGGCAAGATCATGACCACGCCCGGCGGCAAGGCTGGTCTGGTCAAGCTCAACGAGGCGCGCGGCGGCTACCGCAGCGTGCGCGACCAGATCATCAAGCAGCTCAAGGCCGGCGACGTCGCCGGCGCCACGCAGGGCCTGCTGGTGGACCTGCCGCCCAAGCAGGCCGCCTACATGGGCGCGGTGGACGAGCTGATCGAGCTGGGCGACAAGCTGATGGCCATGTCCACGGAGGCGGCCGAGACCGAGGCGAGCAGCGCGCGCACCCAGGTCATCGCGCTGGTGCTGGTGGCGCTGGGCCTGGCGGGCTTCATGAGCTGGTGGCTGATCCGTGCCGTGACGGCGCCGCTGAACGAGGCGGTGCGGGTGGCCAGCGACGTCGCCGCCGGCGACCTGGCGACGCCCATCGCGAGCGGCGGCAGCAACGAAACCGGCCGGCTGCTGACGGCGCTGCACGAGATGCAGGGCCGACTGGCCGCCCTGGTGCGCGGGGTGCGCGAGGGCGCAGAGGGCGTGGCGACGGCCTCGGCCGAGATCTCGTCGGGCAACCACGACCTGTCGGCCCGCACCGAGCAGCAGGCCTCGGCACTGGAGGAGACGGCCGCCTCGATGGAAGAGCTGGGCAGCACCGTGCGCGGCAATGCCGACAACGCGCAACAGGCCAACCAGCTGGCGCTGGCCGCATCCAGCGTCGCCGTGCGCGGCGGCGAGGCGGTCGGCCAAGTCGTGCAGACCATGCGCGAGATCAGCGACAGCTCGCGCAAGATCGCCGACATCATCGGCGTCATCGACGGCATCGCCTTCCAGACCAACATCCTGGCGCTGAACGCGGCCGTCGAGGCGGCGCGCGCGGGCGAGCAGGGGCGCGGCTTCGCGGTCGTCGCCGCCGAGGTGCGCACGCTGGCCAGCCGCTCGGCCGAGGCCGCCAAGGAGATCAAGACCCTGATCACCGCCAGCGTCGAGCGCGTGGAGCTGGGCGGCAGCCAGGTGGACAGCGCGGGCGCGACCATCGACGAGGTCGTCGCGTCGATACGCCGCGTCACCGACATCATGGGCGAGATCAGCGCCGCCAGCCGCGAGCAGAGTTCCGGCGTGGCGCAGGTGGGCGAGGCCGTCACGCAGATGGACCGCGCGACGCAGGAGAACGCCGCGCTGGTGGAGCAGTCCGCCGCCGCCGCGGAGAGCCTGAAGCAGCAGGCCCAGCAGCTCGTTCAGTCCGTGGCGGTGTTCCGGCTGGCCTGACCTGCATCGGTGGCCGGATGGCGCTCGCGCCACGCGCGCAGTGCGCGCCGGTATTCGTCCATCGCCAGGTCGTGCAGATCGAAGATGCAGGGCGAACAACCGTTGCCGCAACAGGCGTCGAAGTCCGGCTCCGGCGGTGGCAGGGGCATGGGATCCGCGTCGGGCGCGGGCGGTGGTGTCATCGGCAGCATCGCCGCCGATTGTGCGGGTGAGCAGAATCCGGCCCATGCAATTCACCGCCCTGCCCGAATCCACCCACCCGCTCGTGACGCTGCGGCCTATCGTGGCGGCGGACCTCCCGGTCTGGTTCGACTACCTGTCCCTGCCGGCCGTCCACGAGCACACCAGCTGGCGTCCGCAGGCGCCGTCGCAGCTCGAGCATTACGACCACGCGCGTGCGGAGCACACGCCGTCGTCGGTGCTGCGCCTGGCGATCGCGGATCGCGCCGGCGGACGCATGCTGGGCTCCATCGGCTTTCACACGGTCTCGCCCGAGCACCGCACGGCCGAGCTGGCCTACGACCTGGCGCCGGGCGCCTGGGGCCAGGGCATCGCGAGCGCCATGGGCCGGCTGCTCGTCGACTGGGCGCATGGCCATGTAGGCCTGCTGCGCGTGCAGGCCACGGCGCTGAGCAGCAACACCCGTTCCATGAGGGTGCTGGAGCGCTGCGGCTTCACGCGCGAGGGCCTGCTGCGCAGCTACCGCCTGGTGCGGGGCCGGCCAGGCGACTTCTGGATGCATGCCCATGTCGTGCCGCCGGCCGCGGGCCCAGAATGACGCCATTCCCAGCCCGCCAGGAGAGTCCCGTGCTGATCGTCACCACCGAGAACATTGCCGGCCACCGCGTCGTCGAGGTCAAGGGCCAGGTCTTTGGCGTCGTCGTGCGCAGCCGCGGGCTGGCGGGCAACGTCCTGGCCGGGCTGCGCTCCATCGTCGGCGGCGAGATCACCGAGTACACGCAGCTGCTGGAGGAGGCCCGGCGCCATGCCATCGACCGCATGGTCAAGAACGCCCATGAGATGGGCGGCAATGCCGTCGTCATGATGCGCTTCGACTCGTCGGAGATGGGCCAGACCATGAGCGAGATCGTGGCCTATGGCACCGCCGTGGTGGTCGAGCGCGTCGCCGCCTGAGCCATGCTGCGCAGGCTGCTGTGGGTCGCCGCGCTGACGGTCTGCGCGGCGGGCCTGGTTGCCTTCCTGGCCGGCCATCGCGGCGCGGCGCCGTTCGCCCTCTGGGGCGGCGTCATCGCGGCGGCCGTGCTGCTGGAGCGCTGGCGCTACCGGGCGCACAGCGCGGCGCGGGATGACGACTGGCAGAAGACTGACGAGCGCTTCATCGACCCCGAGTCGGGCCGGCCCATGCAGGTGTTCTACAACCCGCGCACGGGCGAGCGGCGCTACGAGCACGCGCCGGACGGCGGCGAAGGACCCCATGGCTGATCGCCCGGCCTATGCCATCAAGGCCGAGATCCGCGACGCACAGGCGCAGCACTTCACGTTCGCTGCCCAGAAGACGATGTACGGCGGCAGGCACATCGCGCCGGGCGACATCGTCTTCCTCTTCGCCAGCGAGAACGAGGGCGGCGCGGGCCTGGTGGCGCGCGGCGTCGTCACGGCCGCCGAGGCGACGCCGCGGCGGCCCGGCTTGGCGCGCCAGACGCCGCGCGTCGGCATTGCCGTGCGGCGCACGGCCATGGCGGGGCATCGCCTCGGTCGCGCCGAGCTCAGGCCTTTCACGGATTGGGCCGACGGCCGGCCCGAGACCGAACTGAACTTCAAGTTCTACCGCCAGGCGACGAACAAGATCGTCGGCCTGTCGGATGCGACAGCCGCCTTCCTCGACGGCTTCTTCCGACCCGCGCGCCCCGCCATGTGAGGCCCGGCGCTTCATGTCAGGCTGTCACACAAAACCCGACCTGCCTCGGGTATGCTGCATCGCAACATTGCGACATCGCATACCGCTTGTCTCCTCCACCCCCTGGGTGGATTTGGGCCCTCTTCCGGTGGCTTGCCACCGCGGAGGGCCTCTTTCTATGCGCCGAGCCTCCTCAGTGCACGCCTGCCAGCAGGGCCGCGTTGCCGCCCGCCGCCGCCGTGTTGATGGTCAGCGTCCGCTCCGCCGCGAAGCGGTAGAGCTGGCGCACGTGGCCGGCCGCCGTGACAAGAGGCAGGATGGCGCCGGGCCGCGCGGCCAGCGCCTGGGCCAGCACATGGGCACAGGCGGCGTCTGAGGACGCCAGCGCGACGCCGGCCAGGCCTGGCGCGGCCAGCAGACCGGGCAGGGTCGCCTCCGGCAGCAGGGTCAGCGCGTTCGCGGGCAGACCGGCGCGCAGCAGCGCCTGGCGGGCGCGCTCGTCGCCGTCCAGCCAGATCGCGCTGTTGCCGGCCAGCAGGGCGCTGACGGCCGCGGCCAGGCCGGCCTCGGCGCGGCCCAGCACCGCGAAGACACCGCGGGCATGGTGGCGCAGCGTGTTGCTCTCGCCGGTGGGGCCTGGCAGGGTCTGGTCGGCGAACCGGGCCTGGGCGGCCGTGAACAGGCCGCGCAACGCGTGGGCCGCAGGCGCGTCCAGCGTGTCGGCGGCGCGGCGCAGCGTGGCGATGCGCTCGGCCAGCGGCGTGACGCGCCAGCCGGCATCGGCAGCCACGGCCAGCGCGCCGGCGGCGCCGTTCAGCGCCAGCGCCGGGGCCGGTGCGTCAATGCGCGGCTCGGCGCAGAAGCGGCGCAGATAGTCCGGCCCGCCGGCCTTGGGGCCGGTGCCCGACAGGCCCTCGCCGCCGAAGGGCTGCACGCCCACCACCGCGCCGATGATGTTGCGGTTGACGTAGACGTTGCCGATGCGCGCCTCGTCGGCCAGGCGCTGGGCGCGGCTGTCGATGCGGGTCTGGAGGCCCAGCGTCAGGCCGTAGCCCAGCGCGTTGATCTCCTGGATGACCTCGTCGACCGAATCCTCGAAGCGCACCACATGCAGCACCGGGCCGAAGATCTCCTCGCCCAGCTGGGCGATGCGCGGCAGCTCGAAGGCGACGGGGCGGATCTGGCGCGGCATGGCCTCGGCCACGGGCGCCTCGGCGATCAGCCTGGCGTCGCGCTTCAGGCGCTCGACATGCTTGCTGATGTGGGCATGCGCCTCGTCGTCGATGACGGGGCCCACGTCGGTGGCGAGGTCGTCCGGCCGGCCCACATGCAGCTCCGACAACGCACCCTTGAGCATCTCGATGACGCCGTCGGCGATGCTGGACTGCACGCACAGCAGGCGCAGCGCCGAGCAGCGCTGGCCGGCGGAGCGGAAGGCCGATTGCACGACCGCATCTATGACCTGCTCGGGCAGGGCCGTGGAGTCGACCACCATCGCGTTCAGGCCGCCCGTCTCGGCGATCAGCGGGATGGGTGAGTTGGGCTTGGCGGCCAAGGCCTTGTGGATGATCTGCGCGACGGCCGTGGAGCCGGTGAAGCAGACGCCGGCCGTGTGGGCGTGGGCCACCAGGCCCGCCCCCACCGTCTCGCCCGCGCCGTGCAGCAACGCCAGCGCATCGCCCGGCACGCCTGCGTCGATCAGCAGCTCGACCAGCTTCAGCGCGACATAGGGCGTCTGCTCGGCCGGCTTGGCAGCGACCGCGTTGCCGGCCACCAGCGCCGCGACGACCTGGCCCGCGAAGATGGCCAGCGGGAAGTTCCACGGGCTGATGCAGACGAACACGCCGCGGCCCTGCATCAGGTCGGCGTCGGCCTCGGCCTGGTCGGCGTAGTAGCGCATGAAGTCCACGGCCTCGCGCACCTCGGCGACGCAGTCGGCCTGGGTCTTGAAGGCCTCCTTGACGAGCAGCGCGCAGAACTCGGGCAGGCGCGCGTCCAGCGCGTCGGCGGCGCGGCGCAGCATGGCGGCGCGCTGCGCGACGGGCGTGGCGTTCCAGCCGGCGAAGCCAGCCTGCAGGCGCTGCATGGCCGCGTCGACGGTGGCGGCCGAGGCCTCCGGCACGGGCAGCACGGGCACGCTGTCCAGCGCGGCCTGCAGCGGCGCGCGCTGGGCCGGCGCGGTCAGGTCGGCGCCGGTGGAGTTGGCGCGGCCGCGGCCCTGCTCGTCGAGGTACAGCGACGCCGGCAGCGGCAGCGCGCTCGCATGGCGAATGTCGGCCAATGGCGAGCCCAGCAGCTCGGGCACGGCCACGCCGGGGTCGGCCAGCTGGTGCACGAAGGAGGAGTTGGCGCCGTTCTCCAGCAGTCGGCGCACCAGGTAGGCCAGCAGGTCTCGGTGCTCGCCCACGGGGGCGTAGACGCGGCAGGGGATGGAGCCGTCGCGCAACACCTCGCGATAGACGCCCTCGCCCATGCCGTGCAGGCGCTGCATCTCGAACGCGGCACCGGTGGCACGCGCCATCTGCACGATGGCGGCGATGGTGCCGGCGTTGTGGCTGGCGAATTGCGGGTAGATCACGTCGGCATGCGAGATCAGCGCCTGCGCGCAGGCCAGGTAGGACACGTCGGTGTGCTGCTTGTGCGTGAACACCGGATAGGCCTCCAGGCCCAGCTCCTGGGCGCGCTTGATTTCGCCGTCCCAGTAAGCCCCCTTGACCAGCCGCACCATGAAGCGCAAGCCGTGCTTGCGGGCGATGCCGGCCACCTCGTTGACCACGGCCAGCGCGCGCGTCTGGTAGGCCTGCACCGCCAGGCCAAATCCGCGCCATTGCGGGAACTGCAGCGCGATGCGGCCGGCCAGCGCGTCCAGCACCTCCAGCGACAGCTCCAGGCGGTCGACCTCTTCGGCGTCGATGGTGAGATTGATGTTGGCCTTGGCCGCGCGCTCGATCAGCTGCCAGACGCGCGGCAGCAGCTCGGCGAACACGCGCTCGCGCTGCAGGACCTCGTAGCGCGAGAACAGGGCGCTGAGCTTGATCGAAATGCCGTCCGAGGCCTCGGGTGAATCGGCCTTCTGGCCCTTGGCGATGGCATCGATGGCCATCAGGTACGAGGCCTGATAGCGTGCCGCGTCCGCCTCGGTGCGGGCCCCCTCGCCCAGCATGTCGTAGCTGAAGCGGAGCTGCTTTTGCTGGCGCCGGGCGCTGTCGGCCTCGTGCATGGCCTCCTTGATGCTCTGGCCCAGCACGAACTGCCGGCCCAGCAGCTGGATGGCCCGCACCGTGGCGGCCACCACGGTCTGCGCACCCAGGCGCTGCAGCAGCCCCCCCTCGCCTTCGGCTTCGGGCAGGAATTTCTTGGACAGCGAAATGGCCGTGGACGACAACGAGGCCAGCATCTTGTGCGGGCCCTCGGAGCCGCCATCGAATTGGGCCCGGCCCAGCTGGTCGGCGGTCAGCGCGATGGCGGTCGGGGCGTCGGGCACACGCAGCAGTGCTTCTGCCAAGCGCATCAGCGCCAGTCCTTCCGCGCTGGTGATGGGGTATTCGCGCAGCAACGACTCCATGG
>NZ_JAFAGT010000081.1 GCF_019237615.1 Roseateles sp. | reverse complement strand
TCCGAAGCCGCCGTGCGCGCCGCCCGCCTGACCGAGCGCGGTCACCAGCCCGGCCTGGCCGTGGTCCTGGTGGGCGAAGACCAGGCCAGCCAGGTCTACGTGCGCAACAAGGTCAAGGCCTGCGGCGAGGTCGGCTTCCACTCGGTGCTCGAGCAGTACGACGAGAGCTTCAGCGAAGCCGAGCTGCTCGCGCGCATCGCAGCGCTGAACGCCGACCCGGGCATCCACGGCATCCTCGTGCAGCTGCCGCTGCCCAGGCATATCGACGACCACAAGGTCATCGAGGCGATCTCGCCCGCGAAGGACGTCGACGGCTTCCACGTCGCGAGCGCCGGCGCGCTGATGGTCGGCGAGCAGGGATTCAAGGCCTGCACGCCCTATGGCTGCATGAAGATGCTCGAGAGCGTCGGCCTGAAGAGCCTGCGCGGCAAGCACGCCGTGGTGATCGGCCGCTCGAACATCGTCGGCAAGCCGATGGCGATGATGCTGCTCGCGGCCGACGCGACGGTCACGATCTGCCACAGCGGCACGCCCGACCTCGGCGCGATCACGCGCCAGGCCGACGTCGTCGTCGCCGCGGTCGGCAAGCGCAATGTCTTGACGGCCGAAATGGTCAAGCCCGGCGCGGTCGTGATCGACGTCGGCATGAACCGCGACGACGCGGGCAAGCTGTGCGGCGACGTCGATTTCGACGGCGTCAAGGCGGTCGCCGGCTGGATCACGCCGGTGCCCGGCGGCGTCGGACCGATGACGATCACGATGCTGCTGGTCAATACGCTCGAATCTGCCGAGCGGGCTTGAAAGCGCGCGGCGGCGCCCGCATCATCCGTTGACGATGTCGTCAACGGGAGTCGCCATGAACAGCCGCAATTCCAACACCGATCCGAGCACGGGCACGACCGGATTCGACGACGCACTTGCGGACCAAACCGAACACGGGCGACTGTTGCTTGGGCAAACCGCCATCGAAGGGCTTGTCGACGTGGTGGCGGGCCGCGTGCTCTCCGAAGCAGAACTCGATGCCGCGCTGGCGACGCCGCGGGACACGGCTGGCTATCATGGCGGGAATAGCCGGGAGCCGTCTTGAGGCCATCTGAACTGCTGCAGAGCCACCGCGCCGCGATTCGGGCCGTCGTGGCGTCGAACCGCGCATGCAACGCGCGGGTCTTCGGCTCGGCGCTGTACGGCCTGGACCGCGAAGACAGCGACCTGGACTTGCTCGTCGACCCGACGGCCGAAACGACCTTGTTCGACATCGGCGCGATCCGCCTCGAACTGAATCGTCTGCTCGGCGTACGCGTCGACGTGCTGACGCCGAACGCGCTGCCGGACGGCTTTCGCGCGAAGGTGCTCGCTGAGGCGCTTCCGGTATGAATGTCGATTCACGACGGCTGCCCGACTACCTGAAACATATCGCCGAGGCGATCGAGCGCATTCGGCGTTACACAGCCGGCATGGACAAGTCGGCTTTTCTCGGCAACGCGCTGGTCCAGGACGCCGTAATCCGCAACTTCGAGATCCTCGGCGAGGCCAGCCACAGCATCGTTACGCGACACCCCGAGTTCGCCGCTGCGCATCCTGAACTGCCTCTTGCCGTGAGCTATCAAATGCGCAATTCGCTGGCGCACGGCTATTTCAAGGTCGACCTCGATATCGTCTGGGCCACTATCGAGCGGGACCTCCCCGGCCTGCACGCCCGCGTCGTCGAGGCCATCAACACCCTGCATTGACGAGCGGCTCTACCCGCCCCCGCGATTCCCCCCATCCCAAGCCATGAGCAACCCCCTCCTCACCATCACCGACCTGCCCGACTTCGCCGCGATCACGCCCGCCGATGTCGTGCCCGCGATCACCGAGCTGCTCGCGGGCGCCGAGGCCGGCTTCGCGGCCGTGACCTCGGATGCCGTGCCGGCCGACTACGACGCGATCGAGCGCGGCTTGAGCCTGCCCTGCGAGCGCCTCGGCGTGGCCTGGGGTGCGGTCGGGCATCTGAACGCCGTCGCCGACTCGCCGGCGCTGCGCGAGGCCTATAACGCGATGCTGCCGGCCGTGACCGAGTTCTTCACGCGGCTCGGCTCGAGCGAGGCGCTCTACGCGAAGTACAAGGCGATCGCCGCCCACGCCGACGCGCTGAACCCCGCGCGCCGCCAGGTCATGCGCCACGCGGTGCGCGACTTCGTGCTCGGCGGCGCCGAGCTCCAGGGCGAGGCCAAGGCGCGCTACGCGGCGATTCAGGAGCGCGCGGCCGCGCTCACGCAGAGCTTCTCCGAGCATGTGCTCGACGCGACCGACGCGTTCGCGTATTTCGCGAGCGCCGGCGAGCTGCGCGGCGTACCCGCCGACGTCGTCGCCGCCGCGCGTGCGGCGGCGCAAGCCGAATCCAAGGACGGCCACAAGATCACGCTGCAGTACCCGAGCTATATGCCGGTCATGCAGTACGCCGAGGACCGCGCATTGCGCGAGCGCCTGTACCGCGCCTACGCGACGCGCGCAAGCGAGCTCGGCGACGCGAAGTTCGACAACACCGCGCTGATGCGCGAGCTGCTCGCCCTGCGCCAGGAAGAGGCGCAACTGCTCGGCCACGCGAGCTTCGCCGAGACCTCGCTCGTCGCCAAGATGGCCGAGAGCCCGGCCCAGGTGCTCGCGTTCCTGCGCGACCTTGCGCAGCGCGCGCGCCCGTTCGCCGAAAAAGACCTCGCCGAGCTGCGCGCGTTCGCGGCCGGCGAGCTCGGCATCGCCGAGCTCCAGGCCTGGGACGTCGCGTTCGCGAGCGAGAAGCTCAAGCAGGCGCGCTACGCGTTCAGCGACGAGGCGCTGCGCCCCTACTTCACCCTGCCCGGCGTGCTCGACGGCCTGTTCGCGATCGTCGAGCGGACCTTCGACGTGCAGATCCGCGCCGACCGCGCGAGCGTCTGGCACGAGTCGGTGCGCTTCTACCGCGTCGAGCGCGCCGGCCGCCTGATCGCGCAGTTCTACATGGACCTCTACGCGCGGCCCGGCAAACGCTCGGGCGCGTGGATGGACGAGGTGCGCGGCCGCTGGCTGCGCCCCGAAGGTTCGCTGCAGACCCCGGTCGCCCAGCTCGTGTGCAACTTCATGGCGCCGGCCGGCGACGCGCCCGCGCTGCTCACGCACGACGACGTGATCACGCTGTTCCACGAAACCGGCCACGGCCTGCACCACATGCTCACGCAGGTCGACGAGCGCGGCGTGTCGGGCATCTCGGGCGTCGAATGGGACGCCGTCGAGCTGCCGAGCCAGTTCATGGAAAACTTCTGCTGGGAATGGGACGTACTCCAGCAGCTGACAAGCCACAAGGACAGCGGCGCACCGCTGCCGCGCGCGCTGTTCGACAAGATGATCGCGGCCAAGAACTACCAGAGCGGCCTGATGACGCTGCGCCAGGTCGAGTTCGCGCTGTTCGACATGCGTCTGCACGCCGAGCCCGGCAGCGACGCGCGCGTCCAGGACGTGATCGACGAGGTCCGCCGCGAGGTCGCCGTGCTGCCGCCGCCGCCGTTCAACCGCATGCAGCACAGCTTCAGCCATATCTTCGCGGGCGGCTACGCGGCCGGCTACTACAGCTACAAATGGGCCGAGCTGCTCTCGGCCGACGCCTGGAGCGCCTTCGAGGAGGAAGGCGTGTTCAACGCCGCTACCGGCCGGCGCTTCTTGCACGAGGTGCTGGAGCAGGGCGGCGCGCGCGACGCGATCGACAACTTCAAGGCCTTCCGCGGCCGCGAGCCCCGCATCGATGCACTGCTGCGGCACCAGGGCATGAGTTGAAGTACGCGCGGCGCACGGCGCCTGCGGCCCCTCAGCCGCGCACGCCGTCCACCGCGTCGGCCACGCTCCAGTACAGCCGGTCGCCCCGGCCCAGGCCGTCGGGCGCGGCAGCGCGCAGCAGCTCGCGCGGCGCGTCCTTCACCCGCGCCAGCACCAGGCGGCGCCCTTCGCCGGCCAGGCGCTGGTCCAGTTCTACCAGGCATTCGGTCGCGGTGCCGTCAAGGTCGCCGCTCTCCTCCAGGCTCAGCACCAACGTGCGCGCCGGCGTGGCCAGCAACTGGTGCGAAGATACCGCCGCGATGCGCTCCGCGTTGGCGAAGAACAGCGGCTCCAGTGGCCGCAGCACCAGCACGCCGGACTCGGCCCGGGCCTCGGGGTGCTCGTTGCGGCTCACGTAGTCGCGAGAGTTGGGCAGCACGGCCAGCTCCTGCACCAACGGCTGGCTGAAGCGGCGCAGCGCTTCGACCAGCGACAGCGCCACCGCCACCAGCATGCCGTGCAGCAGCCCCAGCACCAGTACCGCCAGCACGGCGCCCACCAGCGCCAGACGGTCACGCCGCAATGCCCAGGCCGCGAGCAACGGCTTGGGCGACAGCGAATGCCAAAGCGCCGCCGCCACCGCCACGGCCAGCACCGGGCGCGGCAGCCAGCGCAGCACCGGCAGCGCGAACAGCAGGATGGCCACGATGCCCAGCGCCGCCACCACGCCGGCGCGGCGGCTGGCGGCACCCGCGCCATAGTTGGCCGAACTGGCCGAGAAGCCCGCCCCCACCGGCATGCCGTGCAGCAGCCCGCAGGCCACGTTGGCCGCACCCAGCGCGAAGAGCTCGCGGTTGGCCTCGGGGCTGTCGCCGCGGCGCAGCGCCAGCGCGCGTATGCTGCCCCACGACTCGGCGAACACCAGCACGACGAGGCCCACCGAGAGCTCGGCCACGTCCAGCCAGGCCTCGTCGCTCAGGGCCGGCAGGTGCAGCTCCAGCGGCGGCAGCACGACCAGGCCCACCGTCTCGACGCCCCGGCCGGGCAGGTCCAGCAGCCGGGTCACGGCAATGGCGATCAGCATCGCCAGCAGCGAGCCGGGCCACTGCGGCCAGCGCTTCAGCAGCGCCACCAGCGCCCCCGTGCCCAGCGCCACCGCCACGCTGGCGGCATGGCTGTGCGGCAGCGCGCCCAGCACCCAGGCCAGCAGCGGCAGCGGCGCCAGGCCGGGCGGCGGCGCCAGGCCGAGCAGATCGGGCAGCTGGCGGATCACCACCGTCAGCGCGACGGCGAAGGCGACGCCGCGCAGCACCGGCCGCGAGATGAAGGCCGACAGCTGCCCCTGGCGCATCACCGCCAGCAGGATCAGCACGCCGCCGGCCGCGATGGTCAGCGCCATCAGCGTGTCGACGAAGGGCATGCCGGCCACGCCCGCCGCGGCCGCGGCGGCCATGCTGGCGCTGGACGAGGTGGGTGACACGACGGCGTCGCGGCTGCGGCCCAGCAGCGCGTAGACGCCCAGCCCCACCACACAGGCCATCAGGCCATGCGAGACCGGCAGCCGCGCCAGACCCGCATAGGCCACCGCCTCGGGCAGCAGCAGGCCGGCCACGCACAGCCCCGCCACCAGGTCGGCACGCAGCGCGCCGCGCCCGCCACCGGCCGATTCAGTCATGCGCGATGGCGGAGAAAGCGCCGTCATCGAAGGCCTGATTGAAGACAGCGGCGTCCTCGCGCACCTGCACGGCCGTGTCCAGCGCGGCATGCACCAGCCGGTCGCGCCACTTGCCGGGGGCCTGGCCGCGGCGTCCGAAGTCCACCAGTTCGTCGGCCGTCGCCGACCCCTGGCGGCCCGCCGAGCGCAGTTGCGCCCAGGCCATCAGCCGGCCCATGGTCAGCAGGCAATGGCGCAGGCCCGGGCCGCCGCGCTGCGTCAGCGCCGCCAGATCCACGCGGTCCTCGCTGGGCTGCAGCGCGCGCAGCACGAAGGGCTTGCCGTTCCACGACACCGCATGCAGGAAGCCCATGCTGACGGCCTGCATGCGCTGCTGCAGCGCGATGAGGCGCTCGGCCTCGTCGCCGTAGCGCGGCTGGCGGCAGCCTCCGGCCGGCGCCAGCGTGGAGGCCTGCGCCGTCTTGAGGTCCAGCAGATGGGCGCCGCCCGGGCGGCCGTCGCCGCGCACCAGGATGGCGTAGCGCTCCAGCCCCAGGCTGCCGGTGCCGGCGATGCGGCGCACCACGTCCAACACCTCGTAGAAGTCGCCGCCGTGGTGGGCCGCCGCGAAGCGCGCCATGAAGGCCCGCACGCCGTCGGCCTGCGCGCCGCTGGCGGCCAGCGCATGGCGGCCGTCCACGAGCAGTCGCATGCGTTTGCCGCTTCCCACGCAGCGGCGCGCCAGCAGCTGCCCCTGCTCGCGCATGCCGACCTGGTCCAGCAGCCGGCGCACCGGCCCTTCGGCGGTCTGGCGCTCCAGCCAGTAGGCCTTGCCGGTGGCCAGCGCGTCGGCATAGGCGTCCAGCGTGGCGCGGCACAGCTCGGGCAGGCCGGCCGGGTCCAGGCCCAGGTCGTCGGCGGCCAGCACCAGGCTGGTCAGCATGCGTAGCGGGTCGGCGCTGGCCGGGGCCAGCGCGGCCTCGTCGAAGTCGTTGATGTCGAAATAGGCCAGGCCGTTGGCGCCACGGTAGCTGCCGAAGTTCTCCAGGTGCATGTCGCCGCAGCACCAGGCCGGCGGCGAGGGCTTGAGCTGGCCGCGCCGCAGTCGCTCGTGGAAGAGGTGGGCCGTGCCGCGCAGGAAGATGAAGGCGCTGCTGCGCATCTTGGTGAACTTCAGCAGCAGCCGCTCGGGATCGCGGCCAGTGTTGTAGTCGTGGATCTCGCGTATGACGTCCATCATTCACTCGCCTCCAGGGTGTGCACGCGCATGCCTATGCCGTCGCGCGCGGGTTCGCGCCAGGCCGCTCGCCTGAGCACGCGGCGACCGTCCTTCAGTCCGGCCGCCCAACGGGCGCGCAGCCGCTCGTCGCTGAAGTCGATGTCGCGCCAGGAATCCTCGCCGGGCAGCGCGCGCATGACGAGGTGCACCACGTCGATGTGCGCGTCGCAGCCCATGGCCAGCAGTGCCTTCATGGCCGGGTCGGCCGCTGCCTTGGCGTCGAGCCGGCGGCCCAGCAGGCGCACCGCGCGGCGCAGGTTCTGCATGCGCTCGTGGTCGTCCAGGTGCTCGCAGATGCGGCTGGCGTACTGGATGTCCTTGAAACGCGTCAGCGCCTGCGCCATCGTGTGTGGAGCGGCCTCGCTGGCGTCCCACAGGTCCACCATGAAGCACAGCGTGTCGCGGCGCTCGCGGTCGTCCAGCACCACGTCAAGGGGCGTGTTGGAGTAGATGCCACCGTCCCAGTAGGCCTCGCGGCCGATGACGACGGGCGCAAAGCCTGGCGGCAGCGCGCCGCTGGCCAGCACATGCTCGGGGGTGATGCGGGTGTGGCCGTCGCGGTTGTCGAACCGCGCCAGCTCGCCGCTACGCACGTTCACCGCGCACAGCGTCAGCCGCGTCTCGGCGCTGGCGATGCGCTCGAAGTCAACCAGCTCGCGCAGCGTCGCGGCCAGCGGCGCGGTGTCGTAGAAGCCCAGCTCCGGCAAGGGCGCGCGGCGGTTCATGTCCCAGGCCTGCGGGCCGCGCGGCCTGAAGAAGCCGGGAATGCCGCTGGCCAGCGTCTGCCACGTCTGCCATGCCGCCGTGAACGGGCTGGCCGGCAGGTGCGGAGCCAGCCCCGGACGCGTCACGCGCTCCCAGAAGCTGCGCAGCGCCGCGATCCGGTCGGCCGGCGCGTTGCCGGCGACCAGCGTCGCGTTGATGGCCCCGATGGAGGTGCCGACCAGCCAGTCCGGCGCCAGCTCGGCCAAGGCCAGCGCCTCGACGACGCCGGCCTGGTAGGCACCCAGCGCTCCCCCGCCCTGGAAGACGTAGACGGTCTGGGGCGCGGACCTGGCCATCAGAGCAGCTCGATGGCGTCGTCGCAGGGGATGGCACGGAACAGCGGCAGGGCCTCGCAGGCCGCCGCATGCCCCAGCAGCGCGGGAAAGTCTGTCGCCGGCACCTGGGCCGCCAGCACCGACTGCGTGAAGGTCCACGCGACGGCGACGCTGATGCCGGCCTGCGTCAGTGCGTCCGCCGTCACCGCCAGTGGCCGCGCGGCGAGCTCATGCTCGAGCTCGCCATAGGCCGCCAGCAGTTGCCCGCTGATGCGCTGAACCCAGGGATCGTGGCGCTTCTCGGCCGGCCGCAAGGCGCGCTCGTAGACGATCTGGGCCGTTTTCTCGCAGGCCGCGAGGGCCAGGCCGATCAGCCGCAGCTCGTGCGCCAGTTCGGCCGGCGCGCCAGGCATCAGGCTGCGGCCGGCCAGGGCCTCCGCGTAGACCAGCAGCAGCGTCGAATCCATCAGCACGCTGCCGTCGTCGCAGACCAACGTCGGCGCCTTGACGACCGGGTTGATGCTCTGGAAGGCGTCGAAGCCGCGGAACACCGAGATGGCCGCATGCTCGAAGGGCAGTTCCAGCAGCCGCATCGAGATCGCGACGCGGCGCACGAAGGGCGAATCGAGCATGCCGATGAGCTTCATGAGGTCTGCTCCTGTCTGGTGGGACCGCCATGTTCGCCGCGCATCAGCTCGTCCAGGAACTCCCGGCCGTGGCGGCGCTCGATCTCTGCCTGCATGACGCGGTTGTAGCCGTCCGCGAAGGCCTGCGTGAGCGGCGTGGCCGCCGCCTCCCTGCGGACCCAGGTGACGCCGTAGCGCTGCTTCAGGTGCTTCGCCCTGGCCGCCTCGGCCCTCGCAGGCGCCCCCGCCGGGCCGAAGACCTGCAACTGCAGCAGACCCGCGTCGATGTCCTCCCGGGCCTTGGCCTCGCCGCGCTCGACGGCCCCGGCCGGATTGCCGATGCGCAGGTCGACGGCCGCAATCAACTGCCGCTGCGGCTTGGCTTCGCCACGGACGATGCCAAACCGGTCGAAGAGCCCGAACACGGTGGCGGCGGCCAGCAGCGCGCACAGCACCGCCACGACGCGGATGGCCTTGCGCGGCTGGCGCCAGCCGCCGCCCTGGAGTTCATCGGCCAGGGCCACCGCCCGGCCGGATTTCGCTGAATTCATGGATCGCATCGGTTGCTTGAGGCCCGATTCTCGGCGAGCGGCGCCAACACGGCCTGCACGCGGGCCTGCCAGGCGCCCTGCTCGGCAGTGCTCCAGTCGGGCCAGCGCGAGGACTGGGCCTCCAGTTCGGCCGCCAGGGCGCGCAATTCGTCCAGGCCGGACACGGCGGCCGCCAGGCTGAGCCGGGCCAGCCATTCCTGGGCCTGCCGCGTGCGCGGGTAGGCCGCGAACAGCCAGCGCGCCACCTCGGGCCGCCCGCGCCAGTCAGCGCTGCCGAAGCGCGCCACGGCCAGCGCGGTGAGGCGCTGACCGGCCCCCAGGCAGTCGAAGGCGACGCAGCCCTCGAAGCCGCGCGGCAGCAGCGCATCGTGGATGCCGCAGCGGTGGTCGGCGCAGAGGTGGCGGCAAGGGGTTTCGGCCGCCTTGTCGAAGCCGAAGCCCTGCGCCGCGTCGAAGGGCGGGATCACGCAGCACAGCGCCACGCAGGCCGAGCAGTCGGCCTTCAGGTGGGCGGGCAGTTGCAGGGCCTTTGGCGTCACTTCGCGTCGTCCGACACGCCCACCATCCAGCTCACGCCGAAGCGGTCCTCCACCATGCCGAACAGCGGCGCCCAGAAGGTCTTGGCCAGCGGCATCCTGACGTGGCCGCCGCCGGCCAGCGCTGCGAAGGCCTCGCGCGCGGCGTCCGCCTCGGGGCAGTCCAACGACAGCGAGAAGCCCTTGAACGACGGGCTGCCGCTGCACATGCCGTCCGACATCATGACCAGCGCGCCGCCGATGTGCAGCGAGGCATGCATGATCTTGTGCTCCGAACCCGGCGGCAGCATGCCCGGCGGCGGCGGCTCGGGGCTCTCGGAGTAGCGCATCATGAACTCCACCCTGGCGCCCAGGGCCTGCTGGTAGAACGCCATGGCCTCCTCGCAGCGGCCTTCGAAGAACAGGTAGGGATCGATCTTCATCGCCATCTCCTTCACTTGAAATCGCCGGCCGTCGAGATGACGAAATCGCCGGCACGGATGTGCTTGCGCCAGGCCGCGTTGGCCTGCTCGACGGTGACGGCGGCGAGCCGGTCGTCGCGGCCCTGGGCGGCGGCCCAGTCCTCGCCATGGTCGGCCAGCGTGAGCAGCCCGCCGGCCAGCGCGCCCGGCGAACTGCGACCCAGCTTGCGGCCTTCGAGCATGTCCTTCTTCGCCCGCGCCAGCTCGGCGGCCGTGACGCCTTGTGCGGACATGCGCGCGGCCTCCTCCTGCACGACGGCGATGAGGCGGTCGCGCTTGTCCGGCGCGTAGCTCGCCTGGATCGTGAAGCTGGCGTCGTTGCCCCACCGGCTGGCGGCCAGGCTGGCACCGATGCCATAGGTCAGGCCCTCTTTCTGGCGCACGCGCTCGGACAGCCGGCTCTCCAGCCCGCCGCCGCCGAAGATATGCACGGCCAGCTCCAGCGCCGGGTAGTCGGCCTCGTCGGCATTCAGCGCCAACACCTCGTGCAGGCGCACGATGGCATTGGCCTTGTCGCGGGCAATGGCGTCGAAGCGCGCGGGCGGGACGGCGACGAACTTCGGGATGTAGCGCACGAACTTGGGCGCCGCGGGCTTCTTCCAGTCGCCGACGAGCTTGTCGATCTCCGCGGCCAGGCCGTCCGGCAGCGCACCCACGACGCTGACCCGCGCGTCGTTGGCGCTCCAGTAGTCGGCGTAGAAGCTCCTCACGTCGTCCAGCGTCGTGGCCTGCACGTCATGGATGGTGTCGTCCAGGCTGCGCACATAGTCCGGGTTGCCGGGACCGACGCCGCGCGCGGCGTTGTAGTGCTCGCGCGTGGCCTCGCGACGCAGCGTCTCGGGCTCCTTGCGCGATGCCTGCAGGCCGGCGATGTCCGCCTTCTGCATGCGCTCGAAGGCGTCCTGCGGCAGCAGCGGGCGTCGCAGCACGTCGGCGGCCACGCGCAGCGCCGGCAGCAAGGTGTCACGCTCGGCGCTGAGGAAGACGACGCCGCCCTGGTCGCCGC
Organism: Roseateles sp.; assembly: GCF_019237615.1. Taxonomy (GTDB): domain Bacteria; phylum Pseudomonadota; class Gammaproteobacteria; order Burkholderiales; family Burkholderiaceae_C; genus Pelomonas. The sequence continues at coordinate 8,957 of NZ_JAFAGT010000081.1, read as the reverse complement.
TGCCGAAGTTGAGATTGGCCCGCAGCTTGATCAGCTCGTCCTGCAGCTGCTGCTTGCTGTAGCCGGCGCTGCCCTCGTTCATCAGCCTGCCGATCAGGTCGGTGCCGCGGCGCGCGAAGGTCGTGTCGCGTTCGCCCCAGCGCAGCTGCATCTGCAGCACCACCGTATTGCCGCGCGTCTGCTTGCGCAGCGTGCTCAGCTCGATGCCGCTGGGCAGCGTCTGGCGCTCGGTGCGGGTGGCGAGTACCGCGGGCACGGGGTCCAACTGCTCGCCCTCCTCCACCTTGGGCGGGCCCTTGAGCTCCGCCAGGCGCTGCACCAGCGGCGGTGCGACGGGGATCTCCACGCGCTCGACGCTGCTGGCCGGTAGGTAGCGGCCCAGCGTGCGGTTGGCCGGCCTGAAGTAGGCGGCGCGCACGCGCTCCACGTCTGCCAGCGTGACCTTGGGAATGTCCTCCATCAGCTGGAACAGCAGGCGCCAGTCGCCGGCCGCGACGAGGCCGGAGATCTGCTGGATCAGGCCCTCCGGGTTCTTCATCTGCTGGCGGTAGCTGTTGACGGCGAGGTCGCGCACGCGCGCCAGCTCGCTCTCCTCGAACGGCTTGGCCGTGCGGCCCTCGGCCAGGTCCAGCAGCAAGGCCTCGACCTTGGCCACGTCGGCGTCCGGCGGCAACACCGCGAAGGCGCTGCTCAGGTTGGGGTCTGCGCCACCCACGCCGCCGATCCCGGCGGCCATGGCCAGCTTGGATTCGACGAGCTGCTTGTAGAGCTGGCCGCTGGGCTGCAGGCTCATCAAGAGGCCGTAGACCATCAGGGCCGGCGTGTCGGGATGGGTGATGGCCGGCACGTGATAGCTGGCCAGCAGGATGGGCTGGCCGCCGACGCGGCGCACCACCACCGTACGCTCGCCGTCCTGGGCCGGCTCCACCGTATAGGGCTGAGGCACCGGCGCGGCCGGGTTGGCCAGGCCGCCGAATTGCCGGCCGATCAGCGCCAGCGTGGCGGCCTTGTCGAAAGCGCCGGCGATCAGCAGCGTCGCGTTGTCGGGCCGGTAGTAGCGCTTGTAGAAACCCTGCAGCTTCTCGATGGGCACGTTCTCGATGTCGCTCTTGGGACCTATGGTCGCGTGGCCATAGGGGTGCCAGGCAAAGGCCGCCGCATTGACGCGCTGCGCCAGCACGGCGAAGGGCTGGTTCTCGCCGCGCTCGAACTCATTGCGCACCACCGTCATCTCGGTGTCGAGGTCCGCCTTGGCGACGCGGCTGTTGACCATGCGGTCCGCCTCCAGGTCCAGAAGGAAGGCCAGCGTGTCAGGGTTCGCGTTGAAGCTCGCGAAGTAGTTGGTGCGGTCCACCGTCGTCGTGCCGTTGAAGCGCACGCCGCGCTGGGCCATGGCGCCGGGGATGTCCTTCTGACGGTGCGTGCCCTTGAAGAGCATGTGCTCCAGCAGGTGGGCCATGCCGTACTCGCCCGGCGCCTCGTAGCGGCTGCCGACGCGGTAGGTGATGTTGACGGTGGTGGTGGTCTGCGTCGCATCCGGGAAGAGCAGGATCTGCAGGCCGTTGGGCAGGCGGTACTCCTCGATGCCGCCCAGCTCGCGCACCGGCGTGGGCAGCACCTCGGCCGGCGCGACGATGGCGGGCTTCGCCGCTGGCCTGGGGGCGTTCTTGGGCGCCAGCTGCGCCTGGGCCGTGCCCAGCGCCAGGCACAGCAGCACCGCCACGGGGCCAAGCGGCCGCCATCCGTTCAAGGTCATCCTCATTCAGTCAGTCTCCAGCGGGGGGTCGGTTCCCGGTTCGCAGACATTCTGCGCGGTTTCCGGGGGGGCCGGCCGGGGCAACTCGCGGACTGGCCGACCGACCCGCCAATGCTCGGCGTCAGCAAGGGCGATGTGCCGGCGCTGTCGCGGTCGAGGCTGAAGCAGATGCCGGAAGGCGGCCGCTCGACACCGAGGCCAGGCCAGGGCCGCGAGGCGGCGTCGGCTTGAACGGGCGGGCCGGACCGTGCTCAGACCTTGATCTCGATGGCGATGATGTGCAGAGCGGTGTTTCCGACGTTCTCCACGAAATGCGGGGCCGATCGCTCCGCCCCGTAGTGCCGAGCCAACCACCGGCCTGGTGTCCAGGTTTCTCGAATCCAGCAGGACCTTGCCTTCAGGGTCGTAGCGAACAAGGTCGCTACAGCTCAGCGCACAAAGCGCACAAAGCACACAAAGCACACAAAGCACGCAAGGCCACTCATGGGCATGCACCGGCGTTCGCTGGCCCGGCTCGACCCTGGGATCGAGAACGCGAACCGCGCCGTTTTCCAGGAGGACCGAAGATGATGCGACGCCTTGACCATGGCGTCGAACAGATGAAGCGCCGGGCGGTCCGGACCGACGCTGCGCTTGCCGTGCGTATCCATATGTCGGGCTCCATCCGAAGTTCGGCGCCGCGCCGCAGGCGGCGCTGGCGATCCGAATCCACCGCGAAGTGCTCGCGCCTTGCTAGAAACGCGAGACCGGGTTGCGCTGCTGCTTGACTGGCTCCCCGATGACGTCCCAATGCTCGACGATCTTGCATTGCCGCAAGCGGAATATGTCGGCGATGGCGTAGGCGGGCGCGTTCGCTTCGGGCGTGAAGCGGTTATGCATGACCACCAGATCGCCTTCGGCAATCGTTCGGACAACCTCCCAGCTTGGGTCTGGCAGACCCTTGATCAGCCCCTCCAGGTAGTCGATGGCCGCACCTCTCGTGCTGGCCGGCAGGCTGGTCTTGTGGTCGACGAAGTCTTCGCTGGCGTAACGCTCAAAGGCCGCTCGCGTCTGCCGCTTGACGAGCGCCTGGTCGTAGAAGGCCAGCACGATCTGCCGATTGTTCTCGGCGGAGGCGTTGCAACTCGCTTCGGACGCGTGAGCTCCCTGCAGATGGGTGCAACTCACAAGCAGCCATGCAACGGCTTGAAAAGACTTCATGCGAATCCTGCCTTCCAACATGTGGCCATGCCGCGCACCATGGAAATGGAAGCTGCCGATGGCCGCCGGCAGGCGCCCTGGGCGGCCCTCGGCGAGCTCCCGCTGCTCCTGGCCTACCGTCGCCACGGCGCACTCCGTATCACCTCGGTCGCATCCCCCTCCGGCAGCGCCTTCGCGAACAGCCAGCCCTGCCCCACCTGCACGCCCAGCTGCGTCAGCAGCGCGGCCTGCTTCTCGTCCTCGACGCCCTCGGCCAGCGTCTGCTTGCCCAGCGCCAGCGCCAGGCCGGCGATAGTGCGGACGATCTCGCGGGCCTCCTGGCCCTGGCCCAGGCGGATGACGAAGCTGCGGTCCACCTTCAGCGTGTCGAAGGGGAAGCGGTGCAGATAGGCCAGCGACGAGTAGCCGGTGCCGAAGTCGTCCATGCTGAGCTTGAAACCCATGCGCGCCAGCTCCTGCAGCACCTCGGCGCTACGCTGCGGGTTGGCCATGGCCGTGCTCTCCGTCACCTCGAGCTTGAGGCGGCGCGCGGGCACGTCGCCCAGCGCCGCCAGCGTCGCACGGGCGTCGGCCAGCAGCTCGATGTCGCGCTCCAGCTGCACGCCCGACAGGTTGACGGCCACCTCGCCCGCGAATCCCAGCGGCTGCCAGCGCCGCAGCTGGCCGGCCGTCTCCAGCAGCGCCCAGCGGCCGATGGCGCGGATCTGGCCGCTGGCCTCGGCGACGGGGATGAAGTCGCCCGGCATGATGAGGCCCTTGCTCGGGTGGTGCCAGCGGATCAGCGCCTCGAAGCCCAGCAGCGCGCGGTCCTGCAGGCGCACGAAAGGCTGGTAGTGCAGCTGGAACTGGTCGCCGCTCGCCAGGGCCACGTCTATGGCCTCGCGCAGCCAGCGGCGCGACTGCTCGACGAGCTGCTCGGCGGCGTCGAACTCGTGCACCTGACCCACGCCACCGGCCTTGGCGCGCGCCAGCGCCCCTTCGGCCGCGGCCATCAGCTCGTCGGCCGTGGCCGGGCCGTGGCGGCGCTGGGCCCAGGCGATGCCGGCCGTCAGCTGCAGCGCGGGCGTGACGACGTTGAAGGGCTGCTGCAGCAAGGCCTGCACGCCGCGCGCCAGCACGGCGGCGCCGTCGCCACCGGCCAGCAGCAGCGCGAACTGGTCCGGACCGATGCGGGCCACCAGGTGGCGCGCCCCGAAGGCCATGCGCAGGCGCGCGGCCAGCTCGGCCAGCACCGCGTCGCCGGCCACCGGGCCATGGCTCTCGTTGAGTGCGCGAAAGCCGTCCAGGCCCAGCAGCAGCAGGCCGGTCTCGGGCGCCGGCAGGCCGGTCAGCAGCTGCGTCAGCTGCTCGCGGAACAGCACACGGTTGGCCAGGCCGGTGAGGCGGTCGTGCAGTGCGTCGAAGCTGATCTGGCGCTGCAGGCGCTGGCTCTCGGAGATGTCGGTCAGCGACCCGGCCATGCGCACGGGACGGCCGCCCGCACCTTCACCATCACGCACCGCCAGGCCGCGCGCCAGCAGCCAGCGCTCCTGGCCGCCCTGGTTGAAATGCAGCACATGGTGGAACTGCAGGCTCTGCCCGTCCAGGTGCGCCTGCAGATCGGCCTCGAAGGCGGCGCTCGCCGCGGGCTCCAGCGGCAGTGTCCAGGCCTGGATGGCATGGCCGGCCTCGGCGGCGGTCAGGCCCATCAGGGTCAGCCAGCGCGGCGAGTAGTAGACCTCGCCCTGGACGCCGTTGGCCGCCAGGTCCCAGTCCCACAGGCCGTCGTTGGCGCCCTGGGCCGCAAGGGCGTAGCGCTGCTCGCTGGCGGCCAGGCGCCGGGCGGCGTCGCGGCGCTGGTTCTGCTCGACGCCGGCACGCAGCGCGCTCGCCCCCACCGTCGCCATCAGCAGGGCCAGCAGCGGTGGCCCCAGCGAGAAGACGAGGTAGTGGCGCTCGAAGGCCCATTGCGCCCCCCCCAGCAGCAGCAGCGCGCCCAGGCCGATCAGCAGCAGTGCCGTGCCCAGCGGCCGGCTGGCGAGCAGCAGCACAGCCGCCAGCGGCAGCAGCAGCACGGCCGCCAGCTCGGCAGCACCGCCCCAGGCCGGGCGCACGAGGCTGCGGCCGGTCAGCAGGTTGTCGGTGACGGTGGCGATGCGCTCCATGCCGGGCAGGCGAGCATCGAAGGGCGACGGCAGATGGTCGCCCACGGCCAGCGCCGACACGCCGACGACGGCGATGCGGCCCTTCAGCCGGGCCGGGCCCACGTGGCCGGCCAGCAGGTCGGCGAAGCCGACGCTGTCGAAGCTGCCGCTGCGGCCGTAGTAGTTCACGCCGATGCGCGACAGCTCGTCCAGCGGCAGCCGCAGCGCGTCGCCCACGCTGACCTCGGCGCCGAAGCGGACCTGCGCGGCGCTCCAGTCGGCGCCTCGCGCGAAGGCCGCCAGGCGCAGCGGCAGGGAGGGATAGACCTTGCCGTCCAGCCGCAGCACAGGCAGTTCGCGGCGCAGGCGGCCGTCGCTGCCGGGCTTGGCGCTGATGTGGCCAAGGCCCGCCGCGCTCTGTGCCAGCCCGGCCTCGGGCGCGACGAGCCGGCGCGGGCGGTAGAAGGCCTCGCTGCGCGCCAGCGCGGCCTCATCGTTGTAGCGCGGCAGGGCCTGGGCCTGCAGCGGCGCGATCGCGCCGCCCGTGCCGGCCTTGCCGTCGTCGGGCAGCGCGAAGGGGATGATGGCGCAGGCGCAGGCCTTCATCGCCGCGGCCAGCGCGGCGCTGCCCTCGGGCGTCCCGCCGCCGGGCAGTAGCGGCAGGTCCAGCGCCACGGCACGCACGCCGCCGGCCTGCAGGATTCGCACGGCGCGCGCGATCTCGGCAAGGTCGGGCGCCCGCCCACCCGAGGCCTCCAGCGCTGCGTCGTCCACGCGCACCAGCAGCAGCGGCAGTTCGCGGCCCGGCGCCAGCGGGCCGCGAACTGCCGTCTGCCAGTCCTGCAGCCAATGGTCGGGCCGCTCCAGCGCCGGCATGTCGGCCCGCCCCAGGGCCATGGCCAGGCCCAGCAGCGCGGCCGCCAGCGCGACCAGCCCGTAGCCCAGACGCACGCTCAAGCCAGCGGCTCCCGGCAGCGCCCTGCGGCCATCACCTCGCGGAACAGCGGTACACGCATTCGAGGGCTCCTATCGCGACGGGTCGCCAAGCATCGCGCATCCCGCCCAGTAGAACGGATGCCCCCGGCAACTGCCACCGCGTTTTCCTTCGATCATCCCCACTTGCGCCACGCACGCGGCGGCCGCGCGCGGCTTTCGGGCCGCACTCCAGCCGGCCTCCGGGGTCGCCTCGCGCCGGACGTCTCGCTAAAGCTTGCGCGCGGGCCACTGCGCGGCCAGCAGCAGCGATCCCATCAGCCACATCGGCGCCGCCGTGGCCGTGGCGACGGCCAGCATGCCGAAGCCGACCGGCATGGCCACCGTCGCGCCGTTCAGCGTCAGCATGCGCAGGCCCAGTGCCTGGCCGTGGCGCTCGGGCGGCGTCGCACGGTGCAGCATCGCCAGGATCATGGGCTGCACAGAGCCCAGCGCCGTGCCCAGCAGGGCCGAGCCGCAGATCAGGCCCAGCGTGCCGGGCAGCCAGGCATAGGCGAAGAAGGTCAGCGTCGCCACCGTCATCGCGGCGCGAAGCGCGCGGCCCTCGTCGATGTCGTCGGCGAAGCGCACGATGGCCAGGCGCACGACGGTGGCCGCCACCGCGAAGCTGCCCAGCACCAGGCCGATGCTGGCCGCCGACAGCCCGCGCCCATGGCCCACGACGGGCACGACGAAGCTGTGCGCGTCCCAGCCGGCCGACAGCGCCAGGTTCACCACCAGCAGGCGGCGGTAGACGGGCAGGCGGAACAGGTCCCAGGCGGCGCGGTTGCGAAAGCTCTGGGTGTACACCTTGGGCGGGTTGCGCGGCACCTTGCGGCCCAGCGCCCAGGCCAGCAGCGGCAGGGCCGTCGCGAAGCCAAAGGCCGCCGTCATGCCGATGTGGTCGATCAGCAGGCCGGCGATGATGGGCGAGACGGCGTTGGACATCGCCGGCCCCAGCGCCATCCAGCTGAAGATCTTCTTGAGCTCGCCCGGCTCCTCGGCCATCAGCCCGGCCTCGCGCTGCATGGCCACCGCAGCCACGGCGACGGCACCACCGCACAGAAGGCAGCCCAGCGCGATGGCCCAGAGCTGCTGCACCGCCAGCGCCAGCAGCGCACCGGCAAAGGCCAGCCCCACCCCCACGCCCACCGGGCGGTGGAAGCCATGCCGGTCGGCCAGCCGCCCGGCCCAAAGCGACAGCAGGATGGGCGCGACGGCAAAGAGGCTGAGCAGCATGCCCACCGAGGCCTCGCCATAGCCCTGGTTCAGCACCCACAGGCTGGCGGTGACGCGCGTGGTGGCCATGCAGGCATGCACGCAGATCATGGTGGCGATCAGCCAGACGAAGGCGTGGCGGAGGTGGCGCTTTGGGGAATCGGAGGACATCAGCAGGGTCAGGACGGGCGGACCGAGCGGCGCACCTCAGCCGCAAGTATCCCCGCAGCCGGACTGTCAGCCGTCTTTACATCTGACCGGCCATATCCGTGGAGCGCGAACACAAGGCCTTGTTGCGCAAGGACTTTTCTCTTGCGGCACGGAAATCGCTATGTGGCAGGCCTTGCAGCGCCCGTCGCCGCTGCGCCCGGAAAGGTCCAACGTGAAGCTGCTCCACGCCCTCGCCCGCTTGTGCACCGGCATCACCTTGCTGGCCTCGGCTCAGGCCTTTGCGCTGCCGACACCGCTGGCCACCTGGAACTTCAACGGCACGCTGGCCGCCGCCGAGGCCGGCGCCCCGGCACTGACGGCCATCGACCCGCTGGGGGCCAACGCCTTCGTGACCGACATGGTGTTCGGCGTCAGCCAGACCGTCTACCAGTTCAACGGCAATGCGTTGCCAGCGAACCAGCAGGCCGGCCTGTCCGTCAGCACGAACGGCCTGCTGACGGCGCCCAACGCCTACACGGTCGACATGATCTTCAAGTTCAACGTCGACAACGGCTCCTGGAAGAGCATCCTGAACGCGTCCGACCGCACCAGCGACAACGCCTTCTATGTCTCGCCCGGCAACAAGCTGCAGGTCTATCCGGTCGCCGACGGTCCATCCACCTTCACGTTCGGCGACTACCACCGCATCTCCCTGACGAACAACGGCGCCGGCCACGTTACCGCCTACTTTGACGGCATCTTTCAGTTCGACCTGCTGACCACCGTGATGGACTTCAGCACCTATGGCGCCGCGAACCCCGACCATCTGCTGACCTTCTTCGCCGACAACCTGTTCGACGGCGGCCAAGGTGAGTTCGTCAGCGGCAGCGTCGCGCAGATCCGCCTGTATGACGGTGAGCTCTCCGGCGGCGACGTGGGTGAACTGCCCAATGGCAGCCTGCCCGAGCCCGGCACCCTGCTGCTCGTCGGCCTGTCGCTCACGGCCCTCGCCCGCGCGCGCCGGCTCAGGCTGTAGTAACAGGAGGCGGACTCAGAGCCTGAGAAGCATTTGATTGCCGTTAGCCGAGTGGCTGGCGAGCCATGGGATGCAGTTGCCCGCGATGTGCTGGCGGATTCGGGAGATCGGGGTCGGCGCAGGGTCTACAAGGGCCGCCCCGCGGGCCTTCGGGGCGCGAGTGCGCCGCGGACGCCTCTTATGCCGCCGCCGCGGCCATTTCGGACGCACCTGTGCCCCGCAGCATCAGCGGCGCGATCTTGACCAGGCGCAGCAGGTTGTGCGCCAGTGCCCATAGATAGGCCGCCGCGCGAACCTTGCCCAGCCCACGCACGGGCATGCGCTGCAGCCCCCGGTTGCGTGCCAGCGCGTTGATGCACTCGGCCGTGGCCGCGCGCTGCCTGTACACGGCCTTGGCCGCGTCGCCGGCCATGCGCGCCCGCCACTGCGCCACCGGCTCGGAGTCACCTGCCTTGCGCTGGTGCTTGTCCGGTGGCGCTGTGTCGTCATCGCCGGGCTTGCG
>NZ_JAFAGT010000104.1 GCF_019237615.1 Roseateles sp. | reverse complement strand
CCTGCGACTCCGTCGTCAGCATGACGATGGGCGTGAAGCGGTAGGCGGGGCGCTGCTTGACGGCCTTGACGAAGCTGATGCCGTCCATGTTGGGCATGTTGACGTCGCTGATCATCAGGTGGACCTTCTGGCCCGTGAGCTTGTTCAACGCGTCCTGCCCGTCGCAGGCCTCGATGACGTCGTAGCCCGCACCCCGCAGGGCGATGCCGACGACCTGGCGCAGCGAGGCGGAGTCATCGACGATGAGGATGGTTTTCTTCATGGAAAGCTCAGAAAAAGGTGACTTCGCTGTCGGCCGGCAGGCGTTGCCCCGCGGGGCCGGCCTGACGCTCCTCGGCCGTGGCGTAGCTGCGCTCGAGCGCCATCAACAGCTCATCGGCCAACGGTGGCGAGGGACGGCCGCTGGCCTCGAAGGCCGCGCGGTGCTGCTGCAACGTCGGCAGCAGGCCGTCGATGCTCTGCTGGACATGCGCCAGGATCTGGTTGACACGGTCCTGGAACTGCAGATGCACCAGCGCTTCGCCGATCTCCGCGCGGATGCCATGGCCCTCAGCCTCCAGCAACTGCGTGGATTCGGTCAGCGCCGCGGTGACCTCACGCAGGTCGGCCAACACGCCAGCCACCGTGTCGCGAGACTGCTGGGCTGCAAGTTCGTCCTCGCCGCCGGAACGTTCGGCGGACAGCCGTGCATGCGCGATGCGTTCGTTCACCTGCTGCACTGTGGCCGCCATGTGGCGGGCCGCCTCGGCCGCGGACAAGGCCAGGCGACGCACCTCCTGCGCCAGCACCGAGAACCCACGCCCGGCCTCACCGGCGCGCGCGGCCTCGACTGCCGCGTTCAGCGCCAGCAGGTTGGTCTGCGACGCGATGCTCCCGACCTGCTCGGCCATCTCGCTCAGCCGGGTAGAGAAGCCGCCCAGCGCGCCCACCTCCTGCAGCAATTCGACCTTGCCGCGGCCGGCGGTCTCGATGCGCACGACCAGCTCATCCAGCCGCGCTTCGCTGCTGGAAAACACGCCGGCCAGGCCACCGGCGCCTGACGTGGCGCCCGCGAGCTCCAAGGTGCGGGTCAGGCGCTCGACGATGGTGGCGAAGCGCAAGCTGATCCCATCGACCGCCGAGGCCAGTTGCGCCCGCGAGGTGTCGATGTGGCTGGACCAGCGCGGCGCCAGCGCTTCGGCCAAGGCCTGGTGGGCGTCGACCATGTCACGCAGCTCGCGCTGGCGCGCCCGGGCGGCGCGGCGCGCGGCGCACCAAGCCACAAAGGCTCCGGCGAGCACTGCCCCGATCATCAGCAGGTTGAATGGCGCTGCGCGGCCCGGATGCGCCAGCAGCCCGGCCAACGCCAACAGCACCACGACCAGCAACGACCCGCGCTGCCAGCGCTCCTCGCGAGTCTGCCGCGCGAGCACGGTATCCAGCGCCGCGTTCATGCGCCGACCTCCGCCGCTGCCTCGACGTCATCCTCAACCTCGTCCCAGGCGCAGTTCACGCGATTGCGCCCGCTGCGCTTGGCCCGGTAGAGGGCGGCATCGGCGCAGCCCAGCAGGGCGTCCATCGTCGTACCGGCCAGGGTCCAGGCCGACACGCCCACGGAGATCGTGATGCGCTCCGGCAGGCCGCCGCCGGTCGGGATGGCGGCCACCGCCTGGCGCAGGGCTTCGGCGCGCAGGCGCCCGGACTCCGGATCGACATCGGGCAGCAGCAGCGTGAACTCCTCGCCGCCGTATCTTGCGACGACGTCGCTGGCGCGCACCTGCTGGCGCAGCACCGAGGCCACCTCGCGCAGCACGCGGTCGCCCACCTCATGGCCATGCCGGTCGTTGAAGCGCTTGAAGTGGTCGACGTCCAGCATCATGACCACCAGGCCGGAGGTCAAGCCACCGCTGCGACCACGCAGCATGCGGGCCAGCTCGCGGTTGGCGGCCTCCTCCAGGAAGCGGCGGTTATACAGGCCGGTCAGCGGGTCGCGGATGGACTGCTGGCGCAGCGACTCCTTCAGTGCCAGGCTGCCCAGCGTCAGCGCGGTCTGCTCCAGCAGCACCGACTCGACATGGTCCAGGCCCTCGTGGCCCTCCCGCAGGCGCAGGGTCAGCACCCCCAGCAGCTCGCCATGGGCCTTGAGCGGCTCGCAACGCCAGCGCGATGCTTCGTCGCCCAGGCCCGGCGCAAGGTGACGGCAAGGCAACACGATGTCCGCGCTGCAGGCGCCCCCCTCCTGCGGCACCATGCTGCTGCAGTCCCGCTCGTTGAGGCGTTCGGCGAATCCGTGCGTGCCCCAGGAGAAGGCCAGATTCATGGCATTGCGGCAACGGCCAGGCAACAGATAGAGCGCGCCATCGACCACCGCCAGATGGCGCGGCAGGCGTTCACGCAGCAACTGCAGCACCGCATCGCGGTCGACGCAATGCTGAAGCTCGCGCCCCAACTGGGAGACGGCCTCCATGCGCTGGTTCAACTTCTCCGTGTCGGACAGCACCTCGGCCAGCCGCCGGTTGTGCCTGTCCATCGCCCGATGCAAGACCTTGGCGCGGCGCACCGACCAGCCGTACCAGAACACCAGCATCAACAGGAAACCCAGGTTCAGCGCCATGGAGATGAAGAAGATCGGCTGGCCGCTGTGCACCTCGGTGGCATGGGAGCGGCTCGCGTGACTCATCGCCAGGTCGACGCCATCGGCCAGCGCCAGCAGCGCGATACGGGCATCGTGGTAGGCCATGGCGACCTGGCCCATCAGTTGCGGATCGCTCAACCGCCGACCCTTGGCTTCGAGCGCGAGGCGGACCTGTCGCAGCGCCTTGTCCACCGCGCCGTTCATGACGGCCAGCTCCGGGGAAAGCCCACCGACCGCACGCAGCGCCTGGGACAGCGTCTGCAATGAGCGCTCGATCTCGGCCACGCCGCCCTGGTAGTTGTCGAGGTAGGCAGGCTGGCCATTGGCCATGTAGTCGCGGAAGCTGCTCTCTGCCTCGTGCAGACTGCGCGTCAGGCGATCGATGGCCGCGCCATGGGCGATGGCCTGCTCCAGCACCCGCTCGGTCTCGACGATGCGCGAGAAGCTGCGGAAGTTGAGCGCAGCCGCCAGCACGATCAGGCCGAAGACGGCGACCGCAAGCGCCACCACCCGGGTTCGCGCGCGGGCGGAGGATTTGAGATCGAATTCACCAAGGGAGTGCATGACGTCGGACAGCGCGGAGGCATTTCATTTCACCCCCCATGTTCGAGGGGTGGGCATATGCCGGGTGCGGTGGTTCAGCTACGTCGCCTTAAGGTTTTTTCTTAAGGCGTCGCCGTCCGGCGCCCATGCGGGCCGCCCTAAACTGAAGCCGATAACTGCTGCTCGAGTCCTTTGCGTCTCGCTGCCGCGCCCGCTTCAGCGGGTCCGTCGCCGGACCTCGCGGCGACGCGAGGGGAAGGACGATCCTGATGTTGCGTGTACTGTCGGTGGACGACGATCCTGTGGACGTCGAGTTGATTGGTCTGGCGCTGGAGCGCACGGGTCGTGAGTTCGTGCTGCGCAATGCCCGCGAGGAGCATGAGGTCCGGGAGGCCCTGGCCGAGCCGGTGGACGTGGTGCTCTGCGACTTCACGATGCCCTACCTGACCGCCGCCCGCACGCTGGAGCTGGCCCAGCAGCTGGCCCCGGGCGTGCCCGTCATCGTCGTGACCAATTCCATCGGTGAGGACGCCGTCGTCGAGCTGTTCCGGGCCGGCGCACATGACTACGTCGCCAAGGACAAGCTGGCGCTCCTGCAGAGCAGCATTGACCGGGTCATGCGCGAAGCCTTCCAGGAGCGCCAACGCGTCACGACACTGACCGCGCTGGCGGACGCCAACCGGCGGCTGCGCCAGCTGTCGGCCCGCCTGGTCGAGACGGAAGACCGCGAGCGCGCCGCGCTGGCGCGCGACTTGCACGACAACCTGGGCCAGCTGCTGACCGGCCTGATGATCCGCATCGACAACGTGCGGACCGGCGGCGAGTCCTGGGAGCGGCTGACCGAGCTGGTGCAGTGCGCGGTGCACGAGGTCAAGACCCGCTCCTTCGCGCTGCGCCCGGCCCAGTTGGACCTGCTGGGATTCTTCGCCGCCGCGCAGGGCCTGCTCGACAGCCAGCTGCAGGGCAGCGGCATCCGCATCGACGTGTTGCGCCGCGGCGCCCGGCCGGCCCGCCCGTCGCCGACCCAGGCACTGGCGCTGCGAGTGCTGCAGGAGGCCGCCACCAATGTCGCCCGCCATGCCCAGGCCAGCCGCTTCGTCGTGCGGGCCCGTTTTTCCGGCGACAGCGATCTGGTGCTGTGCATGGCCGACAACGGCATCGGCTTCGACGTGGCCCGGGTCCTGGCCGGCGGCGTGCGTCTCGAGAACCAGGGCCTGCACGGCATGATCGAACGCGTCGAGCTGTCCGGCGGCCGGCTGCGACTGCGCTCCTCGCCTGGACGGGGTACGACGCTGCGCCTGGTCATCCCCTGCTGCCCGACTTCCACCGCATGAGCTGTCGCGCCCTCATCGCCGAGGACCACGACATCGTGCGCTCCGGCCTGCGGATGCTGCTCGAGCGCATCGAGGGGGTCGTAGTGGTCGCCGAGTGCCGTACTGGACGGGAACTGCTGAACGAACTGGTCAACGGGTTGGCGGTCGACGTCGTCATCACCGACATCTCCATGCCGGACATGGACGGTCTGGCGGCGCTGGCCCGCATCAAGCTGCTGCCCGCGCCGCCGGCCGTCATCGTCGTCTCCATGCACGACTCGCCCGACATCATCCGCCGGGTCCACCATCTCGGCGCCGACGCCTATCTGCTCAAGGAAGAGTCACCGATGGAGCTTCAGCTGGCCGTGCAGAGCGTGGCCCGAGGCATGAAGTACTACGGCCCGCGCGTCACCCAGCGTCTACTGCAGTCCAGCGAGCCCTCGCCGGAGCAGGCCCTGACAGAACGCCAGATCGAGATCCTGCAGAGCATCGGCCGCGGGATGGCGACCAAGGAGATCGCGTTCGAGCTCGGGCTCAGTCCCAAGACCGTGGACGTGCACCGTGCCCGCATCATGGAGAGGCTGGGCATCGACGACCAGGTCGGGCTGGCGCTGTACTGCGTGCGTCACGGCATGGTCGACCCGGCAAGCCCGCGCAAGCCGGGCCGGCCCGCTTGACGCCGGGCCTCAGGCGCGCCCGGCCAGCACGCTGGCCAGCGCCTGACGCAGGCGTGCCAGCCGCGGCGGCTTCTGGATCACCCGATCCACGCCCGAGGGGGTATCGCCATCGTCGAGTAGCCGCTGCCCCCACCCCGTCAGCAGCAGCACTGGTGTGTGCGGCGCGATGCGCTTGATCGCGGCCGCCACCGCGCGGCCGTCCATTCGCGGCATGCCGAGGTCGCTGAAGACCGCGTCGTAGGGCTGGTCGCCACCCGCGGCGGCGGCGAAGGCCTGCACGCCTTCGGCGCCATTGTCGAAGGCGGATACCGAATGACCATCCGCGACCAGCACGTCCGCCAACGACTTCAGCGAGATGGGGTCGTCGTCGATCAGCAGCAGCCGGCATGCGGGCGGCTGCTCATGCAGCGGCGAGGCCTCGCTGGCAGAGGGCTGGACCTCGATGCCCGACGGGAAGGCGAGCTGGATGCGGGTGCCCTGCCCCAGCTGGCTGTCGATGCGGACCTGGCCGCCGTGACGCTGGATGACGCCGAACACCGTAGCCAGCCCAAGGCCCGTGCCGCGCTCGCCCTTGGTTGTGAAGAAGGGCTCCAGGCAGCGCTCGCGCGTCTGGCTGTCCATGCCGATGCCGGTGTCGCCGACCTCGAACAGCGTCTCGCCGCCGTTGGGACCGTGCTGGCTGCCGGTCATCATGGTCAGCGTACCGCCCTCGGGCATCGCGTCGACCGCATTGAGCACAAGGTTGACCAGCGCATCGCGTACCTCGCTGAGCATGCCCGGCAGGCGCGGCTTGACTACGGCATAGCGGCGATCGATGTGGATCTCGATGCCGCGCTGCAAGGGGATGTCGTGCCAGCGAGCCCGGCAGATCTCCAGCACCTGCTCGCACAGCTCATTGGCGTCGATCAGCGTCGGCTCGACGGCGCCCTCGCGCTTGCGGTAGAAATCGCGCAGCCGGGCCAGCGTCTCGGCGACGTCATCGACTGAGCGCTGGATCTGGCCGAGGGCGGCCCGCCCCTTGTCGCTCAGCGAGGTCTCGTTCTCCAGCAATGCGTCGGCATACAGCGCAACGGGCGACAGCGCATTGTTGATGTCATGGGCGATGCCGCTGGACATCTGGCCCAGCACGCGCAGGCGCTCGTCGTGCATGACGATCTGCTGCGAGCTCTTCAGGTCGTCGTAGGCCATCTTCAACGCGCCGTGCAGGCGGGCCTGGATGATGGCCAGCGCGACGTTGTCGCCCAGCTGGCGCAGGAATTCGCAGTCCACGCTCGTGAAGGATTCCGCCTCGGTGCGCGCGACGGCGAGCAGGCCGAACACCTTGCTGTGGGTCTGCAATGGCGCCAGCACCAGGCTGTGCAGGCCCATGGACGCAAGCAGGGTCGGGAAGGGGAAGTCGACCGCGCGCGTGTCGGGTTCGTAGACGAGGCGCCCGGCCAGGCAGGTCGACAGGCCGTTCTGGTCGATGGACACGAACTGCCCGGCGCGCAACGCAGCGCCCAGCACGACCTCACCGCCCTTGCAGGCACTCTTGATCTGCAGGGTCTGGTCGGTCGGGTCATGGATCAGGACGGCCGCAAAGTCCACCGGCATGCGCACCACCATGGTTGCCGCCGTCACGTCGAACACATGCTCCAGGTCCAGCGATTCGCCCACGGCGCGCGTGGTCTGGTCGAGCAGGCTCATGCGCGCCAGCTGCCGCCGCACGCGACCCTCTGAGGCACGCAGCTCGGACATGCGCCGGCTCAGCCGCTCGGCCATGGTGTCAAAGGCCGTGGACAAGTCGCGAAACTCGCGCACGCCCGCGTCCGAGGCACAGCGCACCTCGACATCGCCGGAAATCATCTTCTCGGTCGCGTCCTTGAGCCGCTGCAACGGCTGCAACACCAGCCGGCGCGCCAGCAGCCAGGCCAGCGCCGTGGCCACCAGCAGCACCAGGCCAATCACCAGCAGGTCACGCTGCAGCGCTGCGTAATGCGGCGCCAGCAGCCGGCTCCTCGATGCCCGCACGACGACCTCCGAATCCAGGCCGGGCAGCGGCGCCAGGGCACGCAGCTCGTCACTCTCGCCCTCGGGGCCGGCCTGGGCCTGGTCGATGCTGGCCCGGCCGGTGGCATCCCGCTCCGGCCAGGCAAACGTGATGCGCCCAGCCACGTCGCGGACCAACACCTGGGAGGCATCCAGCCGCTCCCAGTCCGCCGTCACATCGGCCACCAGACGCGACAGGTTCACCATCACGCTGACCACGGCCACCGGCTGACCCTCAGGGTCTCGCAACGCAAGGGCCACGGGCCAGATCCAGCGCCCCGTGATGCGCGAAACGCGCGGGTGCCCGACGATGGCCGTTGTTGACCGCTGGGCGGCCGCAAAGAACGCATGGTCCGACAGGTTGATGGCGGGGTCCACGTCTGACTGGGCGCAGGCAACGGAGCCATCAAGCCGCACGACATAAAAGTCCCCGAGGTGGTCGGAACTGTGCATCAGCAGTCCCTTCAGAAAGTCGCGGCAGCCCTCGGACTCATGCAGCACCACCCAGCGGTTGTCCTGCAGGGTCCGGACCAGCGCCTGGGCGATCTGGAGATCATGAGCAAGCGTCCGGGCGACGACGTTGGCCCGCAGATTGAGCAGGTCTCGCTCTGCGCTGATGGCCGTATCGGCGGCGGCAAAGCGTGCCGTGATCGTCAGCCCCAGCATCGGAGCCGCAATCGCGAGCGCAAAGCAGATCAGACGGAATTGCAGGCCCGTCCGCCGCCAGGAAGAGAGACCAGGCCAGGATTTCATGGGGAGGGATTGTCTTGCCAGGCCTCCTATATCGGCATCCGACCACCCCTGCAGTCACGGGAGGTTGCCGCGCCATCCCTCCAAGCGGCGCATGGCAGATCGGCAAGCCAGCTTGACCACGGGTCACCAAGCGCAAAAGGCTGGCAATCACCATTGGCATCAACGTGAACGGGGCGCCGGCCTCCGCTGCCGACAGCACGCGCTCCAACCGCGGGATGTGGGTGATCGCTGCGCGAAGCAGTGACCAGGACGGTGACGTCAGGCGTCATCATCCAAGGCTTCAAGGAGCACCTTATGGCTCCGGGGCCCCATGCCCGCAACCAGACCACCCGCCCCTTTGAAGATGGACAACCGTTTCCTCGGTTTGGTATCCGCGGGCAGCGCCGCACTCGTCAGCGCTCACCAGCCGGAGCAGTCGCTCAGGCCAGACATGAGCCGGCGTCTCGCACAGCGCAGCAGCCTCGAGCCAACGGCGGCAGGCCGCCCGTCTCGCGTCGCCGACGCAACCATCGGAATCGTCGGCGCGCTAGAACCAGGAGGCGCCGCTTTCGATGAAGGCGCCGAACAGCGCGACGGCCGCGGACGGATCCTTGGACGCGAGCTCGCGCGTTACCTCCTCCAACCACGCCTCCAGCTCTCGGCCAAGACTCTGCGCTTCGCGAAAGTCGTAAGACTCGCTTGAGCGCCGCCACGCCGACAAGGTCTCTTTGAAGCTCGTGGCCAGCTTGTCCGGACGGTCGGCAATTGCATGCGGACCAGGCGCTGTTGCACCGCCTCGTGGCCCGCGGCCAGCTCCAGCAGGACGGCAGCCAGGGTCGACACCGGCTGTCGCTGCAGGAAGGCTTCGAGGTTGTCGGAGGACGCCTCGTCGCGTGCTGGTCAGTCGGAGGGCGAGCCCAAACTCAGGTCCCAAAACGTCCGCTGCCAATTTGAGATGCGTCCTTGCGTACCGCAGGCCGGACAACTCCAGGTCACCGCGTCGTCGTCGGCGATGTCCGTGTCGACGCGATGATCGTCGCGGCTTCGGCATTTGAAGCAAGCCGGGCCGGGCGTTTCCTCGGGGCGGTCGAAATCGGACGCATGCGCAATCACCGCGGTCACGAAATCGGCCATCCTGCGCGCGGCACCACGCTCGGCAGCGATGTTGCCCTTTTCGGTCAGGTAGTGACGTGCGTCGACGACGTACATAGAGTTCGTGCAAATGCTGGAGCCCGGATTGTTGCTCGACAGCCCCGAGCCCCTTGGCGGCCCTCGCCAGGCGGCGGCTCATCGCGGGCTCCACCAGTTCACGACCTGGCATTGAGCGACGGCTTCGCACGGGCCCAGCAATGACGGACCTTCGGCTTTGACACCTGTCCGGACGCCTCCCGCTGAGTCCGCAGGTGGTGATGCCGGCATTTTTGGCGACTCGAGTGCGAGCCGGTCAGGCCAGCCACTCGCTGGCAAGAATGCCTGGTGGACGGGGCATCACCAAGTCGCGCAGCTTGAACTTGGGCAGTCACCGCGCACTTCCCTGAAGAGGGCCCGGCCTCAGAGGCCGCGAGTGCACGGTGTGAACTCGCGCAAGAGTCGCGCATAGAAAAACGGGTTAGCGCCTTTCGGTGCCAACCCGTTGGTTCTTTTCTTATTTTTGGTGCGGCTGGCAGGATTCGAACCCACGACCCCTTGGTTCGTAGCCAAGTACTCTATCCAACTGAGCTACAGCCGCTGAAGCCTCACAGTATATCAGTGAGTCACGAGTGCTCGGCGGGGAGCTCGAGCAAAAGTTGCTCAGCATAGGAAAACGGGTTAGCGCCTTTCGGTGCTAACCCGTTGATTCTCTTCTTATTGTTGGTGCGGCTGGCAGGATTCGAACCCACGACCCCTTGGTTCGTAGCCAAGTACTCTATCCAACTGAGCTACAGCCGCTGAAGCCTCACAGTATAACCAGATTTTCTGGCCCTCAGCAAGAGTCTGCTGATTTTTTGAAAAAGTTGGGGCGGACGCGCCGGCGGGGTTCAAGGCAGGCGTGCCGCCGCCTCGAAGCAGCGAGCGCGGCGGGCATCGTCGCCCTCCTGTTCGGCCAGGGCCGCGAGCACCACCCAGCTGCGCCGGCGCGATGCGCTGGGCATGCCGACGTCGTCGGCCACGGTCTCAAGCATCTGGCGAGCCTTGCCCCAGAGCTGGCGCTCGGCCAGCGCATGGCCCAACGCAAATGCCAGGGCGCGCTCGCGCGGGAAGCGTGACTGGGCCGACTCCAGGCGCTGCAGCCAGTCCGGCCCGCAGCCGGCCAGCACCGGCACGAGGGCCAGGGCCAGCGCCGCACGATCGTCGGGCTGCACTTCGGCGAGGTCGTCGAAGAAGGGCCGCAGCCAGCCGCGGCCGTCGTCGGGCGCGCCGAGCTGACCGGCGCATTGAGCGGCCCGCGCTGCGACGAGAGGGTCGCGGCGGTCGGCTGGATCAAGCTGCTGCCAGGTCGAACGCAGCTGGTCGACGTCGCGCGCGCCGTCCAGCGCCTCGAAAGCCAGCGAGCGCAGCAGGCTCTGGGCCGCCGCCTTGGAGAAGGCCTGGTGCTTGGCGAGCAGCCGTGCGGTACGCAGCGCGTCCAACGGCTGCCGGGCCAGGCGCGAGGCCTGCAGCCGCAGCCGCAGCGCCTGGGTGCGGCGGGCCACGCCGGGGGCCAGCTCGCCCAGCACGCTCAACGCTCGCGTCGCATCGCGGTCGTCCAGGGCCCATTCGGCGGCCAGCAGGCGGGCGCCGTCTTCCTGGGCACGCGCGCCGCCGGCGCGGTGGGCCAGCTCGAGGGCGCGGTCGAGCTGCTCGTCGCGATGGCGGCGGTCCTGCAGCCTGTGGGCGCTGGCCGCAGCCAGCAGATGAGCCAGGGCCATGAAGGACTGGTCGCTCGCCAGCTCGGGCGTCGCGGCCTGGATGTTGAGCGCCTTCTGCGCGGCCTTCTGTGCGCGGCTGAAGCGGGCGCCGAAGAGTTCGACCAGCGCCTCGCGCAGCGCCATCTGGGCGCTGCGTTCGCGCTGGGCCAGCCGCCACTCGCGGGCGCGCTTGGGCAGTGTGGTCAGCGCCTCGATGGCCTGGATGGCCGTGACGAGGGCGAAGCAGCTCGCGACCAGCACCAGCAGGAAGAGGTTGAGCGAGACGTCGACTCGCCAGCCGGCCCAGTAGAAGCTGGCGAGGCCGTCGTTGGCGCCGAGGGTCAGCGCCGCGACGACGGAAACGACGAAGAGCAGGACCAGCCAGATGACTAGACGCATGGTCGGCGCCTCCTCACCGACCGGCCGCGGCAGCGGTCAGCGCGGCCAGCGTGTCGTCGGGCCGCGGCACGATCACCTGGCGCGCTTGGCCGGCGACCTGGCGCAGCAGTTCGGTCACGCTGGCGACCTTGCGCGAGCGCGTGTCGAAGTAGCGGTTCAGCATCTCCTGCGCATCGCGCAGGTCGGACTGGGCCGTGTCGAACTGACGGCTCAGCAAGGCCAGGCGGGCGTTGAGCAGGCGCAGTTTGAGGTTCTCGCGGAGGAAGAAGCTCTGGTCGGGCGAGATCAGCGCGGCCTCCGGGTGGTCGATGCGGGTCACGCGCAGCAGCGTGCGCGCCTCGCCCCAGACCAGGCCTGTCCAGGTGGAAAGCTGCTGCGTGGCCTGCCACCACCACAGCGCGAGCTTGCCGTCCGCGGCGGCCGCTGTTTGTTCGCGCTGCAGCTTCAGGGCACGCTCACGCTCCTTGGCCGCCTCGGCATTGCGCTCGTCGCGCGGGCGCGGCTTGGCCTCGCTGCCGGACATCAGCGGCAACTCGTCGGCCATGCGCACGACCTCGTCGAGCTTGATGGTCAGCGTGGACACGTCGACAACGGCTACCGCCTTGACGCGATCCAGATCGCGGGCCACGGCGCGGCGCACGCCTTCCATGCGCGGCTGTTTGTAGCGCAGCAGGCGCTCGTCGGCCTGCTTGAGCGTCGCCACCAGCGGCTCGGCACTTCCCGTGATCTGGGTCTGCTGCAAGGCCACGCGGATGGAGGCCTCAATGTCGCCAACGACGTTCTCGTCCCGCGAGCGCGACATGGACTGGATCAAGTCCTCCAACTGGCCGCGCTGCAAGGCCACCTCGGCCAGGCGGGCGTCCAGCAACGCGACCTTGGCAGCCGTATCGCGGACCAGCTCGGCGGACTGCTTGGCCGCCAGGCGCGCCTCGGTGGCCTGGGCCTGGCTGGCCTCCTGGCGACGCACCAGCTCCTGCTCCAGCGACTGCTGGCGCGAAAGGCTCTGCCAGACGAGCACCACGCACAGCAGCACGGCGCCACCCAGCAGCGCGAGCAACCAGGGCAGCCAAGCCGGCATGGCAGGTGCGGAAGGGGGCAGCGGAGCGGCGGACTCGGCCGCGGCGACTACGACGGGGGGGTTCAGCTCGGGCTCACTCACAGTGCGTCGGATTCTGTCAGAGGCCTTTCAGGGCCTGAGCTACCGCCTCGGGGACGGGTCGCGCCAAAACCACAGGCCCGAAGCCGGCGGCGCACGCCGCCTCGGCGATGCGGGCATGGGTGGCGATGGCGCGCTGGCCGGCCAGCGACGGGTGGTGCAGCGCCTGCAGATGGCCGATGGCCTCCGCGCTGCTGAACAGCCAAACATAGCGCAGGGGCTCGGCCTGTGCCGCGGCCAGCAGGGCTCGCTCGGCCGCGCCGAGCCGCGGTGCGGCACGGTGGTAGACGGTGACGGCCTCGACCTGGGCGCCGGCCGCCTTCAGGCGCCCGGCCAGCCACTCGCGGCCACCATCGCCGCGCAGAAGCAACACGCGCGCGCCGGCCCAGTCGCGTCGCGGCGACAGCTGTTCCCAGAGATGCTCGGAGTCCAGGCCGGCGGCATCCGCCGCAGGCTGCACGATCTGCGCCGCCGGAATGCCGTGGGCCGCCAGCGCCTGGGCGCTGCCGGGGCCGACGCAGGCTGCGAGCGTGCGCGCGGGCCAGGCGGCTCCCCGGGCATGGGCGAAAAACTGCTGGACGGCGTTGGGGCTGACAAAGACGGCCAGGTCCACCGCAGGCAGCGCGGCCCAGGCCGCGGCCACCGGGCCGGCATCGCGGGCGGGCTGGATGTCGATAAGGGGCAGCGCCGCCGCATTGACGCCCAGTTCGGCCAGGCGTGCCAGCCAGGCAGCGCACTGCGGCCGCGGGCGGGTCACCAGCAGCGTGGGCGCCGTCATCCCGGCAGGTAGGAACCCGCGCCCAGATCACGCAGCCGGGCGGCGGCCTGCTGCCCCAACGACCGGGCGGCATCGACATTGGTCACGTCGGCGGCGACAGCTGCGCGCAGCAGCGGCGAGGCATGCTGTTCGGCGTGGCCCAGGGCCGCGTCCAGGCACAGCGTGCCGCCCTGCCAATGCGCATAGGCCGCGAGCGGCAGGCTGCAGCTGCCGCCCAGCGCGCGCGAAACGGCACGTTCGGCCTCGCAAGCCAGCAACGTCGGCGCGTGAACCAGCTTCGCCAGCGCCTCGGCGAGCGCCGCGTCGTCGGCGCGGATTTCCAGCCCCAGGGCACCCTGCCCTGCGCAAGGCAGCATCTGGTCGACCTCGAACAAGGCGCGCACGCGCGCGGCCAGGCCCAGGCGCTTGAGGCCCGCGGCGGCCAGCACGATGGCGTGATAGCCGCCCTCGTCGAGCTTGCGCAGCCGCGTGTCGAGGTTGCCGCGCAGCGGCTCGACGCGCAGGTCCGGGCGCAGGCTCAGCAGTTGCGTCACGCGGCGCAGGCTGGAGCTGCCCACGATGGCGCCCTCCGGCAGCTCGGCCAGCGAGGCGTAGTCGTTGGAGACGAAGGCGTCGCGCGGGTCCTCGCGCTCCAGAACGGCGGCGAGGGTGAAACCCTCGGGCAGCTCCATCGGTACGTCCTTGAGGGAATGCACGGCGAGCTGGGCGCGGCCCTCGGCCAGCGCGGCTTC
Source organism: Roseateles sp. (assembly GCF_019237615.1). Taxonomy (GTDB): domain Bacteria; phylum Pseudomonadota; class Gammaproteobacteria; order Burkholderiales; family Burkholderiaceae_C; genus Pelomonas. The sequence continues at coordinate 395 of NZ_JAFAGT010000104.1, read as the reverse complement.
GAGCTCCTTCACGAACAAGCCCTTGCCGCCGATCTTGGACAGCGTGCGGTCGAGGATCTGGTCGCCGCGCGTGGTCATGCCCAGCAGCGTGGCCGGGATGCCGAGTTCGCCGGCGAGACGGGCCTGCACATGCTCGGCCTGCCACAACGCCAGGCGGCTCTCGCGCGTGGCGATGGTGATGGAAGAGGTCATTGGTAGACGTTGGTTCCTGGTACGGCCCGAAGGCCAGATTCAGAGCCAACGCCCCCTTTCAAACCGTGCGTGCGGATTTCCCGCACACGGCTTACCAGTGGTCTGTCGGCTCGCAGCATTACGCAGAACTCCCGTTGACAGGAGCTTTGCCGGAGTGGCGGATCGTCCCGCGCAGACGGTGCAATCCAAGGCGTTCGAAGCAG
>NZ_JAFAGT010000091.1 GCF_019237615.1 Roseateles sp. | reverse complement strand
TATCACGCCCTGGGCACTTTGATGCCGTATCCATTCGAGGGTCCACCTTGTCCCTGCGACAACGGCCTTCCCACGAACAGCCACGCTGTTCATCCCTGTGCTCCAAGCTCAGTCCCCGTAGGGAGGGAGGCATCCATTACATCTCCTGGCTGTCGTCAATCGACGGCGCGGAGTTTAGGTGCCTCTCGTGGTGCTTGCGGGTCGCGCGGTCTGCCAGGCCGGGCCAGAGGCCTGCTACCGGCTCATCCAGGTTTCGAGCTGGTCCGCCGGCATGGGCTTGGCGAACAGCCAGCCCTGGCCCTCGTGGCAGCCCAAGCCGATGAGGTAACGGCGCTGCTCCTCGGTCTCTATGCCTTCCGCGATGACCGTCAGGCCCAGGCCGCGGCCCAGGTTGACGACCATCTGCGCGATGGTGGAGCCGGCAGTGGACGACTGCGCTTCCTGGACGAAGGCACGGTCGATCTTCAGGCGGTCCACCTGCAGCTGGCGCAACTGGCTCAGCGACGAGAAGCCGGTGCCGAAGTCGTCGATGGCAACACTGAAGCCCAGGCGCTTGATGTCGGCCAACACGCGCAGCACGAGCTCGGCGTCCTCCATAGCCATCGACTCGGTGATCTCGAGCTCGATGCTGTGACCGCTCACGCCGCAGTCTCGCAGCGAGCGGGCCAGCATGTCGAGGAAGCCGGGGTGGCGGAACTGCGCCATGGACACGTTGACGGCCATGCGGAAGTCGGCGTGGCCCTGGGTCTGCAGCTTGCGTAGCTGGGCGCAGGCGGTGCGCATGACGAACTCGCCGATCGGGATGATGAGGCCACTCTGCTCGGCCAGCGGGATGAACTGGTCGGGGGCAATGAAGCGGCCGTCGGCCGTGCGCCAGCGCAGCAAGGCCTCGGCGCCTATGACGCGGCCGCTGTCGAGGTCGACCTGGGGCTGGTAGACGACGAAGAGCTGGCTCTCCTCGAAACCGGTGCGCAGCCCCTTGAGCAGCTTGAAGCGCTCGCGCGCATCGCTGCCCATGGCGGCGGAGAAATACTGCGACGAGCCACGCTGCTGCTGCTTGGCCCGCTTGAGCGCGATCTGCGCGTCGAGCAGCAGCTCTGAGCCCACGGCCTTGGATTCGCCCAGGCGCACGAGGCCGGTCGTGGCCGACAGCTGCAGGCGCTCGCCGGCGACGACGAAGGGCTCGGCGAAGACACCGTTGACAGTCTCCGGGCAGACCTTGGCATGCTCGCCCAGCACGCCGAAGGTGTCTGCGCCGACGCGGGCCATCGCGGTGTTCAGGCCCAGCATCTCGCTCAGGCGGTGCGTGACGGCCTGCAGCACCTGGTCGCCGAAATGGTGGCCGAAGGCGTCGTTGATGTCGGAGAAGTCGTCGAGGTCGATCAGTGCCAGCGTGACGCCGGTCGGGTCCTTCAGGTTCTTGTCGAGCAGCTCGACGAAGCGGTTGCGATTGGGCAGGCGCAAGAGCGGGTCGTTGTAGGCCTGGTCCAGCAACTGGCTGTAGAGGATGACGTTCTCGAAGCCGACAGCGATGTTGGAGCAGAAGGCGCGCAGCAGCTGCATGTCCAGCTCGTCCAGAGCGCGGCCCACGTCGACGAGGGCCGCCATCGCGCGGCCCTGGCCCATGCCGAAGTAAAGGCAGGTTCCATCGTCATGGAAGTTGCGCTGCTCGCGCAGGCAGCGCTCCAGGCGCTCGCGCACCGGAGCGATCTTGACCTGGGCCAGCGGCCGGTCGATGAGGCCGCTGTACTGGCCGGCAGCGGCGACGATGCGCACCTCGTCGCTGTCCTCGCCGCTGAGCTGGGCGCAGACCAACCCCTCGGGCAGTATGCCCAGCAGCGCGCAGAGCTGGATGACGACGCCCTCGGCGAAGCGACTCAGGCCGCGCATGCGCGACAGCGAAGTGCTGCTCTCGACGATCATCTCCAGCCCGCGGCGGTTGGCCTCCAGTGCACAGAGCTGGCGGTAGGAGCGCACCGCGGCGGTCAGCACCGTGTACAGGCGCGTGCGCGTCAGCTCCGACTTGGTCTTGTAGTCGTTGATGTCATAGGCCTGCACCGTCTCGATCTCGGGCGCGTAGCCAGGCTGGCCGGTGCGCAGCACGATGCGCAGGGCGTTCAGGCCCAGTTCGTCGCGGATGTGACGCACCAGTTGCAGGCCCGCGTCCTCGCTCTCCATGACGACATCCAGCAGCACGACGGCGAGGTCCTCCTCGCTGGCAAGCAGCTGGCGGGCCTGGGCGGCGGAAGAGGCATGCAGGAAAACCAGCGGCTGGCCCTCGACCGTCAGGCCCTGCATGGCCAGCTCGGTGGCCTTGTGGACGTCGCCGTCGTCGTCGACGATGAGGATGCGCCAGGGCCTGTCGTTGTGTCGATGTTCGCCGTCGGCGTGCTCGGGCTCGTCAAGGAGTTCGAGCAGGTCGTCGTCAGCGGCGGGTGTCTCTTGCATGGGGGAGAGGGCTCCGGGCACGGGGGCGGCCGCGGCCGCGGCTACCTCGTCGGTCAAGAGACGCAAGCGTAGTGCATCCGCACACGCCCTGTCACAAAAAGCGCGGGCAAATGTCCCGCCGCAGGCGTCAACGCTTACCGGGTTTGCCCGGACGTGTACCGCCCGTTCGCGCGGCACCGCTGACTCGCGGCGGCAGGCCGGTGTGCTGCGTCAAAAGCTGGCCCTTGCGCGCCGTCGCCGGCCCCGCCGCGGGCTTGGCCCCGGTCGAGTTCTTGCGCCGCGCGCTGTCGTAGCTGCCATCGGTGATGGGCTGGTAGCTCGGGATCAGGTGATGCTTGCCATTGCCGATCAGGTCGGCGCGGCCCATGGCCTTCAGCGCCTCGCGCAGCAGCGGCCAGTTGTTGGCATCGTGGTAGCGCAGGAAGGCCTTGTGCAGCCGGCGGCGGCGCTCGCCGCGCACGATGTCCACCTTCTCGCCGCGGCTCTCGTCGCGGCTGATGCCCTTCAGCGGGTTGAGGCCCGAGTGGTACATGGCCGTCGCCGTCGCCATGGGGCTGGGGTAGAAGGTCTGCACCTGGTCGGCGCGAAAGCCGTTGCGCTTGAGCCAGACGGCGAGGTTCATCATGTCCTCGTCGCTGGTGCCGGGGTGGGCGGCGATGAAGTAGGGGATGAGGTACTGCTTCTTGCCAGCGGCGGCGCTGGCTGCCTCGAACATCTGCTTGAAGCGGTCGTAGGTGCCGATGCCCGGCTTCATCATCTTGGACAGCGGGCCGGTTTCAGTGTGCTCGGGCGCGATCTTCAGGTAGCCGCCGACATGGTGGGTCACCAGTTCCTTCACGTACTCGGGCGACTGCACCGCCAGGTCGTAGCGCAGGCCCGAGCCGATGAGGATCTTCTTGACGCCCGGCAGCGCACGCGCGCGGCGGTACATCTTGATGAGCGGGTCGTGGCTGGTACTGAGGTTGGGACAGATGCCCGGGTAGACGCAACTGGGTTTGCGGCAGGCAGCCTCGATCTCGGGGCTCTTGCAGCCGATGCGGTACATGTTGGCCGTGGGGCCGCCCAGGTCCGACACGATGCCCGTGAAGCCCTTGACCTTGTCGCGCATCTCCTCGATCTCGCGGATCACGGAGTCTTCCGAGCGGCTCTGGATGATGCGGCCCTCGTGCTCGGTGATGGAGCAGAAGGTGCAGCCGCCGAAGCAGCCGCGCATGATGTTCACGCTGAAGCGGATCATCTCCCAGGCAGGGATCTTGGTCGCGCCGTCATGGCTGCCGGCCTCGTCCGCATAGCTCGGGTGCGGGCTGCGCGCGTAGGGCAGGTCGAACACATGATCCATCTCCGGCGTCGTCAGCGGGATGGGCGGCGGATTGATCCAGAGGTCGCGCGCGATGCCGTTGAAGTCGTAGCGCTGCACCAGCGCGCGCGCGTTGCCAGGGTTGGTCTCCAGGTGCAGCACGCGGTTGGCATGGGCGTACAGCACCGGGTCGCTCCTGACCTGCTCGTAGGCCGGCAGCCGCACCACCGTATGGTCGCGCGGCGGCATGCTGATGCGGCCGGTCTTGTGCAGGGTGATGGGCTTGGCGCCGTCGTCGTTGGAGGCGCAGGCCTTGTTGTCGTCGACGACCTGGTAAGGGCTGATGAGCGCGTCGATGCGGCCCGGGCGGTCCACCTCGGTCGAGTCCAGCTCGAACCAGCCCTCGGCCGTCGTGTCGTCCGTGCGGCGCATGAAGGCCGTACCGCGCACGTCGGTCAGGGTCTCGATGGACTCCCGGCGCGCCAGGCGATGGGCAATCTCGACGATGGCGCGCTCGGCGTTGCCGTAGACCAGCAGGTCGGCCTTGCTGTCCACCAGGATGGAGCGGCGCACCTTGTCCTGCCAGTAGTCGTAGTGCGCGATGCGGCGTAGCGAGGCCTCGATGCCGCCGATGACGACCGGCACGTCCTTGAAGGCCTCCTGGCAGCGCTGGGTGTAGACCAGCGTCGCGCGGTCGGGGCGGCGGCCGCCCTCGCCGCCGGGCGTGTAGGCGTCGTCGCTGCGAATCTTCCGATCAGCCGTGTAGCGGTTGATCATGGAATCCATGTTGCCGGCCGCGACGCCGAAGAACAGGTTGGGCTTGCCCAGCACCTTGAAGGCGTCGGCGCTGTTCCAGTCCGGCTGGGCAATGATGCCGACGCGAAAGCCCTGGGCCTCCAGCGTGCGGCCGATGACGGCCATGCCGAAGCTGGGGTGGTCGACGTAGGCGTCACCTGTGACGACGATGATGTCGCAGCTGTCCCAGCCGAGCTGCTCCATCTCCTGCCGGCTCATGGGCAGGAACGGGGCGGGGCCGAAACGCTTGGCCCAGAAGGGACGGTAAGCAGTCAGGGCCTTGGGAGCGGCGGGCAGTGCGGACATAGCCATCGATTGTCGTTGGAGCGGCCCCGAAAAGCACAAAGCCCGCGCTGGGCGCGGGCTTCAGGCACAAGGCCGAGGCGTGATTACAGCGCGCGGATGTTGGCGGCTTGCAGGCCCTTGGGGCCCTGCTTCACTTCGAACTCGACCTGCGCGCCTTCGGCCAGCGTACGGAAGCCGCCGTTGTTCTTGATCTCGCTGTGGTGCGCGAACAGATCCTTGCCGCCGTCGGCGGGGGTGATGAAGCCGAAGCCCTTGCCATCGTCGAACCACTTGACGATGCCGTTTTGCATGGTGCTCATTGAGAGATTTCCTTGGTGTTGTCGATTCAATTTCACCCACAGCCCGAGCGGCTGCGGCAAAACACAACACTCAACATCAGACGGGGCGAACACGGTCAGCAGCGCTGCCGACCGTAACCACAGATTGTAAAGGCTCAGGCCGCCAGCAAGGGCTGGATGGCAATCGTCACATTGCGGGCGCGCGCGCCGCCGCCCTGGACGCGGCTTTCCTCGAACACTTCGCAGGCGCTGTCACGGCAGGCCCCGCAGGCCGTGGCCACTCGCAGGTCGTCCTGCAGCGCCTCGAAGCTCGGGCAGCCGCTGGAGGCGGCAATCGCGATGTCGCGGTCGGAGACGCGGTGGCAGACACAAACAATCATGGGTCGCGAGTTTAATGCGAATCGATCTCATTTGCAAAAAGAGCGGTTTTGCCAAAGGGCTTTCGCTGGGGATACTGCGACCCAATTTCACGTTTCGGAGCCGGCCATGAAAGGCGATCCCCAAGTCCTCGTCCACCTGAACCAGCAGCTCAAGCTGGAGCTGACCGCCATCAACCAGTACTTCCTCCATGCCCGCATGCTGAAGAACTGGGGCCTGATGAAGATGGCCAAACATGAATACGAGGAGTCCATCGAGGAGATGAAGCACGCCGACAAGCTCATCGAGCGCGTGCTGACGCTGGACGGCCTGCCCAACCTGCAGGACCTGGGCAAGCTCTACATCGGCGAGAACGCCGTCGAGACGATGAAGTGCGACCTCATCATCGAAAAGGCCTCGCATGTGCACCTGAAGGAGGCCATCGCCCACTGCGAGAGCGTGCGTGACTATGTGTCCCGCGAGCTGTTCGTGCAGATCCTCGACGACACCGAGGAGCACATCGACCACCTGGAAACCCAGATCGAACTGGTCGGCACGGTTGGCGAGCAGAACTATCTGCAGTCGCAGATGGGCGACGCCGACTGAGCGGCCGCCAACCCCGGACGGAAGCCGCCCGCCCTGGGCGGCCATAGCCCCAAGAAAACAACTTAAAGAACGCAACTTTCAGAACTGAAAGTTTGGTTTTTCCAGGGCGCCTGGCCCGCGCGAGCGGGGTTGGGTTGCTCAGAGGAAGCGTTCCAGCAGCCGCCTGGAATGCTTGTCCAGCGCCCAGCGGTCGGGCACCTGCAGTTGCACGCCATGGCTGGACGTGATGAGCAGGCGCCCCTCCTCCAGCCGGCGGATGTCCTCCTCGTTCTTCAGCACGAAGTCGATCTCGCCGCGGTCGGTCTCGATGCGCCAGGTGCTGGGCGTGGCGAAGGTGTTCACGGCGATCAGCCGCTTGAGCACGGGGTGGAACTCGCGAGCGGCCAGCTCGCCCTCCAGCAGGCCGCGCGGGCCGTCGGGAAGCGCGGACAGGCGCGGCACCCAGGCCAGCTCATGCCCATGCGCTCCCACCAGCGACAGCCCCTCCCCGGGCGCCGAGATCGGGTGCGCGCGCACCGGCGTCACGCCCACATGGGCGTCGCCATGCAGGTCGGTCAGCACCAGCTTGCCGAAGGCGTCCAGGTGCAGGTCGCGAAAAGGCAGCTCTTTCATGCGTTCACCGTGTGGGCGTTCGGGTTGGGCGCGACGACAAGCAGGCCGGCGTCCTCGGCCGCCTCGGCGTCGACGCGGCGGGCCTGCGCCTCCCAAAGCCGCCAGTAATGACCCTGCTGGGCGATCAGTTCGTCATGCGGGCCCAGCTCGACGATCTCGCCGCGGTCCATGACGACCAGCCGGTCAGCCTTGCGCAGCGTCGACAGTCGGTGGGCGATGGCGATGGTGGTGCGGCCCTTCACGAGGTTGTCCAGCGCACGCTGGATCTCCTTCTCGGTCTCGGTGTCCACGGCCGAGGTCGCCTCGTCGAGGATGAGGATGGCAGGGTCGATCAGCAGCGCGCGGGCGATGGAGATGCGCTGGCGCTCGCCGCCGGACAGCCCTTGGCCGCGCTCGCCGACCAGGCTGTCGTAGCCATGCGGCAGCCGCAGGATGAACTCGTGCGCATGGGCAGCGCGGGCGGCGGAGACGATCTCGTCGCGCGTCGCGCCGGGCTTGCCATAAGCGATGTTCTCGGCGATGGTGCCGAAGAACAGGAAGGGTTCCTGGAGCACCAGGCCGATGTGGCGGCGGTAGTCGGCCACCTTGACGCGACGCAGGTCCACGCCGTCCACCTTGATGGCGCCCTCGGTCACGTCGTAGAAGCGGCAGATCAGGTTGACCAGCGTGCTCTTGCCCGAGCCGCTGTGGCCCACCAGGCCCACCATCTCGCCGGGACGGATATCCAGGTTCAGCGAGCGGATGACCGAGCGCGAGCCGTAGCGGAAGTTGACGCCCTGCAGCGAGATCGCGCCGCTCACGTTCTCGAAGGGCTGCGGGCTGACCGGGTCGGGCACGTTGGAGACATGGTCCAGGATGTCGAAGATGCGCTTGGCACCGGCCGCGGCCTTCTGCGTGACCGACACGATGCGGCTCATGGAGTCCAGCCGCGCATAGAAGCGTCCGATATAGGCGAGGAAGGCCGTCAGCACGCCCACCGTGATGCTCTGCTGGGCGATCAGCCAGATGCCTATGCCCCAGACCACCAGCAGCCCCATCTCGGTCAGCAGCCCGACCGTGGGCGTGAACAGGCTCCAGGTGCGGTTGAGCCGGTCGTTGACCTGCAGGTTCTTCGCGTTGGCCTCGCGGAAGCGCGTGGCCTCGCGCCGCTCCTGCGCGAAGGCCTTGACGACGCGGATGCCGGGGATGGTGTCGGCCAGCACGTTGGTGATCTCGCCCCAGACGCGGTCTATCTTCTCGAAGCCGGTACGCAGCCGGTCGCGCACCAGGTGGATGAGCCAGGCAATGAAGGGCAGCGGCACCAGCGTCGCCAGCGCCAGGCCGGGGTGAATGCTGAACAGGATGACGGCCGTCATGCCCAGCATCAGCACGTCGGTGATGAAGTCCAGCGCATGCAGGCTCAGGAACACCGAGATGCGGTCCGTCTCCGAGCCGATGCGGGCCATCAGGTCGCCGGTGCGCTTGTTGCCGAAATACTCCAGCGACAGGCCCAGCAGATGCTCGAAGGTGGCCGTGCGCAGGTCGGCTGCGATGCGCTCCGACACCAGCGCCAGCAGATAGGTCTTGGCCCAGCCCAGCGCCCAGGAAAACAGCGCCGCGCCCAGCAAACCGCTGAGCAGCAGCATGACCAGATGGGGGTCGATGGCCCGCCCGTTCTGGAACGGGATCAGCACCTTGTCCATCAGCGGCATGGTCAGGTAGGGTGCGACCAGCGTCGCGCCGGTGGCGCCCAGCATCAGCGCAAAGCCAAGCAGCAACTGGCCCTGGTAGGGCCTGGCGAAGCGTCCCAGACGCAGCAGCACCCAGGTGCTGGGTGGCGCGCCAGCCTCGCCAAAGTCGAAATCGGGCTCCTCGCCCTCGGCCTCGGCCATGGGCAACACCCGCCCCTCCAGGCGCCGCAATTCCTGGTCCAGCGCGTCGACGAAACGCACGGCCGCCGGGTTGCAGGCCAGCGTGAAGCGCCAGCGCGCGAGACGCCGGCTGTGGTCGAACAGCTCCAGGAAGGCGAGGCCACCATGGTCGCTGAGCTTGAGCTGCTGGCCGGCGGCCAGCGTGAACTCGGTCCAGTCGCCGCCCAGCGGCTCGTAGGCAAGCAGGCGTGAATTCGTCAGCGCGATCAGCCCCTGCGCGAAGCGCCCTGCGGAGTCCAGGTCAACCTCCAGCGTGGCCAAGACGTTCTCGCCAGCACGAAGCCGCCCTTCAAGGGCGGCCATTTGAGGATGAGGCGGTGTCGTGGTGGGAAGGTCACTCATGTTGTTCTTGCTCTGACGGGCTGCTGCAATTCTCCGCCATGAGTTCGGCGCAAAATGCCTCGCGCTCCCCACACTCCCAAGCCATGAGCAAGAAGAACGATATCCGCCTGCTGCGCATCAACTACCTGCGCGGGCCCAATATGTGGACCTACCGCCCCGTGCTGGAGGTCTGGCTGGACCTGGGGGAGCTGGAAGACCACCCCAGCCACCTGCTGCCGGGCTTTAACGACCGCCTGACGGCCGCCCTGCCCGCCCTCATCGAGCACCACTGCGGCGTCGGCGAGCGCGGCGGCTTCATTGAGCGCCTGCGCGACGGCACCTGGATGGGACATGTGCTGGAGCACATCGTCATCGAGCTGCTCAACCTGGCTGGCATGCCCACCGGCTTCGGCCAGACCCGCTCCACCAGCCGACGCGGCGTCTACCGCATGGTGTTCCGCGCCCGCGACGAGCAGGTGGCCCGCGCCGCGCTGGCCGAGGGCCACGCCCTCATCATGGCCATGATCAACGACGAAGGCTTCGACGTGCCCGCCGCCGTGGCCCGGGTGCGCGACAAGCTGGACGACTGCTACCTGGGCCCGTCCACCGCCGCCATCGTCGCGGCCGCGACGGACCGCCGCATCCCGCACATCCGCCTGAACGACGGCAATCTCGTGCAGCTGGGCCACGGCGCCCGCCAGCGCCGCATATGGACGGCCGAGACCGACATGACCAGCGCCATCGCCGAGGGCATCGCCGGCGACAAGGACCTGACCAAGACGCTGCTCAAGGCCGTCGGCGTGCCCGTGCCCGCCGGCCAGGAGGTCAGGAGTGCCAACGCGGCCTGGGAGGCCGCGCAGGACATCGGCCTGCCCGTGGTCATCAAGCCCAGCGACGGCAACCATGGCCGCGGCGTCACGCTGGACATCCAGACCGAGGCCGACTGCGAGGCCGCCTTCAAGCTGGCCGACGCCGAGGGCTCCTCGGTGCTGGTGGAGAGCTACATCCGCGGCAACGAGCACCGCGTGCTGGTCGTCGGTGGCCAGGTCGTCGCCGCCGCGCGCGGCGAGGCCGCCTGGGTGCATGGCGACGGCCGGCACACGGTCGCCCAGCTTATCGACTTGCAGATCAACACCGACCCGCGCCGCGGCCTGACCGAGGACTTCCCGCTGAACCGCATCCAGCTCGGCGAAGACCCAGTCGTGCTGCTGGACCTGCAGCGCCAGGGCTTCACGCCCGAGGCTGTGCCGGCGGCGGGCAAGGCCGTGCTGATCCAGCGCAACGGCAACGTCGCCATCGACTGCACGTCCGAGGTCCACCCCGAGGTGGTCCACGCCGTATCGCTGGCCGCCCGCACCGTGGGCCTGGACATCGCCGGCGTGGACCTCGTCACCGAGGACATCGGCAAGCCGCTCAGCGAGACCGGTGGCGCCATCGTCGAGGTCAACGCCGGGCCGGGCCTGCTGATGCACCTGAAGCCGGCCGGCGGCGCGCCCCAGCCGGTGGGCCAGGCCATCATCGATCACCTGTTCGCCGAGGACGAATCGGGCCGCATCCCCATCGTCGGCGTGGCCGGCTCGCGCGGCGGCCACCAGATTGCCCGTCTCGTCGCCTGGCTGCTGCACCTGAACGGCCGCCACGTGGGCCTGGCCTGCCGCGACGGCCTGTTCCTGGGCACGCGCCGCGTCGAGAAGCGCGACAGCGCCCGTTGGGACGCCGCCCATCGCCTGCTGATGAACCGCGGCGTCAACGCCGTCGTCGTCGAGAACGACCCGGCCTCCATCCTGCGTGACGGCCTGGCCTATGACCGCGCCCTGGTCGGCGTCGTCACGGACATGGACGGCATCGCCGAGCTGGCCGACTTCGACGTGCAGGACGCCGACCAGCTCTACAAGGTGCTGCGCACCCAGGTCGACGTGGTGCTCAGCGACGGCGCCAGCGTGCTGAACGCGGCCCATCCGCGCCTCGTCGACATGGCCGAACTCAGCGACGGCGAGGTCGTCTTCTACGCCGAGGACGGCGGCCTGGAAGCCGTCCGCCACCACCGCGACCGCGGTGGCCGCGCCGTCTTCCTGCGCGGCGGCGCCGCCGTGCTGGCGCAAGGCCCGGCCGAGACGCCCGGCGCCAACATCGACGCGCTGCTGCACCGCTTCGGTGCGAAGGCCACCGATGCCTCGACACTGCTGGCCGCCGTCGCCACCGCCTGGGCCCTGGGCATCTCGCCCGAGCTCATCGCCGCCGGCCTGGACACCTTCGTCCCCGAACTCCACCTCGCGTAAACAAGAACGAACATGGACGTTTCCCGCACCCGCGCGCTGCGCGGCCCCAACATGTGGAGCCGCCACACGACCATCGAGGCCGTCGTGCATTGCAGCGAGGCCGAGCGCTCGCTGGAGCGACTGCCCGGCTTCGAGCCCCGTCTGCGCCAGCTCTTCCCCACCATCGGCGAGCTGCGCGCCGACACCTCGCTGGCCCAGGTGCTGGAGCAGGCCACGCTGGCCCTGCAGGCCCAGGCCGGCTGCCCTGTCACCTTCAGCCAGACGCACGTCACGCCCGAGGCCGGCACCTACCAGATCGTCGTCGAGTACAGCGAGGAGGACGTCGGCCGCCTCGCCTTCGAGCAGGCCCTGAAGCTGGTGCTGGCCGCGCTGGACGGCGGCGAGTTCGACGCCGACGCCGTGCTCAGCGGATTGCGCGAGCTGGACGAGGACATCCGCCTCGGCCCCTCCACCGGCTCCATCGTCAACGCCGCAATCGCGCGCGGCATACCGTTCCGCCGGCTGACACAGGGCAGCCTGGTGCAGTTCGGCTGGGGCGCCAAGCAGCGCCGCATCTGGGCCGCCGAGGTGGACGCGACCAGCGCCGTCTCCGAGTCCATCGCCCAGGACAAGGACCTCTGCAAGCGCCTGCTGCAGGCCGCCGGCGTGCCGGTGCCCACGGGTCGCCCGGTGGACTCGCCGGACGACGGCTGGGCCGTCGCACTGGAGATCGGCTTGCCGGTCGTCGTGAAGCCCCAGGACGGCAACCAGGGCAAGGGCGTCACCGTCAACGTCGTGAACCGAGAGCATTTCGACATCGCCTACAAGGCCGCCGACGAGATCGGCCAGGTCATGGTGGAGAAGTTCCTGCCAGGCGGCGACTACCGGCTGCTGGTCATCGGCGACAAGCTCATCGCCGCCGCCCGCCGCGACCCGCCCCATGTCATCGGCGACGGCCAGCTGACCGTCAAGCAGCTGGTCGACAAGGTCAATGCCGACCCGCGCCGCGGCGACGGTCATGCCACCTCGCTGACCAAGATCCGCTTCGACGACATCGCGGTCGCACGCCTGACGCAGCAGAACCTGACGCCCGAGTCCGTGCCAGAGAAGGGCCAGCGCGTCATCCTGCGCAACAACGCCAACCTGTCCACCGGCGGCACCGCCACCGACGTGACGGACGATGTGCACCCCGAAGTGGCGGCCCGCGCCATCGCGGCGGCCCAGGTCGTGGGCTTGCATGTCTGCGGCGTGGACGTGGTGGCCGAGAGTGTGCTGCGGCCGCTGGAGGAGATCAACGGTGGCATCGTCGAGGTCAACGCCGCGCCCGGCCTGCGCATGCACCTGAGCCCCAGCTACGGCAAGGGCCGCAACGTCGGTGAGGGCATCGTGGGCCACCTGTTCGGCACCGGCCCCAAGGCCGAGGACGGCCGCATCCCGGTCGTCGCCGTCACCGGCACCAACGGCAAGACGACGGTCACGCGCCTCATCGCCCACATGTTCGCCAGCTGCGGGCTCAAGGTCGGCATGACCAACACCGACGGCGTCTACGTCGACGGTCGGCAGATCGACAGCGGCGACTGCTCCGGCCCCAAGAGCGCACGCAACGTGCTGATGCACCCCGACGTGGAAGCCGCGGTTCTCGAGACCGCCCGCGGTGGCATCCTGCGCGAAGGCCTGGGCTTCGACCGCTGCCAGGTCGCCGTCGTCACCAACGTCGGCGCGGGCGACCACCTGGGCATGAACTTCCTGCACACGGCCGAGGACCTGGTGCTGGTCAAGCGCGTCATCGTTCAGAACGTCGCCCCCACCGGCTATGCGGTGCTGAACGCGACCGACCCGCTGACGGCCGAGATGGCCGCTGTCTGCCCCGGTCAGGTCATCTACTTTGCCGCCGACCGGCACCACCCGCTGATGGCCACACACCGCGCCCAGGGCAAGCGCTGCGTCTACGTGGATGGCGACCAGCTCGTCGCAGCCCAGGGCGTGTGGCGCGAGAGCATCCCGCTGCGCGACATCCCGCTGACGCGCGGCGGCGTCATTGGCTTCCAGGTCGAGAACGCAATGGCCGCCGTCGCCGCAGCCTGGGCCGTGGGCCTGGACTGGGACACCATACGCCGTGGCGTCGGCAGCTTCGCCAATGACGCCGACAACGCGCCCGGCCGCTTCAACGTGATGGACTACCGCGGCGCCACCGTCATCGCCGACTACGGCCACAACGGCGACGCGATGAAGGCCCTGGTGGGTGCCGTGGCCGCCATGCCGGCGCACAAGCGCGTGGTGGTCATCAGCGGCGCTGGCGATCGCCGCGACGAGGACATCCGCGTGCAGACCGAGATCCTCGGCGCCGCCTTCGACGACGTCATCCTCTACGAGGATGCCTGCCAGCGCGGCCGCCAGGCCGGCGAGGTCGTCGCGTTGCTGCGCGCCGGACTGGAAGGCGCGTCACGTACGACACACATCGAGGAGATCGTCGGCGAGTTCATCGCCATCGACCGCGCGCTGGCGCGCCTGCGGCCGGGCGACCTCTGCCTGGTGCTGGTCGATCAGGTGGAAGAGGCCCTGGCCCATCTCGCCAGGCGTATCGCGGAAGCCTAGCGGTAGCGCCCCAGCAGGTGGTTCAGTTCACCGTCGCCGACCAGGCCCTGGATGGCCGCGTTCAGTGCCGCCAGCCCGACCGGGCTGCTGGGCGACAGCGCACATCGGGCCAGCACCTCGGACACCACTAGCGGTGCGTGCAGCGCCAGCTTGAAGCGGCCGATGCGCTGCTGGTACTCCAGCACGCGCCGCCCCGTCAGCGCATGCTGCACGCGGCCGAGCCCGAGCTTCTGCAGGTTTGCCGGCGCGTCGGGCGCGTCGTCGCGCCTGAAGCCGGTGCGCAGGACCCCGACCACTTCGGGGTAGACATAGCCGCGCACCGTGCCCAACGGTTGGCCGGCCAGCGCCACCAGCCCGGCCGGGGCCGGCGCCGTGGCGGCACTGATGAGCAGGGCCTGGTCGGGAAGGAAGGGCCGGCTCCAGGCGAAGGTGCCGGGCAGCCAGTCGCTCTGGTAGTCGCACAACAGGTCGCCCTCGCCACGCTGCAAGGCCTCGGCGAGGCGCTTGCGCGGCACCGGCAGGGCCACCAGCTCGCGACCCAGCCGCCGGGCCAGGGCCTGGCCCAGGTCCAGGTGCAGGCCTTCGACAACGCGCTCGCCCTCGATGCGCGCCTGGGGCATCAGCGCGCTGGTCTCCACCAGCATCACCAGCGGCCGCGCCGGCTCCGCGCCGGTGGACAATAGCTGGCCCAGCAGCAGCAGCGCGGCCAGGCTGCCCCGCAGTCCCCGCTCCCAACGACGCCATGCGTTGAACATGCGTGCATCATGCCGTGCCCGAGCGTCCCGCAGCGGCCGGCGCCGCGCGAACGTGACCCATGCACACGAGGCGCGGACGCCTCCCCGCAAGCCCCTTACCAGTTCCGAGACACACGTCGTCACGCAGATGACCTACCCTGACACGATGCGTTTGCCTGCTCAACTCTCCCGCCGCCTGCCCTCCTGGTGGCCGCTCGCCCTGCTCGCCCTGTGGCTCGTCGCCTTCGCCGGCTGGCGGCAAGTGGCCCTGCCCGACGAGGGTCGCTACGGCGGTGTGGCCTACGAAATGCTGTCGGATGGCCAGTGGCTGACGCCCACGCTGTTCGGTCTGCCCTATTTCCACAAGCCGCCGCTGATGTACTGGATAGACATCGCGGCCATGCACGTGCTGGGCCCCACGCCGCTTGCCCTGCGTGCGGCGCCGCTGTTGGGCGCCTGGCTGATGGGTCTGGCGCTGTGGATCGCGGCCCGCGCGCGCTACCGCGACGTCGACGACGCCCGGCAGGCGCTGGCCTGGCTGGCGGTCCTGCCGCTGTTCTACCTCGGCGGACAGTACGCCAACCATGACATGCTGGTGGCCGGCTGGATCTCGCTGGCCATCGTCAGCGCCCAGCGTGCGCTGGCGCCGGAGCGCCGCAGCCTGGCCTGGCTGTGCGTCGCCTGGGCCGCGATGGGCCTGGCCCTGCTGTCCAAGGGCCTGATCGGCGCGGTGCTGCCGGGCCTCGTCGTGCTGCCGTGGCTTCTGTGGCAGCGGCGCTGGGCTGCGCTGCGCTTCGCGCTGCACCCGCTGGGCCTGGCCGTGTTCGCCGCCGTCGCGCTGCCCTGGCTGCTGGCCATGCAATCGCGCTACCCCGAGTTCTTCGACTACTTCATCGTCGAGCAGCATTTCCGCCGCTACACCGAGGCGCGCTTCAACAATGCCCAGCCCTGGTGGTTCTTCCTCGCCGTGCTGCCGCTGGGCACGTTGCCGCAGAGCCTGCGCCTGCCCGGCGCGCTGCGCCGCGTGGGCTTCGAGTTGTGGTGGATCGTCGTCATCCTGGCCTTCTTCTCGATGCCGCGCTCCAAGCTCGTGGGCTATGTGCTGCCGGTGCTGCTGCCGCTGTCCATGCTGCTGTTCGAGGCCTGGCGTGGCCGGCGCGGCGCGCGCTGGGTCTGGCTGGCCAGCGCGCTGCTCTGCGTGACCATCGTGCCGGCCGTCGCGCACTGGGGCCGGCCCGACCATGCCGACATCGGCGCCGCGCTGCGGGCCCGACTAGCGCCAGGCGACCGCGTGCTGCTGACCGGCGGGGCCTTCTTCGACCTGCGCCTGCAGGCCCGCCTCGACGCGCCGCCGGCCGTGCTGGCCGACTGGGATGCGCGACGCGACCAGGGCGGCGACAACTGGCAGCGCGAGCTGCTGGACGCAGCCCGCTTCGACCCCGCACGGGGCGAGCGAGTGCTGTGGACGCCACAGCGCCTGGCGCAGGAACGCTGCGCGCCAGGACGCCTGTGGCTCGTCGCCACGCCGGCCGACGCGCTGCCAGACGCCCAGCCCGTCTTCACCGGCCGGCGCGCGACGCTGTTCGAGCTGCCGCGCCCGGCCAACTGCCCGTGAAGCGGCTGGCACGCTACGCGGCTGTAGGCGGCGCCGCCACGGCCGCGCACTATGCGTTGCTGGCACTGGCCGTCGAGGCCTGGCATTGGCCGGCCTGGCTGGCCTCGGGGGCCGGCGCGCTGCTTGGTGCACAGGTCGCGTTCTGGGCCAACCGGCACTACACCTTCGCCCACCGTGGCCCCTGGCTGCCGGCCTGGTGGCGCTTCCACCTGACAGCCGGCGCCGGCGCACTGCTGGGCATGGGGCTGGTCGCCGCGGGCGTGCACGCCGGGCTGCACTATCTGCTGGCCCAGGCCGGCGCGACACTCATCGTCATGGGGGCCAGCTTCCTGGCCAACCGCGCCTGGACCTTCAGGCGAGCCTGACGCCGAACTCGGCCAGGTCGACCGAAAAGGCCTCGCTGGCAAGGTAGGCCATCTCGTTGGCACGCGCGGCGGCGATGGCGTCACCCACGTCAGGCTGGCCCAGCGCCGGGTGACAGAACAGCAGCGCGCCGTCGGGCACGGTGCCCAGCCAGCCGCGCATCAGCGCGCGGTAATCGGCGTGCGGGTCGAAATCGTAGACGCCCACCAGCGCCGACACCGCGGGCAGGCGCTCGGCCTGCATCTCGGCTCCCAGCGCCCGGCCGCCACAAGCCTCGATGACGCGCCGCTTGAACGCGAAGCCTGGCCCCGCGACGCGGCCCGTGCTGCGCAGCGGCAGGCCGAGACCTTGCGCGGCTGCCAGCACGATGGGCCGCACACCGGGCAGCGCATGGACATGCTGGTGACCGTCGATGAAGTCCGGCGCCCGGCCGGTCACGGCGACGAAGCGCTGCAGCTGGGCCTGGAATTCGTCCGGCAGTTCCGCCGGCAGTCGACCAAGGAAGGCCTGGGCCATCAGTGCGCCCAGGCCGGGAAAGCGCGGCCAGCGCAGGCGCAGCGACGGGCTGAGGGGCCGGCCTTCGGTCAGGTTGAAGTGCAGGCCGGTGGCGACGGGGCAGTCCTGCAGCGCCGCGCCCGCGGCATCCCAGCGCGGCGGTGTGACGAGGCAGCTCAGCGCCGTGATGCGCCCCTGCGCCGCAAGCGCGAGGATGCCGCGGTCGACGGCCGCGCCGAGTCCGTAGTCGTCCGCACAGACGGACAGTTGTCGCAGCGGCGTCATGGCGGGTTGCCCGTGTCCTGGGCGATGAGATAGACCGGCCTATGCTTGACCTCGTCGAAGATGCGGCCCACGTACTCGCCGATGATGCCGATGGACAACATCTGGATGCCGCCGAAGAACATCAGGCCTACGACCACGGTCGCCCAGCCGGGGATCTGGTCGCCGTAGATCAAGTGCTCGGCGACGATCCACGCGCCATAGGCCAGGCCGCCCAGCGCGGCCAGCGCGCCCAGGCCGCTCCAGATGCGCAGCGGCAGGTTGCTGAAGGCCGTGACACCGGTCAGCGCAAGGCGGATCAGGCGGCGCATCGAGAAGCTGCTGCTGCCGGCCGTGCGGGCCAGCGGCGTATAGGACAGGAACTCGGTGCGAAAACCCACCCAGGCGTAGAGGCCCTTCATGAAGCGGTTGCGCTCCGGCAGCGCGTTCAGCGCCGCGACGACGCGCCGGTCCAGCATGCGGAAATCGCCCGCGTCGGGCGGAATCTGCAGCTGCGATGACGCGTTGACGATGCTGTAGAAGAGGTTGGTGCCCAGGCGCTTGAGCAGCCCCTCCTCGTTGCGGTTGGCACGCACCGCGCAGACCATGTCGACGCCGCGTTGCCAGGATTCGTCCATCTGCGCGATCAGCTCGGGCGCATGCTGGCCGTCGGCGTCCATCAGCAGCACGCGGTCGGCGTCGGCGACGGCCAGGCCGGCCGTCAGAGCGGCCTCCTTGCCGAAATTGCGCGACAGCCTCACATAGCGCAGCGGCAGGCCGGAGGCGCGCGCGGCGAGCGCGACGGCACCGGTGTCGTCACTGCTCCCGTCGTCGATGAGCAGGATGCGCCAACGTGGCGTCAGGGCGCCCAGCACGCGTTGCAGCTGGGCAAACAAGGCCATCAGATTGGCCGCTTCGTTGAATGCCGGCAGGATCACGTCCAGACTGGCACCGGGATCTCGGGTCACGGCAGACATGTTGGCATTGTTCCGGCTGCCAATGACAGAGGGCTTGTTCCAGACTGACCGCAGCCTTTCCCGGCCCCCTCAAGTCGAGGGTCAGCCGACCCGGCCGACCTTCAGCATGTTGGTGCCGCCAGGATAGCCCATGGGCTCGCCGCAGGTGATGGCATAGGTATCGCCCGGCATCAGCACGCCGCGCTCGACGAGGATCTTCTCGGCCGCGGCCAGGGCCACGTCGCGGTCGTCGAACTTGGGCATCAGCAGCGGCAACACGTTGCGGTAAAGCGCCATCTTGCGCTGGCTGACCTGCTGCGTCGTCAGACCGAAGATGGGCACATTGATGCGATGGCGGCTCATCCACAGCGCCGTCGAGCCGGACTCGGTCAGCGCCAGGATGGCCTTGCAGCCCAGGTGGTGGGCGGTGAACAGCGCACCCATGGCGATGGACTGGTCGATGCGGCCGAACTGGCGGCCGGCGAAGTCGGTGTCCAGCGTGACGAATTCGGCGCGCTCGGCCTCCAGCGCGATGGCGGCCATCTGCTCGACGGTCTCGATGGGGAACTTGCCGGCGGCCGTCTCGGCCGACAGCATGACCGCGTCGGTGCCGTCCAGCACCGCGTTGGCCACGTCGCTGACCTCGGCGCGCGTGGGCACCGGGTTGACGATCATGGACTCCATCATCTGCGTGGCCGTGATGGAGACCTTGTCCATCTCGCGGGCCAGCTTGATCATGCGTTTCTGCAGCGCCGGCACGGCCGCGTTGCCCACTTCCACGGCGAGGTCGCCGCGCGCCACCATGATGCCGTCGCTGGCCTTCAGGATGGCTTCCAGGTGGGGGATGGCCTCGTAGCGCTCGATCTTGGCGATCATGGCGGGCTTGTGGCGCCAGGGCTCGCCGGCCACGTTGGCCAGCTGTCGTGCCATCTCCATGTCGGTCGCGTTCTTGGGGAAGCTGACGGCCAGGTACTCGCACTGGAAGGACATCGCGGTCTTGATGTCGTCCATGTCCTTGGCCGTCAGCGCCGGTGCCGTCAGACCGCCGCCCTGCTTGTTGATGCCCTTGTTGTTGGACAGCTCGCCGCCCAGCTTGACGATGGTGTGCACCTGGGCGCCGCGCACGGCCTCCACGGTCAACACCAGCAGGCCGTCGTTGAGCAGCAGCGTGTCGCCGGGCTTCACGTCGCGCGGCAGCTCCTTGTAGTCCAGGCTGGCGATGTCCTGGTTGCCCGGCTCGGTGCGGTCGGCGTCGAGGATGAACCTGGCGCCGGGGATGAGCTCGATCTTGCCGCCCTCGAACTTGCCGACACGGATCTTGGGGCCTTGCAGGTCGGCCATGATGGCCACTGACTTGCCGACGCGCTCGGCCGCCGCGCGGACCATGGTCGCGCGGTCGATGTGGTCTTGGGCCTTGCCGTGCGAGAAGTTCAGGCGCACGACGTCGACGCCGGCGCGGATCATCTTCTCCAGCACCTCGGGCGTGTTGGAAGCGGGGCCGAGGGTGGCGACGATCTTGGTGGCGCGGGTCATGGCTTGTCTCACGTATCTGGGGCGCGGAATTATGGTCCGCCGGACCCCGCCGGAGTTTCGTCCCGTTTCAAGCCAGCCCCTGCTCGAAGAAAACGCTCAGCGGGTCGAGCACATCGTCGCCGAGCCTGCTGGATCCGAGCGGCGCGCACGGCCCCGCAGGCTCTCGAAGTGGTTGCTCACGGCCGGACGCAGGCGGCTGGCAGGACCTGGGACTGGTCCATCAGCGCCCCGGCATCAGGGCATCAGGGCATCAGGGGGCCCGGGGCGCGAGGTGCGGGGTCAGGTCTGAACTCATGGGCAGTTAGCGCCCGGTTACAGGCTGGGCACCGTCATCGCGAGCAGATAGCGCGTGGACCCGGCCCCGGGATTGGCGAAAACGCTGCGCCCCAGGCAGCGGAAGCTGATGGAGTCCCCGGCTGCCAGCTCGAAGACCTGGCCTTGCAGCGTCAGCCGCAGCCGGCCTTCCAGCAGACACAGGTGGTGCTCCAGCCGCGCGACGGTGGGCTCGTCGTAGGCCAGTTCGGCACCGGGTTGGAGACGGGCCTCTATGACCTCGGTCGCGAAGCCGGCCAGCGGCGGGCAGCGCATCAGGCGCTCGAAGCCGCTCTGCTGGTCGTGCCAGCCCGGCTGGTCCGCTGCGCGCAGCAGGCGCACGGGCAAGGCCTCGGCGTCGGCCAGCAAGCGGCTCAGCGGCAGGCCGTGGGCACGGGCCAGGCGCGAAAGCAGCGTGGCCGTCGGGCTGGTCTCGGCGCGCTCCAGCCGGCTCAGCGTCGCACGGCTGACGCCGCTGCGCGTGGCGAGCTCGTCCAGCGACCAACCCGCCGCCATGCGCAGCGCGGCCAGGCGTTCAGCCAGTTGGCGTTCGAACCGGCCTTCCTCGATCGAATCAGAGAAATCATCTCTCATATGAGAAGATGCTAGCGCATGAAGGATCACCACGCCGCCCCGCTCGCCGCCGCCCTCGCCGTGGTGCTGGTGTGGGGGCTGAACTTCCCGCTGTCCAAGGCTCTGTTCAACCAGGTCGGTCCGGCCGGCTTCCTGGGCCTGCGCTACCTGCTGATGCCGCTGTGCGCCGCGGCGCTGCTGTGCTGGCGTTTCCGCCTGCGCTGGCCGCGGCTGGACCGCAGCGAGGTCTGGCCGCTGGTGCAGCTGACGCTGACCGGCCAGGGCCTGCACCTGTTGCTGTCGACCTACGGCATGCAGGGGTCCACCGCGTTCAGCGCCAGTGTGCTGCTGGCCTGCGGGCCGGTGTTCACGCTGCTGATCCTGCGGCTGAGCGGTGTGGAGCGGCTGTCGCCGGGCCAGATCGCCGGCGTGACGGCGGCCGCGGCGGGCGCGCTGATGTTCACGTCGGACAAGCTGCTGGCCGCCGACTGGCAGGCCGGCCTCGGCGACCTGATGCTGCTGGCCGCCGCGGCGCTGTTCAGCTACTACACGGTTGCGGCCAAGCCGCTGATCCAGCACCACGGCGGCGTGACGGTGCTGGGCTATGGCAGCCTGGTCTGCACGCTGCCCATGCTGCTCTGGTGCGCGCCGTCGCTGGCTGCTCTGGACTGGCAGGCCCAGCCGCCGTGGGTCTGGACCGGCACCGTCTGGCAGGTAGCCGGCGGCGGCTTCATCGGCTGGCTGGCCTGGGGCTGGGCCAACGAGCGGCGCGGCGTGGCCCGCACCGCGCCGCTGATCTACCTGATGCCGCTGATCGCCGGCCTGGCGGCCTGGGCCTGGGGCGGCGAGCAGTTCAGCACGCACAAGCTGCTGGGCGCCGGCATCATCCTGGCCGGCGTGGCGCTGGCGCAGTTCAGCCCTTCGCTGCCTGGGCTTCTCGCACGTCCGCGACCGCCAGAGCCGTCATGTTGACGATGCGGCGCACCGTCGCCGACGGCGTCAGGATGTGCACCGGCGCCGCGGCGCCGAGCAGGATGGGGCCCACTGTCACGCCCTGACTGACGCTGATCTTCAGCACGTTGAAGAGGATGTTGGCGGCATCCAGCGTCGGCAGCACCAGCAGGTTGGCGGCGCCCTTGAGCTTGCTGTCGGGCAGGAAGGCCTGGCGCACGCTCTCCGACAGCGCCGCGTCCCCATGCATCTCGCCGTCGCACTCCACCTCGGGGTGCCGGGCCGCGAACAGCTCGTGGGCCCGGCGCATCTTCAGCGCCGACGGGCGCGTGCTGCTGCCGAACATCGAGTGGCTGACGAAGGCCAGCTTGGGCGGCAGGCCGAAGCGACGCAGCTCCTCGCAGGCCATGGCGGCGATGTCGGCCAGCTCCTCGGAGCTGGGGTCGTCGTTGACGAATGTGTCTGCGATGAAGAGCGTCATCTTCTCCATCATCAGAGCGTTCATCGCGGCGAACTGGCGCGCTCCGTTGCGCAGGCCGACGAGGTCGCGCACCTGCTCCAGATGGCGGTCGAAGCGTCCCACCATGCCGCAGATCATCGCGTCAGCGTCGCCCAGCTCGATGGCCAGCGCGCCGATGGCCGTGTTTGAGCGGCGCACGGCCGACTTGGCCATCTCCGGCGTCACGCCGTTGCGCTTCATGCGCGCGTGGTAGGCCTCCCAGTACCTGCGAAAGCGCGGGTCGTCCTCGGGGTCGATGACGGCCACGTCCCCGCCCAGCTTCAGGCGCAGGCCGGCGCGCTGGATGCGCGCGGCCAGCACGGCCGGGCGACCGATCAGCGTGGGCCGGCACAGCCCTTCATCCAGCGCGACCTGCACGGCGCGCAGCACGCGCTCGTCCTCGCCCTCGGCATAGATGACGCGTGCCGGCGCGGCCTTGGCCGCGGCGAACACCGGACGCATGAACATGCCGGTCTGGTAGACGAAGCGCTCCAGCGATTGGCGATAGGCGACCAGGTCGACGACGGGTCGCGTCGCCACGCCGTCGGCCGCCGCCGCGGCCGCCACAGCCGGCGCGATGCGCAGGATCAGTCGCGCGTCGAAGGGCTTCGGGATCAGGTAGTCGGGGCCGAAGGCCAGCTCCTGGCCGGCATAGGCGGCGGCCACCTCGTCACTTGTCTCGGCCTTGGCCAGCGCGGCGATCTCGCGCACGCAGGCCAGCTTCATGCCCTCGGTGATCTTGGTCGCGCCGCAATCCAGCGCGCCGCGGAAGATGTAGGGGAAGCACAGGACGTTGTTGACCTGGTTGGGGTAGTCCGAGCGCCCCGTCGCGACGATGCAGTCCGGCCGCACTTGCTTGGCCAGCTCGGGGCGGATCTCAGGTTCCGGGTTGGCCAGCGCCAGGATGATGGGCTGCGTGCCCATGGTCTTGACCATGTCGGCCGTCAGCACGCCGGCGGCCGAGCAGCCCAGGAACACGTCCGAGCCGGCCACCACGTCGGCCAGCGTACGCGCGGCGGTGACCTGGCAGTAGCGCTGCTTGGACTCGTCCAGCCGGCCGGCCCTGGCGTCCTCGCGCTCGCTTTGGATGACGCCGCGCGAGTCGCAGACGAACACGTTCTCGCGCTTCACGCCCAGGCCCACCATGACGTCCAGGCAGGCGATGGCCGCAGCGCCGGCGCCGGAAACGGCCACCTTGACCTTGGCGATGTCCTTGCCGACCAGCTCCAGGCCGTTCAGCAGCGCGGCCGACGAGATGATGGCCGTGCCATGCTGGTCGTCGTGGAAGACCGGGATGTTCATGCGCTTGGACAGCTCGCGCTCGATGTAGAAGCACTCGGGAGCCTTGATGTCCTCGAGGTTGATGCCGCCCAGCGTGGGCTCCATCGCCGCGATGATCTCGATGAGCTTGTCGGGGTCGCGCTCGGCCAGCTCGATGTCGAACACGTCGATGCCGGCGAACTTCTTGAACAGACAGCCCTTGCCCTCCATGACCGGCTTGGCGGCCAGCGGGCCGATGTCGCCCAGGCCCAGCACGGCCGTGCCGTTGGTGATGACGCCGACCAGGTTGGCGCGCGACGTGTAGTCGGCCGCCAGCGCCGGGTCGCGCTCGATGTCCAGGCAGGGATAGGCCACGCCCGGCGAGTAGGCCAGCGACAGATCGCGCTGGTTGGACAGCGCCTTGGTGGGCGTGACGGAAATCTTGCCGCGCGTCGGCGCGCGGTGGTAGTCGAGGGCAGCGTCGCGCAGCGCGGCCTCGGCGGGCGCGAGCTGGGCCGTGTAGGGGGCGTCGTTCTTTTCCATGAGTACGTATCTCCAGGGGGAACCCTGTAGATTACGCCGCGTTTCAGCCGGCGCCGATGCCGGATGCCTGGCAATCCATGCCGAAGCGGATCAAAGCGGCTCGAACTCGAAGCGGAATTCGCCAGGCGGCAGCATCAGCGCGGGGGCCGGCTTGCCGGCCTCGACGATGACGAGGTCCGCCGGGATGGCGTTGGCCGGGTGAGCCTTGTGCATGGCGTAGATGAGGCGGCGCCCCTGGGCGGGCAACCAGCCGTCGGGGATGGTGAAGGGCCGTCGCTGGGCCCACGACGCCAGCCAGGCAGGGCGGCCGCTTACGAGAGTCTGCGGCGGGTGGATGACTTGCAGGTCCACGGAACCCGGCGCGTACATCAGCAGCCGCGCGCTGCCATCAGTCTTGCGCAGCACGAACGGTGCCGGTCCGTCATGCCGGGCCAGCGCGGCGCGGTAGCCGGCCACCTCGCGCGCCGGGTCAGGGTGGGCGAAGGTCCGGCTCTGGTCGATGCTCAGCGGGTCTATGCCGCTCAGCTGCTTGAGCTCGCCGGCCATCCACAGCACGGTCTCGGTTGGCGAGACGCGCTGGGGCGTCTTCAGCGCATGACCGAAGCCCACGTAGACGAAGAGCTTGGCCCCCGGTCGCTTCGCGAGCACCTGCTCGACGAGGTTGCGGGCCTGGCCGCGCTCGCGCTGACGGATGCGTTCCACCGCCGACACGGACATGTCCGGCGGCTCGCTCTCGTAGGCCACCAGCGTCCAGCCGTCGCGCTTGGCCTCCCGGATGAACTCGGCATACACCGGGTCCTGCAGATAGGCACCGCTCGTCTGGTCGACCACGCCCACATTGGGATCGCGGTCGCGCGTGAAGGTCTCGCAGGCCAGGTACTCGAAGCCCAGCCGGCGCAGCTCGCGCGCCAGCCGCATCGCGAACGCGCGGTGCATGGGCAGGTGATGGGCCTCGTTGAGGATGACGATCTGGCGCGTTGCCGCCTCGCGCAGGATGGCGGCCAGCGCGTCCTCGGCACTGTCCTGGGATAGATCTGGCGTCGGCAGCCGTGGGCTCGGCTGGGTGACGTCGAAGGCCACGATGGCCCCGTCCACGTCGCCCAGCATTGCCTGTAGCGACGCGACCAGCTGCGGCGCGCCCGTTTCGCCTCGCGGTCCCTTCATCTCGGCTGCGCGGCGCAGCTCGCTGGCATAGCTGTACGGCTCGGCACGCGGCTGCAGCACCGGCGCCGTCGCACAGCCGGCCAGCAGGGCCGCAAGCACCGACCCGGCCAGCGCGCCGCGCCTCATCGCGTCAGCCCGCCGCGCGCTGGCTGAGGATCTCGAAGGCTGGCAGCGTCTTGCCTTCCAGCACCTCCAGGAAGGCGCCGCCGCCGGTGGAGATGTAGCCCACGTCCTTCTCGATACCGTACTTGGCGATGGCCGCCAGCGTGTCACCGCCGCCGGCGATGCTGAAGGCCACGCTTTCGGCGATGGCGCGGGCGATGGCCTCGGTGCCCTGCGCGAAGGCCGGGAACTCGAACACGCCAACCGGGCCATTCCAGACGATGGTGCCGGCGGCCTTGAGCTTGGCGGCCAGCCTGGCGGCCGTCTTGGGGCCGATGTCCAGGATGAGATCGTCGTCGTCCACGTCGGTGGCGGCCTTCACGGAGGCGGTCGCGCCGGCCGCGAAGGTCTTGGCCGTGACCACGTCCTCGGGGATCGGCACCTCGGCGCCACGTGCAGCCATGGCCGCCATGACGGCCTTGGCCTGCTCCACCAGGTCGGGCTCGGCCAGCGACTTGCCGATCTTGAGGCCCGCGGCCAGCATGAAAGTGTTGGCGATGCCGCCACCGACAACGAGGCCGTCCACCTTGCTCGCCAGGCTCTGCAATATGGTCAGCTTGGTCGAGACCTTGGAGCCGGCGACGATGGCCACCAGCGGCCGGCGAGGGTTGGCCAGGGCTTTGGTGATGGCGTCGATCTCGGCCGCCAGCAGCGGGCCTGCACAGGCCGTTCTAGCGTACTTGGCGATGCCGTAGGTCGTGGCCTCGGCGCGGTGGGCGGTGCCGAAGGCGTCGTGCACGAAGATGTCGCACAGCGCGGCGAGCTTCCTCGACAGGCCTTCGTCGCACTTCTTCTCGCCCTTGTTGATGCGGCAGTTCTCCAGCAGCACCAGCTCGCCCGGAGCGACGGAGACGGCGTCGACCCAGTCGCGCTGCAGCGGCACCGGGCGGCCCAGCAGTTCGGCCATGCGCTCGGCGACGGGGGCCAGCGAGTCCTCGGGCTTGAACTCACCCTCCGTCGGGCGGCCCAGATGGGACGTGACCATGACGGCGGCGCCGGCCTCCAGGGCCATCTTGATGGCGGGCAGCGAGGCACGGATGCGCGTGTCCTCGGTGATGTTGCCGTTGTCGTCCTGAGGCACGTTGAGGTCGGCGCGGATGAAGACGCGCTGGCCCGCCACCTTGCCGGCGGCGATCAGGTCGGAGAAGCGGATGACGTTCATGGTCGGGCGGGAGCAGTTGAGAGAGCTTGGGCAATTCTCGCCTCTGCCCGGCGCGGTACCTCGCTGAAACCACGGACCGGCGCCGAGCCGCCCCCCAGCCGGCCCGAGAGGCCGACAACTACCAGCCGAGCCCGAGCTTCAACGGCAGCATGACGGCCATGCCGACGAGGATGGTGCCCAGGATGCCCTTGCGCCAGAAGTAGTAGGCCGTCGCCGCCAGCGTGGCGGGCCAGCGCGCGTCCTGCCAGGTCGTGATGACATGGCCCTGGGTCATGAAGACCTCCGGCGCGACGACGGCCACCAGCGCGGCCAGCGGCGCGACCTTGAGCAGTTCGCGCAGCCAGTCCGGGATGGGTAGGGGCTGCTCGCCGAGCATGAAGAAGCCGCGCGTCAGCACCGTGATGCCGGCCAGGCCGAACAGGGCCACCCAGGTCATCGCTTCGCTCATGCCCGCCCCTTCCGTGCATCCAGCCACCAGCCCACCGCCCCCGCCGCGACGATGGCGCACAGGATGTTGAGCTTGAGCGGCAGCGAGTACGTCGCGATGGACACGGCGCCGGCCGTCATGGCCACCCACCACAGCAGCTTCTCGGTCAGCAGCGAGTAGGACAGGCCCAGCAGCGCCAGCACGCCGGCAAAGCCTATGCCCCAGTGGGTCGGTATGCGGTCGGCGAGCAGGATGCCGGTGAAGGAGCACAGCTGCCAGGCCGGCCAGTTCACGGCCACGCCGCCCCAGAAATAGCGCTGCTGGCCCGATGCCGGCACCGGGTCTGGGTAGCGCTTGACGAAGTAGACGAAGTTCAGGTCGGCCGCGACGTAGCCGTTCAGAAGGCGTTGCCAACGCGGCAGGTGACCGAAGTAATGGCGCCATTGCGCGCTGAAGATGACGAAGCGCAGGTTGACGCAGAAGGCCGTGGCCAGCAGCACCCACAGCGGCGCGCCGGACGCGATCAGCGGCAAGGCCGTCAGCTGGGCGCTGCCCGCGAAGACCAGCAGGGACATCCCGCAGGCCAGCGGCAGGCTGAGCCCGCTCTTCACCATGGTGACGCCCGTCACCAGGCCCCAGGCGGCCAGGCCCAGCGAGGGCGAGGCCATGTCGCGCGCGCCGCGGCGGAAATCGGGATCCGCCGCCAGCGCGCGCAGTCGTTCAAAAAGCTGCATCCCGCCATTGTCGGCGGGAGCCGCTTCACTGGCCGATGCGTCGGATCTTGCCGCTGCCGGCGATGGACGAGCGGATCTCCGGCGAGCCGACGTACCTCACGTCGCCCGAGCCGGCGATGGAGACGTTGAGCCGCTTCGTCGCCTGGACCTGGGCGTCGCCGCTGCCGGCGATGCTGACCTTGACTTCCTCGGCCGCCAGCTCGGCGGCCTTCACGTTGCCGCTGCCGGCAATGGAGGCGTGGGCGCTGGCGCTGCGGCCGGCCGCGACAATGTCGCCGCTGCCGCTGATCCTCATGCCCAGCCGCTCGGCGTCGAGACCGGCGAAGCGGATGTCGCCCGAGCCGGCGACGGCCGCCTCGACGCTGCCGGTCTTCATTGCCTCGACCTTGACGGTACCCGAGCCGGCCACCGAGACCGCGCGCAGGGCCGGCATCTCGATGCTGAGGCTGGGATTGGTCGCGCTGTGCACGTCGACACCCTTGCGGGGCGAGATCTCCAGCGTGCGGCCCTTGCTGCCCTCGACGACGCGGGTCTCGATGTAGGGCAGCAGGTTGCGGTCGGCCTTGAGCTCGACCTTGTTGCCCGAACCCTGGCGGATGACGACGTTGAAGCCGCCGCTCAGCGCGACGCCGTCGAATGCGCCCGTGTCGCGCGCCTCCGTGGTAATGTCGCCGTTGCCGTTGATGCGCTCGCTCTTGCTGCTCCAGCTCCAGGCCTGGGCGGTGCCGCCGAGGACGGTGGCGGCGACGAGACCGAGGGCAAGGAAGCGACGGGAGGTGTTCATGGCGGACTCCATCGGGGTTGTGATGCCTGCCATGGTGCCGGCTCACTCCCGCGTCGGCCCGCGGCGGGCGACGATGCGCGGGATCGGAGCCCTGAAATGCAGCTGGGCGCGCCGCGGCTAGCCCTTGGCCTTCTCCGGCGCCTTGTCGGACGCCTTCTCGGCGGGCTTGGCCTCTGCCTCGTCGGCGGCCGGCCTGACGGCGCCTGGGCGCGGCACGACGGGCGCGATGCCTTCGAGCTTGTTCTCGCGCATGTACTCGTCCATCTCTCGCCAACCGGCGTAGACGGCCGCCTTCTGGGCCTTGGGATTCAGCACATAGCAATCCTCGATGGCTCGCATCGCGTGCCTGCAGGCGCTGCCTATGGCCTTGCCGTCGGCCTCCTTGGCCGCAGCCACCTTGGCCGGGTCGTCGATGCCCAGTTGCTCGCAGGCCGACAGGGCCGCGAGCAGAGGCAGGGCGAGGAGTAGGCGCTTCATCTGCTCAGGTATCGGCGGCACGGCCGGGAACTTGAGTCAGCGCTTTGCCATCGCCAGCAGGCGCGCGATGCGCTCCTCGGTCGACGGGTGGGTGGAGAACAGGCCGCGCAGGCCGCCGCCCGACAGCGGGTTCATGATCATCATCTGCGCCGTCTCCGGATGGGCCTCGGCCGGGGCCAGCGGGATGCCCTGCGCCACGCGGTGGATCTTGTCCAACGCCGAGGCCAGCGCGGCAGGGTCGCCGGAGATCTCGGCGCCGCCGCGGTCAGCCTCGAACTCGCGGGCGCGGCTGATGGCCATCTGGATCAGGCTGGCCGCCAGCGGCGCCAGGATGGCGACGGCGATGCCGGCCAGCGGGTTGGTGGGCCGGCCATGCTCGTCGCGGCCGCCGAAGAAGGCCGCGAAGTTGGCCAGCATGGAGATGGCGCCGGCCATGGTCGCACTGATGGTGCTGATGAGGATGTCGCGGTGAGCCACATGGGCCAGCTCATGGGCCATCACGCCGCGCAGCTCGCGCTCGGACAACACACGCAGGATGCCGGTCGTCGCCGCCACGGCGGCATGCTCCGGGTCACGGCCGGTGGCGAAGGCGTTGGGCGCATCCTCGTCGATCAGGTAGACGCGCGGCATGGGCAGGCCGGCGCGCTGCGCCAGTTCGGCCACCATGCCGTAAAACTGCGGCGCCGAGCTGGCGTCCACCTCGCGGGCGTTGTACATCTTCAGCACCATGTCCGCGGAGAACCAGTAGCTGAAGAAGTTCATGCCGACAGCGACCAGCAGCGCGACCAGCATGCCGGTCTGGCCGCCGATCATCTGGCCGACGACCATGAACAGGGCCGTGATGGCGGCCATCAGGACGGCGGTCTTCACGAGATTGAACATCGGGGCGAGCTCCGGTGAATGGCGGTTGACGTGGCAGATGGTGCCACGCTCGGGTTTCTCAAGCGTCGAAGCGTTCGCCTGGCACGATGGGCCGGGCCTGCAGGAAGACGGCGGCAGGGCCGCGCTTGCCGCCCGCGCGCTGCAACTCGGTAAGCCGCAACGCGCCCTCGCCGCAGGCGACGACCGGGCCCGCGGCGATGACCTCGCCCGGCGCACCGCAACCCTCTGCCAACTCGGCGCGCCAGACCTTGAGCACCTCGCCCCCCAGCGTGGCGACGCCGCCGGGGAAGGGGTCAAAGGCACGCAGCCGGCGCTCGATCTCGGCCGCCGGCTGCCGCCAGGCGATGGCGCTTTCGGCCTTCTCGATCTTGTGCGCGTAGCTGATGCCCTCGGCCGGCTGCGGCGTTCGCGCGAGTCGCTCGGCCTGCAGCGCCTCGACGATAAGGCGGCCGCCGAGCGTGGCCAGCCGGTCGTGCAGGGCGGTCGTCGTGTCGTCGGGGCGAATGGCCTCTCGGCCGATGAGCAGCATGTCGCCTGTGTCCAGTCCGGCGTCCATCTGCATGATGGTGATGCCGGTCTCGGCGTCGCCCGCCTCGATGGCGCGGTGGATGGGCGCCGCGCCACGCCAGCGCGGCAGCAGCGAGGCATGGATGTTCAGGCAGCCCCGGCGAGGCAGGTCCAGCACCCATTGCGGCAGGATCAGGCCATAGGCGGCGACGACCATGACGTCGGCGTCTGCGGCCAGCAGCGCCTCACGGGCGGCCGCTGCATCGACGGCGTACTTGCCGTCCAGCTTCAGGCCCTGGGGCTGGGCGACCGGAATGCCGGCGGCGACGGCGCGCTGTTTGACGGCAGAGGCCTGCAGCTTCATGCCGCGGCCGGCCGGGCGGTCGGGCTGGGTCAGCACCAGCGGCACCGTGAAGCCAGCCTTCAGCAGGGCCTCAAGCGCGACGGCGGCGAATTCCGGCGTGCCGGCGAAGACAACGCGCATCAGAGCCTCTGGTTGCGCTTCTTGGCCTCGGCCTCCTCTTCGCGCGTCTTCTTGATCATCTTGGTCTTGATGCGGTCGCGCTTGAGCGGGCTCAGGTACTCGACGAAGACCTTGCCCATCAGGTGGTCCATCTCGTGCTGCACACAGACGGCCAGCAGGCCCTCGGCATCGAACTCGTAGACCTCGCCGTCGCGGTTGGTCGCGCGCACGGTGACCTCGGCATGGCGGGGCACCTTGTCGTAGACCTGCGGCACCGAGAGGCAGCCCTCCTCGCCGTCCACCATGCGCTCGCCGACCTTGACCAGCTCGGGGTTGATCAGCACGCGCGGCGTGTCGCGCTCCTGCGAGGTGTCGATGACGATGACGCGCTCGTGCACGTCGACCTGCGTGGCCGCCAGACCCACGCCGTCGGCGGCGTACATGGTCTCCAGCATGTCGTCGACGAGCCGGCGGATGCGCTCGTCGACCGCCTCCACGGGCTTGGCGACGGTGTGCAGGCGTGGATCGGGATAGCGAAGGATGTGCAGTAGAGCCATGGGGGTGTGGGCCGCCGGCCACGACGGGCGCTTTGTAAGCACTCGCAAGCAGGGGCCGGCAAGGTTGAATGCGGGCAGAATCACCCGGATTTTCGCCGATCCGGCACCCCCCTCGGAGACCGCGCCCGATGCCCGATGCCCGCACCGCCCCTTTCACAGTCCTTGCGGCCTGCCTTGCCCTCGCAACGGCCTCGGCCTGGGCGCAGACCAGCCCCTACCCCGTCACGCCCGAGCAGCGCCACGTGGCCGATCAGGTGGCCAGCGCCGGGGTACCGCTCACCGAGCTGGCGCCCGATGCGCCAGACAGCCACACGGTGCGGGCCGGCGACACGCTGTGGGACATCTCCAAGCTCTTCCTGAAGAGTCCCTGGCGGTGGCCCGAGCTGTGGGGCATGAATCGCGAGCAGATCCGCAATCCCCACCTGATTTATCCCGGCCAGGTTCTGCTGCTGGTCAAGATCGATGGCCGCGCGCGGCTGCAGCTGGCCCAGGGCGTCGGCGGCGACACGGCGGGCGACACGGTCAAGCTGCGCCCCCAGATGCGCATCGCGGCGCTGGATGGCAACGCCATCACGGCCATACCGCTGCACCTGATCCAGCCCTTCCTGACGGACGCCGTCGTCTTCGAGACCGACCAGCTCGCGACGGCGCCGCGCGTCGTCGCCACACAGGAAGGCCATGTGCTGATGGGCAAGGGCGACCTGGCCTATGTCCGCGGCGAATTCGGCGGTGCGACGGACTTCCGCGTCTTCCGCAGCGCGCGCACGCTGCGCGACCCGACCACGCAGGAGATCCTGGGCTACGAGGCACCCTATGTCGGCACGGCCGAGCTGATCCGCATGGGCGAGGACCGTACGGCTGCCGATGGCAAGGCCGAGATCGTGCCGGCGACGGTGCGCATCAGGCAGGCCAAGCAGGAGGTCGGCGTCGGCGATCGCCTGGCGCCTGCACCGCAGCGCAACCTCGAGCACTACGTGCCGCATTCGCCCGACAAGGCCATGGCAGGCCAGATCGCGGCCATCTATGGCGACGCGCTGAACGCGGGCCAGAACCAGATCGTCGCGCTCAACCGCGGCAAGCGCGACGGCGTCGAGCGCGGCCATGTGCTGGCGCTGTGGCGTGACGGCGCCGCCACCATGGACAAGACGCAGGGGCGGGCCCAGGCCATCAAGCTGCCCGACGAGCGTCATGGCGTGCTGTTCGTCTTCGAGGTCTACGAGCGCGTGGCCTATGCGCTCATCATCTCGGTCAAGGAGCCCGTCA
Organism: Roseateles sp.; assembly: GCF_019237615.1. Classification (GTDB taxonomy): domain Bacteria; phylum Pseudomonadota; class Gammaproteobacteria; order Burkholderiales; family Burkholderiaceae_C; genus Pelomonas. The sequence goes on along the minus strand of NZ_JAFAGT010000091.1, from coordinate 40,745 downwards.
AGCCCGGCGACCGCTTCACTCAACCCTGATGCTCCCGTCGGCCGAGCTGGCCGCTTGGCTGCGGCTGACGGAGAGCCTGGACCCGGCCGCCGTGCGGCGGCTGGTGGCGATGGCCGGCAGCCCCGAAGCCGTCTTCGGGCTACCCGCTGCCGCCCTCGACCAGGCGCTGACGCCCAAGCAGCGCGAAGCCCTGGGCCGGCCGCCCGAGCATCTGGACGCGCTGATCGCCCGGGCCGAGGCCTGGCAGACCCAGCCGGGCAACGAACTGCTCGCGCTCGGCGACCCCGACTACCCGCCGCGCCTGCTTGCCACGGCCGACCCGCCACTGCTCCTGTGGCTGCAGGGCCGGCGCGAGCTGCTGGCGGCGCCGTCCATCGCCATCGTCGGCAGCCGCAACCCAACGCCCCAGGGCGGCGACAACGCGCGCGCTTTCTCCCGTGCGCTGGCCCAGGCCGGCTACACCATCGTCTCGGGCCTGGCGCTGGGCGTGGACGCCGCGGCCCATGAGGGCGCGCTGGACGTCGGCGGCGCCACCATCGCCGTCATCGGCACCGGGCTGGACCAGGTCTATCCGCCGCTCAACGAACCCCTCGCTGCGCGCCTGCTGGCCGCCGGCGGCCTCATCGCCAGCGAGTACGCGCTGGGCAAGCCGATTCAGCCGGCCAACTTCCCCCGACGCAACCGCATCATTGCCGGCCTGGCCCAGGGCTGCCTGGTCGTCGAAGCGGCCGTGCGATCGGGCTCGCTCATCACGGCCCGCCACGCGGCCGAGGCGGGGCGTGCGGTCTTCGCCATCCCCGGCTCCATCCACTCGCCCCAGGCGCGCGGCTGCCATGCGCTGATCCGCCAGGGCGCAAGGCTGGTCGAGTCGGCGGCGGACGTGCTTGAGGAACTGCCGCCGCCGGGCGCAGCGCCGGAGCGGGCCGAGCAGGCCGCGGAGCTGCCCCACGAGCAGCAGGCGCTGCTGGAAGCGATGGGCTTCGATCCCATCAGCCTCGACGCCCTGATGGCCCGCTGCGGCTGGCCGGCGGTCGAACTCAGCGCCGCGCTGCTGGAGCTGGAACTCGACGGCCAGATTGCCCGCCTGGCCCGCCAGCTGTATCAGCGCCGCCAGCGGGGATGACGAGCTTAACCCCGGATATCAGAGCCGAATCCGAGGGGTTATTCGCGTCCGGGGTCCGTCGGGCCCTGGGCTATCATCAGCTCACGATGCTCGATGTCCTGGTTTATCTGTACGAAACCTACTGGCGCCCGGACGCCTGCCCCGACCATGCCCAGCTCGCACGCAAGCTGACGGCGGTGGGCTTCGAGACCGACGAGATCCAGGAGGCGCTGAGCTGGCTGGAGGGTCTGGCTGCCGCCGGCGAGGCCTATCACGGCGAGCAGAGCGAACATGCGCTGCGCGTCTACTCGGCTGCCGAGGTCGAGCACCTTGGAGAAGCGTCCATCGGCTTCATCAGCTTCCTGGAATCGGCCGGCGTGCTGCCCGGCGCGATGCGCGAGATGGTCATCGACCGTGCCATGGCCGTCGGCGGCAGCCCGATGGACCTGGAAGACCTGAAGATCATCGTGCTGATGGTGTTCTGGAGCCTGGGCGAGGAGCCCGACGCGTTGATCCTGGACGAGCTCTTCGTCGCGCCGGAAGAGCGGCTGATCCACTGAGCAAGGGCGCCACCGGCGCCCTTGCTGTCAATTCAGCAGCCCGCTCGGGTCGACATCCAGCTTGGCCAGTGCCTTGCGCGTGGCCTGCACGGTCAGCGCCTCGTCCTGGGCCGGCAGCAGCAGGCCGGCCTGCAGGAAGGCCGCCATGCGGTTCAGCGAGAACAGCACGCCACGGCCCTGCGGCGTGACGAACAACGCCAGCTGCTTGCGCAGTCCGCGCCAGGCCAGCTGCACCTGCTCATTGCGCCCGCGGTAGTCCAGCATGAACCAGCCACCCACTTGCAGCTCGCGCGCCCAGGCGACCATGGCTGGCGTAGGCGCCGAGCCACCTTCGGCGACCACTTCCATGCCCTCGGATTCATGGCCCGAGAGGTCGCGCACCAGCATCTCGTCAACATGGCTCTCGCCCTCGACGTCCTCGGGCAGCATGGCCTCCAGAGTTTCCAGCTGGTCCATCAGCTCGTCCAGGCGCTCGCGCGGGATGGCGGCCGTCTTGGCCGTGAAGGCCGCGGCCAGCGCGTTGTTGAGCTGGCGCACATGCCCGTCCTGCTTCTCGGTCGGCACGCCGGCATGGCCCATGCCGTCGCGCAAGGTCTTGAGCAGCGGCGGCAGGCGGCGTATGACCTCGGCCCGCTCCTCGCGCGAGGCCTTGGCGCTGGCGCTCCAGATCAAGTCCGCCGCGGCGCGCTTCATGGCCTTGGTGATGTCGGACTGGGGCCCCACCCGCACCGCTGTGACGGCCAGCACATCGGCCCAGACGTGGAACAGGAAGTCGCGCACGCCGTCCTGCACCGGCACCTCGGACAGCATCTTGCGCAGCTCGATGGTGTACTGGATGGCCAGCGTCTCGCGCTGCTCGACCTGCTGGGCCAGTGACACGCCGCGCTTGGAGGCCTGGTTCTCGTTCTCGAAATAATGGTCGAGGAACTTCTCGAACTCGGTCAGCACGGTCGCGAAGACGCGCCGGCCGGTATCCGGGTAGGCCTCGACGACCTGCACGATGCGCTTGATCTCGCGCTCCAGCGCGTCGTTGCTGGCACGCTCGGCGCCGGGGCTGCTGGCCTGCGCGGTGTTGAAGCCCATCACGCAGGCGCCCATGCGGTCGATGAGGCGGCGTGCCGGATGGTCGGCGGCGGCGAAGAAGTCGGGCTCGCCGACGGCCACGCGCAACACGGGCATCTGCAGGCGCGCGAACCAGACCCGCACCGTGGCCGGGATGCGCTCCTCGGTCAGGATGCTCTGGAACATCATCGCGACGATCTCGATGGTCGCGCGCTCGGCCGGGTTGCTAGCGGCCTGCTTGAGGACTTGCTTGAAGGCCTGGTTGCGTGCGCCTATCTCCTCCAGCGCACGCGGCACGCTGGAGGCGGCGGCAGCGCCGTCCGTTGCGGCCGCGGGGCGGCGCTGGAGCGACTCCTGCGCATGCCTGATTGCACCCATCAGGCGCGGCGACGCGGTCGCGGGCGGTACATCGACCTGCGAGGGCCGGGCGCCGGAAGCTGACAACGGCTCGGCGGGCGCCACGCCGCCGGCCGGGCTGTGCATCGCGTCGGCCAGGCTGGGCTTGCCGGCGCCGGGCCGGGCCGGCACCTGACTGCGCGTGACCGGAAAGCCTGGCACATGGCGGGCCAGCACGCGCTGCAGCTGGGCCATCACCTCGTCGGCCTGGCTGCTGGCCCGGCTGCGCGCGGCCTCCATGGGAGGGATCGCCGCCGTGCCCGGCGCCATGGCCGGCGCGGCAGCACCGGCCGCGGCCGGCGTGGCGGCCTGGGCGGTGCGGCGGATGAAGGGCCGCAGGTCCACCTCGGGCAGCACCTTCTGCGCGATCAGCCAGCGGTTGGTCTCGTGATAGGCCTCGCCGATGAGCTGGGCGAATTCCTCGTGCAGTTCGTGGTGCAGCAGCTGCCAGATGTTGCTGTCCAGGCCGACGCGGTTCCAGGCGTCCAGCGCAATGCGGGCAACGACATGGGCACGCAGCAGGTCCAGCGGGTCCAGGTCGCTCTGCGTCTCCAGGGCCTGCATGCGGGTACGCAGGTCGGTGAACTCCCAGCTGGCCCGGTCCATCATGACCAGGGCCAGGCGGGAGCTGGTGATCTCGCGCTCGATGGTCGAGTCGTCGACCAGGCTCATCTTGGCCGACTGGACCGGCGCCGTCGGCTCATGCTCGCGGGCATTGTCCGAAACGCCATGGAGGGCCGCGTGGCGCAGCGCGGCGACGACGGCCATCTGCCAGCTGGGGCCGGACTTCTGCCAGGCCTGTACCGCATCCCGCCGCGCCATCGTGACGGCATGCGGCGCCGCCTGGGCAAGCAGATGGCCGGCGCCCTGCCCCACCGCGGCGACCAGGGGCGTCATGCCGCGCACCAGGGCTTCGAGATAGACGCGCCGCGCCTGGGTGGCCAGAGCCTGGTTGCGGGCGGCGGTCATGGAGCGTGAAAAGGGATCAGCGTCGTTGCGGAGTCCACTTCACTCTACACGACGGCCCCGGAGTTCGGATCGCTCGGATCCTCGCGGTTGACAGCGACCTTGACCAGGTCCTCGCGCTTCACGCCCAGCCACATCGCGAGGGCCGCGGCCACGAAGACCGAGGAGTAGATGCCGAACAGGATGCCGATGGTCAGCGCCACGGCGAAGTAGTGCAGCGTCTGGCCGCCGAACAGCAGCATGGACAGCACCACCAGCTGCGTGGAGCCGTGCGTGATGATGGTGCGGCTCATCGTCGACGTGATCGCGTGGTCGATGACCTCGTGGGTGTTGAGCTTGCGGTACTTGCGGAAGGCCTCGCGCACGCGGTCGAAGATGACGACCGACTCGTTCACCGAGTAGCCCAGCACCGCCAGCACCGCCGCCAGCACCGCCAGCGAGAACTCCCACTGGAAGAAGGCGAAGAAGCCCAGGATGATGACCACGTCGTGCAGATTGGCGATGACGCCGGCCACGCCGAACTTCCATTCGAAGCGGATGGCCAGGTAGATGACGATGCCGACGACGGTGAAGATCAGCGCCTTGGCCGCGTCCCAGGCCAGTTCCGCCCCGACGGCCGGGCCGACGACCTCGGAGCGCGACAGCTTGAGCGACTCGACGCCATCGGCCTTGGCGCAGACCTGCTTGTCGACCTGCTCACCCAGGGCCGTGACCTGCTGGTTGTGGCTGACCGTGCCGGCCTCGGCCTTGCACAGCTCGGCGAACACCTTGTCGACGACCTCGGTCTGCTTCTCGCCGGGGCGCACGGGCAGGCGGATCATCACGTCGCGCGACGAGCCGAAGTTCTGCACCTGCACCTCGCCATAGCCCATCTGCTCGATGGTGTGGCGCGTCTTGCCGATGTCGGCCGCCTGCGGGTAGGCCACCTCGATGACCGTGCCGCCGGTGAATTCGATGGAGAAGTGCAGGCCGCGCGTGACCAGGAAGAACACGGCCACGGCGAAGGTGATGAAGGACACCACGTTGAAGATCAACGCGTGCTTCATGAACGGGATGTCCCGTTGGATGCGGAAGAGTTCCATGACGGGCGTTCCTTAGGCCGCGGTCGACTCGGCGGCGTCGGGCGTGGGCTTCCACACCTGGCCGATGGACAGGGACTTGAGCTTCTTCTGGCGGCCGTACCAGAGGTTCACGAGGCCGCGCGAGAACACGACGGACGAGAACATCGAGGTCAGAATGCCCAGGCAGTGCACGACGGCGAAGCCCTTGATGGGGCCGGAGCCGAACACCAGCAGCGCCAAACCGGCGATCAGCGTCGTCACGTTGGAGTCCAGGATGGTCGCGAAGGCGCGCTCGTAGCCGGCGTGGATGGCCGCCTGCGGCGTCGCCCCTCCACGCAGCTCCTCGCGGATGCGCTCGTTGATCAGCACGTTGGCGTCGATGGCCATGCCCAGCGCCAGCGCCATGGCCGCGATGCCGGGCAGGCTCAGCGTGGCCTGCATCATCGACAGGATGGCCATCAGCAGCAACAGGTTGAAACCCAGCGCCAGCGACGAGAACAGGCCGAACAGCATGTAGTAGATGCACATGAAGCCGGCCACGGCGACGAAGCCCCAGGTGACGCTGGCAATGCCCTTCTCGATGTTGTCCTTGCCCAGGCTGGGACCGATGGTGCGCTCCTCGATGATGTCCATCGGCGCGGCCAGCGAGCCGGCGCGCAGCAGCAGTGCCGTGTCGGCGGCTTCCTGCGTCGTCATCGAGCCGGTGATCTGGAAGCGGCTGCCCAGTTCGGAGTTGATGCGCGGCGCCGTGACGACCTCGCCCTTGCCCTTCTCGAACAGCAGGATGGCCATGCGCTTGCCGACGTTCTCGCGCGAGACCTCCTTCATCACGCGGGTGCCCTTGGCGTCCACGGTCAGGTGCACGGCCGGGTTGTGGTTCTCGTCGAAACCGGGCTGGGCGTCGTTCAGGTTGTCGCCGGTCAGGATGACCTGGCGCTTGACGATGATGGGACCGAAACCGCGGTCGATGAAACGCTCGGTGCCGAAGGGCACGGGGCCCGTGCCGGCCAGCGCGGCCTGGGCCTCGGCGCTGTCGTCCACCATGCGCAGCTCCAGCGTCGCGGTGCGGCCGATGATGTCCTTGGCCTTGGCCGTGTCCTGCACGCCGGGCAACTGCACGACGACGCGGTCCAGGCCCTGCTGCTGGATGACGGGTTCGGCCACGCCCAACTCGTTGACGCGGTTGTGCAGCGTCGTGATGTTCTGCTTCAGCGCCGCGTCCTGCACTGCCACCTGGGCCTTGGGCGACAGGTTGCCGACCAGTTGCAGACTGCTGCCCTCGCCCTGAGGCGCCCAGGTCACTTCCGGGATCTGGGCCTGAAGCAGGTTCAGCGCGGCGGTGCGCTGCTCTGCGTCGCGGAAGGCGATCAGCACCGTGTTGCCGTCGCGGCTGATGCCGGCGTGACGGACATTCTTCTCGCGCAGCATGCTGCGCACGTCGCCGGTCAGCGCCTCTGCCTTCTTCGTCAGCGCCGCCTTCATGTCGACCTGCATCAGGAAATGCACGCCGCCGCGCAGGTCCAGGCCCAGGTACATGGGGTTGGCGTGCAGTGCGGTCAGCCACTGCGGCGAGCGCGACAGCAGGTTCAGCGCAACGATGTAGGTCGGCTCGGCCGGGTCAGCATTGAGCGCCTTGTTGATGGCGTCCTTGGCCTTGAGCTGCGTGTCGGTGTCGGCGAAGCGCGCCTTGATCGAGTTGCCGTCGAACTGCACGTAGTCCGCCTGGACGCCGGCCTCCTTCAGCAAGGACTCGACGCGGGCCTGCAGCGCCGGGTCGACCTTGACGGTGACCTTGGCGCTGGACACCTGCACAGCAGGGGCCTCGCCGAACAGGTTGGGCAGCGTATAGAGCGTGCCGATCAGCAGCGCGACGAGCAGGAGCGCGTACTTCCAGAGCGGATAGCGGTTCATGAGGGACTTCCTTGTCAGCGCCCGGACGGCGTGGCCCGGGAGATGGGCATGTCGCGATTTACTTCAAGCTGCCCTTGGGGAGAACCTGGGTGATGGCGCCGCGCTGGATCTGGATCTCGACTCCGTTGGCCACCTCGAGGTGGATGAAGTTGTCGCCCAGCTTGCTGATCTTGCCGATCACACCGCCGGCCGTGACGACCTCGTCGCCCTTGGCCAGCGCTGCGATCATGGCCTTCGCCTCCTTCTGGCGCTTCATCTGCGGCCGGATCATGACGAAGTACAGCACGACGAACATCAGCACCAGCGGCAGCATGCCGAGGAGGCCGGACTCGGGACCGGCGGCGGCCGGGGCGGCCTGGGCGTAGGCGTTGGAGATGAACACGTTGATTTCCTTGGTGAGAGGTGGCCGCGGGAACCGCAGGGCAACCTTGAATTCTAGTGCCGCCGCCCGGCCCTGCCGCGCGGGCCGCCAACCTGATCCGCCCCAACCCACCACCGCGCAGGCCACTTGCAGATCAGGACGCTCGCCGCCGCGCCGACCGACATGCCCAACCGCGGCGATCATCGACCCTTCGTCGACCTGCACGACCGCAGACAGCCCACCCGATGCCCACTCGCCTTGACATCGACGCGCTGCGCCGCCACGCCGTGGCGCGCAGCCTGTTCCCGCCCACCACCTTGCTCAAGGCCGTCGAGCGGCTCGGAGGCTTCGTGCAGGCCGATCCGCTTCGCGCGCCCGCACGAGCGCAGGACTTGACGCTGCGCCACCGAGTCAAGGGCTACCAGGCCGGCGATCTCGAGCGCCGCTACCCGCGCCTGCCGCTGCAGGAGGACTTCTTCATCAACTACGGCTTCGTCGCACCCGCGCTGCGCGCGCTGATGCACCCGCGCACGACACGCCGCGTCTGGGACGCGGCGCGCTGGCAGCTCGCCAACGCCGTGCTGGCCGAGGTGGAGCGCCTGGGCGAGGCCCATCCGGCCGAGGTCGACGCGGCGCTGAACCATGGGCCGGTGAAGAACTGGTTCGGCGGCAACAGCCGGCTGTCGACCGAGCTGCTGGACGGCCTGCACTACCGCGGCCAGCTCGACGTCGCGCGGCGCGACAACGGCACGCGCGTGTACCGGCTGGGGCCGGCATGGCAGGCCCATGACGACCCGCAGGCAGCCATGGACGCGATGGCCGACGTGCTGGTCCGGAAGTACGCGCCGCTGCCTGCCGGCAGCCTGTCCCAGCTCGTCAGCATGCTCTCCAGCGCCGCCCACCAGTGGCAGGACTTGCGCAAGCCCACCCTGCTGCGCGCCAAGGCCAGGCTTGCGCACGCCCGGGTCGATGGCGTCGACTGGTACTGGCCGGCCGGCGAGGATCCGACGCGCGGCTGGCGCATCCCCGGCCAGGTGCGGCTGCTGGCGCCCTTCGACCCCGTCGTCTGGGACCGCCGCCGCTTCGAACTGCTGTGGGGCTGGGCCTACCGCTTCGAGGCCTACACGCCGGCGCCAAAGCGCGTGCGCGGCCATTACGCACTTCCGCTGCTGTGGCGCGACCAGGTCGTAGGCTGGGCCAACGCAGGCGTCAAGGCCGGGCGGCTGCGGGTGGATTGCGGCTATGTGGCGGGCCGCGCGCCGCGCGACGCGGGCTTCAAGGCGGCGCTGGCAGAGGAGATCGAACGCATGGCGGCCTTTCTGGGTGCCACCTTCTGACGGGGAGCTCGGCGGCGTCGCTAGAATGCAGGTCTTCCGAGGAGCGTTGCAACCTCAGCACCTTGAGGCCAGGCTCGGAAATCCAGACCCCCTGCAACTGCGCTCACCCGCTGGCCGATCGTGCCTGGGTGAGGACCATTCCCCCGCAGCGTCGCCAGCGGCTTCATTCGCTTGAAGGAGCCCGCATGACCGCACCCGCCCACATCGTCAAGGACCTGTCGCTGGCCGACTGGGGCCGCAAGGAAATCAAGATCGCCGAGCACGAGATGCCGGCGCTGATGGCCATCCGCACCGAATACGCCGCCAGCCAGCCGCTGAAGGGCGCGCGCGTCACCGGCTCCCTGCACATGACCATCCAGACGGCCGTGCTGGTCGAGACGCTGCAGGCTCTTGGCGCAGAAGTGCGCTGGGCCTCGTGCAACATTTTCTCCACGCAGGACCACGCCGCCGCCGCACTTGCCGCCAGGGGCACACCGGTGTTCGCCTACAAGGGTGAGACGCTCGAGGACTACTGGGACTACACCCACCGCATATTCGAGTTCGGGCCCAAGGGCGCGGCCGGCGAAGGCCCCAACATGATCCTGGACGACGGCGGCGACGCGACGCTGCTGATGCACCTGGGCCAGAAGGCCGAGAAGGACTTGTCCGTGCTGGCCAACCCCGGCAGCGAGGAAGAGCGCATCCTGTTCGCCGCGATCAGGAAGAAGGTCGCCGAGGACGCCACCTGGTACACGCGCAAGAGTGCCGAGATCATCGGCGTGACCGAAGAGACGACCACGGGCGTGCACCGCCTGAAGGAAATGTCAGCCAAGGGTACGCTGCTGTTCCGCGCCATCAACGTCAACGACTCCGTCACCAAGAGCAAGTTCGACAACCTGTACGGCTGCCGCGAATCGCTGGTGGACGGCATCAAGCGTGCCACCGACGTGATGGTGGCCGGCAAGATCGCCGTCGTGGCCGGCTACGGCGACGTGGGCAAGGGCTCGGCACAAGCACTGCGCGCCCTGTCGGCCCAGGTCTGGGTCACCGAGATCGACCCCATCTGCGCGCTGCAGGCCGCGATGGAAGGCTACCGCGTCGTGACGATGGAATTCGCTCAGGACAAGGCCGACATCTTCGTCACGACAACCGGCAACAAGAACGTCATCCGCCACGAGCACATGGCCGCGATGAAGAACAACGCCATCGTCTGCAACATCGGCCACTTCGACAACGAGATCGACGTCGCTTCGCTCGAGAAGTACGAGTGGGAGGAGATCAAGCCGCAGGTCGATCACGTCATCTTCCCGGATGGCAAGCGCATCATCCTGTTGGCCAAGGGCCGCCTCGTGAACCTGGGCTGCGGCACGGGCCACCCGAGCTATGTGATGAGCTCGTCCTTCGCCAACCAGACCATTGCCCAGATCGAGCTGTTCGCGCACAAGGACCGATACGAGGCTGGCCAGGTCTATGTGCTGCCCAAGCACCTGGACGAGAAGGTCGCACGCCTGCAGCTGACGACGCTGAACGCGCAGCTGACCGAGCTGACCGAGGAGCAGGCCGCCTACATCGGCGTCAGCAAGGCCGGTCCCTACAAGCCCGATACCTACCGCTATTGATGCGTGCGGACCAGCTTCTCGTCGCCCTGGGCCTGGCACCGACGCGCTCGGTGGCCCAGCGCCTGATCGGCAATGGCGTCGCCGAATGGGCCTCGCCCGCCGGCTGGGCCGTGCTGAAGAAGGCCGGCGAGGACCTGCCCCAGACGGCCCGGCTGCGCGTCACCGACGACGCCGAACTGCGCTATGTGTCGCGCGGCGGGCTCAAGCTGGAGGGGGCGCTGGCGCGCACCGGCTTCGACGTGGCCGGCCACACGGTGCTGGACGTGGGTCAGAGCACCGGTGGCTTCACGGACTGTCTGCTGGCCCATGGCGCGCGCCATGTCGTCGGCGTGGACGTGGGCCATGGGCAGTTGCATGCGCGGCTGCAGGCCGACCCGCGCGTGACAGCGCTGGAGGGCACTCACGTGCGCGAGCTGGGCGCGCTGCGCCCGCATACGCCGACGGGCGGCTTCACGCTCATCGTCGGCGACCTGAGTTTCATTTCCATGGTGGGCAGCCTCCCGGAGTTGCTGCCCTGGCTGGAGGTGCACGGCCACCTGCTCGTGCTCATCAAGCCGCAGTTCGAGCTGGGGCCACAAGCCCTGGGCAAGGGCGGCCTCGTCAAGGACGAGTCCGACTACCCCGTACTGGAAGCCCGCGTGCGCCTGGCCTGCACGGCCCTCGGCCTCAAGGTGCTGGACTACTTCGACAGCCCCATCACCGGCGGTGATGGCAATCGCGAATTCTTCTTGTGGGCGTCACGATGAGCACCCCTGTTTCCTTCGAGTTCTTCCCCCCCAACACGCCGATCGGCGTCGACAAGCTCAAGACCGTCGTGCAGGAGCTGGGCGCGCTCAAGCCCCAGTACTTCAGCGTCACCTACGGCGCCGGCGGTTCCACGCGCGACAAGACCTTGTCCGCCGTGACGGACATCGCCGCCGCCGGCTTCGAGGCCGCACCGCACCTCTCCTGCGTGGGCTCCACGCGCGAGAGCATCGCCGAGATCCTGGCCACCTACCGTGCCCAGGACATCCACCGAGTCGTCGCGCTGCGCGGCGACCTCCCCAGCGGCACGGCCACGGCCGGCGAGTTCCGCTATGCGTCCGAGCTGGTCAGCTTCATCCGCGAGACGCAGGGGCCGGACTGGCACATCGAGGTCGCCGCCTACCCCGAGGTCCATCCGCAGCAGCGCTACGCGGCCAAGGACCTGCAGCATTTCGCCGACAAGATGCGCGCCGGCGCCGACGGCGCCATCACGCAGTTCTTCTTCAACGCCGACGCCTACTTCCATTTCGTCGACGAGGCCCGCAAGCTGGGCGTCACCCAGCCCATCGTGCCGGGCATCATGCCCTTCCACAACTACGGCCGCATCGCCCAGTTCGCGCAACGCGACGGCATCGACATGCCGCGCTGGGTGCAGATGAGGATGGAAGGCTTCATGGACGACACGGCGAGCATCCGGGCCTTCGGCCTGGACGTCATTACGCGGCTGTGCGAGCGCCTCATCGCCGGCGGCGCGCCCGGCATCCACTTCTACACGCTGAACCAGAGCGGGCTGACGCTGGAGCTCTGCAGGCGCCTGGGCCTGGGCCGCTGACACGCCCGCGGGGCAGGCCGCGCTGTTGCGCGGATGCCCTGCCATCCGGCCCGGGATTGACCCAGCGCAAAGCCACGCCGCCTCCAAAGGCAGGGCCGCACGGGCATGTTGCGCTGCATCAAACTGGCCGGCCGACACCGGACGTGGAATGACTCCATCGGGGCCTGCCCCATTCACAGGAGCCATCCATGTTCAAGAAGATTCCCGCCCTCGCCGCCATCCTCGCCGCCCTGGCCGCGCCGCTGGCCCAGGCCGAGGAAGGCCCGCTGCTGGTGCGCGTGCGCGCACTGCACCTTGACTCGGCCAACAAGGACAGCACGGGCCTGGGCCTGTCCATCAACAACAAGACTTTTCCCGAGGTCGACTTCAGCTACTTCTTCGCGCCCAACATCGCGGCCGAGCTGATCCTGACCTACCCGCAGAAGCACAAGCTGTACGCCAACGGCAGCGAGATCGGTTCGCTCAAGCACCTGCCACCGACGCTGACGCTGCAATACCACCTCAACCCGACCGGCGTCGTGCGCCCCTACATCGGCGCCGGCCTGAACTACACCAACTTCTCCTCGGTGGAGTTCGCACCCGAGGTGCAGGCGGCCCTCAAGCCCAGCATCAAGCGCAGCAGTTGGGGCCTGGCCTGGCAGATCGGTGCCGACGTCGAGATCACCCAGGGCACCTATCTGAACTTCGACCTGAAGCAGGTCAACCTGGGCACCACCGTCTACTCCGCCGGCGCGTCGGCCGGCAAGTTCAAGGTCAACCCGACGCTGGCAAGCGTGGGTCTGGGCTGGCGCTTCTGAGCCCGGGCCTGGCAGCGGCCACTGCGGACGCTGCCGACACGCCGCAGGCAGGCGGCGTGACACGAGCCCCCATAACTTCCGCTCATGTAAATGAGCGATTTACGTGAGCGGCCCTCGCCGCGCATCCGCAAGAATGCGCGCCCATGAGCCGACCACTCCTTGCGCTGGCCACGTTGTGTGCCTGTGCGATCAGCGCGGCTCAGACGCCCGCGCCGCCCCAGCCCCCCGCTGCCGCCGCCAGCGCACCCGCCGCCGCCAGCGCACCCGCCGCCGCGGCCAGTGGTGCAGGCAACCGCCTGGACCGCGTCGAGATCAGCAGCGGGCCTACCGCCAACAGTCGCCGCCGCAACAGCACTGCCAGCAAGATCGTCATCGAGCGCGAGGACCTCGATCGCTACGGCGACACCGTGCTCGGCGACGTGCTGCGCCGCCTGCCGGGCGTCACCATCGGCGGCCGGCCGGGCCGCAGCGGCGACATCCGCATGCGCGGCATGGGAAGCGGCTTCACACAGATCCTTGTCGACGGCGAGCGCGCCCCGGCCGGCTTCGCCGTCGAAGACCTGCCACCCGACCAGATCGAGCGCATCGAGGTCTACCGCGCCCCCACCGCCGAGACCGGCGCGCGGGCCATTGCCGGCACCATCAACATCATCCTTCGCGAGCCGCTGCAGAAGTCCAACCACGAGCTGCGCTTCACGCTGGGCCAGGACCGCGGGGAACCGCAGGCCGACTTCAGCTGGACACGCAACCTGAAATGGGGTGGCCCCAACGGCGACGAGTTCGTCGGTGCCGTTTCCACCAACGGCGGCCTGCACCGGCGCTTCAACAACATCAACTCGCAGATCCGCGTCACCGACGCCGAGACTGGCGAGGTGCTGGAGCACACCTCGCAGGTCGGCACCAGCACCGGCAAGAGCGCCACCCTGAACGGCAACGCCCGGCTGCGTTGGAAGTACAGCGACACGCTGAGCTTCAACGTCACGCCGTTCTTCGCGCTATCCCAGAGCGACGGCAGGAGTCACAACACAGCCGAGGGCTTCACGCGCTTCCGCGAGGTCAACGGCGAGAACGACGGGCGCATGCACAACCTGCGGCTCAACCTGTCGGCCAACTACCGCCCCCAGCCCGGCGAGAGCTGGGACCTGCGCCTGGGCCGCGGCGGGTTCAGGAACACCGGCAACAGCCTGCGCCTGGAAAGCCTGAACGGCGAGCGGGTGCGCGCCCAGGAAGACCGCAACGCCACCGAGGAAGACCAGACCAGCCTGGGCGGCAAGTGGAGCCTGAAAACGGCCCAGGAGCACCAGTGGGTGACCGGCGTGGAATCCGAGAGCAGCCAGCGCACGCAACTGCGCCGCACGCTGGTCAACGGTGAGGAGCCCGTCAGCCTGCAGAAGTTCGGCAACACGCTGGGATCCAGCAACCTGCGCTTCGCCGCCTACACGCAGGACGAGTGGAGCCCCAGCAAGATCTGGTCGGTCTACGCGGGCCTGCGCTACGAGCGCATCGAGACCCGCGCCGACGCCAGTGGCCTGTTGCCCGAGACGCACAACGTCTCGCAGGTCGCGTCGCCGCTGCTTCACCTGCTGTGGAAGCCCGAGTCCCTTCCCAAGGACCAGGTCCGCCTGAGCCTGACGCGCAGCTACCGCTCGCCCAACCTCAACGACCTGATCGCCCGCCCCTCCATCAACGCCACCTACCCCACCGGCCCCAACCTGCAGACCCACGCTGACCGCTCGGGCAATCCCAACCTCAAGCCTGAGCTGGCCACCGGCATCGACCTCAGTCTGGAGCATTGGCTGCCCACCGGCGGCATCGTCTCCGGCAGCGCATTCATCCGCGACATCAAGAGTCTGATCCGCAGCGAGGTGCAGCTGGAGAGCGTGTCCTGGGACAGCGAGCAGCGCTGGGTCAGCCGGCCTCGCAACATGGAAGGCGCGCGCACCATGGGCTTCGAGTTCGAGGTCAAGTCGCGGCTGGACGAGGTCTGGGAAGACGCGCCGCCCGAATGGCAGCAGTTGCTGCTCCGCTTCAACTTCGCGGTCTTCGACAGCAAGGTCCGAGGTATCCCGGGCGCCAATGCCCGCCTCGACCAGCAGCCTCGCGGCAGCCTGAACTTGGGCCTGGACCACCGCTGGAGGGCGCTGGGCCAGAACTTCGGAAGCGGCTTCAACGTCAACTACGTGCCCGGCACCCGCGTGCAGCAGACCACCACGCTGACCCGCGAGGAAAGCGACCGCCGTGTCTTCGACGCCTACCTGTCCTGGAGCAGCGGCTCCGTTCGCGACGGCATCAACTGGAGGCTGTCGCTGGCCAACCTGCTGCCACGCGACGCCACCGCGTCCACCGAAGGCGTGGACCTCGCCAACCATCGCCTGACCGAGAGCTGGACCAGCAACCGCACCTTCCGCGTGGTCTCGCTGCGCGCCGACATGCGGTTCTGACCGCATCGAGAATGTGGCCATGACGCGCCGCATCCTCTTCTTCTGCATGGGCAACATCTGCCGCAGCCCCACGGCTGAGGGCGTCATGCGCGCAAAACTGGCAGCCGCCGGACTCGACGTCGAGGTGGACTCCGCCGGCACGCATGGCTACCACGTGGGCGAGCCGCCGGACGAGCGCAGCCAGGCGCATGCAGCCAGGCGCGGCTACGCCCTCGGCGCGCTGCGCGCCCGCAAGCTGATCGCCGCGGACTTTTCCCGCTTCGATCTCGTGCTGGCCATGGACGAGGACAACCTCGCGAACGCTCAAGTGCTGTGCCCGCCCGCGCAGCGTCATCGCCTGAAGCTGCTGATGGACTACGCGCCCCGGGCCGGCCGCCCGCATGTGCCTGACCCCTACTACGGCGGTACGGCGGGATTCGAAGAAGTGCTGGATCTCGTAGAGGCGGCCTGTGACGGGCTCGTCGCGGCGCTGCGTGCTCGCTGAAGCCGTGGGCAGGAAAGGGCCAGATCAAGCACCATCACCCCAGCGCGGCATACCTCACCGACCGCCTTGCAGCGAGTAGAACCTTCATCTTTCAGCTCGTGCAACTCAGGACGCGTCAGGCCGCCGACGGCAAAGCTCCAGAACAGGTAGGAGCTGCAGCGTCCTGACTTCGCTGAGGGTCACCATCTCCGGCCGCTACGGCCTTTGCCGCTCCGCGGACGGCGCCGCCAGCCGGGCACGCATCAGCGACGATGCCCACCAGTGGGGGCGATCCTGCTGGTCAACGGCGACCCCGAGGCCTACGGCTGCGTCTACGTCGGCACGCACGTGCGCGGCATGCCCTCCGGCGCCCGGTCAACCGATAGCGGCGAAGGCGTCGCGCGTCAGGTTCTCGGGGGCCTCACCGACGGCACGGCAGACCACGTCGTCCTCGATGCGGATGCCGCCGTAGCACGACAACCGGTCCACCTTCGTCCAATCCACCTGGGCCGCATGCCTGGACGCGCGCAGCTCACGCAGCAGCGTCGGGATGAAATACAGGCCCGGCTCGATGGTGACCGCCATGCCGGCCTGCAGCGTTCGCGTCAGACGCAGATAGCGATGGCCCTCGGGCTTGTCGGCCACGCCGCCGGTCTCGCCGGCCATGAAGCCGCCGACGTCATGCACCTGCAGGCCTAGCAGATGGCCGATGCCATGCGGGAAGAAGGGCCTGGTCACGCCTTCGGCCACCATGGCCTCCTCGCTCATGGCCACGAGGCCGGCGCCGCGCAGCACACGTGCGATGCGGCGGTGGGCGCTGAGGTGGATGTCGCGGTAGTCCACGCCCTCGCGCACCTCGTCGACGAGGCCCAGCTGCTCGACGTCCAGCGCCGCGACCAGCGCCGCGAACTCGTCATGGCCGGGCGCCACCCAGGTGCGCGTGATGTCGCTGGCATAACCGTTCACCTGCGCACCGGCGTCGATGAGGAAGCTGCGCGGCTCGGCCGGCGCGCGCTCGTCCTGGTACTGGTAGTGCAGCACCGCGGCATGCTCGTTGAGGCCGACGATGTTGCCGTAGGGAAGGTCGCGATCGGTGTGGCCGGTCGCGACCAGATAGGCGCGGTGGATGCCGGCCTCGCTCTCGCCGCGCAGAAAGGCAGCGCGGGCAGCGTTGTGACCCGGCACTGCGAGACGCTGGGCAGCGCGCATCTGCGCCAGCTCGTAGGGGGTCTTCACGCCGCGCGCCCAGTGCAGCAGGTTCAGCAGCGGTTCGGGGTTGTTGGGGATGAGCCCCGCCAGCGCGGCATCGGCCTCGCCGACGATCGCTGTGCGCGGCGTGACGCAGTCGCCCAGCGCCCTGGCGGCTTCCTCAGGCTCGCGGATGACGACAAGTTCCACCGCATCCACCCATTCACCGCTGGGCGCGCTGGGTGGCACGTGCCAGTAGTCGTCGGGCTGGTAGTAGACGACGCGCGGCTTGCGGCCCGGTCGCACGGCCAGCCAGGAATGCGGGTGCTGGGTCAGCGGCAGCCACTGCTTGAAGTGCGGGTTGGGCTGGAACAGATAGGGCCGGTCGTCGAGGAAGGCGTACTTCTCGATGCCGGAGGCGATCAGCAGCGCGTCGAAGCCGGTGCGCTCCAGCGCGGTTTCGGCCTGGCGCTGCAGCGTGGCGAGGTGGTCAAGGTAAAGGCTCATGGCTGCCCCCTCACTTGCGGACATAGGTCAGTTTCCTGGTACCGCCGTCGCAGCTGCCGATGACCTTGGCATCGCCCACCTTGTCGTTCTCTACCGCCGTGATCTCGTAGCCCTGAACGCCCTTCTCATCGAGCTTGGCGGCGATCTCCGCCTTCAGCTCGTCGCAGGGCTTGGGGGCAGCCAGCACTGGCTGGGTCATCAGCAAGGCAGCGGCGGCCGCGGTCAACAGCAGGGTGGGCTTGGTCATGGCGGTTGGCTTGTGGCAAAGGACGTGCCGGCATTGTCCGGCAGCCAGTCGTCAGCCCTCGCGGTCCCAGACCACGCCCTCTTCCGTCAGCATCGCGTCCAGCGCCACGTCCAGCGGGCTGGGCTTGAGCAGTGGCAGAAAGCCATGCGCATAGCCAATGCCCACGGCGGCAGGCCGCGGCTGCATCTCGGCCAGCGTCTTGTCCATGAAGCCGCCGCCATAGCCCAGACGCAGGCCGCAGGGGCCATAGCCCAGGCAGGGCACCAGCATCAACTGCGGCCGGAACTCCTCGGTGCCCTTGGGCTTGGGGATGTGGAAGGCGTCTTCCTCCATCGGGCAGCCCGGGTACCAGACATGGAAGCGCAGCGTGCCGTGCACCTTGTCGACCACCGGCAGCCCTATTCGACGCTGCTGGCGCTCCGGGGCGTCCTCGCTCCAGCGGTACAGCGCCGGCAGCGGGTCGAACTCGCCCTTGATGGGCCAATAGGCGCCAATGGTGGTCTCGCGCCGTCGCAGCAGCCAGACGCGCAGCACCTCCTGCAGGTCGGCCGCCAGGGCCAGACGGTCCGGCAGGGCCAGGCGTTGCTCGATCAGCTTGTGCCGGACGGCGGCGCGGTCGTTCGCATCCATGGCGCGCGAGCTTACATTCCTCGGCATGGATGCGTTCACCGAACTCTGCGTCGAGCTGCTGTCGCCCCTGGGGCCCGTGCGCGTGCGCCGCATGTTCGGCGGCCAGGGCATCTACCTGGACGGCCTGTTCATGGCCATCATCGACGAGGGGCAGCTCTTCCTGAAGGCCGACGACCTCAGCCGCGAGCGCTTCGTCGCCGCCGGCTGCCCGCCCTTCACCTACCCCATGAAGGACGGCGAGCGCATGGTGATGAGCTACTACCGCCCGCCCGAGGAGGCGCTGGAATCGCCGCCGCTGATGCTGCCATGGGCACGGCTTGCCTTGGAAGCCGCGCTGCGGGCCGCCAATGCCAAAGCCAAGAATGCATCGACCCGGCGACCGGCGACCAAGAAGACTTCAGCGGCCCAAAAGCCGGCGACCAAGAAAGCCGCGCCGCGCACCCGCTGACGCAGGCGGCACCAGCAGCTGGAAGTCGGCCGCCGGCCAGCCTTCCAGCACCGCCGTCTGGCCCGGTGCCAGCGCCACGGCCTCGCCGGCCTCCAGCCACTGGTCCTGAGCCGGCTCGTCTGCCGTGCCGGACAGCGTCAGCCAGACCCGGCCGCACGCCACCGCCAGCCGGCGCGCCTCGGCCGCACCGGCCAGCGTCAAGGCCCGGCCACCGTCCAGATGCCATGTAGATTGCGCATCGCTCATGATGTTGCTCCAGGGTTGATGCCCAGAATTCTGCTGGGATCACCCAAGGCGGTCCAATGACTCTGCGGCGCAGATTGATACCATCCACGCATGAATCAGCCCGTGCGGCAGAGGCCGCTGTCCATCGGTCCGCTGCGCGCCTTCGAGGCCGTGGCGCGGCTGCTGTCCTTTCGCGCGGCGGCCGACGAGCTGAGCCTGACTCAGTCGGCCATCAGCAGGCAGATCCAGTCTCTGGAGGAGGAGATCGGCTGCACGCTGTTCCTGCGCGGCACGCGCAAAGTGGAGCTGTCCGGCGATGGCGCGGTGCTGCTTCCCACCGCCGTGGCGGTGCTGTCGCGGCTGGACCAGACCGTGCGCCAGATCCGCCGCGCGCGCGGCCGGCGCGTCGTCAACGTCAGCACTTTCGCGTCGTTCGCGTCGCTGTGGCTGATCCCGCGGATGGAGGCCTTCCAGCGCCAGCACGAGGACATCGACATCCGCGTGTCGGCCTATGACCGCAAGGTGGACCTGGAGGACGGCGAGAGCGACCTGGCGCTGCGCTACGACGACCGCCCCTCCGTGCCACCTGACGCCGAGCAGCTCTTCGAGGAGCTGCTGTCGCCCACGGTCAGCCCCTGGTATCTGCAGAACCCGCCGGCGCCGCTGAAGCAGGCGGCCGACCTCGCCGGCCATGCGCTGGCCGAAGA
Organism: Roseateles sp.; assembly: GCF_019237615.1. Classification (GTDB taxonomy): domain Bacteria; phylum Pseudomonadota; class Gammaproteobacteria; order Burkholderiales; family Burkholderiaceae_C; genus Pelomonas. Next base: position 21,162 of record NZ_JAFAGT010000091.1, on the reverse strand, counting down.
GGACGACCCCCGCCCCAGCGCCGAATACCTGAGCTGGCGGCGCTGGCTGACGCAGATGGGCGAGCATGACCTGCAGCCGCGCCGCTGGCTGTACCTGAACTTCACCTACCAGCAGGTTCAGGCCGCGCTGACCGGCCAGGGCGTCGCCCTGGCCCGCCTGCCGCTGGTGCACGAGCACCTGCAGCGCGGCGAGCTGGTCGAGCCCTTCGGCAAGGCCGGGCGGCTGGGCAGTCCCTTCAGCTACTGGATGATGCTGGGCCCCAACACGGCGCGCCGTCCCGAGGTGCGGCAGTTCGCCGACTGGGTGCGCGAACAGGCTGCCGTCACGCGTGCGCAGCTGGCCGGGGTTTGACCAGGGCCTGTCAGGCTTCGGCGGCCGGCCCTAGGCCGCCACCACGCGTGCCAGCGCCTGCGCCAGCGCCTGCTGCGCGCGCAGCACCTCGTTGACACCCGCGTCGCGCAACCATTGCGCCTCTTCCCGCGTATGCGCGACAACGGCGCAGCGCAGGGCCGGGTTGAGCTGGCGCGCCAGCGCCAGCATGGCCGGCACGCCGCGCACGTCGGCCACTGCGATGAGCAGCCAGGCAGCCTGCGCGATATGAGCCTGCACCAGCGTCATGGCCTCGCCCGCCTCGCCCAGCACGGCCGCCTGGCCCGAGGCCCGCAGCTTCTCGACGACGTCGCGGTCGCGATCGATGACCACCATGGGCCGGCCGCCAAGCTCCGCGCGCAGCGCCGTGCCCAGCGTGCCATGGCCCACCAGCACGACCTGGCCGGCCAGCGCACTCTGCGGCGTGTCGGCGGGCAGCTCGGCCAGCGGATCGTCGCGAGCCTCCAGCTTGCGCGCCCAGCCGGAACGCGACAGCACCCAGCGCCGCAGCGGCTCCACGCCCGAGAACAGCAAGGGGTTCAGCGCAATGGACACGATGGCCCCGGCGACGACCAGGCTGGCCGCCTGCGGCGGCACCAGGTTCAGGCTCTGGCCCAGGCCCAGCAGGATGAAGCTGAACTCGCCGATCTGCGCCAGGCTGACGGCCACCGTCAGCGCGGTCGACAGCGGATAGCGCAGCAGCAGCACGAGGGCGCCGGCGGCAAATGTCTTGCCGATCAGGATGACCGCCAGCGTCGCCAGTACGGCCCCCGGCTGCTCGACGAGCACTCGTGGGTCGAACAGCATGCCTACGGCGACGAAGAACAGCACCGCGAAGGCGTCGCGCAGCGGCAGGCTCTCATGCGCCGCGCGCTCGCTGAAGGCCGACTCGCGCAGGACCAGGCCGGCGAAGAAGGCGCCCAGCGCGACACTGACGCCGAACAGCGCCGCCGCGCCCACCGCCAGCCCGACAGCCGCGGCCACCGTGGCCAGCGTGAACAGCTCGCGCGAGCCGGTGCGGTTGACCTGCCACAGCAGCCAGGGCAGCAGGCGCCGCCCCGCCACCAGCATGACGGCGACAAAGGCCGCGACGGCCAGCAGCGTCGTGACGATGGTGAGGGCCAGGCTGCCGCCGGAGGCGCCCTCGCCGCGGCCGCCGAGCAACGGCAGCAGCACCAGGGCCAGCACCATGGCCAGATCCTCGACGACCAGCCAGCCCACGGCGATGCGGCCGTTGCCCGTGTGCAGCAGCTCGCGCGCCTCCAGCGCGCGCAGCAGCACCACCGTGCTGGCCACCGACAGCGCCAGGCCGAAGACCAGTGCAGCACCGAGCTCCCAGCCCCACCACCAGTACGCCAGCCCCGCGCCCATGGCCGTGGCCGCGGCCATCTGCACCAGCGCGCCCGGCAGCGCGATGCCTTTCACCGACACCAGATCGTGCACCGAGAAATGCAGGCCGACGCCGAACATCAGCAGCATGACCCCGACCTCCGACAGCTGCTGGGCCAGATGCACGTCGCCGACGAAACCCGGTGTGTGCGGCCCGATCAGCACGCCGGCCAGCAGATAGCCCACCAGCGCCGGCAGCCTGGCCCATTGCGCCAGCAGGCCCAGCACCAGCGCCAGGCCAAAGGCGGCGGCCAGCGTCGAGATCAGCGTCATGCCGTCATGCATCAAGGTCCTCTCGGAAATCAGTCAGGGGCGATGAGCTCGCGCTCGGTCAGGATCAAGGTCAGGGCGCGGTCATGCGCCTCGACGGGGAATCCGGTCTCGGCGCCAGACCAGGCCAGGCCAATGGTCGTCACACCGGGGTGCTCGGCCAGCCAGCGGTCGAAGAAGCCGCCGCCATAGCCGAGGCGGAAGCCGTCACGCGTGAAGCCCACGCAAGGCACCAGCACGACGTCGGGCACGACCACGGCGCCCGTGGACGAGGCAATGCCGCATTCGTCCCGGGCCATGGGCGCAGCACCGTCCCAGCGGCGGTACTGCATGGCGGCCGGCTCGCGGCGCGCGAACGGCAACGCGCGCGGGTACGCCAGGGCGCCCGGGTCGAACTCGCCGCCCAGAGGCCAGTAGACGCCCAGCAGCTCAGGCTCCAGTTGGCCCAGCAGCGCCTGCAGGGCGTCGCCCAGCGCATGCTCGGCAGCCTGGAAGGCGGGCGTGCCGGCAAAGGCTCGGCGCTGGGCCAGCAGATGGCGGCGCAGCAGGGAACGGTCGGTTGGGGTGGCGTCTGTCATCGGGCGCTCGGATCAGCGGAGTGGCGCCATTGGAACTCATCGCCCGCACCCGGCGGCCCTGGGTTAAATTGGCCGGCGTAGCAGTCGCGGCAGGCATGAGTCAAATGGACAGGCGAGTTAAGGAATGCAGGGGCCGCAGCGCGATAGCGGCGCTGGGAGCCGCGCTGCTGGCAACGGCGCTTGGCGCCCCGGCGGCGGCGGCCGACAACGACCTCGCCGTGCAGGCCCGCGAGGCTTGGGTCAAGCGCGACCGCAAGCGCCTGACAGGCTTGGTGGACGCAGCGCGCGGCCAGAACCACCCTCTGGCCGGCTGGGTCGAGTATTTCGACCTGAACGGGCGCATGGCCGAGCTCCGCCAGCCCGACATGGACGCCTTCTACGCGCGCTATGCCGGCAGCTATGTCGAGGACCGGCTGCGCAACGACTGGCTGCTGGAGCTCGGCCGCCGCCGCGACTGGGCCAATTTCCGCCGCGACCATGCCAGCTATGTGATGCGCGACGACCGCGAGGTCGCCTGCTACGCGCTGCTGGCCGAGCAGGCGGCGGGCGGCAAGCCCTCAGCCGACACCGCCCGCACGGCCTGGATGGCGCAGCGCGATGGCGACGATGGTTGCCAGCAGCTGGCCAGCGCCATGGTCGACGCCGGTCTCTTCAAACCCGACACCTTGTGGGCCAAGGCGCGCCAGGCCACCGAGCAGGGCCGCCCGCGCGCGGCGCGTCAGGCCGTCGCCTTGCTGGCCGCCAAGCCACTGGACCAGAAGCTCGCCGAGCTGCAGGACAACGCCGGCCGATACCTTACGCGCCAGGCCCGCAGCGCGCCGCGCTTCGATGCCGAGCTGACGGCGCTGGCGCTGGCGCGCGTCGCCGCCAACGACCCCGACCAGGCCGGCGACCTGCTGCGCGACAAGTGGAGCCGGCTGCCCACCGACCTGCAGGCTTGGTTGTGGGTGCAGATCGGCCGCCAGCAGGCGCTGCGCCTGCAGGACGGCGCGCTGGCCGCCTTCGAGCGCGCCGACAAGCTCGCGCCCGAGCTGGCCTGGAGCGACGACGCGCTGGCCTGGAACGCCCGCGCGGCGCTGCGTGCCAAGGCGCCGGCTGCGGCGCTGCGCGCCATCGAGCGCATGAGCTCCGGCGAGCAGCGCGAGCCGGCCTGGGCCTACTGGAAGGCCCGCGCCACCCGCCTGCAGGGCGACCAGCCCGCCGCCCGTGCCCAGCTCGCGGCGCTGGCCACCTCGCCGCTGACCGGGCCGCTGAACTACTTCGGGCGCCTCGCCGCCGAGGAGCTGGGCCTGCCCACGCCGCTCCCTCCTGCCCCGGCGCCGCTGACGGCCGAGGAGCGCCGCGCCGCGCGCAACCACCCTGGCCTGATGCGGGCGCTGTCGCTCATAGCCCTGGGTCTGCGCAGCGAGGGCGTACGCGAGTGGAACTTCTCGCTGCGCGAGATCTCGCTGCGCGGAGACCGCGCGCTGCTGGCCGCCGCGCAGGAGGCCTGCGACCGCGAGGTCTGGGACCGTTGCATAAACACCAGCGAACGCACCCGCACCGAGATCGACATCGCCCAGCGCTACCCCCTGCCCCACCTCGCCGAGTTGCAGCGCGAGGCCCAGGCCGCCGGCGTGGACGCAGCCTATGTCTACGGCCTGATCCGCCAGGAGTCGCGCTTCGTGCTGGACGCGCGCTCCCACGTCGGCGCGTCCGGGCTGATGCAGGTCATGCCGGCCACGGCCAAGTGGACGGCCAAGAAGGTAGGCCTGGACTACAGCGCCGAGCGCATGCATGACCGAGACTTCAACCTGCGCATCGGCACGCAATACCTGAAGCTGGTGCTGGACCGCTTCGATGGCGCCCAGGCCCTGGCCGCGGCCGCCTACAACGCCGGCCCCAACCGCCCGGCGCGCTGGCGCGACGGGCCCGTGCTCGACGCGGCCATCTGGGCAGAGAACATCCCCTTCAACGAGACTCGCGACTATGTCCGCAAGGTGCTGCTGGGCGGCGCCATCTACGCCCAGGTGCTGGGCCTGCCGGCCACCTCGCTGCGCGAGCGCCTCGGCGCCAGCGTCGGCCCGGCCGGCGCGCGCGCCGCAGACGTCAGCGACGTGCCGCCACCGGCGGCGGCAGGGGAGTCCAAGTCATGAGCCTGTCCGTTCTCGTCCTCGGCGGCAGCGGCTTCGTCGGCCGCGCGCTCTGCGAGCAATTGACTCGCCGCCTCGGCGCCGACGCGCGCATCACCGTGCCGACGCGGCGCCTTCCGCATGCGCGCGAGTTGCAGAGCCTGCCAGGCGTCACCGTCCTGCAGGCCGACGTGTTCCGCGACCTGGGCGCGCTGCTGCCTGGCCATGACGCCGTCTTCAACCTCGTCGGCATCCTGCAGGGCAGCGCAGCCGCCTTCGAGCACGCGCACGTGGAGCTGCCCCGGCGCCTCGCGTCGGCGATGGGTGCGGCCGGCGTGCGGCGCCTCGTGCATGTCGGCACGCTGGGCGTGACCGAGCATGCACCGTCGCGCTACCTGCGCAGCAAGGCCGCCGGCGAGGCCGTTCTGCAGGTCGCGGCGCAGACGCATGGGTTGGAGCTGACGCTGCTGCGCCCCTCCCTCGTATTCGGCGCGGGCGACCGCAGCACCAACCTGTTCGCGCGGCTGCAACGACGCTTCCCGCTGCTGCCGCTGGGCGGTGCGCAGGCACGGCTGCAGCCCGTCTGGGTGCAAGACCTGGCCCGCGCGCTGGTGCAGGCGCTGCTGCGCCGCGAGGCCGTTGGCCAGATCTACGAGATCGCCGGCCCGCGCGAGCTGACGCTGGCCGAGCTGGCGCGGCTGGCCGGCCGCGCCGCCGGCCACGAGCGCCCCGTGCTGCCCCTGCCCGCGCCGCTGGCCGCGCTGCAGGCCCTGTGCATGGAATGCCTGCCCGGCGAACCGCTGTTGTCGCGCGACAACCTCGCCTCGCTGCGCGTGCCCAACGTGCCGGGTGGCCACCAGCCCGGCCTGGCCGAGCTCGGCATCGCCCCGGCCTCGCTGGAGACCGTGCTGCCCGACTACCTGGCACCCGGCATGGGCGTCGCGCGGCTGGACGCCTGGCGCGCCAGGCATCAATCCGTTGCGGATTGATCAACCCGGGCCCGGGCCGCAATCCTTAAGCTCGCCGTCATGAAGCTCTACATCGGCAACAAGAACTACTCGTCCTGGTCCATGCGCAGCGGCGTGCTGCTGGCCGCCTTCGGTATTCCCTTCGAGGAGGTCAGGCTGCGCTTCGACTTCAGACCGGGCTCGGATTGGAATCGCGTCATCGCCGGCGTCAGCCCCACGCGGCGCGTGCCGGTCCTCGTCGAGGCCGACGGCTTCACCGTCTGGGAGACGCTAGCCATCGCCGAGTACATCGCCGACCGCCACCCCGAGCTGGCCATATGGCCGCGCGACGCCCGGGCGCGGGCCCGGGCGCGCAGCCTGTGCGCCGAGATGCACGGCGGCTTCACGCGGCTGCGCACCGCCTGCCCGATGAACATCGAGGTGTTCTTCCCCGACGTGGGCGCCAAACTGTGGGCCGGGGACGAGGCGCTGCGCGCCGACGTGGCCCGCCTTGACGCGGCCTGGAGCGAGGCGCTGAAGGCCAGCGGCGGGCCCTTCCTGTTCGGCGCGTTCGGCGCGGCGGACGCCTACTTCGCGCCAGTGGCGGTGCGGCTTAGTCGCTTTGGCCTGCCGGTGTCCGAGGCCGCCGCGGCCTACCGCGACGCGCTGCTGGCCCACCCGGCCGTAGAGGACTGGATCGCGGACGCGATGCGGGAGCAGGACTTCGTGCCCGAGGACGAGCCGTATCGGACGGCTCGGTAGGCCGCTCCTGCGGGGAGCCTTTCGACTCGGTGCACCGAGCCCGGCGGGCGGAGCGGACTCCCGCGGCTGTGCAGACAGGCGCCAAGGCTCTCTCCGCAAGAGCAACCAACAAGATCAGAACTCGACCACCGATCGGATCGACTCCCCCCGTCGCATCAACTCGAAACCCTCGTTGATCTGCTCCAGCTTCAGCTTGTGCGTGATCAGCTCGTCGATCGCAACCTTGCCCTCCATGTACCAGTCGACGATCTTTGGCACATCGGTGCGGCCGCGCGCGCCGCCAAACGCCGACCCTTCCCACTTGCGCCCCGTCACCAGCTGGAACGGCCGCGTCGCGATCTCCGCCCCGGCCGGCGCCACGCCGATGATGATGCTGCGCCCCCAGCCCTTGTGCGTGCACTCCAGCGCCTGGCGCATCAGCTGCACATTGCCAACACACTCGAACGAGTAATCAGCGCCACCGTCGGTCATCTGCACGAGGTGGTCCACCACGTTGCCCACGTCCTTGGGGTTCACGAAGTCCGTCATGCCGAAGCGCCGCGCCATGGCCTCACGCGCCGGGTTGATGTCCACGCCGATGATGCGGCCGGCGCCCACCATCCTGGCGCCCTGGATGACGTTCAGGCCGATGCCGCCCAGGCCGAACACGACCACCGTCGCACCCGCCTCGACTTTGGCCGTGAACAGCACGGCACCCACGCCCGTCGTCACGCCACAGCCGATGTAGCAGACCTTGTCGAACGGCGCGTCGGGCCGGATCTTGGCCAGCGCGATGCCGGGCACGACGATGTGGTTTGCGAAGGTACTGGTGCCCATGTAGTGGAAGACGGGCTCGCCGTTCAGCGAAAAACGCGACGTGCCGTTGGGCATCAAGCCCTTGCCCTGCGTGGCGCGTATGGCCTGGCACAGGTTGGTCTTGCGGCTCAGGCAGAACTTGCACTCGCGACATTCCGGCGTGTAGAGCGGGATGACATGGTCGCCGGCCTTCAGCCAGGGCACCTTGCTCTCCAGCACGACGCCAGCGCCCTCGTGACCCAGCACGGCCGGGAACAAGCCCTCGGGATCGGCACCCGACAACGTGTACTCATCCGTGTGGCAGATGCCGGTGGCCTTGATCTCGACGAGCACCTCGCCGTCGCGCGGGCCCTCAAGGTCCAGGGTTTCGATGGTCAGCGGTGCGCCGGCCTTCCAGGCAACGGCGGCTCGGGTCTGGATGCTCATGGCGATCCTCCTGAAGTGGGTTGAAGTCGGTCCAGCGCCGAGGCGAACTCGCGCGCTTCATGGCGGCACAGCCGCAGGCGCCGCAGCAGCCATGGTGTCAGGTCCTGCTGGCCCAGGTGCTCGGGCCAGGCGCCGGCATCGGCGTCGGGCAGGCCGGCGGGATCAGTGCCACTGTCGCTGGCGCCCGGCTCGCCCTGCAGCACGGCTACGCAGGCCTGGCGGGCCAGCGGCAACGCGGTCTCTGCGCGGGCGGCGTCCAGCCGGGCACTGCGGCGCTGCACCTGGTGCTGCACGGCGCCCAGCAGGGCCATCAGGCGATAGCCATGGCTCAGCGCCGACTCGATGTCGGTCTCGGGCAGGCGCACGCTCTGCGGCTCGACGCGGGTACGCTGGGCCACCGCGGCCAGCGCGGACAGCGCCGCGTAGGCCTGCTGGCGCGACAGCCGCTGGGCCAGTTGCTCCTCGGCGCTTGGAATCCAGCGAAGCATGTTGGACGCATGCCGGGCCAGCGCGCCGCGCAGCTGCGCACCCAGGCGCGGCACAGCGTTGCGCTCCCAGGACGGCAGCACGAAACTGAACAGCCATGCCAGGCCCGCGCCGATGACGGTGTCGGCAAGGCGCTCGACGACGGCAGGGTCGCTGCCCGGCGCCAGCATCAACGGCTGCAGCAAGGCCATCAGCGTCGCGGCCGTCGCGGCGACGCGGTAGCGGCGGTTCACATAGGCGTGGGCCGTGCCAACGGCGGCTATGAAACACAGGGCCAGCAATGGCTCCCAGGCCACATGGGCCAGCAGCAGCACGAGCAGGCAGCCCTGCACGGTGCCGATGATGCGCTCATTGCGGCGCGACAGCGTCTGCTCCAGGTTGCCGCGCAGCACGACGGCCACGCTCAGCATCAGCCAGAACGGATGCGCCGCCCAAGGCAGGAACGCGCCCAGCGCATAGGCAAGCGCCAGCGCCAGCGCCGAGCGCAGCGCATGGCGCATGACGCTGGATTGCAGGTTCAGGTGCGGCTTGAGCGCCGCCAGCGGCCAGCCCTCGGGCGACACGAAGGGCGCCAGGCGCTCGGGCGTCCAGGGGCTGGCTGCATCGTCGGCCTCGTCGCCCTGAGCCTGACGCGCAACCATGGCGCCGACGTCGTCCAGCATATGCCCCACGCGCGACTGCAGCGCCGACACCAGATGGGCGCGCGAATCGCCGGCCGGCGCGCTGACGTCGGCCAGTCGCGCAGCCAGCTGCGCCCGCCAGGCCTCGGCCGACACCTCGGGCAGCGGTGCGCCATAGGCCACGGTGTCGGCCAGCGCGGCGAGCGTGTCGGCGAGGTGGCGCAGCGTCTCGGCCAGCGCGGCCCGCCATTGGCGGCCGGGGAAGTCATGGCCCAGCAGCTCGGTATCCAACCGGCTGGCCAGCAGCAGGTCGCGCAGCTCGATGAGGCCCAGCACGAGGTCGGTCTGACGGCGGCTGCGCGGCGAGCGGCGAGCGGCAAAGACCTGGTCGCGCGCAGCCTGCAGCGCCTCGGCCAGTAGCACGTCGTCGGCGATGGAAGCGCGGATGCTGGCCTCGGCGGCGCCCACCGCGCCGGCGATGCGCTGCGCGCGCGAGCGCAGCCGCTGCTCGGTCGCGCGCAGCGCCTGAGCCAACGCCAGCTCGCGCAGCCGGTGGCGCAGCAACGCCGCGCTGGCCCGCGCCCAGCCGGTGTAGACGCAGCCACCCGCGCCCACCCACAGCGCATGCTCCCAGGGCGCGGTGCTGCCGGCCGTGCGGTCCCAGGCCATCGCGAAGACCATCGCCAACACCGGCGAGAACGACAGCGGCCCGGCGCGCAGGCCCCAGGCCAGGGCCATCAGCGACAGGAAAGTGACGACGGCGACCAGCGCCACGGTCAGCGCCAGCGAGCCGTCAGTGAGGCCCACCAGCAGCGTCACGATGGCCGCGACGGCCGCGGCCGGCAGCAGCCGCGGCAGCACGCGCTGCGGCGGGTTGGGCACGTCGGGCAGGCTCGCGCAGACGGCGCCGCCGACCGCCGCGAGGCCGGCCGTGTCGCCGAACAGCGCGCCGACGAAGACATGCGTGGCCGCCACCCCGAGGGCGACGCTGAGGCCGTTGAGGTGGGCGGCGTCCAGGTGCTTCAGCGGCTTCACTTGACGAGCAGCTCCATCACGCGGCGCTCACCGGCCGGCAGCTCATGCACCGAGAACCAGCCCGACTTCTCGGGCCGGTAGACGTACTGCGGCGATGCGCCGCTGGCGATGCGCTGCCGCAGCGGCGCGATGGCGGTCTGCGCCGCCTCAGCTTGGCCCAGGGACTGCAACGCCGCGGCCTGCACGATGACGGCCAGGTCGCTCCACGGCCCGAGGGCCAGCGCCTCGCTGGCGTCGCGGCGCGCTGCCGCGGCGTCGCCGCCGCTCAGCGCCAGCCAGCCCTTCAGGGCCAGCGTGTCGGGGTCGGCGGGGTCCAGGATCAGCGCCTCCTTGACCTGGGCGCGCGCCGCCTCGGTGCGACCGGCGCGCAGCAGATCCAGCGCATAGTCGCGGCGTAGCGGCACGAGTCCGGTGCGCAGTCGCAGCGCGGCCTGGTACTGGGCGAATGCGTCATCCCAACGACCGTCCAGCGCCAACGCGGCGGCCCGGCCCCACAGTGCCTCGGGCTGGTCGCCCTGGTAGGCCAGCACGGCCTGGTAGGCGGCCAGCGCGGCGGCGGTGTCGCCGAGGCGGCGGTGGTGGTCAGCCAGCGCCAGCTGGACGCGGAAAGCGTCCTCGCCGCTCAGCGCCTGCACGTCGCGCGCCAGGCCGGGCAGCACCTCGGTGGCCAGCGGGCGGCCACCATGCCAGAGGGCGTCGGCCGCACCCACGCGCAGCGCGCCGCTGTTCGGATGGGCGGCCAGTGCGCGTGCGGCCAGCGCGCCGACGGCGTCGCCGTCGCCCGCGATGGCCAGCACCTTGAGCTGCGCCGCCAGTGCGAGCTCGTCGGTGGGCGCCAGCCTGAGGGCGCGCGCGAACAGCGCTTGGGCGTCGACCAGCTTGCCGTCCTCCAGCTTCTGGTTGCCCGCGTTGACCAGCGCCACCGGCAGGCTGGCCCGCGTATCGCGCTGGGCGAAGAAGCCTCTCACGGCGGTACGCAGGGCCGGGTCCAGCCGGACCAGCCGCTCGCGCACGATCTCGCGGCCGTCGTAGGCATCGCGGCGTGGAGAGGCCTCGGCATTGGCGCCCTCGGCGAAGTACTCCCACACCGAGCCACCGGCATAGCGCGACAGGAAGCCGTTGCGCGTCGCCGCGTCGCGTGCCTTGGCCTGCTGGTAGAGCGCCTCGATGTCGCGCGACTGGTCGGCCGTCAGCACGCCATGGACCTGGTGGGTCAGCTCGTGCAGCACGGTGTTGTACTTGTCGAAGATGCTGCGCTCGACGTCCTCGATGCCGGTGACGGTGAAGTGGCCGCCCATGCCGCGCACGTCGTCCCACAGCCGCGAGTCGTAGTCGATGCGGGCGTCCTTCAGCGCGTGGGCCTGTGGCGTCTCGGACAGGCGCATCCACATGGGCTTGATGAAATGGGTGGCGCCGCCCTCGACGAGCACGGGGATGAAGGCCTTCCACGGCGCAACGGACAGCGCGACACGTTTCCGGTGACGCGGCGACAAGTCCTTCCAGTTCAGCACGTAGCGCTCGATACCAGGCACGCTCGGCATGGGTGTGGCGGCAAAGCGGCGCTCGTAGGCGGCGCGGTGCACGTCGATGCGAAAGCGCTGCGACTCCAGCGCCTTGGCCGCAATGGCGTGGGCGCGGCCGAGTTGGGGGCAACGCCGCAGCAGGTCCAGGCTCAGCCCCAGGGCAGCGTCGAAGTCACCCTGCTCGAAGGCCTCGGAGGCGCGCTTCACGTCGGCCATCAGCGGCACGAAGGCCTCGCCCAGGCGGGCCTCGAGCTGGCTGTAGTTCTCGCGCGTATAGCCGTTGCCGAGCAGGTAATGGGCGGCCTCGTGGTGGCGATTCAGCGCGACGGCGGCCTCGGCCGCGACGATGGCATCCTCGGTGCGGCCCAGGCGGATCAGCGTGTCGGCCAGCGCCGCCAGCCCGTCCGCCGTGCGCACCTGCGCCACGCCCTGCTCCAGCTGGGCCAGCGACGCATCGAACTCGCGCAGCTGGTAGTGGCGCTGGCCCAGGCCGCGCAAGGCCTCGGCGCGCTCCAGCGGCAGGTTGGCGCGCTCCAGCGCGCGTTCGAAGCAGGTCTTGGCGCGCTCGAAATCGCGCCGGTCCAGCGCCAGGCGGCCGGCGGCCAGCAGGTCGACGGCCTCGGCCCGGCCGTCGGCCAGCACGCCCAGCGTGCGGCGGTCTATGGCGGCGCCATCGTCGCGGGCGAACAGCCATTGGTAGACGACGGCCCGCTCGGCCGTGTCGGGCCGGGGCTTGCGCAGCAGCGCCTCGACGTCAGTGCGAGCGGCGGCGTAACGCTGCTCGGTCAGCAGTGCCCGCAGCTGCGCGGGATCGGTGGCCGCATGGGCGGTGTTCAAGCTGAGACAGACGGCCAGCGAAACGGCCAGTGGGCGCCAGGGCATTCGGTAGCTCCTCCGTGGAGCGCCGATGCTAATCGGCCCCGACACCACCCGAAGCCGCGCTCAGCCCTTGAGCATCTCGGCGGCGATCAGTCGCACCGGTGCGTTGCCATAGCCGAGGAACTGCTCGTGGAAGGCCTTGAGGTTGAAGCCAGGCCTGGCCTTCAACTGCTCACGCAACGCGAAGATCTCGCTATAGCCGCTGAAGTAGCTGGTCAGCTGCACCGATGTCAGCTGCACGCGACGCCACTTTTCCCTGGCCTCACGCTCGGTCTGGAAGGCCTGGCGCACCAGCAGGTCCAGCGCCTCGGCTTCGCCCATGCCCAGCACATGAACGCCGTAGTCGAGCACGGTGTTGGTGACCGAGCGCAGATGCCATTTGCCGTACATCAGCGTCATCTCGGGCGAGGCGCCGTAGCCGCTCTCCATCATCATGCGCTCGCCGTAGACGGCCCAGCCCTCCACCATGGCGCCGTTGCCGAACAAGGCCTTGACCTTGCTGGGCGCGCGGTTGGCATGCACCAGCTGGGTGTAATGGCCCGGAATGGCCTCGTGGATGTTGAGGATCTGCAGGATCCAGTGGTTGTACTCGCGCAGCGAACTCTCGGCCTGCTCGGGCGTCAGGTCGTCAAGCGGCGTGACGTTGTAATAGGTCTTGTCCTGGGGCCGGTAGGGGCCCGGCGCCTCGATGCTGGCGCCGGCCACGCCGCGCAGGTAGACGGGCGTCTCGCGCACGGCCAGCGGCTTGCTGGCGTCCTGGCTCAGCAGGTCATGGTCGCGCACCCAGGCCTCCAGCTGCGGGATCTGCGCGCGGATCTCGTCGACAAAATTCTCGCGTCTGACATGCCTCTCGCTGAGCTTGTCGATGACGCGGCCGATCAGCGCAAAACGGTCGGCGGGCGGCGGCTCGCTGCCGATGACCGCAGGCCACAGCGCAGCGGCCTGAACCTGCATGCTGGCCAGCACCTCCTCGCGGCGCTGCTGAGCCAGGTCGTAGGTCTCGCGTGCCGTGCGGGCGGACTGGATATCGTGCACGAACTTGGGCTCGTACAGCTCGGCACCGAGGCGGAAGCTGCGCACCGGCTTGAGGGCTTGCAGATGCGCGACATAGCCGTTCACCGCCGCCCGCGCCTGGGCCAGCGGCGCCTTGAAGGCGCCCGCCTGGCCGGCCTCGGCAGCACGCGCAGCGATGTCGTCCAGCACGCCCAGCACGCCGGGTGCCTGCTGGATGGCCAGCTCGGTGTGCTCGCGCGCGACGCCGGCCAGGCTGGCCCGTGCCGCACGGTAATAGGCCGGCATCGCCGCGACACGCGGCCTGAGCGCCTTGAGCCGCACCGGCAGCGGTGCGTAGTCGGTGTTGAGCAACAGGTCCAGCGGCCCGGCCGGGTTGTACTCGGCGGGGTTCCAGGACCATTCGCGCAGCTTGTCCAGGCGCCACAGGTCGCCCTGCAGCTTGCCGACCAGCAATTCGCGGTCCATGCGGTCGGTGGTGGAGAGCTGTGCGTCGGACAGGCGCTGGAAGCGCGCCAGCCAGTCCTTTGCGAAGGTACGCGTGCGCTGGCGCTGCGCGGCGCTGGGCAGCGTCACGTGGCCGGCAAACTCGAAGCGGCCGGACATCACGGCGGCGTCGGGATCGAGCTTCCAGAACGCTTCGAGAAAGCTCTCGCTCATCGTGCCAAGGGAGTCGCCCCCGGCCAGCACCGGCAGGCCCAGGGCGGCGAGGCTCATGAACGTGAAGTCGCGGCGCTTCATGCCAGGACCTCCTCGAGGGCGTCGATGAACATCCTGGCGACATCGAAGCCGCTCTGGTCCGTGATCTCCTGGAAGCAGGTCGGGCTGGTCACGTTGATCTCGGTGACGTTCTCGCCGATGACGTCCAGGCCCACCAGCAGCAGGCCGCGCCGCACGAGGATGGGGCCCAGCTGCTCGGCGATCTCGCGGTCGCGCGCGGTCAGCGGCCGCGCCACGCCCTTGCCCCCGGCCGCAAGGTTGCCGCGTACCTCGCCGCCCTGCGGGATGCGCGCCAGGCAATGCGGCACCGGCTTGCCGCCGATGATGAGGATGCGCTTGTCGCCCTCGGCGATGGCCGGGATGAAGCGCTGCACCATGACCGTCTGGGTGCCTTCCTTGTTCAGCGTCTCGATGATGCTGCCGAGGTTGAGGCCGTCGTCCTTGACGCGGAAGATGCCCATGCCGCCCATGCCGTCCAGCGGCTTGAGGATGATGTCGCGCTGCTCGGCGTGGAAGGCCCGGATCTCGGCCGGGTCGCGCGTGACCAGCGTGGGCGAGATGAACTCGGGGAACTCCATGATGGCGAGCTTCTCCGGATGCTCGCGCAGGCTGCTGGGCTTGTTGAAGACACGGGCGCCCTCGCGCTCGGCCTGGCCGAGCAGATGGGTGGCGTAGAAGAACTCGCTGTCGAACGGCGGATCCTTGCGCATCAGCACCGCGCCGACATCGGCCAGCGCGACGTCGCCGGTCGACTGGACCTTGAACCAGTCCTGCGCGTTGCCCGTCAGCATGATGTGGCGGGCAGCACGCGCCGTCACCCGGCCGCCGCGCTGCCAGACCAGCTGGCCGACCTCGCAGGCGAGGATGTCGTGGCCGCGCCGGGCCGCCTCGCGCATCATTGCGAAGGTGGAGTCCTTGTAGGTCTTGAAGGTGTCGAGGGGATCGGCAACGAATAGCAGCTTCATGGGCGGGCCTGTGGATTCATCGCCGGCCAGTGTTGCACAGGGCAGCGCGCCCCGCAGGCCTAGGGCTGAGAGCGCCTGAACGTAGCCACCAGCGTCGCGACGCCACCCGCCACCACGCCCCAGAAGGCCGCGCCGATGCCGAAGACGCTGATGCCCGACAGGCAGACGAGGAAGGTCAGGATGGCCGCGTCGCGGTGGGCCTCGTCCTTCAGTGCCGCGGCAAGCGCACCGGCGATGGTGCCCAGCAGCGCCAGGCCCGCGATGGCCGCGACGAGCTCGCGCGGGAAGGCCGCCAGCAGCATCGCGACGGCGCCGCCGCCCAGGCCCAGCAGCACGTAGAACAGGCCTGCGGCCACGCTGGCCGTGTAGCGCCGCGCCGGGTCCTCATGCGCCTCGCGGCCCATGCAGATGGCCGCCGTGATGGCGGCAAGGTTGAGCGCATAGCCGCCGAAGGGCGCCAGCAGCGTCGTCGCGGCGCCCGTCACGGCGATGCTGGCGGACACTGGCGTCTGATAGCCGCTGGCGCGCTGGGCCGCCACGCCGGGCAGGTTCTGCGAGGCCATCGTGACGATGAAGAGAGGCAGCGCCACACCGACGGCGGCATGCCAGGTGAAGTGCGGCGCCGTCCATACCGGCAGCGCGAAGACCTGCGAGGTGTCCAGGCCCAGCAGGCTGAGCCGCCCCTGCGCCAGCGCGACGGCAATGCCGGCGACGAGCACGCCGGGCACGGCATAGCGCGGCCACAGGCGCCGCCCCAGCAGGAATGCCGCGGCCATCGCCAGCACCAGGACCGGCGCCGTCCTCACGCTGCTGACCGCATCGAGGCCGAAACGCGTCAGCACGCCAGCCAGCAGAGCCGACGCGATGGCTACCGGGATGCGGTCCATCAGCTTCTCGAACCAGCCGCTGGCGCCGGCCCAGGCGATGAGCAGGCCGCAGACGACGAATGCGCCTATGGCCTCAGGCATCTCCACTCCCGAGGTCGAGGCCAGCAGCGCCGCGCCGGGCGTCGACCAGGCCGTCAGTATGGGCTGGCGGGTCCACAGGCTCAGGACCAGGCTGGTGAGGCCCATGCCCAGGCCCAGCGCCCACAGCCAGGAGGCAGTCTGGGCCGGCGTGGCACCCAGCGCCACCGTGGCCTGGAAGATGATGGCCACCGAGCTGGTGTAGCCCACCAGCACCGCGACGAAGCCGGCAACGACGGTGGAGGGCGAAAAGTCTTGCAGCAAGCGGCGCATGCAGCCAGCATAGCCGCGCGAATGACAACCAAAGAGGATGAGGGATGTGCCGTTTCCTGGCCTATTCGGGCGACGCGATTTTTCTGGAGGAGCTGGTCTGCAAGCCACGCCATTCGCTGGTGCGCCAGAGCCTGCAGGCCTCTGAGGCGAAGACGGCAACGAACGGCGACGGCTTCGGTATCGGCTGGTATGGCGAGCGCGACACGCCGGGCATCTACCGCGAGGTCATGCCGGCGTGGAGCGACGAGAACCTGCTGGCCCTGTGCGCCAACGTGCGCTCGCGTCTTTTCATGGCCCACGTGCGGGCGGCCACCGGCGGTGGAGTCTCCAGGCAGAACTGCCACCCCTTCCACCTCGGCCGCTATCTCTTCATCCACAATGGCCAGGTCGGAGACTTCCCGCGCCTGCGCCGCCGCCTGGAGGCCTTGCTGCCGGACGCGCTCTACGACATGCGCCGCGGCGCGACCGACTCGGAGCTGCTGTTCCTGCTGATGATGGCGCGCGTGCAGGACGGCGAGGCGGTCGAGGCCGCCATCCGCCAGGTGCTATGCGACACGGTCGCCGAGATGGCGGCGCGCGGCGTCGATACGCCGCTGCGATTCTCGGCCGCGCTGGCCGACGGCGAGCGGCTCTGGGCGGTGCGCTGGGCCAGCGACGACAGGCCGCCCAGCCTCTACCTCAAGCCCCAGCCGGGCGGCTGGGCGATCGCGTCGGAACCGCTGGGCGATGACGCCGAGTCCTGGCAGCCGCTAGCCAGGAACGAGGTGGCGCATGTGCACGACGGGCGCCTGGAGCGGCGCCCTCTGGGCTAGTTAGATCTCGACCTTGCTGCCCAGCTCGACGATGCGGTTGGTCGGCAGGTGCAGGAAGTCCGCCGCCGCCGCGGCGTTGCGGTGCATGCTGGCGAACAGCTTCTCGCGCCACAGCGCCATGCCCGAGCCTATGGTCGGGATGACGATGTCGCGGCTCAGGAAGTAGCTGGTCTCCATGTCGTCGAGCAGGACACCCTGCTTCTTCAGCAGCGCCAGCGCCTCGGGCACATCGGGCTCGTCCTTGAAGCCGAAGTGCAGCGCCACCTGCCAGCAGCTGTGGCCCAGCGCCTCTGCCTCGCAGCGCTGTTCCAGGTCGATCCACGGCACCTCATGGTGCTTGACGGTGACGAAGATGTTCTGCTCGTGCAGCACCTTGTTGTGCTTGAGGTTGTGCAACAGCGCATTGGGCGTGCTGCCCTTCTCCGCCGACAAGAAGACGGCCGTGCCGGCCACGCGCAGCGGCGGGTTGATGAAGACGGCCTCGAGGAAGGCACCCAGCTCGATGGCGTCCTCGCGCAGCTTGTCGGAGAGCTGCTTTCGGCCCTGCTTCCAGGTCAGCATCAGCGTGAACATCGCGATGCCGATCAGCAGAGGGAACCAGCCGCCGTGCAGCAGCTTCAGCAGGTTGGACGCCAGGAAGGTCACGTCGATGACGAAGAACAGGCCGGTGGCGGCGAGGCACAGCAGCAGCGGATAGCGCCAGCCGAAACGGACGACGAAGAACGTCATCACCGTCGTGATCGTCATGTCTATGGTGACAGCCACGCCGTAGGCGCCGGCCAGCTTGCTCGACGAGCCGAAGAAGACCACCGCGACGACCACCAGCGCGAACAGGCCCCAGTTGACGAAGGGCACGTAGATCTGGCCGGTGTCGCGCACGCTGGTGTGCAGGATGCGCAGCCGCGGCAGGATACCCAGTTGGATGGCCTGCTTGGTGACCGAGAAGGCCGCCGTGATCAGCGCCTGCGACGCCACGACGGCTGCCGCCGTGGCGAGCAGGAAGAGCGGGATCTCGGCCCAGGCCGGCGCGAGCAGGAAAAAGGGGTTCTTCACACCCTCGGGGTTGTCCAGCAGCATGGCGCCCTGGCCAAAGTAGTTGATGACGAGGGCCGGCATGACGACGCCGTACCAGGCGATGCGGATGGGCTTCTTGCCGAAATGGCCCAGGTCGGCATAGAGCGCCTCGCCCCCGGTCACGACCAGCACGATCGCGCCCAGCGCGACGAAGGCCACCCAGCGGTACTCCAGGCAGAAGCGCAGCGCGTACAGCGGGTTGACGGCCGCCAGCACGCGCGGGTTGTCGAATACATGGGGCAGGCCCAGCGCCGCGAGGCTCAGGAACCAGACCAGCATGACCGGACCGAAGGCCTTGCCAATGCCGCCCGTGCCGAAACGCTGCACCGAGAATAGGCCGGCCAGCACCAGCAGCGAGACCGGCAGCACGGCATCGTGGTAGTCCGGCGCGTAGACCTCGATGCCTTCAATTGCACTGAGTACGGTCATGGCCGGCGTGATCACCGCATCGCCGAAGAAGATAGCCGTGCCGAACAGCCCGACCATCATCAGGCCGCGCCGCAACCGCGGCCGGCCGTTCACCGCGTTGGCGGCCAGCGCCAGCATGGCGATGAGGCCGCCCTCGCCGTTGTTGTCCGCGCGCAGGATCAGCAGCACGTACTTGACCGAGACGACGATGGTCAACGTCCAGAACAGCAGGGAGAGCACGCCGAGGATGTTGTCCGGCGTCGTGGCGACATGGCCGCCATGGAAGACTTCTTTGAGGGCATACAGCGGGCTGGTGCCGATGTCGCCGTAGACCACCCCGAGGGCGCCGAGGGTCAGGCCCGCCAGCGCCATGGGGCTGCGTGCCGCTTGGGAAGAACTCACTTCACGAGCACCACCAGCTGCGGGTGGCATTTGTTCGAAAGCGGCGATTCTCCGTCGGGCCTCCGCGTCTTGTGCGACGCAGCAAAACCACAACGCCCGGACTTGACGCCCGCCGGCCGGCGAGCGTAGGCCCGGGCGGCGGATCGGCTCACCAGATGCGGATGCGCTCCGCGGCCGGCTTGAACATCTTGTCGCCCGGCTGGGTCTTGAAGGTGTCGTGGAAACCGTCGTGGTTGACGGCGGCGCCGTTGGCGCGGAACTCGGACGGCGCATGCGGGTCGGCCGTCAGGAGCCGCAGCAGGCGCTGCTCGCGCGACTTCTCGCGCCAGGCCTGCGACCAGCCGAGGAAGAAGCGCTGCTCGCCGCTGTAGCCGTCGATGACCGGCGCCGGCTTGCCGCCCAGTGAGCGCAGATAGGCCTTATAGGCGATCTGCAGGCCGGACAGGTCGGCAATGTTCTCCCCCAGCGTCAGCTGGCCGTTGACATGCTTGCCGGGGATGGGCTCGTACGCGTCGTACTGCGCAACCAGCCTGGCGCCTATGGCGTCGAAGGCCTTGCGGTCGGCCTCGGTCCACCAGTTGCGCAGAGCGCCGTCCCCGTCGAACTGGCTGCCCTCGTCGTCGAAGCCGTGGCTGATTTCGTGGCCGATGATGGCGCCGATGGCACCGTAGTTGACGGCGTCGTCGGCCTGGCTGCTGTAGAACGGCGGCTGCAGGATGGCGGCCGGGAAAACGATCTCGTTCATCATCGGGTTGTAATAGGCATTGACGGTCTGCGGCGTCATCAGCCACT
Source organism: Roseateles sp. (assembly GCF_019237615.1). Taxonomy (GTDB): domain Bacteria; phylum Pseudomonadota; class Gammaproteobacteria; order Burkholderiales; family Burkholderiaceae_C; genus Pelomonas. The sequence continues at coordinate 1,549 of NZ_JAFAGT010000091.1, read as the reverse complement.
CGCGCCGGTCCACCGGCTGGTCGGCCTTGGCGGCCTGGTACAGCCAGCCGAAGCGGCCGGCCCGCAGCGTGTTGCCCAGTGCGTCGCCGGCGCGCACCTCGAGCCCCGAATAGTTGCGCCAGGTCTCGGGGTAGCCGATCTTGACCATGTACTTGGACAGCTTCTCCTGGGCGGCGGCCTGGGTTGCCGGCGTCATCCAGGTCAGCGTGCCGATGGAGTCCTTGTAGGCCGACATCAGGTTGCCCACCAGCGTCAGCATGCGGGCCTTGTCGGCGGCCGGGAAGTAGCGCTGCACATAGACCTGGCCCACCGCCTCGCCGAGCGCACCGTTGACGCCGGCGACGGCCTTCTGCCAGCGCGGCCGCTCGGTGGTGGCGCCGCTCAGCGCCGTACCGTGGAAGGCGAAGCTGGCGTCGCGTACGGGCCCGGGCAGCACGCCGGCCAGGCTGTCCAGCATGCGCAGCTTGGCGTACAGACGCAGCTCGTCCAGCGGGGTCTCGCCCACCAGCCGGGCCAGGCCGATGCAGAAGCTGGGCTGTGACACCGACAACCGCTGCAGCGCGGGCATGCCAGCGGCCTTCAGCAAGCCCTGCCAGTCCAGGCCTGGCGCCTTCGCGGCCAGTTCGGCGGGCGTCATGGGGTTGTAGAGCTTGACGGGGTCGCGGTTGGCGACCTGGTCCCAGTGCAGTTCGGCGATGCGCCGCTCCAGCGCCATCACGCGGCCGGCGGCGGCGGCCGGATCGGCCAGGCCGGCCTCGCGGGCCAGCGTCTCGAGGTAGGCCAGGTAGGCGGCGCGGGCCTTGGCCATGCGCGCGTCGTCGGTCTTCAGGTAGTAGTCGCGGTTGGGCAGGCCCAGGCCGGCCTGATGCACCAGCAGGCGATTGATGCCCGGCTGCTTGAAGTCGGCGTCGACATCGAGGTCGACCAGGCCGGCCACCTGGCCGGCACGGGCGCCCAGCCAGGCCGCGAACTGTTCGCGGCTGGCGATCGCGTCAACGCCCTCCAGCAGCGGCTTCAGCGGCGCCATGCCGGCCTGGTCGATGGCCGCCATGTCCAGGTGGGCGGCGTAGAAGTCGACGATCTTCTGCGCCGCCGAACCGGCCTTCTGCGGGGTCGCGGCCAGCGACTCGACGACCTCGCGCACCCGCTTGTCGGACAGGTCGGCCAGCTCAATGAAGCTGCCGTAGTTGGGCTTGTCGGCCGGGATCCCCGTCGTCGCCAGCCAGTGGCCGTTGGCGGCGCGGAACAGGTCGTCCTGCGGACGCACTGCGCGGTCGAAGCCGGTCAGGTCCAGGCCGGAACGAGGCGCGGCAGCCAGCGCGGCGCCGCCCAGCAGCATCAAGGACAGGGTGGAAAGGCGGAAGACGTTCATCGCGGCATGAGGGCGTGAAGAAGGTCCACAGCCTAGGTGCCCGCGCGGCAGAAGTTTTGCGCTAACGACAGGCCCCCGGCAATCGTCGCCGGAGGTCATTTCGGCGAGCTGGTTTGATTGCCGTCGCGATTTGATCGTTGCGCTGTCTGTTTCGGTCCTCTGGATGCGCTCCTTGCG
>NZ_JAFAGT010000084.1 GCF_019237615.1 Roseateles sp. | reverse complement strand
CCTGAACGACTTCGCTCGGGTGGCGGACACGGCGCCATGCCATGTCGGTGATGTGCAGCAGGCCGTCGATGCCGCCCAGGTCCACGAACGCACCGTACTCGGTGATGTTCTTGACCACGCCCTGGACGATCGCGCCTTCCGACAGCGTTTCCAGCAGCTTGGCGCGCTCTTCACCCATGGAGGCTTCCACCACGGCGCGACGCGACAGCACAACGTTGTTGCGCTTGCGGTCGAGCTTGATGACCTTGAATTCCATGGTCTTGCCCTCGAACGGGCTCATGTCCTTCACCGGGCGGGTGTCCAGCAGCGAACCGGGCAGGAAGGCGCGGATGCCGTTGACCAGGACGGTCAGGCCGCCCTTGACCTTGCCGGAGACGGTGCCGGTCACGAAGTCACCGGACTCCAGGGCCGTTTCCAGGCTCAGCCACGAGGCCAGGCGCTTGGCCTTGTCGCGCGACAGGATGGTGTCGCCGTAGCCGTTTTCGATGGCGTCGATGGCGACGGAGACGAAGTCACCGACCTGGACTTCCAGTTCGCCCTGGTCGTTCTTGAATTCGTCGATGGGCACATAGGCCTCGGACTTCAGGCCGGCGTTGACGACGACGAAGTTGTGCTCGACACGAACGACCTCGGCCGAGATCACTTCGCCAGCGCGCATGTCGGAGCGCTGCAGCGACTCCTCGAACATGGCGGCAAAGGATTCCATGCCGGAAGCTTGGGCGGTTTGGGTTTGGGACATGTTGGTTAGATCCTGATGCGCCGGCAGAAACCGGCGCGGCGGTGCAGGCAAGCCTGCGGGGTTAAGTTGTTGAGATCCGTCGGCCGTGAGCGACTTGCGTCGTTCCTGGCAATCGGGCTGGCGCCCGATGGAGGCCGGCGGGCCTGGGTCGCACTGGAAATCGGCGTACCGACGTCAGAACGGCCTGCGCTGCTGCCACCAATCCAGCACCTGATCCACCGAGGCTTCGATGGTCAGCGCCGAGTTGTCGAGCAACTGCGCGTCCTGCGCGGCGGTCAGTGGCGAGGCCGAGCGGGTCCTGTCCCTCTCGTCCCGCGCCTCCAAATCAGCGCGCAAGCTCTCGATATTAGCGGAAATCCCTTTGGAAATCAATTGCTTATGCCGCCGCTCGGCGCGCGTGGCGGCGCTGGCGGTCAGGAAGACCTTGAGCGGAGCGTCCGGGAAGACGGCCGTGCCCATGTCGCGGCCGTCGGCCACAAGGCCGGGCAGGCGGCGGAAGTCCAGCTGGAGCTGGTGCAGGGCCTGGCGCACCTCGGGGTGGACGGCGACCTGCGAGGCCAGCAGGCCTGTCGCCTCGGCGCGCAGCCGGGCGCTGACGTCCTCCTGGCCCAGGAAGACATGGCCGTCGGCAAAGCGCAGCTGCAGCGTCGGCACGAGGGCGGCGACGGCCTTGCCGTCGTCCAGGTCCAGGCCTGCGCGGCGGGCAGCCAGGCCGGTGACGCGGTAGAGGGCGCCTGAATCCAGCACGCCGAAGCCCAGTGCCCTGGCCGTTTCGTCGGCCAGCGTGCCCTTGCCGGAGGCGGTCGGGCCGTCGATGGTGATGACGGGCACGTCGGCCGGGTTCACGCTGACGACGCTGAACAGCGTCTCGAAGTAGTCCGGGAAGGTCTTGGCGACGCAGTGCGGCTCCAGGATGCGCACCGGCTGGGCTGCCTTGGCGACCAGGCCGTTGAAGGCGGCCAGCGAGAAGCACATCGCGACGCGGTGGTCGTCGTAGGTGTGGATGGACGCGGCCCTCCAGTCCTGCAGCGGCTCAACGCGGATCCAGTCCGGGCCTTCGTCGACGGTCGCGCCCAGCTTGCGCAGCTCGGCGGCCATCGCGGCGATGCGGTCGGTCTCCTTGACGCGCCAGCTGGCGATGTTGGTCAGCGTCGTCGGGCCGTCGGCATACAGGGCCATGACGGTCAGCGTCATCGCCGCATCGGGTATGTGGTTGCAGTCCAGCGTCAGGCCCCTGAGCGGCCAGGCGCCGCGGCGCACCTCCAGCCAGTTCGGGCCGGCCTTGACGTCGGCGCCCATGGCGGCGGCGGCCTCGATGAAGCGCACGTCGCCCTGCAGCGACTCGCTGCCCACGCCTTCGATGCGGATGGGCGCGGCCGTCGCCGCGATGGCGCCCAGGCCGACGAAGTAGGACGCCGACGAGGCGTCGCCCTCGACGAAGACCTCGCCCGGCGAGCGGTAGCGGCTGCCGGCCGGAATGATGAAGGCCTGCCAGCCCTCGCGCTTCACCTCGATGCCGAAGCGCGCCAGCAGGGCCAGAGTGATCTCGATGTAGGGCTTGGAGATCAACTCGCCGATGACCTCGATGCGGATGTCGCGTTCGGCGACCAGCGGCAGGGCCAGCAGCAGGGCGGTCAGGAACTGGCTGGACACGTCGCCGCGCACGCGCACGGCTGTGTCCAGTGCCAGCTTGGAGGGCCCGCGCAGGCGCAACGGCGGGTAGCCGGGATTGCCCAGGTCGTCGATCTCGCAGCCCAGGCCGCGCAGCGCGTCGACGAGGTCGCCGATAGGCCGCTCGTGCATGCGCGGCACGCCGGAAACCTCGAAGCTGCCACCCTGGGTGGCGGCCAGCACCGCGAGTGCCGCGGTCAGCGGGCGCATGGCCGTGCCAGCGTTGCCGAGGAAGAGCTGGGCCTGCTTGGCGAGCAGCTTGCCGCCCAGGCCGACGATGCTGACCGTGTCGCCGTCGCGGGCGACGCCGCAGCCCAGCGCGCGCAGCGCGTCCAGCATGACGGCCGTGTCGTCAGAGGCCAGCAGGTCGCGCACCACCGTGCGGCCCTCGCTCAGTGCTGCCAGCAGCAGCACGCGGTTGGAGATGCTCTTGGAGCCGGGCAGGCGCACAGTGCCTGCGGCGCCGCGCAGCGGCGGCAGGTCGAGGAAGGGGATCTTGAACATCACTTGCCGGCCGGACGGCCGGGAGGGACAGCGGGAAGGGAGTTGCCCCAGGCCTCGCGGCCTTCGGCGATGGGCCGCAGCGCGGCTTCGAGTGCCGCCGCGTCGCCGGCCTCGATCAAGGCCTCGAGCTGGTCCAGCATGGTGCGAAAGCGCTTGGACTGGGCCAGTACCTCATGCTTGTTGGCCAGCAGGATGTCGCGCCAGACTGCCGGCTCGCCGGCAGCGATGCGCGTGAAGTCGCGAAAGCCCGGGCCGGCCAGGCTGAGGTAGTCGCGTGCGGCGGGCTGCTCGGCGATGGCCTGGAAATAGGCGAAGGCCAGCAGGTGCGGCAGGTGGCTGACGGCGGCGAAGGCCGCGTCATGGTTGTGCGGCCGCATCTTCAGCACGGTCGCGCCCAGCGCCGACCAGACGTCGGTGGCGCGCTGCACCAGCACTTGGTTGGTGAAGGGTTGGGGCGTCAGGATGACCTGGCGGCCCTCGTACAGCGTGGCCTCGGCATGCTGCACGCCGCCCGACTCCTTGCCGGCAATGGGGTGGCAGGGCACGAAGCTGGCGGCGCGCTCGCCCAGGGCGCGGCGCGACGCCTCGATGACGTCGCACTTGGTGGAGCCCACGTCCATGAACAGCACACCCGGGTTCACCAGGTGGCGGATGGCCTTCAGCGTGCTCTCGGTGGCCGAGACCGGTACGGCGATCAGCACGATGTCGGAGCCCGACACGGCTTGCAGCGCCGATTCGGCCGCCACGTCGATGACGCCCAGCTTCTTGGCCAGCTCCGTCGTCGACGGCGACTTGCTGTAGCCGACGACGCGGCGCACCAGCCCTGCCTTCTTCATCGCCAGCGCGAAGCTGCCGCCCATCAGGCCGCATCCGATCACGCCAAGCTGCTGGAACATGGATCGCCCTTACGCTTTGACCGGGTAGGCACCCAGCATCTTGAAGAACGCGCAGAGCTCGCGCAATTCCGCCAGCGCTGCGGCGACGTTCGGTTGGCTGGGGTGGCCGTCCAGGTCGATGTAGAAGTAGTAGTCCCACTGGCCGGTGCGGGCCGGGCGGGATTCCAGGCGGGTCATGGACACGCCGTGGGTCTTCAGCGGCACCAGCAGGTCGTGCATGGCGCCGGGCCGGTTGGGCACCGAGACGACCAGGCTGGTGCAGTCGCGGCCGGTGGCCGGCGGCGTGGCCATGGTCTGCGGCAGGCAGATGACGGCGAAGCGGGTGCGGTTGTAGGCCTCGTCCTGGATGGCATGCGCCGTGATGTGCAGGCCGAACAGCGTGGAGGCGCGCTCGCTGCCCAGCGCCGCCCAGGCCGGGTTGGTGGCGGCCAGCCGCGAGCCCTCGGCGTTGCTGGAGACGGCGCGGCGCTCGACGTCCGGCAGATGCTTGTTCAGCCAGTTCTGGCATTGGGCCAGGGCCTGCGGATGCGCCAGCACGGCCTCGATGCCGTGCATGGACGGGTCCTTGCGCATCAGGTTGTGGCGGATCAGCAGCGACACCTCTCCGACGACGTGGCAGGGCGTGTGCAGGAACAGGTCCAGCGAGCGCGTGACGACGCCCTCGGTCATGTTCTCTACGCCGACGACGCCGAACTGCGCACTGCCGCTGGCCGTGGCGTGGAAGACCTCGTCGAAGTTGGTGCAATAGACCAGATCGGCCGCGCCGCCGAAGTACTCGATGGCGGCCTGTTCGCAGAAGGTCCCGACGGGGCCCAGCACGGCGACGCGCTGCGGCGACTCCAGCGCCAGGCAGGCCGACATGATCTCGCGCCAGATGGCCGACACATGCTCGGCTCGCAGCGGACCGGGGTTGGCGGCGCGGATCTTCTCGATGACCTGGGCGACACGGTCTGGGCGGAAGAAAGGCGTGCCCTCGGCACGCTTGATCTCGCCGACCTGTTCGGCCACACGGGCGCGTTGGTTCAGCAGCTCCAGCAGCTGCTTGTCCAGGGTGTCGATCTGGCCGCGCAGCGCGAGCAGGGCCTGGGAGGCGACGGGATCAACCATGGCGGGCCTCGAAATCCTTCAGGAAGCTCACCAGCGCCTGCGCGCCTTCCAGCGGCATCGCGTTGTAGAGCGAGGCGCGCATGCCGCCCACCGACTTGTGGCCCTTGAGCTGTAGCAGCCCGGCGGCCTTGGCCTCGGTCAGGAAGCGTTCGTTGAGCGATTCGTCCTTCAGGAAGAAGGGGATGTTCATGCGCGAGCGGCAGCCGGCGTCGACACGGTTCTCGTAGAAGCCGGAGCCGTCCAGCGCCGCGTAGAGCAGGGCGGCCTTGTCGATGTTGCGCTGCTCGATGGCCGCGAGACCGCGCCGGCCGGCGTATTCGAGCTGCTTGACCCATTGGAACACCAGGCCGGCAACGTAGATGCCGAAGGTCGGCGGCGTGTTGTACATGGAGTTGTTCGCCGCCACGGTCTCGTAGTTGAAGGCCGTTGGGCAGATGTCCATCGCATGGCCCAGCAGGTCGTCGCGCACGAACACCAGCGTCAGCCCGGCCGGGCCGATGTTCTTCTGCGCGCCGCCGAAGGCCAGGCCCACGCGGCCCCAATCGATGGGGCGCGACAGCATGTGGGAGGAGCAGTCGATGACCAGCGGCACGCCGTTGGCCAGGTGCGGCAGGTCGTGGAACTCGACGCCGTCTATGGTCTCGTTGCTGCAGACGTGCACGTAGGCGGCGTCGTCGCGCAGCCGCCAGTCCCGCGGGATGCTGCGGCCGTCGCCTTCGGCGGCGATCTGCATGTCGGCGTAGCGGCGCGCCTCGGCCGCGCTCTTGCGCGACCAGGAACCGGTGACGACGACGTCGACCTTGCCGCCGCGGCTGAGGTTCAGCGGCACGACGGCGTTCTCGCCCAGGCCGCCGCCCTGCATGAACAGGACGCGGAAGTTGCTCGGCACCGCCAGCAGCTCGCGCAGGTCGGCCAGCGCCGTTTCGAGGATGGCGCCGAACTCCTTGCCGCGGTGGCTCATCTCCATGACGCTCATGCCGCTGCCATGCCAATCCAGCATCTCGGCGGCCACCTGGCGCAACACGGGTTCGGGCAGGGTGGCGGGGCCGGCGGAGAAGTTGAACGGGCGGGACGAGGTCATCGAGAGGTGAGAACTACTTCTTGGGCGCCGGTGCCGGCGCAGGGGCCGCCTTGGGCGCAGAGGCACCGGGCGCCGGCGCCCCCAAATGCTTGGCCACGCTGGCATTCAGTGCCTTGAAGCGGCCGTCCAGCGTCGGGCCGGCTTCGGCCATGACCTTCTGCGCAACCGCCTTCTGCAGCTCGACGTTGGCGAGGCCGAACTTCTGGCTGACGGGGGATTCTGCCCATGCCAGGATCTGCTTCAGTTCGTCCTCGTTGAAGCGTTCATCCAGCAGTGCCGAAGCGGTGCTCGGCACGGCCTTGGCGATCTTGTCCCTCAGATAGGGCACGTTCTCGTCGACGAACTTCTTCAGTTCGCCGTCCATGGCCTTGGCCGTTGCCTCGCGCTTGTCCGCCGGCAGTTGCATCAGCGCGGCGCGCCCGGCCAGGGTCAGCTGGGACAGCGGGCCCTGGATGATGTTGGCGGTCAGGCCCTCGGCCAGCCCCTGCTGCTGCGCGACGATCTTGTCGATCAAGGTCTTCTTGGCGGGAGACGGCTCGGCCAGCGCGGTGCCGGCGGTCAGGGCCAGAGCGAGGGCCAGGCCCAGCTTGCGAGAAGTCATGTCAGTCAGTCCTTGGGAGCTTCGGGGGATTCGCCGCTGGCACCGTCCTCGCCGCCTTCGGCGCCGGTGTCGGCCTCATTGGCGTCGTTTTCGACGATGCGTTGCAGGCCCGACAGCTTGGCGCCGTCGTCCAGCGCGATCAGCGTGACGCCCTGCGTCGCGCGGCCGAGTTCGCGGATCTCGCCGACGCGGGTGCGCACCAGCACGCCCTTGTCGGTGATCAGCATGATTTCATCTTCCGGGCGGACCAGCGTGGCGGCGACGACGCGGCCGTTGCGCTCGCTCTGCTGGATGGCGATCATGCCCTTGGTGCCGCGGCCGTGGCGGGTGTATTCGACGATGCTGGTGCGCTTGCCGTAGCCGTTCTCGGTGGCGGTCAGCACGCTCTGCGTCTCGTCCTCGGCCACCAGCATGGCGATCAGGCGCTGGTCAGGCTCCAGCATCATGCCGCGCACGCCGCGGGCGGTGCGGCCCATGGGTCGCACATCGTCCTCGTCGAAGCGCACGGCCTTGCCGCCGTCGCTGAACAGCATCACGTCGTGGTGGCCGTCGGTCAGCGCGGCGCCGATCAGGTGGTCGCCTTCATCGAGGTCGACGGCGATGATGCCTGCCTTGCGCGGGTTGCTGAAGTCCTTGAGGGACGTTTTCTTCACCGTGCCCATGGCCGTGGCCATGAAGATGAAGTGGTCCTCGGGGAAGCTGCGGAACTCGCCGGTGAGCGGCAGCACGACGGTGATCTTCTCGTCGGCCTGCAGCGGGAACATGTTGACGATGGGCTTGCCGCGCGAGTTGCGCGAGCCCTGCGGCACTTCCCAGACCTTGAGCCAGTAGACGCGGCCGCGGTTGGAGAAGCACAGGATCCAGTCGTGCGTGTTGGCGATGAAGAGCTGGTCGATCCAGTCGTCGTCCTTGGTCGCCGTGGCCTGCTTGCCGCGGCCGCCGCGACGCTGGGCGCGGTACTCGCTCAGCGCCTGGCTCTTGATGTAGCCGGTGTGCGACAGCGTCACGACCATGTCGGTGGGCGTGATCAGGTCTTCCGTGCCCAGCTCCTGCGCGTTGTGCTCGATGACGCTGCGGCGCGCGCCCAGCTTGGTCTGGCCGAACTCGGTCTTCAGCTGGGTCAGTTCCTCGCTGATGATGGTCGTCACGCGCGAGGGCGTGGCCAGGATGTCCAGAAGGTCGGCGATCTCGGCCATCACGTCGCGGTACTCGCCGACGATCTTGTCCTGCTCCAGGCCGGTCAGGCGCTGCAGGCGCATCTGCAGGATTTCGCTGGCCTGGGCGTCGGACAGGCTATAGAGACCGTCCGGCTGCATGCCGAACTGCGCTTCCAGGCCTTCGGGGCGGTAGGCCTGGCTGCCGCCCTCGGCGCGCGCGAGCATCTCGCGCACCAGGGACGAATCCCAGCGCTTGGACATCAGCGCCGCCTTGGCGACCGGCGGCGTCGGCGAGGACTTGATGGTCTCGATGAACTCGTCGATGTTGGCCAGCGCGACGGCCAGGCCTTCCAGCACATGGCCGCGCTCGCGGGCCTTGCGCAGCTCATAGATCGTGCGGCGGGTCACCACCTCGCGGCGGTGTTCCAGGAACACGATGACCATGTCGCGCAGATTGCACAGCTTGGGTTGGCCGTCGACGAGCGCGACCATGTTCATGCCGAAGCTGTCCTGCAGCTGGGTCTGCTTGTAGAGGTTGTTCAGGACGACCTCTGGTACTTCGCCGCGCTTCAGTTCGATGACCACGCGCATGCCCGACTTGTCGGACTCGTCCTGGATGTGGCTGATGCCCTCGATCTTCTTCTCGTGAACCAGCTCGGCGATGCGCTCCAGCAGCGTCTTCTTGTTGACCTGGTAGGGGATCTCGTCAACGATGATGGCCTGGCGGTTGCCTTTGTCGATGTCCTCGAAGTGCACCTTGGCGCGCATGACGACGCGGCCGCGGCCCGTGCGGTAGCCGTCGCGCACGCCGGCCAGACCGTAGATGATGCCGGCGGTCGGGAAGTCCGGCGCCGGGATGATCTCCATCAGCTCGTCGACCGTGCATTCCGGGCTCTTCAGCGCGAACAGGCAGGCGTCGACGACTTCGTTCAGGTTGTGCGGCGGGATATTCGTCGCCATACCCACGGCAATACCCGCGGACCCATTGACCAGCAGTTGCGGCAAACGGGTGGGCAGTACCAGGGGTTCCTTATGGCTGCCGTCGTAGTTGGGTCCGAAATCGACGGTTTCCTTGTCGATGTCGGCCAGCATCTCGTGGGCGATCTTGTCGAGACGAATCTCGGTGTATCGCATCGCGGCGGCGTTATCGCCGTCGATGGAGCCGAAGTTGCCCTGGCCGTCGATCAGCATGTGGCGCAGGCTGAAGGGCTGCGCCATTCGGACGATGGTGTCGTAAATCGCCGAGTCACCGTGCGGGTGATATTTACCCATGGTCTCGCCCACCGCCTGCGCACTCTTGCGGTACTTGGCGTTGTAGGTGTTGCCCATCTCGTTCATGGCGTACAGCACGCGGCGATGCACCGGCTTCAGGCCGTCGCGGGCATCGGGCAGGGCGCGGCCGACGATCACGCTCATCGCGTAATCGAGGTAGGAGCGGCGCATCTCCTCCTCGAGGCTGATCGGCAGGGTTTCCTTGGCGAACTGGGTCATGCGGGCTCGATCTCGTGCGCAACACTGGCGCGACGGCGTCAGGGTGTGGGTGAAAGACGCAAATTCTAAGCGGCGCGCCCCATGTAGCAGCAGCGCAACATCGTCACCGTGCCCACGAACGTAGGCCGCCACAATGCGTCCGTCCCGGTGCCCCCATGGCACAATCGTCGAGTCCCTAGGAGAAACCCTAAAGTCTCTCCTGAGGTTTGAGGTTCGAGTACTGACTCTCGCAGGGCAACTGCGGCATTCCTTGAGAGGAGAATCATGAAGAAACTGAATCGCGTGGCGTCGCTGTTTGCGATGGCTGCGGTCGCCGCTGCGGCATCGTCGGCGTCGGCACAGGCCATCGACAACTGGCGCGCAACCGACGGCACCGTCTGGAAGAACGGCACCAACGAATACTGCTGGCGCGACAACTTCTGGACGCCGGCTACGGCTGCCAAGGGCTGCGACGGCGAAATCAAGCCGGTGCCCAAGGTCGAAGAGCCCAAGCCCGTTGCTCCCCCGCCCCCGGCTCCCCCGCCGGCGCCCCCGAAGCCCGTGCCCCCGCCGCCCGCTCCGGTCAGCGAGAAGGTCACCTTCGCCGCCGACGCCTTCTTCGACTTCGACAAGTCGACGCTGAAGCCCGAAGCCAAGGCCAAGCTGGACGACCTGGTCAGCAAGACCAAGGGCATCAACCTGGAAGTCATCATCGCCGTCGGCCACACGGACTCGATCGGTAGCGATGCCTACAACCAGAAGCTGTCCATCCGCCGCTCGGAAGCCGTCAAGGCCTATCTGGTGAGCAAGGGTGTCGAGCCGAACCGCGTCTACACCGAAGGCAAGGGCGAGAAGCAGCCCGTGGCCGACAACAAGACCGCGGAAGGCCGCGCCAAGAACCGCCGCACCGAGATCGAAGTCGTCGGTACGCGCAACAAGTAAGCTGAGCGCCCTCGGGCGCTTTGCACAAAGCCCCGCACGGCCCGCCGTCGGGGCTTTTCTTTTTTCCGAATCCGTCATGACGATCAACGCCGACCCGCACGAGCTCGCCAAATTCGGCGAGCTGGCCCACCGCTGGTGGGACCCCGAAAGTGACTTCAAGCCCCTGCACCAGATCAATCCGCTGCGCCTGGGCTGGATACAGCAGCTCTGCCCGCTGGCGGGCAAGCGCGTCGTCGACGTGGGCTGCGGCGGCGGCATCCTGAGCGATTCCATGGCCCGGGCCGGAGCCCAGGTGCTGGGCATAGACCTGTCGACCAAGCCGCTGCGCGTGGCCGAACTGCACGCGATGGAGGCCGGAACCGAGGGCGTCGAATACCGGGAGATCGCGGTAGAGGCCCTGGCGGCCGAGCAACCCGCCGGCTTCGACGCGGTCACCTGCATGGAGATGCTGGAGCATGTGCCCGACCCGGCCTCGGTCGTGCGCGCCTGCGCCACGCTGGTCAAGCCCGGCGGCTGGGTGTTCCTGTCGACGCTGAACCGCAATGCCAAGGCCTTCCTGCTCGCGATCGTCGGCGCTGAGTACGTGATGAACATGCTGCCCAGGGGCACGCATGAGTACGCGCGCTTCCTGCGCCCGTCCGAGCTGGCGCAGTTCTGCCGCGATGCGGGTCTCGAGCCGCAGGCCAGCCGCGGCTTGACCTACAACCCGGTGACGCAGCGCTACAGCCTGGGCAGCGACACGGGCGTCAACTACCTGATGGCCTGCCGGCGCCCGCTGTGAAGCCGCTGGCGCCCCGCTGGGCACGGCTGCGCGCCGTGCTGTTCGACCTCGACGGCACCCTGATCGACAGCGCCGAGGACCTCGCGCGCGCGGCCAACGCGATGCGCGCCGAGCGCGGCCTGGAACTGCTTCCGTTGGCCCAGTACCGCCCTCATGGCGGGTCGGGCGCGCGCGGCATGCTGGCCCAGGCCTTCGGCAGCGCGCCGGGGCAGGCCGGCTACGAGGAGCTCAAGCGCGAGTTCCTCGACCGCTACGAGGACCTGATGTACGACCGCACCAAGCCTTTTGCCGGCGTCGAAGCGGAGTTGGCCGGGCTGGTTGCGGCCGGGCTGGCCTGGGGCATCGTCACGAACAAGGCCGAGCGTTTCGCGCTGCCGCTGACCGCCGCCCTGGGTCTGGACGCGGCGGCCGTCGTGGGCGGCGACACCACCGGCCATACCAAGCCTCATCCTGCGCCGCTGCTGGAGGCCGCGCGCCGCCTGGGCGTGCCGCCGCAGGCCTGCCTCTACGTGGGCGACGACGAGCGCGACATCATGGCCGGCCGCAGCGCCTGCATGGCGACGGCGGTGGCGGCCTGGGGTTATCTGGGCCCGCAGGCCGATCATGGCCGCTGGGGAGCCGACATCGAACTGGCGGCGCCCGGCGACCTCTTGAAGCAGCTCGGTTTGGCCTAAAATACTCAATTCTGGGGCCGACCTGGTTTCGACGTGGGTGCGGATCCGGAGTAGGGCATGCCGAGCACCAGTCCGCTCGTAAAACCACTGGAAACAAAGTAACTGCAAACGACTCTACGTTCGCACTCGCCGCTTAATTGCGGTTGAGCTTCTCAACGGCAGGCCGATGGGCCGGGCCGAGTTCCGCAAGGGGCGAGGCTGAGAAGTCACTCACATCGGCTGGCGTCGTACCGGGTCACTCGGTAGGGCGTGAGATCAAGTGACTGGCGGGAAAGCTAGCGTGCCATTGCGCGAGTTGACCGCGAGATTCAAATCAACCGGCTAAGCATGTAGATCTGCCCGGTGATGGCTTGCGGACGGGGGTTCAATTCCCCCCGGCTCCACCATCTAATGATCTCGGGACGTCCTAGACGGTCCCTGAAAGTCCGAAAGGCCTAAGTGAATCAAGCACTTAGGCCTTTTTTGTTCCGGGCCGTCCCGCGATGTGCGCTGACTTCCAACGACTAGTGCAAGAACTTTGCGAAACGAGTGGCTGCACTCAGCCTTTTCCAGCCGGCTGCAGCGCGTTCAATTGGAACCGGCACAGGTGGTGGTCAAGACCACCGGAATCAGCAGCCAGACGCTCCCGCTTGCGGCGCCCCGCCGAGAGGCGCCTGCGCATGACACACGGGTTTCAGCCCTTCGGGCCGTCACGTGCGTGGCCTCGCGCTTGTACAAACCCTTGGGCTTGTGTGCGATCCCGGCCCAGTCCAGCAACTCGTGCAACTTCATCATCGTCGAGTCCTGGACCAGCGGCTTCGCTATCAGGAAGAAGCTTTGCATGCACCGATTGCAGCGTACGTCTCAGGAATGCGCTTCCGTGGAGATATGCCTCGGGCTCGTGCTGGTACGGGCAGCGTATCAAGGACTGGTACTGCAATTCGGACGTTCGCGCTGCCCGGGCACACCAGCATGAGCCGCCCCCGTTAGGACGATCCGGCCCCTCGGGCACAAGCAGCAGGATTGATCTTGCAAGGATCCTTGGGTGGATTCACGATCGTCGGCGGCTCGATCACTGGTGTCGGCCCCGGCGTTCCAACCGGATAAATCATGGCCAGCGCGTAGGCGATGTAGCGTGAGGGTCCGTAGATGAATGACGCGGCGCCTGTGATCGGATTCTTCCGGATCCCGTCGATCGTCATCCCAGCGGCCGTGCTGCCGTCGAGCCGAATGGCGAAGTTGGCCCCGAGAGCCTGGAATACGGCGCACAGATCCGCTGCCGACGTCGAGCCCGACGAGGTCGATGAAATGAATATCAGGCGATTGCCCGGCGTGGTCCCAATGGCTGACCATTGATTGGACGTGCTATCGCCAGAGCAATTCCCGTTCTTCAATATTGAGGTCGATGAGCTGACAACAGCATATGGATATGTGACGCCCTCGCTCCCGGTCGTCCAAAGCGGTGGCTGCGACCCTTCTTTCCAACGCGCGGGAATCAATGGTTGAATGAGGAACACTAGTTTGTTGCCATCATAGGCTCCGTCCGTTCCGCCGTTAACACGATTGCTCCCCAATACATCTTCGTTGTATTGGACGAAGCCTCGCACATTCCCGTGACCGGCGCCAATGCCACTATCGCCAACCCAGGTGAATCCATTCAGGCTGATTTGCGAATTGCCACTCAGGTTTTCAATGGGGAGAAGATTCAACTGGCTCGAACTGCCTACCTTGTTGTAGCGCAGCATGAGCCGCTCTCGACCATCAGAATTGTTGGCGACGGCGATGTGCACGAAGGGGGAGGCGGTTTCACAGCCCTTGAGGTAAACCGAGCCGGTAGCTGACAACGAAGATCCGATAGCCGTGGCGCTGTCGTGCAGGAAGCCTATGCACTGGTCCGTCGCTGCTGCAGCCGAAACTTTTCCGGGAGAACTTGCTGGAGCCGGGACGCCCTCGGATGGGTTGCTCATCCGCACAACACCGGTCCTGGAGATCGGCACGGTCTCCTCGCCACTCGAGGCGTCCTGGTCGCCCATCGAACGCGTCTGCCCTGGCTTCATGCGGACGATGCGTCGGCTCGTGACGCTGGCCGGCACCGCCAAATCGATGGGCGGATAAATGTCGACCATCGGCAGCGAATCGCCGGTGTCATGCACTGCCACACTGAAGATCTGCGCGCGGTTCGTGGCGCCCCGAGGGACATCGAGGCGAGTATTCAGTCGAACCCGTGCAGATGTCGCCACCTTGGGACTGTAGTAGACGGACTCCCGCTGCGAACTGAACATCAAGCCCACTGCTTGCGTCGGGACATAGACGGCTCGCCCATTCGCCGCGCCTGGCGTGACGAGAACCAGAATCTCACCACCTTCCAAGTCCTTCTTCAGTTCCAACGCATTGTCGAGATGGATTTCTCCCTGTAGCGTCTTATCTCCCGCGATGGAATCAAAGTGAATGCTCTCGATGGGCATGAGCGGCACTTGCAGGTCGATCAGATCACTTGCCTTGCCATCCCGGGTATCGGTTAAATCGATTGACTTGTTGGCTGTGTAGGCTTTCACACATTCATTGCGCGAACAAAGCGTGATGCCGCCAACAGTAATTCGCTCCCCAGGCGTGGAGTTATCCGATGCAGCGCGTACCGTAAGTCGAGCGAGATTGGGGTCTCGACCCGCGGCAGGGTTGAATATTTCGACGACTTTCGGTGCATATGGAATCGCGCCGTGAGAAGTCAAGGCGCAAAATGTAATCGGCAGCGCCAAAAGAAATTTTGCGAACATTTGTGTCCGGGGAGGAGTGAATCGTTTTTGAATCGTAGGGCGCCATCAAAACAGGCCCACCCCTAAGGCCGAAGTAAATCTTCCCACCGGCGGTATCAAGAAATTCACAGGGGATATTGATGTCGCAAATCGGTGCGCCTCTGGACCGACGGATGGCTTCCCCAATGCACACTCGTGACGTGTGCAGGCGCAGACGGCTTGGGCGGCGCCGTGGGGGGGCTGCTCAAGGCAATGAGGATGCTGCATAGCCGGGGGCTGCTGCCTTGTGCGGGGTGCAGCCCAACCTGAAGGGCTCCAAGGGCCCCAGGTAGGCGTTCGGAACCGGTCAGAACAGCCCGAAAACGCGATCTCCATTGCACATCTCGAAGTCCTCGCAGCCCAGCTGCTCACCCGCGACGTCGGTGACGGATCGAAACCAGCCGATTCCAGTCGGCTGCAACGCGGTCGCCTTGAACCGGCACAGGCGCGCTCGACGACGCGCTTGAGGCGGCGGCTGTTCTTGGGATCGACGACCACGACGACCACGACGACGTCGCCGCGGCGCACCGCCTGCGTGATCAGGTGGGCGAGGGCGACACCCTTGCCGGACTGCGTGGTGCCGACAAGGAGGGTGCCGCCTTCGAAGTTCTGCAACGGCCGGTGCTGTTACGACCGTCGCTATCTGAGGACTGCGGAGGGCTGATGTCCCAGGGACATTTCGGGCGTTGTTGAGAACGCCGCCGGCGGCAGTGCAGGACGCACAAACGAGATAGGCCGGTGCTTCGTTGTTATCGTGGGATTACCAAGCACC
>NZ_JAFAGT010000062.1 GCF_019237615.1 Roseateles sp. | reverse complement strand
AGATGCTCGACGTCCCCCCCACGCACCCCGAGACCGTGCGCCGGGCCCGGCGGATCGCCCGCGCCGCCGGCCTCCGCTACGTGTACACCGGCAACGTCCACGACGCCGCCGGCGGGACGACCCACTGCCCTTCCTGCGGCGCCGCCTGCGTGGTGCGCGATTGGTACACGATCATCGACTACCAGCTCGACGCCTCCGGCCGCTGCGCCGAGTGCGGAGGCGCAGTGGCCGGGCGCTATGCCGAGCGGGTCGAGGGCTTCGGGCGGAGGCGGATCCCCTTGCGGATCGTGCCGTAAACGTCAGCGCGGCTGCTTCGTGGTGCGCAGGTAGGGCTTGTGCGTCTTGAAGCCGGCGGGGAAGAGCTTCTTGGCGTCGTCGTCGGAGACGGAGGGCACGATGATGACATCGTCGCCGTGCTTCCAGTTCACCGGGGTCGCCACCTTGTGGGCGGCCGTGAGCTGCATCGAGTCGAGCACGCGCAGGATCTCGTCGAAGTTGCGCCCCGTGGTCATCGGGTACGTGAGCATGAGCTTGATCTTCTTGTCGGGCCCGACGATGAAGACCGAGCGCACGGTGGCGTTGGTCGCCGCGGTGCGGCCCTCGGACGAGCCCGCCTCGTCGGCCGGCAGCATGTTGTAGAGCTTGGCGACCTTGAGGTCGTGGTCGCCGATCATGGGGTACTTGGGCAGATAGCCCTGGGTCTCCTCGATGTCGGCGGCCCAGCGGTGGTGGTGCTCCACCGGGTCCACCGACAGGCCGATCAGCTTGGCGTTGCGCCTGGTGAACTCGGGCTCGATCTTGGCCATGTAGCCCAGCTCCGTCGTGCATACCGGCGTGAAGTCCTTGGGGTGGGAGAACAGGATGGCCCAGTGGTCGCCGATCCAGTCGTGGAACCTGATCTCGCCCTGGGTGGTCTGGGCGGTGAAGTCGGGGGCGATGTCGTTGATGCGCAGGGACATGATGGCGGCTCCATGGCTGGCTGTTGGCAGGGCCTCATGATAGGAACGAAGCCGGCGCACGTTGCGCATAAGCATGTTCGGAATGCGCCTATCGCCGCAGGCCGCCGGACGGCGCGTTCAGGCGCTGCGGCTAGCATGTCGAAATGAAGCTCCTCATGTCCCTGCTGGCCGCCGCCTGCGTCACGAGCGCCGCGCTGGCGCAGCCCTCCGCCCTCAGCCTCGAACGCATCACCGCCGACCCGCCGCTGGCCGGCCGCCTGCCCCGCCAGGCCGAGATCTCGCCGGGCGGGCAATGGGTCAGCTTCCTGCGCCCCTCGCAGGCCGACAGCGAGGTGCTGGAACTCTGGGCCCAGCCGGCGGCCGGCGGCGAACCGCGCAAGCTGGTGGCCGCGGCCGACCTGCTGGGCGGCGCCGAGCAGCGGCTCAGCGAGGCCGAGAAGATGGCGCTGGAGCGCCAGCGCATCAGCCAGCGCGGCATCACCGGCTACCAGTGGTGCGGCGGCGACGACAGCGCGCTGCTGTTCCCGCTGTCGGGCGACCTGTACCTCGTGCGCCTGGGCGCCGGCGGCCCGCAGGCCCAGCGGCTGACGAACACGCCCGATGCGCCCAAGCAGGACCCGCGCTGCGCCCCCGACGGCAAGAGCCTGGCCTATGTGCAGGCCGGCAACCTCTTCGTGCTGCCGCTGGCCGCCGGCGGCCAGCCGCGCCAGCTGACCAGCGACGGCGGCGCCACCGTCTCCTGGGGCCTGTCCGAGTTCATCGCCGCCGAGGAACTGGGCCGCCAGCGCGGCTTCTGGTGGTCCAAGGACGGCAAGTCCCTGCTGGCGCTGCGCGTGGACGAGTCAGGCGTGGCCGTCAAGACGCGCGCCCAGATCTTTGCCGATCGCACCGCCATGACCGAGCAGCGCTACCCCGCCGCCGGCGAGGCCAATGCCCGGGTCGGGGCCTTCGTCATTGCGGCCGCCGACGGCCAGCGGCGCGAGCTGCCGCTGCCCGGGACCGCCGAGTACGTCTCCCGCGCCGGCTGGTTCGCCGACGGTACGCCCTGGCTGCAATGGTTCAACCGCGAGCAGACGCGCCTCACGCTGACGGAGTTCAAGGCGGCGCCGCGCGACATCGCCGTCGAGACCGATGCCGCCTGGGTGGAGACGCACGACGACCTCATCGAGACGCCGCGCGGCCTGCTCTGGCCCAGCGAGGCCTCGGGCCGGCGCCAGCTGCTGCTGATCGACCGCGCCACGGGCGCGCGCACGCCGCTGACGCAACAACCGGAGGCCGTCGCGCACGCCGTCTGCGTGGGCGAGCGAGGCGTCGTCTTCGCTGCGGCGGGCGACCTGGGCAAGAGCCAGGAGCTGTTCGTCATGCCGCTGGCCGGCGGCCCGGCCCAGCCCTTGCCGGGCGCCGCAGCGCGCCAGTGGCGCGACGCCAAGGCCGACCGCGCCTGCAGCCGCGTGCTCGTCACGCGCTCCGCCTGGGGACAGCCGCCGCAACTGGAGCTGCGTGGGCTGGGGCAGGGCGGTGCCATCGCGCTGGCCGGCGACGCGCCGGACCCGCAGCTCAAGTCGTACACGAACGTGCCGCTGGCGCTGGAACTGAGCGCCGCCGACGGCCGCACGCCGCTGAACGCCTTCTTCTTCGCGCCCCAGGCCGCCCGCGCGGGCCGTTACCCCGTCCTCGTGCTGGCCTATGGCGGCCCGCACGCCTCGACGGTGAGCTGGGGCTGGGGCCGCGACATGCCGCTGATCGCCTACTGGCAGCAGCGGGGCTATGGCGTGCTGACGCTGGACACGCGCGGCATGGCGCACCGCGACCGCGAGTTCACGCGGGCGCATTTCCGCGCCTTCGGCAAGACCGAGGTGGCCGACCTGTTCGCCGCCGTGCGCCAGCTGCCCGGGCGCGTGCCCGGCGTGGACCCGGCCCGCATCGGCTTCTTCGGCTGGAGCTATGGCGGCTTCCTCGGCGCGCGCGCCATGCTGGATGCCGACACGCCGTTTGCCGCCGCCGTCGCCGTCGCGCCGGTGACGGACTGGACGCTCTACGACACCGCCTACACGGAGCGCTATCTCGGCCTGCCGGATGGCGGCAAGGCGGCCAGCTATGCGAGTGCCAACCTGCCCGCCCGCGCCGGCCTGCTGGCCGGGCCGCTGCTGCTGGTCCACGGCACCGCCGACGACAACGTGCTCTTCGAGCACTCGCTGCGCCTCGTCGAGGCGCTGCAGACCGCCGGCAAGACTTTCGACCTGCAGATCTACCCCGGCAAGGCCCATGGCATCGCGGGCCGGGCGGCGCGGCTGCACCTGTACCGCACGATGGACGCCTTCTTCGAGCGGCACCTGAAGCCCGGCCAATGACGCTGGTCTATTCCACCGACTTCGGCCGGGCCTGCCCCGGCTGCGGGCAGCCCATGCCCCAGTGCACCTGCAAGGCCAGGGTGCGGCCCGCCGGGGACGGCATCGTGCGGGTGAGCCGCGAGACAGCCGGCCGCAAGGGCAAGGGCGTCACCGTCGTCCGCGGCCTGCCGCTGGACGACGCGGCGCTGGTCGCGATGGCCAAGCAGCTCAAGGCCGCCTGCGGCAGCGGCGGCACGGTGAAGGACGGCGTCGTGGAGATCCAGGGCGACCATGCCGACAAGCTCGCGGCCTGGCTGAAGGCCCGGCCCGAGGGCTGGACCGTCAAGCGCGCCGGCGGCTGATCAGTAGCGCTGCTGGCGTGCCCGCTCGCGGGCCAGGTAGTTGGCCTCGGCCTGTGCGCGTTCGCGCTGCTGGCGCGCCTCGCGCGTCTCCCATTCGCTGCAGCGGACATGGGAGCCGCCGAACAGCCAGCCGAACACGCTCGAGCTGTCGTTCGCACGCCCCTCGCCGGATGTGCAGACCAGGTCCGCCGTTGACGTGCTCTGCTCCTGCAGCATGCCCTGCACCGCCACCGAGCGCGACAGCAGCACTGCGGCCGGCATGCCCACGGCCAGCAGCACGCCACCGATGACGACGCCCCTGGCCCAGCGCGGCAGGCTGTCCGTGGCGGGTGCCGGCGCGCCCCGGGGCCGGGCCCGATCGAAGGGCTCGGTGGCCGTGAAGCTTTCCGTGTCCGCGGCCGCCGTGTTGAGCCTGCGCGCATTCCCGCCGCTGCGGGTGTCGCCCCCGCCGCTGAGCAGGCGGCGCGTGGGCTGGCGGGGGGGCGGGGACGAATCGGTGGGCATGGTTCGGAACGGCGGACAAAGGCGAGCGGCATGCTAGGGAGCCGAACCTCGCGAAGTGTGAGGAATTGCAATTCCTGGCCCCGTTAACGGCCGGTTCTGCGCAGGAAGTCACAGCCTCGACAATGGAGTGATGACCGATACCGCCTTTTCCTGCCTGCCGCTGAGCCCCGCGATGCTGGCCAACCTCGACCAGCTCGGCTATGTCCGGATGACACCCATCCAGGCAGCCAGTCTGCCGCCGGCGCTGGCCGGGCAGGACGTCATCGGCGAGGCCCAGACCGGTTCCGGCAAGACGGCCGCCTTTGCCGTCGCGCTGCTGCACCGCCTGGACGCCGCGCTGCCCCGCGTGCAGGCCCTGGTGCTGTGCCCCACGCGTGAGCTGGCCGACCAGGTCACGCAGGAGATCCGCCGCCTGGCCCGCGCCGCCGACAACATCAAGGTGTTGAGCCTGTGCGGCGGCAGCCCGATGAAACCGCAGATGGAGAGCCTGTCCTTCGGCGCCCACGTCGCGGTGGGCACGCCGGGCCGCCTCATCGACCACCTGGAGCGTGGCTCGCTGGACCTCTCCGCGCTGAACACGCTGGTGCTGGACGAGGCCGACCGCATGCTGGACATGGGCTTTCTCGACGACATCAAGGCCATCGCCGCGCGGGCGCCGGCGCGGCGGCAGACGCTGCTGTTCTCGGCCACCTTCCCCGACGGCGTGAAGGACATCGCGCAGAAGTTCATGCGTGACCCGCGGGCCGTGAAGGTCGCCGGCGCGACGAGCGCCGCCGCGTCCACGATCCGCCAGATCGCCTACGAGGTGACGGACGCCGAACGCCTGGACGCCGTGCCGCGCCTGCTGCGCGCCTTCCGGCCCGAGTCGACGATTGCCTTCTGCAACACCAAACAGCAATGCCGCGATCTGGAGGCCGTGCTGGCGGCCCAGGGCTTCGTCGCGCTGGCCCTGCATGGCGACCTGGAGCAGCGCGACCGCGACCAGGTGCTGATCCAGTTCGCCAACCGCAGCGCCTCCGTCCTCGTTGCTACCGACGTGGCGGCGCGCGGCCTGGACATCGCCAACCTGGCCTGTGTCATCAATGTCGACATCAGCGCCGACGTCGAGCAGCATGTGCATCGCATCGGCCGCACCGGCCGCGCGGGCGCCGAGGGCCTGGCGCTGAGCCTGGCGAGCCTGGACGAGATGGGCCGCATCGGCCGCATCGAGCAGCTGCAGGGCGATCCATTCAAGTGGCAGCCGCTGGACGACCTGCGCGACGCGCCGGGCGGCGCGCTGCTGCCGGCCATGGACACGCTGCAGATCCTCGGCGGGCGCAAGGAGAAGATCCGCCCTGGCGACATCCTGGGCGCGCTGACCGGCGAGGCCGGCTTCACGGCGGCGCAGATCGGCAAGATCAACGTGACCGACTTCCACAGCTACGTGGCGGTGGAGCGCGGCATCGCGCAGGAGGCCGTGCGCCGGCTGTCGCTGGGCAAGCTCAAGGGCCGCAAGGTCAAGGTCCGGCGCCTGGCCGACCTGGCGGCCTGAGGCCGCGGCGCGGCTACATTGGCGGCCACTCGGGTTTCGTGGTCCATGCTGCAAAGACGTTGCTGGCTTCAGGGGATGGCCGGGCTGCTGATCGCGGCGGCCGGGCCGGCGCAAGCGCGGGAACTGACGATCACGCTGCGCGCGCCTGACAGCGAGACCGACCTGCGCAACGCCTATGTCCGCGACGCGGTGCAGCTGGCACTGCACAAGACCCGTGCCACCGACGGCCCCTACCGGCTGCAGCTCTCGGTGCCGATGAACAAGCGGCGTGCGCTGCTGGAGGCGGCCCAGCAGGCGGCGCCCAACTTCATGCTCGCCACGGGGCCGGACGCGGGCCGCGCCGCGGGCCTGGCGCCGGTGCTCTTTCCCATCCATCTCGGTGTGAACCGCTTCCGCGTCTGCTTCGTGCACGCGCCGCGCCGCGACCTCGTGCGAAAGGCGGACACGCTGGACGCCGTCGCGCGGCTGCGCCATGTGCAGGGGCGCGGCTGGGCGGACGCCGACATCCTGCGTGCCAACGGCTTCACGGTCGAGGAGGTCAACGGCTACGAAAGCCTGTTCCAGATGGCGGCCCTGGGCCGTGCCGACCTGTTCTGCCGCAGCGTGCTGGAGGTGGGGCAGGAGCTGCAGGCCCATGCCGGGCTCAAGGGCCTGGCCCTGGACGACAGCCTGCTGCTGGCCTACGACCTGCCGCAATACCTCTACACCCACCCCGGCAACCAGGCTGCCATCGACCGCATCGCCCGCGGCCTGCGCCTGGCCTTTGCCGACGGCTCGCTGCGGGCCCTGCTGCGCCGGCATCTGCAGCCCTCGCTGGCGCTGCTCAACCTCGGCCGGCGCCGGCTGATGACGCTGAGCGTGCCCGCTGCGGCCGTCGTCGAGATGAACGACCGGCCCTTCCAGATCGACATGCTGCGGCTGCCGTCGCGCTGATCCGCGTGACATCCTGGCGGCCTGCGGGTCAACCGCGGGGGGTGACGGCGGCATTCGCGAACTTTTCCCGGGCGCGGACCGGCGTGGCGCCTAGTCTGGGGTCAAGACGAGGTGCCCCATGAACACACGCCCCATGCCTCTGATGTGCGACGACTACGAGCTGCGGTTCGAGTCCCTGTTCCAGGCCGGCCGCGCGCTCGCCTTCCCCTGCGACGCGCAGGGTGGTGTGAGGTTGGATTCGCTCAGCGAGAGGGCGCGGCAGAACTACCTGTTCGCCCGCGCCGTCGTCGGCCGCGAATACGCCTCGCCCATCGTGCTGCGCTGCGGCCGGGTGAGGAATTGATCTCACGCGGGACGAGCAGCCGCTCGGCACGGCCACCCGGCCGTGCTGGAATGGCCGCATGGAAGTTTCATCGGTAGGCGGCACATCCGTCGGCCGGCGCAGGACCTGCGCGATCGGATTGCTTGCCTGGCTGGGCGCCGCCACGGTGCGTGCAGCCGAGCCAGCGGCCCTGCGCATGGAGACCATACAGTCCGAGCCCTTCGGGCGCATGGGTCCTCAGGGCCCGGGCGGGCTGATGTACGACATCGGCCTGCTGATCGCGCTCCGTGCCGGCCTGGTGGTGGAGAACCACGTCGTGCCCTATGCCCGCACGGTGCTCAGCCTGCACAACGGCACGTCCGACCTGGTGCTGCGCTTCTCCAATGACGAGCTCAAGGCCGTGGCGCATCAGGTGGCGCCGGTCCTGGCCCTGCCGACGGTCGTCGTGAGCCGGAGGGAGGCGCCGCTGCTGCGGCTGCAGGAGCTGTCGCAGCGGTCGCTGGCCGTCCCGCGCAGCTTCCCGCTGCCCGAGAGCCTGGCGGGGTTGCACTTGCAGTCGGTGAACAGCAACGAGCACGCCATCCAGATGCTGATGAGCCGGCGTGTGGACGCCGCCTACGGCAGCAACCTGGGGCTGTTCGGCGCCGCGCGCGGGCTGGGCCTGCGCATGCAGGCGTTCGCGCGGCCGCTGGTTGTGGAACGCCAGACCTTCTGGCTGCACCTGTCGCGGCGCAGCGCCACGCCCGCGCTGATCGAGAGACTGGCGCAGGCCGTCGCGTCGCTGCACCAGGACG
The DNA here is from genome assembly GCF_019237615.1 of Roseateles sp. Classification (GTDB taxonomy): domain Bacteria; phylum Pseudomonadota; class Gammaproteobacteria; order Burkholderiales; family Burkholderiaceae_C; genus Pelomonas. The sequence goes on along the minus strand of NZ_JAFAGT010000062.1, from coordinate 18,561 downwards.
GCAGCATCAACCGGCTCTACCGGCGGGCGCTGGCGGAGTTCGGCGACGACCGCATGCCGGCCTGAGGCCGCTGCCGGCCGCCGCGCTCAGCGGCCGAAGCTATCCTTGAGCCCGGTGATCTTGTTGAACACCGGCCGGTCGGCGCGGTGGTCCACGCGATCGGTGACGAAATAGCCGTGGCGCTCGAACTGCCAGCGCTGGTCGGCGGCGGCGCCGGCGAGCGAGGGCTCGACGAAGCCCTGCACGACGCGCAGCGAGTTCGGGTTCAGGAACTCGATGAAGTCACGGCCGCCGACATCGGGCTGGGGCTCGGCGAACAGGCGCTCGTACAGCCGCACTTCGGCGGCGATGGCCTCATGCGCGCCCACCCAGCCTATGGTGCCCTTGACCTTGACGGCGTCCGCGCCCGGCGTGCCGCTCTTGGTGTCGGGGATGACGGTGGCCAGCGCCGCGATGACGTTGCCGTCGGCGTCCTTCTCGGCGCCCGTGCACTCGATGATGTAGCCGGCCTTCAGCCGAACCTTGTTGCCCGGGAACAGGCGGAAATAGCCCTTGACCGGCGCCTCCATGAAGTCCTCGGCCTCGATCCACAGCTCGGGGCCCAGCGAGAACCTGCGCAGGCCCAGCTCGGGCTTGTGCGGGTGGGCAGGGGTCTCGCAGGGCTCGCGGTGGTCGGCGGAGCCGAACACCGCGGCGTAGTTCGTCAGCTTGAGCTTGAGCGGCTGCAGCACGGCGAAGGCGCGCGGGGCTTGCGGCTCCAGGTCGGCGCGCAGGGCCTGGTCGAGCACGGTGTCGTCGATCCAGGCGTTCTGCTTGCTGGCGCCGGTGGCCTCCACCATCGCGCGGATGCTCTCGGGTGTGAAGCCGCGGCGGCGCAGGCCCACCAGCGTCGGCATGCGCGGGTCGTCCCAGCCGCTGACATGCTTGTCCTCGACCAGCTGGCGCAGCTTGCGCTTGCTGGTGACGACGTAGTTCAGGTTCAGGCGCCCGAACTCGATCTGCTGCGGCAGCGGCCGGGCCAGCAGGCCGAGGTCGGCGAGGTGCTCCAGCAGCCAGTCGTAGAAGGGCCGCTGGTCCTCGAACTCCAGCGTGCAGATGCTGTGCGTGATGCGCTCCAGCGCGTCCTCGATGGGGTGCGCGAAGGTGTACATCGGGTAGATGCACCACTTGCCGCCCGTCGCATGGTGTTCCGCATGCTTGATGCGGTACAGCGTCGGGTCGCGCAGGTTGATGTTGGGCGAGGCCATGTCGATCTTGGCGCGCAGCACCATGGCGCCGTCGGCATGCCGGCCGTCGCGCATCTCGCGCAGGCGTGCCAGGTTCTCTTCGGCCGTGCGGTCGCGGAAGGGGCTGTTGGTGCCCGGCCGGCCGAAGTCGCCGCGGTTGGCGCGCATCTCGTCGGCGCTCTGCTCGTCCACGTAGGCATGGCCGGCGTTGACCAGCGCCTCGGCGGCCTCGTACATGAAGTCGAAGTAGCTGCTGGCCTCGTAGAGGTTGTCGCCCCAGCTCCAGCCCAGCCACTGCACCATCTCCTTGATGGCGTTGACGTACTCCAGCTCCTCCTTCTCGGGGTTGGTGTCGTCGAAGCGCAGGTGGCAGGCGCCGCCGAAGTCGCGCGCCAGGCCGAAGTTCAGGCAGATGCTTTTGGCATGGCCGATGTGCAGGTAGCCGTTGGGCTCGGGCGGGAAGCGGGTGCGGATGCGCGCCTCGTCCAGCGGGCCGGCGCCATGGTGGGCCGCGTCGCCGGGGCTGCCGGCGAAATGGCGGCCGGCGAAGGCGCCGGTCTCGAGGTCGTGCTCGATGCGCTGGCGCAGGAAGTTGGTCGCCGGGGCGGCCGCGGGGGAGTGTTGGCTCATCGGGGGCTTCTGAGAAACGGCAACCGGGCCAAGGCAGCGGCCTGGCCCGGCGGGAAGATTTCGATTTTACGGACCGGGCGGCGGTGCCCGCAGCGGCAGCCTGACATGCGCGAGCGCGATGCTGATCCAGACTGCGACGCTGAAGTAAAGCGTCATCCAGACCACCTCGCTGCGCCAATGCGCCCAGTCGTGCGATACATGCCAGCGGTGGGCCGCGTCCGCCACGCCGGCCGCGAGTGTCGGATAGGCCCGGCCGGCGGCCTCGTCGGCCAGCCAGCGCGCCCAGTACATGGGCACGTCCACCGCGAACATGTAGGCCGCGTAGAGGACGCCGGCCACGCTGGCCAGGCCCAGCCAGCGCCGCGCGCGCGTTGTCGCGCGGGGCCACAGCAGCAGCAGGGCCAGCACGCTGAGCAGCGCGGCCACGCCCCACAGCGTCTCCTCGACGACATGGCCGATGTTGCGCGTCGTCAGCACGGCGTACCAGGAGTTGAGCTCGGCCAGTGCGATCAGCGGCAGCAAGGCGTGCGACAGCCGCATGCCGGCGCGCTGCCCGGTCGCCAGCGCCGCGCCGCGCAGCAGCAGCGCCCATTGCGCGGCGAAGCTCAGCTCCGCCAGCGTCGCCACCGTGCGGCCCACCAGCACGCTGGACGCCCAGGAATCCACCATGACGACGCGCGGCACGTCGAAGACCGGCAGCACGGAGCGGTAGCCGCAGCCCAGCACGTAGAGGGCCGACAGCAGCAACTGCAGGCGCTGGTGGGGCCAGGTGGTGCCGTCGGGGCGGCGGCGGTGCAGCCAGGCGGTGGAGGCCGTCCAGGCGACGAGGTTGAGGCCGGCGATGGCGCAGAGCAGATGCCACCAGTAGGTCGCGTCACCCATGGCGCCTCCTCAGCCCGACTTGCGCGGCCGCCCGGTCTTGACCGGCTCCAGCCGGTCCAGGGCCGCGGCCAGCGACGCGGCGTCCAGCCCGGCCAGGGCCCGCAGGCCGGCCCGCAGCAGCTCGCTCTTCTTGGCGTCACGGCCCGCCGTGTGCAGCCGGTGCTTGAGCTCCTTGAGCAGGGCATGGTCGGCCGCGGGCATGGTGAAGCCGTCGCGCACGAGGCGGGCGCGCTCGGGTGGCGGGGGCTTGCGGTCGTGGCTCATGGTGCCGGAAATCGTTTATACGGTTTCCGGCGCCGGCCCGCCACCTCCTGCCGCGGGCCTGAAACGACAGGTGTGCGGCGGTCCTCAGTGGTCGCGGCCGGCGCCCAGCTTGAAGACGCCCACGACCTCGTTCATGCGCTGGGCCTGGCCACGCAGGCTGTCGGCGGCCGCGGCGGCCTCCTCGACGAGGGCGGCGTTCTGTTGCGTGACGCGGTCCAGCTGCGATACGGCCTCGCTGACCTGGCCGATGCCGGTAGTCTGTTCCTGGGTGGCGGAGCCGATCTCGGCGATCAGGTCGGCCACGCGCCTGACCTGGGCCACGATCTCCGTCATCGTGCTGCCGGCGTCGCCGACGAGGCGCGAGCCGGTGTCGACGTTGTCTACGCTCTGCCCGATCAGCGCCTTGATCTCGCGCGCCGCCTGGGCGCTGCGCTGGGCCAGCGCGCGCACCTCGCCGGCCACGACGGCGAAGCCGCGCCCCTGCTCGCCGGCACGCGCCGCCTCCACCGCCGCGTTCAGCGCCAGGATATTGGTCTGGAAGGCGATGCCGTCTATGGTGCCGATGATGTCGGCGATCTTGCGCGAGCTGGCCGAGATGTCGCTCATGGTCGCGATGACCTTCTGCACGACCTCGCCGCCACGGGCGGCGACGCCGCTGGCTGATGCGGCGAGCTGGGTGGCGGTCTGAGCCGTGTCCGCGTTCTGGCGCACGGAGGCGTTCATCACCTCCATGGAGGCCGCCGTCTGTTCGAGATTGGAGGCTTGCTCCTCGGTGCGCTGCGACAGGTCGGCATTGCCGCTGGCGATCTCGCCGGCACCGTGGAGGATGGAGTCGGCGCCATGGCGCACCTGGCGCACGATGTTGACCAGGCCCTCGTTCATCTGGCCCAGCGCGCGAAGCAGCGCCGCGATCTCGTCGCGCCCGTCGGCGGCGATGGCGGCGGTCAGGTCGCCCTCGGCCACGGCCTGCGCGAACCCGACGGCGCGCCGCACCGGCTCGGTGATGGAGCGGGTGATCAGCCAGGCGAGGGCGCCGCCCAGCAGCAGGGCGAGGGCCGTCAGCAGCAGGGTCGTCGCGATGGCCGCGCCGCGCGTGTCCTGGCCGCGTTGGTACTCGGCGGCGGCCGTGTCGACCTGCAGCTTGACGAGCTGGTCCGACAGCTCGCGGGCCTTGGCCGACAGCGGCAGCGTCTTCTCTTCGTAGATCTGCAGCGCCGTGCTCATGCCGCCGGTGGCCAGCGCTGCGCTGACCGGCAGCAGGCCCTCGTCGATATAGGCCTTGCGCGCGGCGGCGAAGCGCTGGGCCAGCGCCTTCTCCTGCTCGCCCAGGCTGGCGGACAGGTACTGGTCGAACACCTCCTGGCCGCGCTTGAGGTTTGCGGCGAGCTCGTCGCTGCGGCGCTTGATCTCGTCGAAGCCCGGTGCGCGCAGCATCTCGACGATGACGAGGCGGTTGCGCGTGGAGAGGTTGTTGAGCTCGCCCAGCTGGGCCAGCGGCACGGTGCGGTCGCGGTAGACCGCCTCCAGTCCCGCGGCGACGCTAAAGATGCCGCGCACGCTGGTCGCGGCGACCACCAGCATCAGCGCCAGCACCACCGCGAACGCGATGCCGAGCCGGCTGCCAATGCGCAATTGCTTCAGAGCATTCATGCCATCCCCTCTTGACGTTGTCCCGTCGGGACCCGGCGAGTCTGCATGAACGGCCCCGGCACGTCGACCGGATCAGCGCCGACGGCCGCTGTTTCCCCCGAGGATGCTGCCCAATACGCCACGAATGATCTCGCGGCCGACGGCGGAGCCCATGCTGCGCACGGCGGACTGGGCGGCCTTCTCGGCCAGCCCGGGGTGGCGCCCGCCGCGCGGGCCGGTGCTGCCGAAGAGGATGTCCTTGAGGCCGTCCAGCATGCCGCCGCCGGCCTCCGGCGCTGGCGCCGGCACGGTGGGGCCGCCCTTGAACACCGACCCGGCCTCGGCCGCCAGGCCGCCGCCAGCGGGACTGCCGGTCAGCTTTTCGTAGGCGGATTCGCGGTCGACCTGCTGCTCGTAGACGCCCGCCACCAGCGAGTTCGCGATCAGCGCCTGGCGCTGCGCCGGCGTGATCGGGCCGATCTGGCTGCCCGGCGGCAGCACGAAGACGCGTTCGGTGACGCTGGGCCGGCCCTTGTCGTCCAGCAGGCTGACCAGCGCCTCGCCGACGGCCAGCTCGGTGATGGCGGTCGCGATGTCCAGTCCGGGATTGGCGCGCATGGTGTCGGCGGCGCTCTTGACGGCCTTCTGGTCGCGCGGCGTGAAGGCGCGCAGCGCGTGCTGGACGCGGTTGCCGAGCTGGCCCAGCACGCTGTCGGGGATGTCCAGCGGGTTCTGCGTGACGAAGTAGACGCCCACGCCCTTGGATCGCACCAGGCGCACGACCAGCTCGATGCGCTCGACCAGCGCGTCCGGCGCGTCCTTGAACAGCAGGTGGGCTTCGTCGAAGAAGAACACCAGTTTGGGCTTGTCGAGGTCGCCCACCTCGGGCAGCGTCTCGAACAGCTCCGACAGCATCCACAGCAGGAAGCTCGCGTACAGCCGCGGCGCGTTCATCAGCTTGTCGGCGGCCAGCACGTTGATGACGCCCAGGCCGCCTTCCGTCTGCATGAAGTCGGCGAGGTTGAGCATGGGCTCGCCGAAGAACCTGGCTCCGCCCTGGGCCTCGATCTGAAGCAGGCCGCGCTGGATGGCGCCGACGCTGGCGGCCGACACGTTGCCGTACTGCGTCGTGAACTGGCTCGCGTTGTCGCCCACGTACTGCAGCATGGCGCGCAAGTCCTTCAGGTCCAGCAGCAGCAGGCCCTTGTCGTCGGCGATCTTGAACACCATTTGCAGCACGCCGGCCTGCGTCTCGTTGAGCGACAGCATGCGCGCCAGCAGCAGCGGGCCCATGTGCGACACGGTCGCCCGCACCGGGTGGCCCTGCTCGCCGAAGACGTCCCACAGCGTCGTGGGGCAGGCGATCCTCTCCGGGGGCTCCAGGCCGCGCTCCTTCAGCGTCGCGAGCAGTTTTTCGCTGGGGCTGCCGGCCTGGCTGATGCCGGTCAGGTCGCCCTTCACGTCGGCCATGAAGACGGGCACGCCGAGCCTGGAGAAGCTCTCGGCCAGGGTCTGCAGGCTGACGGTCTTGCCGGTGCCGGTGGCGCCCGTGATGAGGCCGTGGCGGTTGGCCAGGGCGGGGAGCAGCAGGCACTCGGTCTCGGCGCGTCGGGCCAGCAGGATGGGGTCGGTCGTCATGGTGCTCAAGGCGCTCCTCTAAAATCTCACCTCTGCCAACGATAAATCAGGCCGCTGCCCCGTCAGCCGCCGGGAGCCAAACCTTATGGCCGGACATTCCAAATGGGCCAACATCCAACACCGCAAAGGCCGCCAGGACGAGAAGCGCGGCAAGATCTGGACGCGCATCATCCGTGAGATCACGGTCGCGGCGCGCCAGGGTGGCCCCGACATCAAGGACAACCCGCGCCTGCGGCTGGCCGTCGACAAGGCCAAGGCCGCCAACATGCCGGCCGACCGCATCAAGTACAACATCGACAAGGCCAGCGGCAACATCGATGGCCTGACCTACGAGGAAATCCGCTACGAAGGCTACGGCATCGCCGGCGCGGCCGTCATGCTGGACACGATGACGGACAACCGCGTCCGCACCGTAGCCGAGGTGCGCCATGCCTTCAGCAAATACGGCGGCAACCTGGGCACGGAAGGCTCGGTGGCCTTCCAGTTCAAGCACTGCGGCCAGCTGATCTTTGCGCCCGGAACCTCCGAGGACAAGATCATGGAAGTGGCGCTGGACGCCGGCGCCGAGGACGTCATCACCGGCGACGACGGTGCCATCGAGGTGCTGACGGCGCCCGCGGACTATGAGACGGTCAAGGCCGCGCTGGAGGCCGCCGGCCTGGTGCCGGAGCTGTCCGAGGTGACGATGCGGGCCGAGAACCCCATCGAGATCACCGGCGAGGACGCCGAGCGCATGCAAAAGCTGCTGGACGTGCTCGAGGACCTCGACGATGTCCAGGCGGTCTATCACAACGCGGAACTCGGCTGATGAAGGTCCTCGTCATCGGCAACGGCGGCCGTGAACATGCGCTGGCCTGGAAGCTGGCCCAGGCCGAGCGCGTCAGCCAGGTCTACGTGGCCCCCGGCAACGGCGGCACGGCGCGCGACGAGCGGCTGCAGAACGTGCCCATCGCCGCCACCGACGTGCGCGCGCTGGCCGACTTCGCCGCCGCGCAGAAGATCACGCTGACCGTCGTCGGCCCCGAGGCGGCTCTGGCCGCCGGCGTCGTCGACGAGTTCCGCGCCCGCGGCCTGCGCATCTTCGGCCCCACCCGGGCCGCGGCCCAGCTGGAAAGCTCGAAGGCCTTCGCCAAGGACTTCATGAAGCGCCACGGCATCCCCACCGCGGCCTACGAGACCTTCTCCGACCCCGCGGCGGCCCATGCCTATGTGGACGGTCGCGGCGCCCCCATCGTCATCAAGGCCGACGGCCTGGCGGCCGGCAAGGGCGTCGTCGTCGCGATGACGCTTGAAGAGGCCCACGAGGCGATCGCGTGGATCCTGGAGGACAACAAGCTGGGCGTCACGCACAACGATGGCGGCGCGCGCGTCGTCATCGAGGACTTCCTGGCCGGCGAGGAGGCCAGCTTCATCGTCGTCTGCGACGGCAGGCATGTCGTGTCGCTGGCGACCAGCCAGGACCACAAGCGCCTGCTGGACGGCGATGCCGGCCCCAACACCGGCGGCATGGGCGCCTACTCGCCCGCGCCGGTCGTCACGCCCAACGTGCATGCCAAGGTCATGCACGAGATCATCCAGCCGACCATCGCCGGCATGGCCAAGGACGGCCATCCCTTCACCGGCTTCCTCTATGCCGGCCTGATGATCGACGAGCATGGCCAGCCGCGCACCGTCGAGTTCAACACCCGCATGGGCGACCCCGAGACCCAGCCCATCATGATGCGGCTCAAGAGCGATCTCCTCGAGCTGCTGCTGCATGCCACTGACGGCACGCTGGACCAGGTGGAACTGCAGTGGGACCGCCGCGTCGCGCTGGGCGTCGTGCTGGCGGCCGAGGGCTATCCGCTGGACCCGCGCAAGGGCGACGCCATCGCCGGCCTGCCCGCCGACGCGGACGAGGCGATGGTCTTCCACGCCGGCACGGCGCTCGTCGACGGCAAGTTGGTGACCAGCGGCGGCCGCGTGCTCTGCGTGACGGCGCTGGGCGAGTCCGTGCGCACGGCGGCGCAGCAGGCCTACGACGCGGCCTCGACCATCCAGTTCGCCGGCCGCCAGTACCGCTCCGACATCGGCCACCGGGCCATCAAGCGTTGACTGCGACGCCGACCCTCCTGGACGGGCCGCTGCTTCCCCACGGCCAACCAAGCCGGCTGGCGCGCGGCCTGCTGCGCCTGTTCGGCTGGACGGTGGACGCACCCGGCCTGCCGGCGCAGCAGGGTGTCATCCTGGTCTATCCGCACACGTCCAACTGGGACTTCGTCGTCGGCGTGCTGGCCAAGTGGGCGCTGGGCCTGCAGCTGCGCTTCTGGGGCAAGGACAGCCTCTTCAGGGTGCCGCTGCTGGGCCGCTGGGTGCGCTGGATTGGCGGCGTGGCGGTGGACCGTGGCAGCCACCATGGCATCGTCGGCGACACGGTGCGACAGATGCAGGCGGCCGCCGCGCGCGGCGAGCGCTTCTGGCTGGCCGTCGCCCCCGAGGGCACGCGCTCGCTGACGGCCGGCTGGCGCACCGGCGCCTACCAGGTGGCCGTGCAGGCCGGCGTGCCGGTGGGGCTGTGCTACTTCGATTTCCGCCAGCGGGTCGTCTCGCTGACGCGCTTCGTCAAGCTGACCGGCGACACGCAGGCCGACTTCGCCGCCTTCGCGGCCTACCTGGGCTCGCGCGTCGGCAAGCGCCCCGAGCTCGCCAGCCCCATCCAGCCCCAGCGCCCGCGCCCATGAACAGCCAAGCCGTCCGCGACTACCTGCTCGCCCTGCAACAACGCATCGTCACCGCGCTGGAGGCTGCCGACGGCAATGCCTTCCTGAGCGACGGCTGGAGCCGCGAGCCCGGCGGCCGGCTTGAGGGCGACGGCCTGTCGCGCCTCATCGAGGGTGGCTCGGTGTTCGAGCGCGGCGGCGTCAACTTCTCGCATGTGAAGGGGCGCGTGCTGCCGCCCTCGGCCACCCAGCACAGGCCGGAGCTGGCCGGCGCGCCCTTCGAGGCGCTTGGCGTGTCGCTGGTGCTGCATCCGCACAACCCCTTCGTGCCGACGGTGCACATGAACGTGCGCATGTTCGCCGCGCTGCCGGCCGACGCGCCGGCCGTGACCTGGTTCGGCGGCGGCATGGACCTGACGCCCTACTACGGCTACGAGCGCGACGCCCAGCATTTCCACCGCGTCTGCCGCGATGCCCTGGCGCCCCACGGCGCCGAGCTGTATCCGAAGTTCAAGACCTGGTGCGACGACTACTTTTTCCTGAAGCACCGCAACGAGCCGCGCGGCATCGGCGGCATCTTCTTCGATGACTTCAACGCGGGCGGCTTCGATGCCGGCTTCGCGCTGATCCGCTCAGTGGGCGACGCCTTCCTGTCGGCCTACCTGCCCATCGTCGAGCGCCGCCAGGGCTATGCCTACGGCCAGCGCGAGCGCGACTTCCAGTCCTACCGGCGCGGCCGCTACGTCGAGTTCAACCTCGTCTGGGACCGTGGCACCCACTTTGGCCTGCAGTCCGGTGGGCGCACGGAGTCCATCCTGATGTCCATGCCGCCGCAGGTGACCTGGCGCTACGACTGGGCCCCGGAGCCGGGTACGGCCGAGGCGCGGCTGTACAGCGACTTCCTGCGCCCGCGCGACTGGGTCGACGAAACGCCGACGGGGCTGTGGCTGTGAAGCTTGCCATCTTCGGCGGCAGTTTCGACCCGCCGCACCTGGGCCACCTGGCCTTCGCCCGCTTCGCGCTGGAGGCGCTGGCGCCGGACCGCCTGCTGTGGCTGCCGGCCGGCCGGCAATGGCAGAAGCCCGACCAGGTCATGGCCGCCGCCGAGCACCGCGTCGGCATGATCCTGCGCCTCATCGCTGGTGAGCCGCGCTTCGAGCTCGACGAGCGCGAGCTGCAGCGCCGCGGCCCCAGCTTCACGGCCGACACGCTGCGCGAGTACGCCGGCCAGCATCCGGGCGCCGAGCTGATGTTCCTCATCGGCCAGGACCAGTACACGCGGCTGCCGACCTGGTATCAGATCGAAACCGTCACGTCGCTGGCGACCCTGGTCGTCGTGCCGCGCGGCGCCGAGACCGTCGCCACGCCACCGGGCCTGCCGGCCCACCGCATGCAGGCGCTGGCCCTGCCCGACATTCCCCTTTCGTCCACCGCCGTGCGCGACGCCGTCGCCCGTGGCGAGGACATCAGCCCCATGGTGGGCGCCGAGGTGGCGAGCTATATTGCCTCGCACCGCCTCTACGAGAAGAAGCACTGAATGGATATCCGCAAGCTGCAACGTGCCATCGTCGATGGTCTTGAAGACGTGAAGGCCCAGAACATCGTTGTGTTCAACACCGAGCACCTGTCGCCGCTGTTCGAGCGCGTCATCATCGCGTCCGGCACCAGCAACCGGCAGACCAAGGCGCTGGCCTCCAGCGTTCGCGAGAGCGTCAAGGGCCGCGGCATGCAGGTCATGCGCACCGAGGGCGAGGACAACGGCGAATGGATCATCGTGGACTGCGGCGCCGCCGTCGTGCATGTGATGCAGCCCGCCATCCGCGACTACTACCACCTCGAAGAGATCTGGGGCGACAAGCCCGTCAAGCTCAAGCTCGGCAGCGCCGAGGTCAAACTGGTGAAGGCCTCCGAGGAGCCGGCCCCGGCCAGGAAGGCCACGCCCGCGAAGAAGGCCGCCGCGCCAGCCAAGAAGGCCGCGACCGCCAAGAAAGCCCCCGCCGCGAAGAAGGTCGCCCCCGCGAAGAAGGGCGTGAGCCGCGTCGTCGGCAGCAAGACGCCGGCGGCCAAGACCATCAAGGTCGGCGTGGCCAAGCCGGTGGCGAAGAAGGCCGCTCCGGCCAAGAGCGCCGCCAAGACCGCCGCGAAGAAGGCCGCGCCGGTGAAGACGGCTGCCAAGAAGGTCGTGGCCAAGAAAGCCCCGGCCAAGAAGACCGCCTCCAAGAAGGCCTGATGCGCCTGCTGCTCGTCGCCGTGGGCCAGCGCCAGCCGGCCTGGGCCGACACCGCCTACGAAGATTTCGCCAAGCGTTTCCCGCCGGAGCTGAGGTTGGAGCTCAAGGCCGTCAAGGCCGAGACGCGCGGCGGCAAGACCGCCGAGCAGCTGATGGCGGCCGAGGCGGCGCGCATCGAGGCCGCCCTGCCCAGGGGCGTGCGCCGCATCATCCTGGACGAGCGCGGCGAGCGCCGCACCTCCGTGCAGCTGGCCGAGCGCCTCAAGCTCTGGATGGGGGAGGGCCGCGACGCGGCCCTCATCATCGGCGGCCCCGACGGCTTGCATCCCGCGCTGAAGGCCACGGCCGACGAGACGCTGCGTCTGTCCGACCTGACCCTGCCCCATGCCTTCGCCCGCGTGCTGTTGGCCGAGGGGCTGTACCGCGCCTGGACAGTGACGACCGGCCACCCCTACCACCGTGAGTAAGTTCGTCTACCTCGCCTCGCAAAGCCCGCGCCGCCGCCAGTTGCTGGCGCAGATCGGCGTCGAGCACGAGCTGCTACTGCCCGGCGCCGACGAGGACGCCGAGGCGCTGGAGGCGGTCCTGGCCGGCGAGCTCCCCGAGGCCTATTGCGCCCGCGTGACGGCCGCCAAGCTCGATGCCGCGCTGGCCCGGCTGGCGGCGCGCGGCCTGCCGCCGGCGCCCATCCTGTGCGCCGACACGACGGTGGCCGTCGAAGGACTGATCCTCGGCAAGCCCGCGGACGACGCCGACGCGACCCGCATGCTGGCGCTGATGTCGGGCCGCGGCCACCGCGTCATCACGGCCGTCGCCGTGGCCGACGCGACGCGGCGCGTGGCGGCGCTGAACGTGTCCGAGGTCGAGTTCGCGCCGCTGTCCGCTGCGCAGATCGAGCGCTACGTCGCCAGCCGCGAGCCCTTCGGCAAGGCCGGTGCCTATGCCATCCAGAGCCAGGCCGCGGCCTGGATCGTGAAGATTACGGGCAGCTACTCGGGCATCATGGGGTTGCCCCTCTTTGAGACCGCTGCGCTGTTGGAGAAATTCGGCCTGGAGCCGTGATTCCCCGGACCTGAGCCCCCGGCAGGGGGGATTGACCTGGGGGCGGCCTTTCGGTCGATTCGAGTTCTGATGCGTGCCGCTGGGGGCGGCGGCACGCATCAGCATTCAAGGATGAGAGATGGAAGACATCCTGATCAACTGGTCCCCGCAGGAGACGCGGGTGGCGGTGGTCGAGAACGGCGCCGTGCAGGAGCTGCACCTCGAGCGCACGTTGGAGCGGGGCCTGGTCGGCAACGTCTACCTCGGCAAGGTCGTGCGGGTGTTGCCCGGCATGCAGTCGGCCTTCATCGACATCGGCCTGGAGCGCGCGGCCTTCCTGCACGTGGCCGACCTGCACAGCGCCTCGCAGTTCGGCCATGGCCGGCACCAGAACGCCCATGGCGCGGACGTGCCGCCCACGCCCATAGAACGCCTGGTCTTCGAGGGCCAGCCGCTGACGGTGCAGGTCATCAAGGACCCCATAGGCACCAAGGGCGCGCGCCTGTCCAGCCAGATCAGCATCGCCGGGCGCATGCTGGTCTACCTGCCGCAGGACGAGCACATCGGCATCAGCCAGAAGATCGGCTCGCCCGAGGCGCGCGAGGCGCTGCGCGCGCGCATGGTGGCGCTGGTGGGCGCCAAGGAGCAGGGCGGGGGCGGCGGCTTCATCCTGCGCACCAATGCCGAGGATGCCAGTGACGCGGAACTGGCCGCCGACATCGCCTACCTGCGCAAGACCTGGCAGCAGATCCGCGCGGGTGCGCTCAACATGCCGCCGGCCAGCCTGCTGCACCAGGACCTCAGCCTCGTCGAGCGCGTGCTGCGCGACCTGACCAGCGAGCGCACCGGCTCCATCCGCATCGACTCCAAGATGCAGTACGACGTGCTGCGCCAGTTCGGCGAGACCTTCATGCCGGCCGCGACGGCCAAGCTGGAGCACTACCGTGGCGAGCGGCCCATCTTCGACCTGTGCAACGTCGACGCCGAGATCGCCCGGGCGCTGGCGCGCAAGGTGGAGCTGAAGTCCGGTGGCTCGCTGGTGTTCGACCAGACCGAGGCGATGACGACCATCGACGTCAACACCGGCGGCTTCGTCGGCGCCAAGAACTTCGACGACACGATCTTCAAGACGAATCTGGAGGCGGCCGGCGCCATCGCGCGCCAGCTGCGGCTGCGCAACCTGGGCGGCATCATCATCGTCGACTTCATCGACATGACGCGCGAGGAGCACAAGGCCGCGGTGCTGGCCGAGTTCAGGAAGCAGCTGGCCCGCGACCGCACCAAGGTCACCGTCGGCGGCTTCACGCAACTGGGCCTCGTCGAGATGACCCGCAAGCGCACGCGCGAGTCGCTGGCGCGCATGCTGTGCGAACCCTGCCCGACCTGCGAGGGCCGCGGCCAGGTGAAGACGGCGCGCTCGGTCTGCTACGACATCCTGCGCGAGATCCTGCGCGAGGCCCGCCAGTTCTCGCCCAAGGAGTTCCGCGTCGTCGCGGCGGCCAACGTCGTCGAGATGCTGCTGGACGAGGAAAGCGCCCATCTCGCCGGCCTGTCCGACTTCATCGGCCGGCCCATCTCGCTGACCGCCGAGCCGACCAACCAGACCGAGCACTACGACATCGTGCTGCTGTGACGGCCCGGTCGCGGCGCGACGCGGCCTTGTCCGACGTTGCCGCGGCCTGCCTGCGGCAAAATCGCGCGCCATGCTCGAACTCGTTTCCCGCCGCCGCAGCCTTGCGGCCCTTGCCGCGCTGGGTGCAGGCCCCGCGCTTGCCCAGGTCCGCATCGACATCGCCGGCGTCGGCGGTACCCGCATCCCGGTGGGCATCGTCGACTTCCGCGACGAGTCCAGGTCGCCCCAGCCCATCGCCGCCATCGTGCGGGCCGACCTCGAACGCAGTGGCCAGTTCCGCAGCGTCGACGCGCCCGCCGGCCTGAGCGAGACCAGCAGCCCGGTCTGGGCCGACTGGCGTGCCCGCCAGGCCGACGCCCTCGCGGCCGGCTCCGTCACCCGCCTGGCCGATGGCCGGCTGGACATCCGCTTCAAGCTCTGGGACGTCGTCAAGGGCACCGAGCTGGTGGGCGAGGCCCAGGCCGTGCATCCGGACGACGCGCGACTGGCGGCCCATCGCATCGCGGACACCATCTACGAGAAGCTGACCGGCGAGCGCGGTGTCTTCGCCACGCGCATGGCCTATGTCACCAAGGCCGGCCCTCGCTTCAGCCTCGTCGTGGCCGACGCGGACGGGGAGGGCGCCAAGGTCGCGCTGACCAGCCCCGAGCCCATCATCTCGCCGGCCTGGGCGCCCAACGGCCGCGAGCTGGCCTATGTGAGCTTCGAGAGTCGCAAGGCCACTGTGCGCATCCAGGACGTGCAGACCGGCCAGCGCCGCGTGCTGGCCGACTTCAAGGGCACCAACAGCGCGCCGGCCTGGTCGCCCGATGGCCAGCGGCTCGTGCTCAGCCTGTCGCGCGAGGGCGGTACCCAGCTCTTTGTCATCAACCGTGACGGCTCCGGCCTGCGCCGACTGACACAGAGCAATGCCATCGACACCGAAGCGCGCTTTTCGCCCGACGGCAGCAAGATCTATTTCGTCAGCGATCGCGGCGGCGGCCCGCAGATCTACCGCATGCCCGCCGGCGGCGGCACGGCCGAGCGCGTGACCTTCAGCGGCAACTACAACATCAGCCCGGCCATCAGCCCCGATGGCCGCACGCTGGCCTACATCACGCGCATGAACGGCGCCTTCCGACTGACCGTGATGGACCTGGGCAGCGGCCAGTCCCAGCAGATCAGCGATGGCAACGACGACGAGCGCCCCGCCTTCGCGCCCAACGGCAAGCTCATCGTCTACGCGAGCCGTGCCGGCGGCAAGGAGGTGTTGATGACGACGACCTTGGACGGCAAGATCAAGACGCCGCTGCTCGTCACGCTGGTCGAGGTGCGCGAGCCGACATGGGGCCCTTTTACTCGCTAGTAACTTGACACCCCGCCCCATGTTGGAGAATGCAAGGCCCGCGCCGTCGATGGTGTCGTGCCCCCGATCCCTTGCCCCCCGTCCGTTGTGGAGACCATTCGAATGAAACTGACCCGCTATGCGCTCACCCTGATTGCCGCCGCCGCCCTGGCTGGTTGCGGTTCCGCCGTCAAGCTGGACGAGCCCGCGCCGGTCGAGACGCGCCAGCCCACGACTCCCGTGGTGACCCCGCCGCAGCAGCCGGCCACGCCGGCCCAGACGGCCGTGCCGACGGTCGACCTGTTCAGCCAGTACACCCAGGACGTCAAGGACAAGCGCGTCATCTACTTCGACTTCGACAGCGACGTCGTCAAGGAGGAGTACCGCGGCCTCATCGACCTGCACGCCAAGCGCCTGAATGCCAACAAGAAGGCGGCCTTGAACCTGGAAGGCCACACCGACGAGCGCGGCGGCCGCGAATACAACCTGGCCCTCGGCCAACGCCGTGCCGAAGCCGTCGCAAAGTCGCTGACCCTGCTGGGCGTCGGTGCCAACCAGGTCGAGGCCGTCAGCTTCGGCAAGGAGCGCCCGGCCGTGCAAGGCAGCGGTGAGGAAGCCTGGGCCAAGAACCGTCGCGTCGAACTCAAGGACAAGTGACAGTGATGCGCGTTCTGCGACTGTCCCTCACGGCGATCGCCGTGGGTGCGGCCTTCATGCAGCCGGCCCGGGCCGGCCTGTTCGAGGATGACGAGGCCCGCAAGGCCATCCTCGAACTGCGCGGCAAGGTCCAGGCCAACGAGGACGCTGCCAAGCAGCGTGCCGAGCAGCTCAACGCCCTCGTCCAGGATCAAGTGCAGCCGCTGCGCCGCAGCATGCTGGACCTGAACGGCCAGATCGACGCCTTGCGCGCCGAGATCGCCAAGCTGCGCGGTGCCAACGAGCAGCTCGCCCGCGACCTGGCCGAGACGCAGCGCAAGCTGACCGACCAGTCGCAGTCCGTAGAGGCACGCCTGAAGCCGCTGGAGCCGCAGAAGGTCAACCTTGATGGCCGCGAGTTCCAGGTCGCTCCGGATGAACGCAGCCAGTACGACGCCGCCATCGGCCTCGTGCGCCGCGGCGATTTCGCCGAGGCCGTTGCCGCGCTGAATGCCTTCCTGAAGCGCTACCCCGCCAGCGGCTACACGGACTCGGTGCGGTTCTGGCTGGGCAACGCCCAGTACGGCAAGCGCGACTACAAGGACGCCATTGCGACCTTCAAGGCCTTCATCGCCGGCAGCCCCGACCATCCGCGCGCAGGCGAAGCCTTGCTCGCGCTGGCCAACTGCCAGATCGAGCTGAAGGACAACAAGGGCGCGCGACGCAGCCTGGAAGACCTCATCAAGGCCTACCCCGGCACCGAAGCCGCGCAAGCCGGCAAGGAACGCCTTCGCGCCTTGAAGTGATGCCGCCGCACGCCGCACCGCGTGCGTGCCGGGCGGCCGATGCGCTGAAATGATGGAAGTACTCGACGCCGACCTGGAGCGCCGCTTCGGCGGCCTGCGCCGCCTGCACGGCGACGCCGCCTACCAGCGCCTGCGGGCCGCCCGCTTTGCGGTCGTGGGCCTGGGCGGCGTCGGCTCCTGGGCCGTCGAGGCGCTCGCGCGCAGCGGCGTGGCCGCGCTGACGCTGGTCGACCTGGACCAGGTCTCCGAATCCAACATCAACCGCCAGATCCAGGCGCTGGGATCCACCGTCGGCATGGCCAAGGCGGAGGCGCTGCGGCAGCGCATCGCCGACATCCATCCCGGCTGCGCCGTGCGCGTCATCGAGGAGTTCGTCGAGCCCGACAACTGGCCGGCCCTCGTCGGCGACACGGTGTTCGACGGTCTCATCGACTGCTGCGATCAGGTTCGCGCCAAGGCCACGCTGGCCGCCTGGGCCCGCGAGCTTGACCTGCCCTTCGTCACCGTCGGCGCCGCCGGTGGCAAGCGCGAGCCGCACCGTGTGGAGCTCGACGATCTCGGCGCGACCACGCATGACCCGCTGCTGGCCTCGCTGCGCCAGCGCCTGCGCAAGCAGCATGCCGCGCCGCGCGCGGGGAAGATGGGTGTCGCCTGCGTCTACTCCCGCGAGCCGGTGCACGTGCCGCCGCAGGCTGAGGGCGAGGCCTGCGACATCGACGGCAGCCTGAACTGCCACGGCTATGGCTCCAGCGTCACCGTCACGGCGACCTTCGGCTTGTGCGCGGCGGCCGAGCTCCAGCGCCTGTACTTGGCCCGCAAATCAGCCTGACCGCTTGATGAGCGGCAGGAATACAAAAAAACTTGCGGAGCCCGAAAAAACCTGCCTATAATGGCAGGCTCTGCTTGACACGGGATGTTAGCTCAGTCGGTAGAGCAGCGGACTTTTAATCCGTTGGTCGCAGGTTCGAATCCTGCACATCCCACCAGATTTTTTGGCGGTGATTCATAGAATCCACGCTATAATGATTGGCTCAGCAAGGTTATCCAGGCTGAATCAGGGCTCTTAGCTCAGTTGGTAGAGCAGCGGACTCTTAATCCGTTGGTCGTAGGTTCGAATCCTACAGGGCCCACCAACTTCACTTCCCGGGATGCCCCGGAAAGTCCAAAAACCCCTTAAGAATCAACGATTAAGGGGTTTTTTGTTGTCCCGGGCAGTGCGGGTAAGTCCCCCGGCAGCTCATACCCGATTGGGGTAGCACCTGGGGTAAGCCGAGCATTGCGGGTAACGGCGGCGTAGAGTTACCCCATGCCTACCCCTTCTTCCGTCACGGACAAGGCGATCCGGGCCGCCCGGCTCAAGGCGATATTCGGCCTCGACATCTGATGCGCATTTGCACTCGAACCGGTTGGGCAGACGAGCGATTTCGTACCACCTGCCCAGGTAGCGCGCCAGGTCGACCGATGCGACGGTCGGCAATGACGTACTGACCTCCGCCGCCCGCACGCTGGGCGACCCGATGGCAGCCAGTGCAAGGGCGATCGCGAACCACAGGCGGCGGACCGCTTGGGCAAGCGTGGAAGCATGCCGGGCGTGAGCTTCGAGAACTGAGAGCCTGAGAGTTTTTCTTCACCGCCCTTTGCTGGCACGAAACTGGCGTGTGCTGAGGCATGAGTGATGCCAGGCACCAAGGTGATGCGTCGGCCGGTCTGTTCGAGGACCTGGCGACGGTGGACGAACAGCAGCTCAGGGCGGCGGCGCAGGCCCGGGCCGTGGCGCGGCGCGAAGGCGCGGCGCGGCTGCTGCAACCCAATCGCAAGCAGATCGAGCTGCGGGCCTCGGACCTGGAGTCGCTGCTGGGCGAGGAGCACCGGGCCCGGCTGGTCTGGGGCTACGTCGAGCAGCAGGACCTGAGCCGGCTGATC
>NZ_JAFAGT010000007.1 GCF_019237615.1 Roseateles sp. | reverse complement strand
CGATGCTGGAGTTCGAGGGCAAGAGCTACCGGCTGCGCGAGGCCGCGGCCAGGCTGACGATGGTGCCCGCCGACTCATAATCCTGCTCGTCCTGCCTGGGGGAATTTACGTGGCCACAGGTGGGGGAGTTTGAAGTGGCCATCGGGGGCTGGCGCGGCCCGCGAATGAAGCGCGGCGGTATCAGCTTTGCCTTGCTATGGCCGAACATCTGGAACTTCTTGCGTTGCCACGCCGCACACCTGTGTGCACCAACGCCAGCTTCCGCAAGTGCCTGCAGATGGTTGAATAGCTCCCACGCGCGGGTTCGAGTCGCAGGTTTGATGGCCCGGCGACGCGCCCCTGTTTGCGCAGCGCAACGAGCGCGCGCAGCACGTCGACCATCGTGACGTACCCACACAGATGTCAGCAGGGTCTTTCTGGCTCGAGCGAGGTATAAAAGCAAAAGTCCTTGTGCGATAAGTGACTATCACACAAGGACTTTTTCAGAAACCCGCAGTGTCTTGACTCAAGACCCACGGGCTGGGTGGTTGGTGCCGGCTATCGGATTCGAACTGATGACCTACCGCTTACAAGGCGGTTGCTCTACCAACTGAGCTAAGCCGGCGAAACACAGGACGCGATTCTAAGCGCTCACTTCACCCGTTTCAGCGAAGGCCGCGGGCCGCCGCCAGGCGCATCCGGCGGAGGCGGCGTGTCGCCGCCCTCGCCGTCGCCGGTTTCGCTCGCCAGGCGCAGGCCGCTGCGGCGCGGTTCCGGCGCGGCCGGCGCCGGCTGCGTTGCCACGACGCCCTCCTTCAGCGGCTCGGGCGCCGGGAAGGCCATGCCCTGGCCGTTCTCGCGGGCGTAGATGGCCACGACATGGTCCACCGGCACGATGATCTCGCGCGCCACGCCGCCGAAGCGAGCCTTGAACTGGATGAACTCGTTGCCCAGGTCCAGCCCACTGGTCGCATCGAAGCCGATGTTGAGCACGATCTCGTTGTTGGCGACGTACTCCATCGGCACCTGCACCGAGCGGTCGACGTGGACCGCGATGTAGGGCGTGAAGGCGTTGTCCGTGCACCAGTCGTGCAGCGCGCGGATCAGGTAGGGGCGGGTGGACGTGCCCCCACCCGTGCCAGTCGAAGCGGGGGTCTGGTCCATCAGCGGCGCATCACCTTCTCGGACGGCGTCAGCGCCTCGATGTAGGCCGGGCGGCTGAAGATGCGCTCGGCGTACTTCAAGAGCGGCAGCGCGTTCTTGGACATGTCGATGCCGTAGTAGTCCAGGCGCCACAGCAGCGGGGCGATGGCCACGTCCAGCATGGAGAAGTCATCGCCCAGCATGTACTTGTTCTTCAGGAAGATCGGTGCGAGCTGGGTCAGGCGGTCGCGGATCTGCGCGCGGGCCTTCTCCAGCTGCTTGTCCGTCGCCTTGGTCGTCGCGCCGCGGCCTTCGAGGATGTTCACGTGGGCGAACAGCTCCTTCTCGAAGTTCAGCAGGAACAGGCGCACGCGGGCGCGGGCGACCGGGTCGCCGGGCATCAGCTGCGGGTGCGGGAAGCGCTCATCGATGTACTCGTTGATGATGTGCGACTCGTACAGGATGAGGTCGCGCTCAACGAGGATGGGCACCTCGTTGTACGGGTTCATCAGGGCGATGTCTTCAGGCTTCGCGAACAGGTCAACGTCACGGATCTCGAAGTCCATGCCTTTCTCGAACAGCACGAAACGGCAGCGGTGCGAGTAGGGGTCGGTGGTACCGGAGTAGAGGACCATCATGGCTTGGGCTCCCGAGGGGTCAATCAATCAAAAACTAGCAACGGCCGAGGCCACGCTGAAAAAGCAAACGCAGTGGGTGGCCTAGGCGCGCCCCACTGCGTGGTTCGGCACCGCTTTGGGGCGGGCCGGGATGGACGAGCTTACTTCACGTCCTTCCAATACGCGGCGTTCAGACGCCACGCGAACACGGTGAGGAGGCCGAGAAAGATCAGCACGATGACGCCGAGCTGGAAGCGCTGGCCCTGCGCAGGCTCGCCCATCCACTGCAGATAGGCCACCAGGTCGGCCGCGGCCTCGTCGTACTGGCGCTCGCTCAGCAGGCCAGGGGTCAGTTGCTGGTAGCCCGCGAAGACATGAACTTTCTTCTCGGCGTCATGGGGGTCGGCGACCTCCTCGAACTTGGCGGCGCGCTGGCCCTGCAGCTCCCACATCACATGCGGCATCGCGACGCTGGGGAAGGCCATGTTGTTCCAGCCCGTCGCCTTGGTCTCGTCGCGGTAGAAGCTCCGCATGTAAGTGTAGAGGTAGTCGGCACCGGACCCCTTGGCGCCGTCGGCACGCGAGCGGGCGATGACGGTCAGGTCGGGCGGGTTGGCACCGAAGAAGGCCTTGGCGTCCCTGGCGTCCAGGCTGACCTTCATCGTCTCGCCGACCTTGTCGGCCGCGAACAGCAGGTTGTTCTTGATGTCGGTGTCGGACAGGCCGATGTCGCGCATGCGGTTGTAGCGCATGTACGAGGCCGAATGGCAGTTCAGGCAGTAGTTGACGAACAGCTTGGCGCCATGCTGCAGCGCGGCCATGTCCGACATCTTCTCCTTGGGGAACTTGTCCCATTCGATACCGCCGCTGGAAGCGTGGGCGGCACCGGCCAGGCTCAGCGAGGCCAGCAGGATGGCGATCAGCTTTTTCATTTGAGTTCTTGCTCCGCGGCTCAGTGGGCGTGGAAGGTCACACGGTCGGGCACGGCCTTGGGCGTGCCGAGGCGGCTCCACCAGGGCATCAGCAGGAAGAAGCCGAAGTAGAACAGCGTGCCGGCCTGGGCGACCAGCGTGCCCATGTCGCTCGGCGGCTGGATGCCCAGGTAGCCCAGCACCAGGAAGAACACGACGAACACCGCATAGACGTACTTGTGCCAGTCGGGGCGGTAGCGGAT
Source organism: Roseateles sp. (assembly GCF_019237615.1). GTDB lineage: Bacteria > Pseudomonadota > Gammaproteobacteria > Burkholderiales > Burkholderiaceae_C > Pelomonas. Next base: position 17,440 of record NZ_JAFAGT010000007.1, on the reverse strand, counting down.
GGACTTGACCGGGCTGTGGTCCAGCCAGGGCAGGAAGAACAGGATGATGACCGCGCCGCCCATGACGACCACGCCCCAGAACTTGGCGTCGAAGACCTTGAGCAGGAAGATCAGCACGGCCGCCGCCACCAGCAGGGCGATCTTGGCCGGGCCGCCGAACTTGCCCTTCAGGAAGCTCACGATGGCCGCGATGCCGACGACGCCGCACAGCACGTTGACCATCACGTCGGTCGTGGCGCGCAGCATGGAGTAGAACGGCGTGAAGTACCAGACCGGCGCGATGTGGGCCGGCGTCTTCAGCGGGTCGGCCGGGATGAAGTTGTTGTACTCCAGGAAGTAGCCACCCAGCTCCGGCGCGAAGAAGACGATGGCGGTGAAGGCCATCAGGAACAGGCAGACGCCGTAGATGTCGTGCACCGTATAGAACGGGTGGAAGGGCACGCCGTCCAGCGGCCGGCCCTGCGCATCCTTGGGGCCCTTCTTGATCTCGACGCCGTCGGGGTTGTTGGAGCCGACGTCGTGCAGGGCCAGCAGGTGGGCCACCACCAGGCCCAGCAGCACCAGCGGCACGGCGATGACGTGGAAGCTGAAGAAGCGGTTCAGCGTCGCATCTCCGACGACGTAGTCGCCGCGGATCATCAGGGCCAGGTCGTTGCCGACGAAGGGCACGGCCGCGAACAGGTTCACGATGACCTGGGCGCCCCAGTAGGACATCTGGCCCCATGGCAGCAGATAGCCCATGAAGGCCTCGGCCATCAGGCACAGGAAGATCGCGCAGCCGAAGATCCAGACCAGCTCGCGCGGCTTGCGGTAGCTGCCGTAGATCAGGCCGCGGAACATGTGCAGGTAGACGACCACGAAGAAGGCCGAGGCGCCGGTGCTGTGCATGTAGCGGATCAGCCAGCCCCAGGGCACGTCGCGCATGATGTACTCGACCGACGCGAAGGCCAGGCCCGCGTCCGGCTTGTAGTGCATCACCAGGAAGATGCCCGTGACGATCTGGATCACCAGCACCAGCAGGGCCAGCGAACCGAAGATGTACCACCAGTTGAAGTTCTTCGGCGCGTAGTACTCCGACATGTGGACCTTGTAGGCGTCGAACGCGGTCGGGAACCGGTTCTCCAGCCAGGTCATGGTCTTCACGCCCACCGAGGCGCCCGCGGGAGCTTCCTTGAATTCAGCCATGTGTCGTCCCGTTTGTTCTAGTTAGGCCTTCTTGTCTTCACCGATCAGCAGACGGGTGTCGGACAGGTACATGTACGGCGGCACTTCGAGGTTGTCGGGTGCGGGCTTGTTCTTGAACACGCGGCCGGCCATGTCGAAGGTCGAACCGTGGCAGGGGCACAGGAAGCCACCATTCCAGTCGTCCGGCAGCGACGGCTGAGCGCCAGGCGCGAACTTGTCGCTGGGCGAGCAGCCCAGGTGCGAGCAGATGCCAACGGCAACGAAGTACTCGGGCTTGATCGAGCGCCACTCGTTCTTCGCGTAGTCCGGCGTCGGATAGGCCTTGCGATCAGAATTGGGGTCGGCCAGCTGGCTGTCGTTCTTCTTCAGGGCCTCGACCTGCTCGGCCGTGCGACGCACGATCCAGACCGGCTTGCCGCGCCATTCGACGGTCAACTTCTCGCCCGGCTTGATGCCGGAGATGTCAACTTCGACCGGTGCGCCGGCAGCCTTGGCGCGCTCACTGGGCGCGAAGCTGCTGACGAAGGGCACAGCGGTCGCAACGCCACCAACGGCGCCTGCACAGCCGGTTGCGATCAACCAGGTGCGCTTGCCTTGGTCCACTTGCTGGTCACTCATGAGGGTCCTCTAAAGAGACTTCTGATCAGGGGCAGCCCGGGATTCTAACGGACGCTTACCCGACGCCCGCCCCAAGCCGGGGCCCGTCAGGCACAGGTTTACCCGCCTTCTGAGCCTCTGGACTTGGCGCCAACATGGCAAGATCCGTCCCGTTTCATGTCACGGTTTCGCCAACAGGAGGGCGCATGAGTTTCTTTTCCGAGTTCAGGGAATTCGCCGTCAAGGGCAATGTCGTCGACCTCGCGGTCGGCGTGATCATCGGCGGCGCCTTCGGCAAGATCGTCGATTCCCTGGTCGGGGACGTCATCATGCCGGTGGTCAGCAAGATCTTTGGCGGCCTGGACTTCAGCAACTACTTCATCCCGCTGGCCGGCCAGACGGCCAGCACGCTGGCCGAGGCCAAGAAGCAGGGTGCCGTGCTGGCCTACGGCAGCTTCATCACGGTCTCGCTGAACTTCATCATCCTGGCCTTCGTCATCTTCCTGATGATCAAGCAGATCAACCGCCTCAAGCGCGAGCCCGCGGCCGCGCCGGCGCCGGCCGAGCCCCCGCCCACGCCGGAAGACATCCAACTGCTGCGAGAGATCCGCGATTCGCTGAAGCGCTAAGCTCTCGCCCCGCTCCGCCGCCCGGTAAGCAATGGTTACCGGGCTTTTTTTTGCCACCAAGTTGGCACGCCGCGGAAAGCCCCTTCCTGTTGCAAGCGCGATACTTTCGAAGCCTCCCGTGCCATTTTCTTGATGAACGCGCCCGAGATACGCCTGAATCCGCACCTTGAAGCCTCGCTGACCCGCATCCGCCTTGCGGGTGAGCAGGCGGCCGAGCGCTGTGCGGAAGGACTGGGCCTGTCGGCCCTGTCCGCGGGCCAGATCAAGCGCCGGGACGCACTGCTGGCGGCCCAGTTCGTGTTCCGCCAGCAGCAGGCGGTGTTCTCCCAGCGTTTCGTGCAGAGCCTGCGCCGCCAGGTCGCCGCCGAGCAGGCCGAGCCCCGGCCCGCGACGACGGCGGCGGCGAAGAAGGACTGGGGCGAGCTCTCGCTGATGGACGACGACCAGGTCAACAACCTCGTCGCCGCCGACCGCATCGGCCTGGCCATAGGCCACCACTGCGAATGGGAGCTGCGCGAGGTCGAGTCCTATGTCTCCAGCATCCAGGTCGGCGAGCGCAATCCCCTGCGGCCCGAGCTGGTCGCGCAAGGCCTGCTGGACGCCGTCCAGAGCATCACCGACGACCCGCAGACGCGCCAGACCCTGACCGACGAGCTGACCCGCGCGCTGGCCCAGGAGATGCGCGCCTGCTACGCCGACATCGCCGAGTTGCTGCGCTCCCGCGGCCTGCGCCCCCAGGATCTGCGCGTGCGCGCGACACCCGAAGGCAGCCTGTCGCGCAACGGCGGCCTGAGTGCCGGCTCCCAGTCCAGCGAGCTGGACTCCGGCCACGGCGGCATGTCGACGCGCGGCGGCTATGGCGGCTCCGGCCATGGCGGGCTGGCACGCGGCGGCTCCCGCAGCGGGTTCGGCAGCAGCCGCAGCGCTGGCTTCGGCGGTGGCAGGGGGGGCGGTGGCATCGGCCGCGTCGACCCGCAGATGATGGACTTGCTGCGCCGCCTCGCGCAGGCGCCCGGCGCCGGCGATGGCTTCGACAGCGGCAACTCCGGCCGCATGGGCCTGGACACCCTCAGTGGCGAGCCCAGCGCCTGGGGCCAGATGCCGCTGCCGGCCAACCTGATCCACCAGCACCGCGACGAGCTGCGCCAGCTCGCGACGGGACGGCTGGACCACATGGTCATCGACGTCGTCGCCGGCCTGTTCGACCAGATCCTGTCCGACCCCAAGGTGCCGCCGCAGATGGCGCGCCTGCTCGCGCGGCTGCAACTGCCGGTGCTGCGCGCGGCGCTGGGCGACGAGACGTTTTTCTCCTCGCGCCGCCACCCGGTGCGCCAGTTCGTCAACCGCATCGCCTCGCTGGCCTGCGCCTTCGACGACTTCAGCGACGACCCGGGCCGCGCCTTCCTGGCCCACATTCGCGACCTGGTGCAGGACGTCGCGCAGGGCGATTTCGACCACATGGACGTCTACACGGCCAAGCTGGACGACCTCGAGGCCTTCATCACCGAGCAGACGCGCAACACGCTGAAGGCTGCCGGCGACGCGGCCGCCGTCGTCGAGCGCCGCGAGACCGACCTGCGCCTGCAGCAGCGCTACGCGCTGCAGCTGCAGCAGCAGCTGGCCAAGGTGCCGATGCAGGATTTCCTGCGCAGCTTCCTGGCCCAGGTTTGGAGCCAGGCCATCGTGCTGGCCTCGCGCGAGGGCGCGCCGGAGCGGGCGCTGCGCCTGCGCCAGCTCGGCCGCAGCCTCGTCATGAGCGTGCAGCCCAAGGGCGGCACCGCGGCGCGGTCGGACTTCCTGCGCGAGCTGCCCAACCTGATGCGCACCCTCAACGAGGGCATGGACCTGATCCGCTGGCCGGACGCGCCGCGCAAGGACTTTTTCGGCGCCCTGCTGCCCGCCCATGCAGAGTCACTGAAGGGGCAAGCGCCGAGCGCGCTGGACACCAACCTGCTCATCAAGCAGCTGGACCAGATCTTCGGCGTCGCGCCGCCGGTGGAGGCCGACCTGGCCAGGCCCGTGGCCGGCGAGACCGCGCCCGGCGAGCTGGACGCCAGCCAGCGCCTGACGCCGGCCGAGGCCAAGAGCCTGGGGTTGGTGGAAGAGTCCGGCGTCGACTGGAACGGCACGCTGGACCTGGACCTGTCCGGCAACGATGCCACGACCGCGGCCGAGCCGCTGCAGGCCGTGGACATATCCATCGACGGCCTGCCCGCCGCCGAGAGCGCCGCCGAGCCTGCCAGCGGCGCGCAGCTGATGGACAGCCTGCAGCTCGGCTTCGCCTATCAGATGCACACCGGCGAGCAATGGCAGAAGATGCGCCTGGCCCATGTCAGCGCCGGCCGCAGCTTCTTCATCTTCACGCACGGCAACCGACACCAGGAGACGGTGACGATGACGTCCCGCATGCTGAAGAAGCTCTGCGAGGCCGGCCGCCTGCGCGCCTACGAGCATGGCCACCTGCTGGAGCGCGCGACGGCCCGCGCCCGCGCCCAGCTCGCGGCGCTAGGCACCAAGACCTGAGGACTTGGCAGCAGGCCAGGCGGCAAGCAGGCTGCTTGGCCTTCGTCAGGCGTCGAACAGGCCGCAGCGCCTGTTCTCGGTCCCGACTTAGAGCTTGCGTTTCTCGCGGAAGTCGACGGGCATGTGGTCCCTGGTGTTCATCGAGAAGCTCTGCCGCACCGGCGCGGCGATGGGCTTGCCGTTGATCTCCGGCGGCTGGAAGCGCCACAGCGTCATCGACGAGCTGGCCCAGCGCAGCACGGACTGAGGAATGCCGGGCAGCGCATCGACCTTGACCTCGCCGCAGCGGCCGTCGACGCCGACCAGGCATTCGGCATTCACATCGCCGCTCCAACCGGCCGACTTCTGCACGTCCTTGGGCGGCGCGTAATAGTCCTTGACCAGCACCAGCGGGCTCGGATTCAGGCCCTTGATGCGCACTTGGCCGCCTTTGCCGTCGCTGCCTTTGCTGACCTCCAGGCTCACGTAGAGCCCTGTGCGGAAGGTTGCCGGCTGGCCGTCGTCGCCCTTGACGGGCGGCAGCTTCATGCCGCCCAGACGGCTTTTCAGGTTGTTCCACAGCGCGGCCGAGTGCTCGGCTTCCTCGTGCGGGCGCAAGTCCGTCACCTTGCCTTCGGCGTCGAAGGAGGCGTCGAAGGCCAGGGTGACGACATAGTTCTCGCCCTCGGCATGCGCCGGGCCAGCCACGCCTGCCGCGAGCAGGCAGGCGGCCACGAGCGGGGTGAGGGACCGAAACAGCTGCTTCATGACAGACCTTCCATGGGTTTTCAATTTGAAGGCACGCATGCTAACCGCCGCGCCATCGCCAGCGCCGCCGCCAGGCTGGACGGATCGGCCACGCCGCGGCCGGCGATGTCGAAGGCCGTGCCATGGTCGGGACTGGTGCGCACGAAAGGCAGGCCCAGCGTCACGTTGACGCCCTGCTCCACGCCAAGGTACTTCACCGGGATCAGCCCATGGTCGTGGGTCATCGCGACGACCACGTCGAACTCCCCGCGGCGGGCGCGCATGAAGACCGTGTCGGGCGCGTAGGGGCCGCTCGCGTCCCATCCCAGCGCGCGCGCGTCGGCGATGGCCGGCGCGATGTGCAGGATCTCCTCGTCGCCAAACAGGCCGCCCTCCCCCGCATGCGGGTTCAACCCCGCCACGGCCATGCGCGGTGACGCGAAACCCATGCGCACCAGGGCCGTCTGGGTGATGCGAAGCGTCTCCAGCACGTTCTTCCGCGTGACGCGCGCGATCGCCTCGCGCAGCGAGCAGTGGATGGTGACGAGGACGGTGCGCAACTCCTCGTTGGCCAGCATCATGCGCACCGGCCTGGGTTGCCCATCCTGGCCCGCCAGCGCCTGCAGCATTTCGGTGTGGCCCGGGTAGGGCGAACCGGCAGCATGCAAGGCCTCCTTGTGGATGGGCGCAGTGACGAGGCCGCGCGCGCGGCCCGACCGGATCAGGCCCACGGCGGCCTCGATGCAGCGCGCCGCCGCAGCGCCGGCGCGGGCGTCGACCCGGCCCAGCGGCGCGTCCGCCAGGCCGGCCGGCAAGCCCTCCGGCTGCCAGACCGGCAGGCAGCGCGGCGGCACGCGCGCCCCGTCCTCGGGCCCCTGCAGCTCGGCCACTGCCAGGCCGCCGCCGACAAGCGCCGCGGCCCGCCGCAGGACGGCCACGTCGCCGACGACGATGGCGTCGCGCGGCGCGTCGCGGCACCACAGCCTCGCGATGATCTCGGGGCCGATGCCGCAGGCATCGCCCATGCTGACGGCGAGCGGCGCGCCTAGGGAGTTATCCGGGGTCATGCCCCATTCTTTCATCACCCCCCGCGACGCGCTGGCAGACTGCCGCCCGGCCCCATCCTCACCCTGTTGGCCGTGGAGACCCCCTTGCGCAAGACCCTCATTGCCGCCCTGATCGCCAGCCTGCACCTGACGGCCCCCGCCGCCGCCCAGCCGGCGCCGCCGAAACCCTCTGCCACCGCGGCCGACGCCGCAGCCAAGACCCGTCAGGCCTTGCTGGCCCTGTTCGACGAAGCTTGGGAAGCCGAGACCCGCGCCGCGCCTGAATGGGCCACGCTGCGCGGAGACCTGCGCTTCAACGACAAGCTCAGCGACCGCTCCGCCGCTGCCCTGGCCGCCCGCGACGCCTTCGCCCGCGACATGCTGGCGCGCGCGCAGGGTGTGGACGCCGGCCTGCTCAACGACACGGACCGCGTGTCGCTGGCCCTCTTCATCAGCCGCTACCAGCAGGACGTCGCCATGCAGGGCTACGCCGGCTGGCGCACGTTGACGCTGGGCACGCTGAACGGCGCGCAGTCGGCCCTGGCCGGCTTTGCGCGCAACGTGCCGGTCAACAACGAGGCCCAGGTCAGGCAATGGCTGGCGCGGCTGGCGGCCTATCCGGCGCGCGTGGACCAGGAGATCGCCATCCTTCGCCAGGGGTTGGCCCTGGGCTGGGTCACGTCCAAGCCGGTGCTGGCGCGGGCCATCGCCCAGGTCGAGGGCCAGTTGCCCGAGGACGTCACGCGGAGCCCGGCCTACGAGCCCTTCAACCGCATGGTGGTGGACGCCAACGTCAAGGCCAACTACCAGGCCCAGGGCCAGGCGGCGCTGCGCGAGCTGTTCTACCCGGCCCAGCGCAGGCTGCTGGCCGTGCTGAAGGACGAGCTGGCGCCCAAGGCGCCCGACAGTGGCTCCCTGTCCGCCTACCCTGGAGGCGACAAGGTCTACGAGGCCCTCATCCTTCGCCATGTGACGCTGCCGCTGGCAGCTGGCGACATCCACACCATCGGCCTGCGCGAGGCCGCGCGCATCCGTGCCGAGATGGAGAAGGTCAAGGCCGAGGCCGGCTTCGACGGCGACCTCGCCGCCTTCAAGAAGTTCCTCTACAGCGACCCCAAGTTCTTCAACCAGAACGCCGACGAGCTGCTGGACGGCTACCGCGCCATCGCCAAGCGCATCGACCCCGAACTGCCCAAGCTCTTCGCCCACCTGCCACGCTCGCCCTACGGCATCCGGGGCATGCCGGCCTACACCGGCGAGGGCGCGGCCGACAACTACAACGGCCCGTCGCTGGACGGCACGACGGCCGGCTGGTTCAACGCCAACGCGATCGCCTTCAAGCGCCGGCCCAAGTGGGCGATGGAGACGCTGGTGGCGCACGAGACCGTGCCCGGCCACCACCTGCAGATCTCGCGCCAGGTGGAGCTGGGCGAGCTGCCGAGCTTCCGCCGCCAGTCGCAATACTCGGTCTTCAGCGAGGGCTGGGCGCTGTACGCCGAGACGCTGGGCCCGCAGCTGGGCCTGTTCCGCGACCCCTACACCCGCTTCGGCCACCTGCAGGCGCAGATGTTCCGCGCCGCGCGCCTGGTCGTGGACACCGGCCTGCACGCGCTGGGCTGGAGCCGCGACAAGGCCATCGCCTACATGATCGAGCAGACCGGGCACGACCCCGTCTTCATGGCAGCCGAAGTGGACCGCTACTACGCCCAGCCTGGCCAGGCGCTGAGCTACATGATGGGCGAGCTGAAGATCAAGGAGCTGCGCGCGCGCGCCGAAGCCCAGCTGGGCACCAGGTTCGACCAGCGCCGCTTCCACAACGCCGTCATCGACCAGGGCGCCATGCCGCTGCCGCTGCTGGAGCAACGCATCAGCGCCTGGATCGCCAGCGAGAGGGCCAGGCCATGAGCTTTCCCATCGGCAGGCCCGGCCAGCCCTGGGGCGAGGCCGAGATCGGCGCCTGGCGCGAGCGCCTCGTCAGGCGGCGCAGCTATGCGGCAGACGTGCTCGCCGCCATCGAGCCGTTGCGGCGGGACTATGACATCGGCGAATACGGTGCCGTGGTCTACGACGGTGAGCGCTTTCCGCTGCTTGCCATCCGCAGCCACGGCTGGCGCGAGGATCTGCCCATCCTCGTCGTGACCGGTGGCGTGCATGGCTACGAGACCAGCGGCGTGCACGGTGCGCTGCAGTTCGTCCGCGACCACGGGCAGGAGGTCGCAGGGCGCGCCAACCTGCTGGTGGCGCCCTGCGTCAGCCCCTGGGCCTACGAACGGGTGCAGCGCTGGAACTTCGACGCGCTCGATCCCAACCGCAACTTCCGCGAAGGCAGCGCCGCCGGAGAATCCGCGGCCCTGGTGGCCCTGCTCGCGCCGCTGCGCGGCCGTGTGCTGATGCACATCGACCTGCACGAGACGACCAACTCGGACGAGTCGGAGTTCCGCCCTGCCCTCGCGGCGCGCGATGGCAAGGATTTCGTGCCGGGCCACATCCCCGACGGCTTCTATCTGGTGGACGACATCGCCCGGCCGCAGCCGGCCTTCCAGCGCGCCGTCATCGACGCGGTGGCCGCGGTCACGCACATCGCGCCGCCGGACGCGAACGGCCAGATCAACGCGTCGGCGCTGCAGTCTCCCGGCGTCATCAACTTTCCCGTCAGCCAGTGGGGCCTGTGTGCCGCCATCACCGGCGCCCGCTTCGCGACGACCACCGAGGTCTACCCCGACAGCCCGCGCGCCTCGGCCGCGCAGTGCAATGCCGCACAGGTGGCGGCTGTCCGCGCGGCAATCGACTATGCGCTGACCGCCGCGGGCTGAGTGACTCGCACACCTTCACGCCCCTGGTCCCCACGCCATGCGTGGCCTGCAGCAGCGACAAGGCATCCACCAGCCGCCCCATGCGGCGGCGCACCTGGCCGTCGGGATCGCGATCCAGCTTCACGCACAAGCCGGGGTCCAGCCCCATTGCAATGCGCTCCTCGAAGGTGGGCTTGGGCGCGTTGCTGCGCGGGTCGGTCGTGGCCGGGTTGGGCAGCGCGCCGCGCAGGATCTCGGCGCTGGGCTTGAGGTCCAGCCCGCGCACGCCCGATGCGGCCAGGTCGGGCAGGCCCGCCGCGCCGCCCACCGGGACGCCGGGGGCCGCCACGCTTCCCGCGGCGGACATCTCCGCAATGCCGTGCAGCGCAGGCGGCAGGACCAGCGGGAGAGCGGCCGGCGCAACGGCCGGCCACGAGGCTTCAACGCGGGCCACCCGCGCGCGTGGGCGAGACGCGGGCCGCACCACGCGCAATTCCACGGCATGGCGCATGTCGCCGGGAGCAGCCGGCAGCCACCGCGCCTGCCAGGCCAGCAGCAACAGCGCCGCGTGTCCGATCAGCACGACGCCGAAGGCCATCTGCCGGCGTCGCGGCGACGCCAGTCGCCATGCACTCGGTCGTCCACCTGCCCGCTCCGACGTCACGCGCCTGCCCGCGGCACGGGCCCAGACCACCGAGGAGTGCGACAGGCGCAGGGATCACCTCACGGGGGCGCAGCAGGGGCAGGAGTCCATCGCCGCATGCTAGGCGGCACCACGGGCCATCGCGTTAGGCCAGCGTTAGGCGCAGGTGCTCAGGCCGGGTTGTCCACGTCGATGAACTGCCAGCTCAGGCCCAGCTCCTGCGCGACGCGGGCGCCCACGCCCTGCACGCCGTAGCGCTCGGTGGCATGGTGGCCGGCGGCGATGAAGGCGACGCCGGTCTCGCGGGCGTAATGGGCCTGGGGTTCCGAGATCTCGCCGGTAACGAAGACGTCCGCGCCGGCCGCTATTGCCCCCTCGAAGTAGCCCTGCGCACCGCCGGTGCACCAGGCCACGCGACGCAGCGGGCGGCCGTCGCCGGGCACGGCCGTCACATCGCGGCCCAGGCACTCGCACAGCAGCGCCGTCATCGCGCCGAGATCCGTCGGCGCGATGGCCGCCGTGAAGCCCAGATCCTGGTCGCCGAAGCGCCCGTCCGCCGCCCAGCCCAGGCGTGCGCCGAGTTGGGCGTTGTTGCCCAGCGTCGGGTGGGCGTCCAGCGGCAGGTGGTAGGCGAACAGGTTGATGTCGTGGGCCAGCAGCCGCGCCAGCCGTTGCTTCATCCAGCCCGTCACGCGGCCGTCCTGGCCGCGCCAAAACAGGCCGTGGTGGACCAGCAGGGCATCGGCCCCGGCTGCGATGGCGGCGTCAATCAGCGCCAGGCTGGCGGTGACCCCGCAGGCCAGATGGCGGACCTCGGCGCGCCCCTCGACCTGCAGACCGTTCGGCCCATAATCCTTGAAGCGCGAGGGCTCCAGCAACTGGTTCAGGCTGAGCTCCAGCGCGGCGCGATCGGTCATGGCTTGATGGGGATGTTGGGGTGTTGAAACGGCTTTGGCTGATTTTCGCGCAGGCTGTGACCGTGGCCCTGGCCGCCGTCTTCGTCGTCGCCACGCTGCGGCCGCAATGGCTGCAGACCACCCGCTGGCGCGACCCGCCCACGGCGCAGACGGCACGAACAGCCAGCCAGATCGCCCTGCCGCCCTCCCCGCCCGCCTCGGTCGTGCGTGCCGGCTACGCCCATGCCGCCCGAGTCGCAGCACCGGCCGTCGTCAGCATCACGGCCAGCAAGGCGCCGCCCGGCGCGACCGGCCGGGGCCGCGACCCGACGCTCGGCTTCCCCGGCTTCCCCTTCGCCCCGCGCCAGCCGCGCAGCGGCCCGCAGCTGGGCCTGGGCTCGGGCGTCATCATCTCGGCCGATGGCGTGCTGCTGACGAACAGCCATGTCGTCGAAGGCGCCGCCGACATCGAGGTCATGCTCACCGACGGCCGCCAGGCGCGCGCCCGGCTCGTCGGCACCGACCCCGAAACCGACGTGGCCGTGCTGAAGATCGAGCTGCCCGACCTGCCTGTCATCGCGCTGGGCGATGCGGCCAGCCTGGCCGTCGGCGACGCCGTGCTGGCCATAGGCAACCCCTTCAACGTCGGCCAGACGGTCACGTCGGGCATCGTCTCGGCACTGGGCCGCAGCCAGTTGGGCATCAACACCTTCGAGAACTTCATCCAGACGGACGCGGCCATCAACCCCGGCAACTCGGGTGGTGCGCTGGTGGACGCCGATGGAAGGCTGGTGGGCATCAATACGGCCATCTTCTCGCGCAGCGGTGGCTCGCTGGGCATAGGCTTCGCCATTCCCGTGGACGTGGCGCGCCAGGTGGCCGCAGCGCTGCTGCGGGACGGCGTCGTCGCGCGCGGCTGGATAGGCGTGCAGACGCGCGAGCTGACGCCCGAACTGGCCGAGGCGCTGAAACTGGGCAACGCCAAGGGCGTGCTGGTCGGCGGCGTCGTCGCCGATGCGCCGGCGGCCCGGGCCGGCATCAAGCCCGGCGACGTGCTGACCCGCATCGGCGCGCATGCCGTCGCCACGCCGGCCGAGCTGCTGACCAGCGTCGCGGCGCTCAAGCCCAGCAGCCAGGTCGAGGTGGGCGTGCAGCGCAGCGGCAAGGCCATGGCCTTCCAGCTCGCCGTGGCGCAGCGGCCCCGGCCGCAGCGCGATCAGGACGACTGATCGGTCGTCTGGTCGGTCTCGTCGGGCGCCTTGGTGTGGCGAACGAAGTAGCCGGCCGCAAACAGGCCCAGCTCGTAGAGCAGGCACATCGGGATGGCCAGCGCCAGCTGGGAGACGATGTCCGGCGGCGTGATGACGGCCGCGACAATGAAGGCGACGACGATGAAGTAGCCGCGCCATTCGCGCAGCTTGTCCACCGACACGACGCCGATGCGCGCCAGCACGACGACGATGACCGGCACCTCGAAGGCCGCGCCGAAGGCGATGAACATGTTCATCACGAAGCCCAGGTAGGCCTCGATGTCCGGCGCCGCCGTGATGCTCTTGGGCGCGAAGCTCTGGATGAACTTGAAGACCTGGCCGAAGACGAAGAAGTAGCAGAAGGCCACGCCGGCGAAGAACAGCAGCGTGCTGGACACGACCAGCGGCAGCACCAGGCGCTTCTCGTGCGAGTACAGGCCCGGCGCGACGAAGGCCCAGGCCTGGTAGAGCACCACGGGCAGGGCCAGCAGGAAGCCGGCCAGCATGGTGATCTTGATCGGCACGAAGAAGGGCGCGATGACGTTGGTCGCGATCATCCGCGTGCCTTCGGGCAGATGGGACACCAGCGGCGCCGCGAGCAGGTCGTAGAGATGTCCGGGGCCGGGATAGATGCACAGCACGCCGAAGCAGACGGCGATGGCGACGATGGCGCGCAGCAGCCGGTCGCGCAGCTCCATCAGGTGGGCGACGAAGGGCTGCTCGGTGCCGGCCAGTTCATCGCGGTCGGGATTCTGGAAGGAGCTCATGGCTCAGCGTTTCGGTGGGCGGAAGCGCGCGACACGCGCCGCCCCCGACTGGGTATGGCGGCGCACGCCGGCCTTCTGCTTGAACCACAGCGGCGTCGCGCCGCGCTTGAGGCGCCAGTTCTTCCTCGGATGGTGGTACTCGGGTGGCGGCAGGGCAATCGAGGAGCCGGCCTCGTAGGACGCATCGCCGGTCACGTCCTGCCAGGTCTGGTTCAGCGCCTGCGCGGCGGAGTCCACCTCCTGACGCACGCTCTGCTCCACGTCGCGCGCTGCCGTCTCGAACTGGGACTTCATCTTCTGAAGCTCCTCCAGCTCGATGGAGCGGTTGACCTCGGCCTTCACGTCGGCCACGTAGCGCTGCGCCTTGCCCAGCAGCGTGCCCACCGTGCGGGCTACGCGAGGCAGTTTCTCGGGGCCGATGACGATCAATGCCACCGCGCCGATCAGCGCGATCTTGTCGAAGCCGAAGTCAAGCACTCGTCGGACTCAGGACTGGCGTCTCAGGACTTGGTCTTGGCGTCGACGTCGACCGTGTTCGGGTCGTTGGCCTTGCTGGTGCCGACCTGCTGCGGCGGCGCGGCCGGCGCATCGGCCACGCCGTCCTTCATGCCGTCCTTGAACCCCTTGACCGCCGCGCCCAGGTCGGAACCCACGTTGCGCAGCTTCTTGGTGCCGAAGATGGCGATGACGACGACGAGGACGATCAGCCAGTGCCAGATGCTGAATGAACCCATGATGTTGACTCCTTGAGGACTGGCTCAAATTCTAGGTGAGGGACGAACCCACGCCCGACTCCATGCGGGGAGTCGGGCCTTCACCGCGGACACGCGGGGCTCAGCCCTTCAACCAGGGCCGGGGCCCGCCCATGACATGCAGATGCAGGTGATACACCTCCTGCCCGCCGTCCGGCCCGGTGTTGATGACGTGGCGGAAGCCGTTGGTCACGCCCAGCTCCTTCATCAGCCGCGGACCCAGGGCCGTCATGCGGCCCAGCAGGCCAGCCTCGGCCTCGGTCACGTCCGCCATCGACGCGATGTGGCGCTTGGGGATGATGAGGACATGGACGGGCGCCCACGGGTGGATGTCGTGGAAGGCGAGGATGTCCTCGTCCTCGTAGGCCTTCTTGCTCGGGATCTGGCCGGCGACGATCTTGCAGAACAGGCAGTTCGGGTCATGGGACACGCTGGGATTTCCTTTCAGACGGGCATGGGCTTGCCGTCGTTCCAGTTCAGGAAGCCCTTGACGATGCGGTAGAGCACCCAGATCCCGTCAATGAAGAGAATCAGGAAGCCCACGCCGATGAGGACCGTGACAGCCCCCAGGATCATCCACACCAGGCTCCACCAGAAGGTACGGATCTGCCAGGTGAAATGGCTGGCGTAGATCGTGCCCGCCGTGTCCTCACGCTTGACATAGTTGATGATGATCGCGACCAGCCCCGTGAAGCCCGTGAAGGCGCTCAGCGCATAGAGGATGTAGGTCACCATGGTCAGCTGCTTGAGGCTGGCCAACTTCTCGACAGGCGTGGCGGCGTCCATCGTGACGGGGCTGAGGTTGTCGCTCATGGGTGGGGCTTTCGATTCGCGTTTCGGGAGGCGAATTCTTCCAGGCCCGAGAGCCCTTCGCGACGCGCAAGTTCCCTGAGCACGTCCTCGGGCTTCAGGTTGAAATGGGCCAGGGCGACCATGCTGTGGAACCACAGGTCGGCCACCTCGTAGACGACCTTCTTCGGATCGCCGTCCTTGGCCGCCATGACGGTCTCGGTGGCCTCCTCGCCGACCTTCTTCAGGATGGCGTCCAGGCCCTTGTCGAAGAGCTTGGCGACGTAGCTGGTGCCCGGGTCGGCACCCTTGCGGGATTCAATGACCGCGCCGACGCGGGAGAGGATGTCGTCACTCATAGATCTTGCCCGGGTCCTTCAGCACCGGCTCGGTGGCGGTCCAGACGCCTCTCTCCAGCTTCTGGAAGAAGCAGCTGTGGCGGCCGGTATGGCAGGCGATGCCGGGTTCGTGCCCGAGCTGGGTGATGGTCAGCAACACGACGTCGTTGTCGCAGTCCAGCCGAATCGCGTGCACCTGCTGGAAATGGCCGCTCTCCTCGCCCTTGTGCCAGAGCTTGTTGCGCGAGCGGCTCCAGTAGACGGCCTGGCCGCGCTCGGCCGTCAAAGCCAGCGCCTCGCGGTTCATCCACGCGAACATCAGCACGTCGCCCGTGCCCTGCTCCTGGGCGATGACGGGCACGAGGCCCTTGTCGTCCCATTTCACTTCATCGAGCCAGTTCATTGCTTCAGTCTAGGTGAGTCGCACCGGCGTGGCTGCGCTCCTCGGCAAACCACTTCAGCACGGGAATGGTTCCCGGGAGCACGGGCCTGACCTGCACCGGCAGGCTGGCCCAGGCCATCTGCTGGCCTTCCAGCATCTGGAACTCGCCGGTCCAGTCGAAGACCTTGCAGAAGTTCAGCCGTACCAGCGCATGGGGGTAGTCGAAAATCTCCGTCTTCCACGGGTGGGCGGCACCGATCTCGATGCCAATCTCCTCGCGCAGCTCACGCGCCAGCGCCTGCTCGACGGTCTCGCCGGCCTCGACCTTACCGCCCGGGAACTCCCAATAGCCGGCATAGACCTTGCCCTCCGGGCGCGAGGTCAGCAAGAACTCACCATCGGGCCTGACCAGCACGCCCACGGCGACCTCGGTGATGGGACGTCCGCTCATTCGACCCGCCCCGCCATGTCGCGCGCGAACTGGAAGGCCACGCGGCCCGAGCGGGAGCCGCGCTCCAGCGCCCAGATCAGCGCCTGCTGGCGCGCACCCTCGATGGCGGCGTCATCCAGGCCGAAATGGCGCAGCCACTGGGCCACGATGGCCAGGTATTCGTTCTGGCTGAAGGGGTAGAAGCTGATCCACAGGCCGAAACGCTCGGACAGCGAGATCTTCTCCTCCACCGCCTCGCCAGGGTGGATCTCGCCATGCTCGCCGTGGCTGCCGCCCAGGTTGTCGACCATCTTCTCGGGCAACAGGTGCCGGCGGTTGCTCGTCGCGTAGATCAGGACGTTGTCGCTGGCCGCGGCCACCGAGCCGTCAAGGATGCTCTTCAGCGCCTTGTAGCTGGCCTCGCCTTCGTCGAAGCTCAAGTCGTCGCAGAAAACGACGAAGCGCTCCGGGCGGGCTGCGACCTGCTCGATCAGGTCCGGCAGGTCCACGAGGTCGGCTTTGTCGACCTCGATGAGGCGCAGGCCCTGGCCCGAGAACTCGTTCAGCACGGCCTTGATCAGCGAGCTCTTGCCCGTGCCCTTGGCGCCCGTCAGCAGCACGTTGTTGGCCGGCCGGCCGGCGACGAACTGCGCCGTGTTGCGCAGCAGCCGCTCCTTCTGCGGCTCCACCTCCCGCAGGTCCGACAGCCGGATGCGGCTGATCTGGCGGACCGGCTCCAGGCATAGCGTGCCATGGCGGCGCCGGGCACGGAAGGCGGTGGACACCGCCCAGTCGGGCGGCGTGGCGGCGTGGGGCAGGACCGCTTCCAGGCGGGTCAGCAGCCCCTCGGCGCGGGCGAGGAAGGATTCAAGCGCGGCAGACATTCCGCCAGTGTAGGAGGCGATGTGTCAGCCAATGGCTTTCAGGGATGCTTCCAGCTGCTCCGTCGGCAGCCGCTTGAAGCCCGAGCGCGCATAGCGCTGCAGCCGGCCGATGATGAAGCTGACCCAGACCGAGGCCTGGGCATTGGCCTGCACGGTAGGCGTCAGCGAGCCCTTGGCCTCGGCCGCCGTGCGCAGCACCTGGCGCAGCGAGGACTCGATACGGTCGAAGAACTGGTTCATGCGTGCCACCAGGCGCTCGTTCTCGAAGACCAGGGCGTCGCCCACCATGACACGCGTCATGCCCGGGTTCTTCTCGCCGAACTGCAGGATGACGCTGGCGATGCGCGCAGCCTTGCCGGGCGGCGGCAGGGGATTGGGGTTGTCGACGATCTGGTGGACCAGGCCGAAGACGCTGCTCTCGATGAAGTCGATCAGCGCCTCGAACATCTGCGCCTTGCTGGCGAAATGGCGGTAGAGCGCCGCCTCGCTGACGTCGAGCCGGGCCGCCAGCGCCGCCGTCGTGATGCGGTCGGCACCAGGCTGCTCCAGCATGCCCGCAAGCACCTGCAGGATCTGCGTGCGGCGCTCGCCCGGCTTGGGGCGCTTCTTGGGGGCGGAACTGGGGCTGTCGGCGGAGGGCTGTTCGGCGTCCATGGCGGCGGATGCTAATCTGAAGTTCCCCGCACCCCAAGCCCGCCAAGCGGCCTGTTCTCTCTATGAGGCAGGCCGCTTTTGCTTGGGCAGATGACTAGGTATTTGTACCCATGTAATTCGCTTGAATTTGCGATGTCAATGAACTATCTACGTAGTC